>JBFWRS010000010.1:0-98411 GCA_050248795.1 Burkholderiales bacterium | reverse complement strand
CGCTCACCGTGCGCGTGTGCGATTCGCTTTCCTGCGAGATGGCCGGCGCGAACGAACTGCTGCAGAAGCTTCCCGGCATGCTCGGCAAGGACGTGCGCGTGATCCACGCGCCCTGCGTGGGCCGCTGCGAATCCGCGCCCTGCGCCGTGGTGCACCAGAACCCGGTGCTGAATGCGACGCCGGAAAAGGTGCGCGCCGCGGTGCTGGCGAAGGAGACCCGCTGCGCAGTGCCGAAGTACATCGACCTTGCCGCGTACCGCAAGGCGGGCGGCTACAAGCTGATCGCCGATTGCCTCGCCGGGCGACGCACGCGCGACGAGGTCACGAAGATCATGGAAGACTCGGGGCTGCGCGGCCTCGGTGGCGCGGGATTCCCTGCCGGGCGCAAGTGGCGCATCGTCGCCGCCGAACCCGCGCCGCGCGTGATGGCAGTGAACATAGACGAGGGCGAGCCTGGCACCTTCAAGGACCGCTACTACCTCGAGCGCGACCCGCACCGGTTCCTCGAAGGCATGCTGGTTGCGGCCTGGTGCGCCGGCGTGGGCGAGATCTGGATCTACCTGCGCGACGAGTACGCGGGCTGCCGCGCGGTGCTGGAGCGTGAACTCGCGAAGCTCCGGAAGGACGCGCCCTGCGCGCTGCCGCCGATCCACCTGCGGCGCGGCGCCGGTGCATACATCTGCGGCGAGGAGTCCGCGATGATCGAGTCCATCGAGGGCAAGCGCGGCATGCCGCGGCTGCGCCCGCCATACGTGGCGCAGGTCGGCCTGTTCGGCTACCCGACGCTCGAGCACAACATGGAGACGGCGTACTGGGTGCGCGAGATCGTCGAGAAGGGCGCAGCCTGGTTCGCCTCGCAGGGCCGCAACGGCAGAAAGGGCCTGCGCTCGTTCTCGGTGTCCGGTCGGGTGAAGAAGCCGGGCGTGCACCTGGCGCCTGCCGGCATCACGGTGAAAGAGCTGATCGACGAGTACTGCGGCGGCATGCTGGACGGGCATCGCTTCTACGGCTATCTGCCGGGTGGCGCCTCGGGCGGCATCCTGCCGGCATCGAAGGCCGACATTCCGCTCGATTTCGACACGCTGCAGCCGCACGGCTGCTTCATCGGCTCGGCCGCGGTGGTGATCCTGTCGGATCGGGACACGGCGACGCTGGCGGCGAAGAACCTGATGAAGTTCTTCAAGGACGAATCCTGCGGTCAGTGCACGCCCTGCCGCGTCGGCACCGCCAAGGCGCTGGCGCTGATGGAAGAAGCGCGCTGGGACCAGCCGCTGCTGCAGGAACTGTCGCAGGCGATGATGGACGCGTCGATCTGCGGTCTCGGCCAGGCGGCTCCCAACCCGGTGCTGTCGGTGATGAAGTACTTCCCGCAAGAGGTGAAGTGAGATGGATCGCGCAAGCACCACGCAGCTCGCCACGATGCCGATAGAGTTCAAGCTGAACGGCAACACCGTCATCGGCCGCCCCGACGAGACGCTGATCGAGTGCGCGAAGCGCCACGGCGTCGAGATCCCGCATCTTTGCTACACGCCCGGCCTGCGCCCGGACGGCAACTGCCGCGCCTGCGTGGTCGAGGTCAAGGGCGAGCGCGCGCTCGCGCCTTCGTGCTGCCGCTACCCGACCGAGGGCATGGAGGTGACCAGCGACTCCGCGCGCGCGAGGACCTCGCAGAAGTTGGTGCTCGAACTGCTGCTCGCCGACATGCCGGAGAAGGCCTACCGCGTGGGCTCGGAACTCGACCAGTGGGCGAAGAAGCTGGCGATCGGCCAGCCGAGGTTTTCGGCGCGCGCGCAGCCGCGCGCCGACCTGTCGCATCCGGCGATGGCGGTGAACCTGGATGCGTGCATCCAGTGCACTCGTTGCCTGCGTGCCTGCCGCGAGGAGCAGGTGAACGATGTCATCGGTTATGCATTCAGGGGCGAAGCCTCGAAGATCGTGTTCGACTTCGACGACCCGATGGGGGATTCGACCTGCGTCGCCTGCGGGGAGTGTGTGCAGGCGTGCCCGACCGGCGCGCTGGCGCCGGCGCGAGAGGCTGCCCTGGCCCAGGTGGACCGCGAAGTGGATTCGGTCTGCCCGTTCTGCGGCGTCGGCTGCCAGCTCACCTATCACGTGCAGAAGAACGTCATCAAGTTCGTCACCGGCCGGGACGGCCCGGCGAACCACTCGCGCCTGTGCGTCAAGGGGCGCTACGGCTTCGACTACGCGCAGCATCCGCAGCGACTGACCAGGCCGCTGATCCGCAAGCCCGGCATGCCGAAATCCGCGCATTTCACGGTTGACCCGGCGAACTGGACCGATGCCTTCCGCGAGGCCAGCTGGGAAGAGGCGCTGGAGCTTGCCTCTTCGGGCCTGAAGAAGATCCGCGACGCCGACCGCTTCGCACTCGCCGGCTTCGGCTCGGCCAAGGGTTCGAACGAGGAGGCGTACCTGTTCCAGAAGCTGGTGCGCACCGGCTTCGGCCAGAACAACGTCGACCACTGCACGCGGTTGTGCCACGCGTCCTCGGTAGCGGCGCTGCTCGAGGGCGTCGGCTCGGGCGCGGTGTCGAACCAGGTCGGCGACGTGATGAATGCGGAAGTCGTGTTCGTCATCGGCGCCAACCCCACCGTGAACCATCCGGTGGCGGCGACCTGGATGAAGAATGCGGCGAAGAACGGCGTGAAGCTCATCATCGCCGACCCGCGCAGGACGGAACTCGCGCGGCATGCCACGCATTTCCTGCAGTTCAACGCCGATACCGACGTCGCGCTGCTGAACGCGATGATCCACGCCATCATCGACGAGGGCCTGGTCAACGAGGACTTCATCCGCGACCGCACCAGCGGCTTCGATGCGCTGAAGGAGAACGCGAAGGACTTCTCGCCCGAGAAGATGGCGCCGATCTGCGGCATCCCCGCGCAGACGATCCGCGAGGTGGCGCGCCTGTTCGCCACCTCGAAGGGCTCGATGATCCTGTGGGGCATGGGCATTTCTCAGCACGTGCATGGCACCGACAACGCGCGCTGCCTGATCGCGTTGTGCCTGATGACCGGGCAGGTGGGGCGCCCGGGCTGCGGCCTGCACCCGCTGCGCGGCCAGAACAACGTGCAGGGCGCGTCCGACTCGGGGCTTATCCCAATGATGTATCCGGATTACCAGCGCGTGGATAACCCGGAAGCGAACAAGCGCTTCGAGGCGCTGTGGGGCGCCAAGCTCGAAACGAAGCCGGGCCTCACGGTGGTGGAAATCATGCGCGAGGCAGACGCCGGCCGCATCCGCGGCATGTACATCATGGGCGAGAACCCTGCCATGTCGGACCCGGACGCGGAGCACGCACGCGCGGCGATGGCGAAGCTGGAGCACCTGGTGGTGCAGGACATCTTCCTCACCGAAACGGCGTACCTCGCCGACGTGGTGCTGCCCGCAACCGCGTGGCCGGAGAAGGACGGCACGGTGACCAACACCGACCGCATGGTCCAGCTCGGCCGAAAGGCGATCGAGCCGCCGGGCGAGGCGAAGCCGGACCTGTGGATCATCAACGAGATCGCGCGGCGCATCGGTCTGGACTGGAACTACGCGCACCCGAAGGACGTTTTCAACGAGATGCGCAAGGGCATGAACTCCATCGCCGGCATCACCTGGGAACGGCTGGAGCGCGATTCCTGCGTCATCTACCCTTGCGAGAACGAGGGCGATGCCGGCACCCCGGTGGTGTTCACCGAAGTCTTCCCCACCGCCACCGGGCGCGCGAGGTTCGTGCCGGCGGACCTGATCCGCGCCGACGAGCGCCCGGACAAGGACTATCCGGTGGTGCTGATCACCGGGCGGCAGCTGGAGCACTGGCACACCGGCGCGATGACGCGCAGGGCGGGCGTGCTGGACGCGATCGAACCGGAACCGGTGGTGTCCATCCACCCGCTGGACCTTGCCGGTCTCGGCGCGAAGCCCGGCGACATCCTCACGGTGGCCTCCCGTCGCGGCAGCATTTCCCTGTATGCGCGCGCCGACGAAGGCACGCCGCGCGGCGCGGTGTTCGTGCCCTTCGCCTACTACGAGGCGGCCGCCAACGTGCTCACCAACCCGGTGCTGGACCCCTTCGGCAAGATTCCGGAGTTCAAGTATTGCGCGGTGCGGGTAACGAAGGGCGGAGCGGTTCCGGGCGACCCTGGCTACGGCAAGGGCGCTTCGCTCGGCCTGCTCTACGGATAGCGAGGGTCCATCGGCCGGCACGGCGCTGCGCGCTTGACCGGCGTCAAGGGCATGCGCAGCCGCGCTCACCTATAGTCCGCGACCTGACCCGCCAAGGAGAACCGCAACATGCCATCCGACATCGATATCGCCCAGGCCGCCAAACTCAAGCGCATCGCGCAGGTTGCAAAGGACAAGCTCGGCATTTCTGACGAGCACCTGGAGCCCTACGGCCACTACAAGGCGAAGGTGTCGCTGCCCTACCTGGAGACGCTTAAGGACAGGAAGGACGGCAAGCTCGTCCTCGTCACCGCGATCAGCCCGACGCCGGCGGGCGAGGGCAAGACCACCACCACGGTTGGCCTGGGAGACGCGCTGAACCACATCGGCAAGAAGGCGATGATCTGCCTGCGCGAGCCTTCGCTCGGGCCGGTGTTCGGCGTCAAGGGCGGCGCCGCGGGCGGCGGCTACGCGCAGGTGGTGCCGATGGAAGACATCAACCTGCACTTCACCGGGGACTTTTCCGCGATCGCGCTGGCCAACAACCTGCTCGCCGCGCTGCTCGACAACCACATCCACCACGGCAACGAGCTCGGCATCGACGTGCGCCGCATCCAGTGGAAGCGCGTGGTGGACATGAACGACCGCGCCCTGCGCGACATCACCTGCTCGCTGGGCGGTCCGGGCAACGGCTATCCGCGCGAGGACGGCTTCGACATCGTCGTCGCTTCCGAAGTGATGGCGATCTTCTGCCTGGCGACGTCGCTGGAGGACCTGAAGGAGCGCCTGGGGAACATCGTCGTCGGCTATACCCGCGAGCAGAAGCCGGTGCGCGCCCGCGACCTCAACGCGCACGGCGCGATGACGGTGCTTTTGAAGGACGCGCTGGCGCCGAACCTGGTGCAGACGCTGGAGAACAACCCGGCGTTCGTGCACGGCGGCCCGTTCGCCAACATCGCGCACGGCTGCAACACCGTGATCGCGACGAAGGCGGCGTTGAAGATGGCCGACTACGTGGTGACCGAGGCGGGCTTCGGCGCCGACCTGGGGGCGGAGAAGTTCCTCGACATCAAGTGCCGCAAGTCGGGCTTGCGGCCGAATGCCGGGGTGATCGTGGCGACGATCCGCGCGCTGAAGTACCACGGCGGCGTGGACGTGAAGGAGGTCGGCAAGGAGAACCTCGCCGCGCTGGAAAAGGGCATGGTGAACCTCGAGCGGCACGTCGACAACGTAAAGAACGTCTACGGCATTCCCTGCGTGGTGTCGATCAACCGCTTCACCTTCGACACGCAGGCCGAGATCGACCTGCTGAAATCGAAAATGTCCTCGCTTGGCGTGCCGGTGGTGCTGGCGACGCACTGGGGCGACGGCGGCAAGGGCGCTGCGGAGCTCGCGAAGCTGGTGGTCGACATGTGCGACAAGCCGGCGAAGCCGACCTTCGTCTACGAGGATGCCGATTCGCTGTGGGACAAGGTCACCAAGATCGCGACGAAGGTGTACCGCGCGTCGGAAGTCACGGCGGATGCCAAGGTGCGCGGGCAGATCCGGAAGCTGCAGGACGAGGGCTACGGCCACTACCCTGTCTGCGTGGCGAAGACGCAGATGTCCTTTTCCACCGACGCCGCGCTGCGCGGCGCGCCGTCGAACCATTCGATCAACATCCGTGAAGTGCGCCTGTCTGCCGGGGCCGAGTTCATCGTCATGGTCTGCGGCGACATCATGACGATGCCCGGACTGCCGAAGGTGCCGTCGGCGAACCGGATCGACCTGGTGGGCGGGAAGGTGGTCGGGCTGTTCTAGCCGTGGTTCAGAATTGGGGCGGCTTGCGCCGCAGGCGCAGGTTCAGCATCTCGACGCCGACCGAGAAGGCCATGGCGAAGTAGATGTAGCCCTTGGGTACGTGGAAGTCCAGGCCGTCGGCGACCAGCGCGACGCCGACCATCAGCAGGAACGACAGCGCCAGCATCTTGATGGTCGGGTGGCGCGAGACGAAGCGGCCGATGACCCCGGCGAACGCCATCATCAGCCCGACCGAGGCGACGACTGCGGCGATCATCACGCGCACGTCGTCGACCATGCCGACCGCGGTGATGATCGAATCGAGCGAGAACACGAGGTCGATGACGATGATCTGCAGGATGATGTGGCCGAACGTGGCGCGCGCAGCGGCGCCGGCGGTCTGCGTGTCGCCAGCCTCGCCGCCTTCCTCCAGCAGTTCGTGGATCTCCCCGGTCGCCTTCCACAGCAGGAACAGGCCGCCGGCGATCAGGATCAGGTCGCGGCCCGAGATCTCGTTGGACAGCACGGTGAAGATCGGCGCGGTCAGCCCGATGATCCACGCCAGCAGCAGCAGCAGCCCGATGCGCATGAACATCGCCAGGCCCAGGCCGATGCGGCGCGCGAACTCGCGCCGTTCGGGCGGCAGGCGGTCGACGAGGATCGAGATGAAGATGATGTTGTCGATGCCCAGCACGAGTTCCAGCGCGGTGAGCGTGAGGAACGCGATCCAAGCCTGCGGGTCGAGAAACAGCTCCATGGGCGACGTGGGGCGAAGTGTACAATCGGCGCCGCTTCGCGTGTAGCGCTTCGGCAGATTCGAGAGGAGATTCGATGGATTCGATGCAGTGGCTGACGCTGGTCGTGTTTGCGATCACGATCCTTGTCGTCGTCAGCAACAAGATCGACAGCACGCTCGCCGGACTGCTCGGCGTCGTCGCAATGATCTGGCTCGGCGTGATGAACGAGGAGGACGCGTTCGGCTATGTCGATTGGAACGTGATGGCGATCCTGGTTTCGATCTGGCTGATAGCCGGGTACTTCGGCAAGTCGGGCGTGCCGAGCTGGCTGTCGGTGCAGGCGCTGAAGCTCTCAGGCGGCAGCCCGGCGCTGCTGGTGATGATCCTGACGATGCTGGCGGGGATCATCTCGATGTTCGTCGACAACGTCGTGACGATCCTGATGATGGCGCCGGTGGCGCTGCCGCTCGCGCGCGCGATGAAGATCCCCGCAACGCCGGTAATCCTGATGATCGGCTTCGGCGCCAATTTCATGGGCACCGCGCTGCTGATCGGCGACCTGCCGCCGCAGATGCTGCACAGCGTGGCGGGTGCCGAGTTCTTCGACTTCTTCTGGCAGCACGGCCGCCCGTCCTCGTTCCCGATCCTGATGCTCACGTTCATCATCACGCTGGGCGCGATGTGGGCGTATGGTTTCCGCGGTCAGCGGCGCATCGCCGACATCGGCGCGCTCGGCATCGACGCGAAGATCCCGAATCCGCTGTTCGCGGGCGTGGTGGTGGCGTGGTTCTTCGGCACCGTGGTGGCGATGTCGATGCGCGAACTGTTAGGCGTCAAGCTCGGCTTCATCGCGCTCACCGGTGCGATCACGCTGGTGCTGGTGCTGCATTTCCTCGGCGACCGCGTGAAGGAGGCGCCGAGCTTCGAGGAAATGGTGCAGGAACTCGACTGGCGCGCGATCTTCTTCTACATCGCACTGTTCGCGCTGGTCGGAGGGCTGGAGAAGGCGCACATCCTCGACAAGCTTGCCGACGCCATGAAACCGATGTTCGCGCAGAGCTACGCGCTGGGCGCCACGGTGCTCTACTGGGTCACGGTTCCGATCGTCGGCCTGGTCGAGCACGACGCGTACATCCTCACCTTCCTCTATGCGATAAAGGACATGGGGGCGTCCGGCATCGAGCCCTGGCCGCTGTACTGGATGCTGCTGTGGTCCGGTACGCTGGGCAGCAACCTCACGGTGGCCGGCGCACCGGCGCTGTACGTCGCGCTGTCGCTCGCCGAGAAGGAGGAAGGGCGCAAGGTGAGCCTGCGTGAATTCCTCGCCTGGAGCGTGCCCTTCACGCTGGTCTGCTCGCTGGTCTGCTACGCCCTCGGCATGCTCATCTGGGTGCTGCCCTACGCGAAATAGGAGTCCGCCATGTACAAGAACATCCTGATTCCCACCGACGGCTCGGCGTTGAGCCGCGCCGCCATCACCGCCGGCGTGCGGCTTGCGGGATCGCTTGGCGCACGCGTGACCGGGCTCTACGCGGCGCCGCCGGCAACGCCGCTGGTGTACCGCAACATGTTGCCGGTCGGGCTGACTACAACCCGGCACAGCACCGCGATGATCGCGAAGGCCGCCGAACGGCACCTGGACGTCATCCGCCGCGCGGCCAAGGTGGCCGGGGTCGCTTGCGAATGCGTCACGATAACCAGCGACTTCCCCGCCGATACCATCCTCGCGACGGCGAAGAAGCACAAGTGCGACCTGATCTTCATTGCCTCGCACGGCAGGCGCGGCCTGCGCGGGCTGCTGCTGGGCAGCGAGACGCAGAAGGTGCTGGCGAAGGCCGGGATCCCGGTACTGGTGCATCGGTAGGGGAGCCAGGTGTATCCTTGACCGCCGTCAAGGGCCGTTCGAGGCCCGCGTGCGCACAATGGCCACCAAGGCACAAACAAGGAGGAGGGGAGAATGAACAAAGTCAGACTTGCAGTCGCCATCGCAGCGACATTCGCCGCGGTGTCCGCGGCGCCCGCCCACGCATGGGAACCCCAGCGCAACATCGAGTTCATCATTCCCGCCGGCACGGGCGGTGGCGCCGACCAGATGGCGCGCGCGATCCAGGCGATCGTCGCCAAGCACAAGCTCGCCAAGGTGGCGATCCTGCCGATCAACAAGTCCGGCGGCGCCGGCGCCGAGGGCTTCCTCGATGTCAAGGGCTCGCCCGGCGAGCCGCACAAGATCATCATCACGCTGTCGAACCTGTTCACCACGCCGCTCGCGACCAACACCCCATTCAACTGGCGCGACCTCACGCCGGTGCAGATGCTCGCGCTGGACAACTTCGTGTTGTGGGTGAAAGCCGACGCCCCCTACAAGACCGCCAAGGACTATGTCGAGGCGGCAAAGAAGGCCGGCGGCAAGTTCCGCATGGCCGGCACCGGCGCCAAGCAGGAGGACCAGATCATCACGGTTGCGATCGAGCAGGCGACCGGCGCGAAGTTCACGTACATCCCGTTCAAGGGCGGCGGCGCGGTCGCCACGCAGTTGGTGGGCGGGCACGTGAATTCGACCGTCAACAACCCGATCGAGGCGGTTGCGCACTGGCGCGGCGGCAAGCTGAAGCCGCTGTGCGTGTTCGAGCTGAACCGCTTGCCCTACAAGGCCAAGGTCACCTCGACCATGTCCTGGGCCGACATCCCGACCTGCAAGCAGTCCGGCCTGGACATCGACTACCTGATGCTGCGCGGCATCTTCATGCCCGCCGGCGTCAAGAAGGAGCATGTGGACTACTACCTCGGCCTGTTCGCCAAGGTGTTCAATACACCAGAGTGGAAGGACCTCATGGAGCGCGGCGCCTTCAACCAGACCAGGCTGAAGGGCGAGGAATACGCCGCCTGGGTGGCCAAGGAGGAAGCGAGGCACGTCTCGCTGATGAAGGCCGCAGGGTTCATCGCCAAGTAGGCAAAGGCGACGTGATCAAGCCCGGCACCCGCCGGGCTTTTTCTTGATCAGCACGAGGAAGGCATGTCTGAACCGTCCCAGGAGCGCGCGGCATTCCGGCTGCGCACGGCCGAGATCGCGGTCGCGCTGTTCTTCATCGCGCTTGGCGCGGTGGTGATCTTCGACAGCGTGCGTCAGGGAGCGCGTTGGGGCGAGGAGGGGCCGCAGCCGGGGTATTTCCCCTTCTACCTCGGCGTCATCATCTGCATCTGTTCGCTGATTACGCTGGTGCGCGCGCTGATGATGCCGGCAGCCAGCAACGAGACTTTCGTCCAGGTCGGGCAGCTGAAGCTCGTCATGAGCGTGCTTGTTCCTTCCGCGGTGTTCGTCGCGCTGGTGGGCTGGATCGGCATCTACGTATCGGCGGTGCTCTTCGTCGGCCTGTTCATGCGCTGGCTCGGCAAGTATCCGTGGTGGAAGACCGCCGCGGTGGCACTTGGCCACAGCGTCGTCCTGTTCATGGTGTTCGAGGTCTGGTTCCTCGTGCCGCTGCCCAAGGGCCCGCTCGAGCGGCTGCTCGGGCTCGGCTGACGGCGCATTTCCGGGAGCGAGAGTGGAAGAGATCCAGTCCCTGATGCACGGTTTCGCCGTGGTTCTCACGGCGAAGAACCTGGCATTGATGTTCACCGGGGTGATACTCGGCGTGATCATCGGCGTGCTGCCGGGCCTTGGCGGCGCCAACGGGGTGGCGATCCTGCTGCCGCTGACCTTCGCCATGGCGCAGACGCCGGAGGGCCAGACCTCGGCGATCATCCTGCTGTCGTGCATCTACTGGGGGGCGCTGTTCGGCGGCGCCATCACGTCGATCCTGTTCAACATTCCGGGCGAGCCCTGGTCGGTGGCGACCACCTTCGACGGCTATCCGCTGGCGCAGATGGGCCGCGCCGGCAACGCGCTCGCCGCAGCGTTCACTTCTTCTTTCATCGGCGCGTTTGTGGCGGTGGTGATGATCACCTTCCTTGCGCCCACGGTGGCGAACTTCGCCCTCGAGTTCGGGCCGCCGGAATTCTTCGCCGTCTACCTGCTGACGTTCTGCGCCTTCGTCGGCATGAGCAAGGAGCCGCCGTACAAGACCATCACCGCGATGATGGTCGGGTTCTCGCTGGCGGCGGTGGGCAGCGACCCGGTGACCGGCACGCTGCGGCTGACGTTCGGCTCCACCCACCTGCTGTCGGGGTTCGATTTCCTGGTAGCGGTGATCGGCCTGTTCGGTATCGGCGAGATCCTGCTGACGCTCGAGGAAGGCCTTGAGTTCAAGGGCAAGAAGGCGAAGATCAACCTCAAGGTCGTGATCGAAACCTGGAAGGAGCTGCCGAAGTACTGGCTGACCTCGATCCGCTCGTCCGCGGTGGGCTGCTTCATGGGCATCGTACCGGGCGGCGCGACCCCGGCGTCGTTCATGAGCTATGGCGTGGCGCGGCGCTTCTCGAAAGACGGGGACAAGTTCGGCACCGGCCAGATCGAGGGGGTCGTCGCGCCGGAAACCGCGGCCCACGCTGCAGGCACGTCGGCGCTGCTGCCGATGCTGACGCTGGGCGTGCCGGGCTCTCCGACTGCGGCGGTGCTGCTGGGCGGCCTGCTGATCTGGGGCCTGCAGCCCGGGCCGCTGCTCTTCGTCGAGCAGAAGGATTTCGTCTGGGGGCTCATCGCCAGCATGTACCTGGGCAACATCGCCGGCCTGATCGTGGTGCTGACCTGCGTGCCGCTGTTCGCGGCGATCCTGCGCATCCCGTTCTCGGTGATCGCGCCGGTGATCATCGTCATCTGCACGGTCGGTGCGTACACCGTCCACAACTCGCAGTTCGACGTCTGGATGGTGGTGGTGTTCGGCGTCGCCGGCTACCTGCTGAAGAAGCTGCAGTACCCGCTGGCGCCGATGGTGCTGGCGATCGTGCTGGGCGATGCCGCGGAGGCCGCATTCCGCCAGGCGATGCTGTTCTCGCAGGGCGACATGGCCATCTTCTTCTCCAAGCCGCTGGTCGGCTCGATCACCGGACTCGCGCTGTTCCTGCTGTTCTGGCCGATGATCTCGGCGCTGCTGGCGAAGTTCAAGGCGAAGTAGCGCGGGGTACGCTAGCCGCGCCCCAGCTTCTGCTTCAGCCGCGACAGCGTCTCCGGCGTCAGGTTGAGGTAGGCCGCGAGCTCCTTCTTCGGGATCCTCGCGGCCAGTTCGTGGTTCTTGCGGTGAAAGCGCTGCAGCCGGCCCGGGGCGTTCAGCAGGTGCAGCGTGATGGTGTGCGTCATCACTTCCGACATCAGCTTCATCACCTCGTACTCGAAGCGCGATTTCACGTTCGGGTGCCGTTCGAGGAAATCCACCCACTGCGGCATCGCGAGCTGGGCGGTGCGCACCTTTGTGACCGCGACAATCGAATACGGGATCCGCGTGCGCAGCCGCCACGCGGCGTAGGACGTGTCCATGTCGGTCTCGGCGGCGAAGCGCAGGATCATCTCGTGGCCCTCGGGATTCGATACCACGCGCTTCAACATGCCGTCGAGGATGAAGAACTGCTGCATGTCCTCGTCTCCCTGGTGGACGAGGTGGTCGCCCTTGCGGTAGTCGGCGATGCCGAGCAGCGGCTCGAGCTCCTCCCACTGCTCGGGTCGCATCTCGCCCAGCAGCAGGTTGCGGCGCAGGAGCTGCCTGAGGGCGCTGCGCTGCGGGTGCGAAGTCAGTGTGGCCATGGCGTTCGACGCATTCTAGCCCGGTGAATCTTGACCGCAGTCAAGGGCGACCCGGCCGTGCGTTCCTAACATAGCGCCCTCGCCACAGGAGGTCCCCAATGGGCACCGTCGAACCCGAAGTTCAAACTGCGGTCGCTACCGATGCTCCGTCCCGAGTTTCCGACGGCTTCGATCTGGTCATCGATGCGCTCAAGCTGAACGGCATTGACACGATCTTCGGGCTGCCCGGCATCCCGATCACCGATCTCACGCGCCGGGCGCAGGCCGCCGGCATGCGCGTGCTTTCCTTCCGGCACGAGCAGAGTGCCGGTTATGCCGCGTCGATCGCGGGGTTCCTGACGCAGAAGCCGGGCATCTGCCTGACCGTGTCCGCGCCGGGGTTCCTCAACGGCCTGAATGCGCTCGCGCACGCCACCGTCAACTGCTTCCCGATGATCCTGGTCAGCGGCTCGAGCGAGCGGGAGATCGTCGACCTGCAGCAGGGCGACTACGAGGAGATGGACCAGCTTGCGATCGCCAGGCCGCTCGCCAAGGCCGCTTTCCGCGTGCTGCATGCCGAGGACATCGGCGTCGGCTTCGCGCGCGCGATCCGCGCCGCAGTCTCCGGCCGGCCGGGGGGCGTCTATCTCGACCTGCCGGCGAAGCTGTTCGCGCAGAGCATCGACGCGGAGGCGGGACGCAGGTCGATGATCAAGGTGGTCGATCCGGCGCCGAAGCAGATACCGGCGCCCGACGCGGTCAGCCGCGCGCTCGACCTGCTGAAGGGGGCGAAGAAGCCGCTGATCATCCTCGGCAAGGGTGCCGCCTATGCGCAGGCCGACGCCGACATCCGCGCGCTCGTGGAGAGGACCGGCATCCCGTACCTGCCGATGTCGATGGCCAAGGGCCTGCTGCCCGACACGCACGAGCAGTGCGCGTCTGCCGCGCGTTCGTTCGTGCTGCCCGAGGCGGATGTGGTGATGCTCGTCGGCGCGCGGCTGAACTGGCTGCTGTCGCACGGCAAGGGCAAGACCTGGGGCGGCAAGGGCCACAAGGACTGGGGCGGCCAGAAGTTCGTCCAGGTCGATATCTGGCCGCAGGAGGCCGACAGCAATGTCAGGATCGACGCACCGGTGGTGGGCGACATCGGCTCCTGCGTGTCCGCGATGCTCGCCGGCATCGGCGCCGGCTGGGCGAAGCCGCCGGCGGCGTGGACCGACGCGATCAACGAGCGCAAGAGCAGGAACGTCGCCAAGATGGCCGAGACGCTGGCGAAGGATCCGTCGCCGATGAACTTCCACAGCGCGCTGAACGTGGTGCGCGACATCGTCAGGGCGAACCCTGACGCGATGTTCGTCAACGAAGGCGCCAACGCGCTCGACTTCACGCGCAGCATCGTCGACATGTACAAGCCGAGGAAGCGCATCGATGTCGGCACCTGGGGGATAATGGGCGTCGGCATGGGCTACTGCGTAGCCGCCGCCGTGGTCACCGGGCAGCAGGTGATCGCGGTCGAAGGCGACAGCGCGTTCGGCTTCTCCGGCATGGAAATCGAGACCATCTGCCGCTACAACCTGCCGGTGTGCATCGTGATCATGAACAACAACGGCGTCTACAAGGGAACCGACGTAAACCCGAACGGCAGCCCCGACGTGGCGCCAACGGTGTTCGTCAAGGGTGCCCGCTACGACAGGCTGATCGAGGCTTTCGGCGGCGTCGGCGTGCATGCCACGACCCCGGCGGAACTGCGCAAGGCGATGGAGGAGGCCATTCGCTCGCGGAAGCCCACGCTCATCAATGCCGTCATCGACGAGACCGCAGGCACCGAAAGCGGCCGCATTACGAGCCTGAATCCGAAGGCGAAAAAGCAATAGGTCACTGGAGACGAGCATGGAAGCACTCAAGGACGTACGGATTCTGGACATGACGCACGTGCAGGCGGGCCCGACCTGCTCGCAGTTGCTGGCCTGGATGGGCGCGGACGTGATCAAGTTCGAGCCGCCGCAGGGCGACGCCACGAGGGGCCAGCTGCGAGACGTCCCGAATGCCGACAGCCTGTACTTCACCATGCTCAACTGCAACAAGCGCTCGATCACCGTGAACATGAAGTCCGCCGAGGGCAAGGCGGTGTTCGTCGACCTGCTGAAGAAGTGCGACATCATGATGGAGAACTTCGGCCCTGGCGTGCTCGAGCGGCTGGGCTTCACGTGGGAGAAGATCCACGAGATCAACCCGAAGATCGTCGTCGGCTCGATCAAGGGCTTCGGCTCCTCGGGCCCTTACGCGGACTTCAAGGCCTACGAGAACGTCGCGCAGGCGATGGGCGGCGCGATGAGCACCACCGGCGTACCCGATGGCCCGCCGTTCGTCACCGGCGCGCAGATCGGCGATTCCGGCACTGGGCTGCATCTGGCCATCGGGCTGCTCGCGGCGCTGCACCAGGCTCGGCGCACCGGCCAGGGCCAGTACGTGGAGGTCGCGATGATGGACGGCGTGATGAACCTCTGCCGCGTGAAGTTCCGCGACCATCAGCGCCTGACGCGCCAGTCGCTGTCCGAGTATTCGGTGAAGACCGAGCAGGGCATGGGCGACGTGCCCCGCGCCGGCAACGATTCCGGCGGCGGCCAGCTCGGCAATGCCATCCACTGCAAGCCGCACGGCCCGAACGACTGGATCTACGTCGTCGTGCAGGAGGCGGTGTGGGAGGCGCTCGCCAACCGCATCGGCGGCGAAGCGCTCGCGAAGGACCCGCGCTTCGCGAAGATCGCCGACCGGCGCAAGAACCAGAACGAGATGTGGAAGCTGATCACCGATTTCGCCAGTGACTACACCAAGCGTGAGTTCATGGCGATCCTGAATCCGCTGGACGTGCCCTGCGGCCCGATCATGTCGACCACCGACCTCGCCAATGACGAGCATATCCGCGGCCGCGACATGTACGTCGAGCTCGACCATCCGCAGCGCGGCAAGTGGTGGAACGTCGGCATGCCGATCAAGCTTTCGGCCTCCCCCGCGGTGATCAGGCGCTCGCCGACTCTGGGAGAACACACCGACGAGGTGCTGAAGCAGGTGCTCGGCTACGACGATTCGAAAGTCAACGCACTCAAACAGGCCGGGGCATTCTCGGCACCACCGAAGAAGGCAGCCTGAACATGCGCATCGCCATCGTAGGCCAGCAGGATTTCGGCAAGGCAGTACTGGAGGCGTTCCTCGCCCGCGGCACGGAAGTCGCCGCCGTGTTCTGCGCGCCCGAGAAGCCCGGCGCGCGCCCGGATGCACTCAAGGTCGCCGCGCAGGAAAAGGGGGTAACGCTGCACCAGTTCGCATCGCTGAAGAGCGACGAGGCAAGGGCGGCGATGAAGGCCGCGAACGCCGACCTCGGCATCATGGCGTTCGTGCTGCAGTTCGCGCCGCAGGAGTTCGTCAACATCCCGCGCCTGGGTACGATCCAGTACCACCCTTCGCTGCTGCCGAAGTATCGCGGCCCGTCGTCGATCAACTGGCCGATCATCCGCGGCGAAACGAAAACCGGCCTCACCATCTTTCGTCCGACCGACGGGCTGGACGAAGGTCCGGTGGTGCTGC
The DNA here is from genome assembly GCA_050248795.1 of Burkholderiales bacterium. GTDB lineage: Bacteria > Pseudomonadota > Gammaproteobacteria > Burkholderiales > SG8-39 > CAZTDU01. The sequence continues at coordinate 82,487 of JBFWRS010000010.1, read as the reverse complement.
AGAAGGAAACCCCGATCAGTGCGGACGACACCCTGGGCACCGTCTACTTCGACCGCCTGTTTCCGATGGGTGTCGCGGCGATGCTGGAGGCCGCCGACCTCGTGATGGCCGGCAAGCACCGCGAGGTCGTCCAAGACGAGTCGCAGGCGAGCTACGAGGGCTGGTGCCGCAAGGCCGAGGCGCGCATCAGCTGGTCTACGCACGTGGAGTTCACCTACAACCTCATACGCGGCTGCAATCCGGCGCCGGGTGCGTGGACTACGCTCGACGGCCAGGAACTGCAGATCTTCGATGCGAGGAAGCACCTCGTGCGCACCTTCGGCGCCGTCAGAGGGAAGCTCGGGGAAGTGGTCGAAGTCGGCGACAAGAGCTTCCAGGTCACTGCGCAGGGCGGACGCATCGAGGTGATTCGCGCGAAGCTCGCAGACGGCAAGAAGGTAGCCGCGGCGGATCTGCTCGCGGCAGGCAGCATCAGGGCGGGCATGATCCTCGGCAGCTGAGGGGGCCGAAGCGTCGATTCGCGGCGCTGCGGCGGCGCGAAGAATCGACGCAAATATTTGACGCAGCTTAGGATTAACTGCAAGAATGCGGCTCAGGCCACTGTTTTCTAGGGGGTTGCGAGCAGCGGAAGCAGTCAGGAATAGGGGAGGCGCGGTTAGCGCGCCCGGGGTGCGCCCGATATGCGCAGCTAACGCTTTGATTCGTCTGACGTTGCGACCCAGGCCGCCGAGCCTGCCGATGTCCGCGGATGGCGTAGAATTTTCGCCGTAGTGTGACCCCCTGGTCCGCCCACAACCACAAGAACAGGGAGCGCCTCGACAACATGAAATCCGGGTTCTGGAAGACCGACTGGTTCCTCGGCGTCGCCGTGGTGATCATCGTTGCGCTGTTCGCCGCGATGAGCGACCTGATTCCGAGCCTGGAGCGCAAGGCGTACGACATCGGCGTCACGGCAACCTCGCGCACGCCCTCGGACAGGATCGCGGTGATCGCGATCGACAACACCAGCCTGGAGAACATCGGGCGCTGGCCGTGGTCGCGCAAGGTACTCGCGGAGATGACCGACAGGCTCGCCGCGGTGAACGCCAAGGTGATCGCCTACACGGTGCTGTTCTCGGAGCCGCAGATCGATCCAGGCTACGTCTACATCAGCAAGCTGCTCGATCTCGCCGCGAAGGCGCCCGCGCCGGTTCCCGCGGCTGCGGCGGAGTCGACCGCCACCGACCAGTCTGCCGCGGCGGCGCCTGCGCCCCCCGCGCCTGCGCCCGCGCCGGGGCCGGACCCGATGGTGTCGCTGCTGAAGGAGGCCGAGCGCGAGCTGAACACCGACCGCAAGCTCGCCGAAAGCTTCGCCAAGGCGGGCAACGTGGTGCCGATGATGCTGTTCGAGATCGGCATTCCGCAGGGCAGGCCTGACAAGGCGCTGCCGGAGTACGTACAGAAGAACAACATCGCCCGGGCAGGGGGCGGCGATGAACACGCGGTGTTGCCGACCCGCAGGGCCGAGTACCCGATCGATGCGATCGGCGCAGCAGCAGCGGCGATGGGACACCTGAACGCGACTCCGGACGTGGACGGCGGCACGCGCACCGAGCCGCTGGTGCTGAACTACTTCGACCAGACCTACCCTTCGCTGTCGATGCAGATCGCGGCGAAAAGCCTCAATCTGGGCGTTGACGACATCAAGGTGCAGCCGGGCGAGCGCGTGTCGCTCGGGCGCTTGAACATCACCACCGATCCGTCCACCCGGATGTACACGTACTTCTACAAGGATCGGGGCGACCGCCCCGCGTTCTCCGTGGACTCCTTCTACGACGTGCAGGCGGGCAAGTTTTCCCTGGACAAGTACAAGGACAAGATCGTCCTCATCGGCCCCACGGCCGCCGGGCTGGGATCCACCACCGTAACGCCGGTTTCCCCGGCAATGCCGCCGGTGCTGGTGCTGGCGCATTCGGTTTCGTCGATCCTGCAGGAGCACTTCTTCGTCGCCCCCACCTGGGCACACTGGGCCGAGCTGCTCGTCGTGCTGCTGGTGGCCGCTTATCTCATCGCGCTGCTGCCGCGCCTGAAGGCGGGCCCGGCACTGGCGATCTCCGGCGGCACGTTCATCGGCCTGCTGGTGCTGCATTTTGCGCTGCTGGTCGGCGCCGGCATGTGGATCCAGCTCATGCTGCCGGCGACGCTCCTGCTGGTGGGGCATGGCGCGCTGGTTTCCAAGCGCTTCATCATCACCGAGGGCGCCAAGCTGAAGTCCGACGAGAGCACGGCGGAGTCCAACCGCATGCTCGGCCTGGCATACCAGGGCCAGGGCCAGCTCGACATGGCGTGGGACAAGTTCCGCCAGGTGCCGCTGTCGGACGCGCTGATGGAGAACCTCTACAACCTCGCCCTGGACTTCGAGCGCAAGCGCCAGTTCAACAAGGCCGAGAGCGTCTTCAAGCACATGTCGGAGCACAACCCGAAGTTCCGCGACCTCGAGCAGCGCCTGAACCGCGCCAAGCAGATGTCGGAAACGGTGATCCTGGGCGGCGGTGGCGGGGGCGGCAAGACCAACACCAGCATCATCGGCGCCGACGGCACGATGGAAAAGCCGATGCTCGGCCGCTACCAGGTCGAGAAGGAACTGGGCAAGGGCGCAATGGGCGTGGTGTACCTGGGCAAGGATCCCAAGATCGGCCGCATGGTCGCGATAAAGACCATGGCGCTGGCGCAGGAGTTCGAGGCGGACGAACTTGCGGAGGTGAAGGAGCGTTTCTTCCGCGAGGCCGAGACCGCGGGGCGCCTCAATCACCAGAACATCGTCACCATTTACGACACCGGCGAGGAGCACGACCTGTGCTACATCGCGATGGAACTGCTCAAGGGCGGCGACCTGGTTCCGTTCAGCAAGCCGGGCAACCTGCTGCCGGTGGACAAGGCGGTGTCGATCATCGCGCGCGCGGCGGATGCGCTCGGCTACGCGCACAAGCAGGGCGTGGTGCACCGGGACATCAAGCCCGCGAACATGATGTACGACCTGGAATCCGACACGCTGAAGCTCGCCGATTTCGGCATCGCGCGCCTGACGGATTCGTCCAAGACCAAGACCGGCATGGTGCTGGGCACGCCGTCCTACATGTCGCCCGAGCAGCTCGCGGGCAAGAAGGTCGACGGTCGCAGCGACCTGTTTTCGCTGGCCGGAAGCCTGTACCAGCTGCTTTGCGGCAAGCTTCCCTTCGAGGGGGAATCGATGGCGCAGCTGATGTTCAAGATCGCCAATGAGCCGCCGACGGACATCCTGTCGATACGCCCGGATGTCCCGGCTGGGCTTGTGGCCTTCCTCGACCGGGCCTTCGCCAAGGACGCGGACCAGCGCTACCAGACGGGCGAGGAGTTCGCCGCCGCCCTGCGTGCCGCGTTCAGCGACAGCGCCTCGGCCGCCACCCCTCCCGCCCAGGACGCCGGCAAGGGCGGCGTCGACATAGAACTCTGACGCGCCGACTGCGATGAACCTGAGCCAGATCCTCGAAGTCATCAGTGCCACGGACCCCGGCATGGTCCGATCGCACAACGAGGACTCCGTTGCGTCGGACGTGTCGAACGGCGTCGTGGTCCTCGCCGACGGCATGGGCGGCTATAACGCCGGCGAGGTCGCGAGCGGCATGGCGACCACGGTCGTGACGACCGAGGTTGCGCAGACGCTGCAGCAGACGGAACCCTTTGCGCTCGACAAGGACGGCAATGCGGTCGGGGCGAACATCCTGCGCGAGATCGTGCTCAGGGCGAACACGTCGGTCTACCAGGCCGCACAGTCGAACCCCCAGTACGCCGGGATGGGCACCACGCTCGTGGTGGCGCTGTTCTACGACAACAGGATGCTCGTCGCGCACCTCGGCGACTCGCGGCTGTACCGCCTTCGCGGCGACGAGTTCGTGCAGGTGACGCGCGACCACTCGCTGCTGCAGGAGCAGATCGATTCCGGGCTCATCACTCAGGAGCAGGCGAAGCACGCCGCGCACAAGAACCTGGTGACCAAGGCGCTGGGCATAGACCCCATGGTGGAACCCGAGATCCACGAGTACGAAACCAGCGTAGGCGACATCTACCTGCTGTGCTCGGACGGGCTCTGCGACATGGTGGACGACGAGGACATCAGCATGACGCTGCAGGCGATGCGGGGAAACCTGAATCTGGCCGCGCAGCAGCTGGTACAGATGGCCAACGACAACGGGGGCAAGGACAACGTATCGGTTATACTCGTGCGCGTCCTGCGGGAGTACCCCGCGCCCAGAGGCGTAATGGCCAAAGTTTTTGCGTGGTTAAAATAACCCCCAGGGGTCAGCTATGGCGAAACTGATACTCAGCATGGACGGGCTGGTGCTCAAGGAAATTCCCTTGACGAAGGAACGCACCACCATTGGCCGCAAGCCTCACAACGACATCCAGATCGACAATCTCGCGGTGAGCGGCGAACACGCCGTCATCGTGACGATTCTCGCTGACTCGTTCCTCGAGGACCTGGGGAGCACCAACGGCACCGTCGTCAACGGCAACCCGGTGAAGAAGCACTTCCTGCAGAACAACGACGTCGTCGAGCTGGGCAAGTACAAGCTGAAGTTCATCAACGAGGGTTCGGCCCAGCCTGCCGCTGCTGCCGCAGACTTCGAGAAGACCATGGTGCTGCGTCCTTCCGCGATGAAGGCCGCGGCGGAACAGGCCAAGGCGATGGCAGGAGGCGGCGCACAGGCTGCGGTCGCGCAGCGCGCTGCTGCCGTCCAGGCCGCCGGCCAGGGTGCGATTGCCGCAGGTGTCGCTGACAAGGACACCAAGAAACCCGCAGCTGCGCCAGCCGCCGCGCCTGCCGCCCCGGCTGCAGGCGCGCCTGCAGCGCCCGCCGCTCCGGCTGCGGCACCCGCCGCTCCGGCCGCTGCTGCGCCGCGCCCGGCACAGCCTTTGGGCGCGATACAGCTGCTCTCCGGCGGGAACGCGGGCAAGGAACTCGAGCTGGCCAAGCCGCTGACGACGCTGGGCAAGCCCGGTGTGCAGGTCGCGGTGCTCACGCGGCGGCCGCAGGGCTACTTCATCACGCACGTCGAAGGCCCGAACCGGCCGACGGTGAACGGCCAGGCGATCGGCACTGCGCCGCACGCGCTCAAGGATCACGACCTCATAGAACTGGCCGGCGTGAAGATGGAATTCTTCCTGAAGGGCTGATCGGGCCCTTCACCCCGGCCCCCAGCCGCCCGCCGGAAGATCCTTGAAACAGCACATAGTACGGATCGCGATCGGGCTGGCGATCGTGCTCGTGTTCATCGGGCACGTGGCGCGCTTCTACCACATCGGGCTTGTCACGCAGCTCGAGAACATCATCTACGACACGCGCCTGCGCCTGACCATGCCTGGCGGCGTGGACGATCGCGTCGTCATCCTGGACATCGACGAGAAGAGCCTGCAGGAGGTCGCGCGCTGGCCGTGGCCGCGCGACGTCATGGCGCAGATCATGGACAAGCTGTTCGACCACTACAAGCTCGGCATTGTCGGCTTCGACGTGGTATTCGCCGAAGCCGACTATTCGTCGGGCATCAGGGCGCTCGACCGGCTCGCCGACAAGGAACTCAAGCAGGTCCCGGGGTTCATGGACCTCTACCAGCAGCTGCGGCCGACGCTGGACAACGACGGCCTGTTCGCGCGCGCGATCAAGGGTCGCAACGTCGTGCTCGGCTATTACCTGAACAGTGAAAAGGACGCCAAGCGCATTGCCGCGATTCCGGCCCCCGTGCTGCCGAAGGGCACGTTCACCGGCCGCAACATCGGCTTCACGAACTGGGTGGGATACGGCGGCAACCTGCGCGAGTTCCAGGAGGCGGCCGTAGCCGCCGGCCACTTCAATCCGTTCGTCGACTTCGATGGCGTGGTGAGGCGTGTTCCCATGCTGGCGGAGTTCGAAGGCCAGTACTACGAGGCGCTCTCGCTCGCGGTAGTGCGCGCGCTGCTGGGCTTCCCGCCGATCGAACCCGGCTACCCGCCCGACCGGATGCTGCACAAGGGCTACGGCGGCATGGAATGGATCAAGGTCGGCCCGATCACCATACCGGTGGACGATTCCGCCAGCGCGCTGGTTCCCTACCGGGGCGGGAAGCTGAGCTTCCCGTACATATCGCTTGCAGACGTGCTTGCGGGCAAGGTCGACAAGAAGCGGCTCGAGGGCAAGATCGCGCTGGTCGGCACCACGGCACCAGGCCTGCTGGACTTGCGCTCGACGCCGGTCGGCGCCGTATACCCCGGGGTGGAGATCCACGCCAACCTGATCGCCGGCATGCTCGACCGCAAGATCAAGCAGAAGCCGCCCTACATCCTCGGCGCCGAGGTGATCCTGCTGCTGGTTGGAGGCATCACGCTCGCGCTGCTGATCCCGATGCTGTCGCCGCTGTACGCGTCGATCGCTACCGGCGTCGGCGTGCTGCTGATCGCGGGCCTGAACGTGCTCGTCTGGACGCAGGCGGACCTCGTGCTGCCGCTGGCCGCATCGATCCTCATGACCGCGATGCTCTACGTCATGAACATGGCCTACGGTTACTTCGTCGAAGCACGCTCGAAGCGCCAGTTCACGGAGCTTTTCGGCCAGTACGTTCCCCCCGAACTGGTCGACCGCATGGCGGACGACCCGGAGAAGTACACGATGGAGCCCCGGGCCGCCGAGTTGACCATCCTCTTCTCCGACGTGCGCGGCTTCACCAGCATATCGGAGGCACTGAAGCCGGAAGAACTGCGCGAGTACATCAACGACTACCTCACCGACATGAGCGAGATCATCCGCTCCAAGTACCGCGGTACGCTGGACAAGTACATCGGCGACGCGATCATGGCCTTCTGGGGGGCGCCGGTGGACGATGCGCAGCACGCCCGCAACGGTGTGCTTGCGGCGATCGACATGCAGAAGGAATGCACGGTCCTGAACGACAAGTTCGCCAGCAAGGGCTGGCCGACGCTGAAGATCGGGGTCGGCCTGAACACCGGCAACGTCCGCGTCGGGGACATGGGCTCCCAGGTGCGCAGGGCCTACACGGTGATGGGCGATGCGGTGAACGTCGCGTCAAGGCTCGAGGGGCGCACGAAGTACTACGGGGTCGGCATCCTGGTGGGCGAGGCGACGCGCGATGCGGTGAAGGACGTGGTGTTCAAGGAGGTCGACCGCATCAAGGTGAAGGGCAAGGACGAGGCTGTGGCGATCTTCGAGCCGATCGGCATGGAAGGCGAAATCGACAGGGACACGCAGGACGAGCTCAAGCTGTGGGCGCAGACGCTGCGCGCCTATCGCGCCCAGCAATGGGACCAGATGGAAATGAACCTGCTGAATCTCGGGCGGATGAACCCCGAATGCGGGCTCTACAAGCTGTACGGCGAGCGCGTGGCCGAATTCCGCCGCAATCCTCCTCCCGAGGGCTGGGACGGGGTCACCGCCTTCGACGAGAAGTAACGGAGGTAGGCCGGTGCGCCTGCGCGTGCTCGGATGCTCCGGCGGGATTGGTGGCCGCCATCTGCGCACGACCTCGTTCCTCGTCGACAGCGACGTGCTCATCGATGCAGGCACCGGCGTCGGCGACCTGTCGCTTGCCGAGTTGTCGCTCATCGACCATATTTTCGTCACGCACTCGCATCTCGATCACGTCACCAGCATCCCGTTCCTGGTAGACACCGTGGGGGGCATGCGCTCGAAACCCGTGGTCGTGCACGCAACGCGCGCGACCACCGAGATACTGAAGAACCACCTGTTCAACTGGTCCATCTGGCCGGATTTCAGCGAGATACCGAGCCCTGAGCAGCCCTTCATGAGGTACGAGGAAGTCGAGGTCGGCCGTACGGTGACGATCGATGGCCGGGACTTCACGGCGATTCCAGCCAGCCATACCGTTCCTGCGGTCGGCTACCACCTGGACAGCGGAAAGGCCGGCCTCGTGTTCAGCGGGGACACCGGCCCGAACGACGCGCTGTGGGAAGTCGTGAATCGCGTGCGCAACCTCAAGTACCTGATCATCGAGACGGCGTTCTCGAACAAGGAGCGGCAGCTTGCCGAGGTCTCCAGGCACCTGTGCCCGCAGATGCTGGCCGAGGAACTCGCGAAGCTCGAGCGCAGCGCCGAGATCTACATCACCCACCTCAAGCCCGGCGAAATCGAACTGACGATGCAGGAGATAGAGGACGGCGCCGGCACGTTCCGCCCGAAGATGCTGCAGAACAACCAGGTGCTGGAGTTCTAGGGGCCGATGCGCGAGTCCCGGCCGACGCCCGCACAGCTTGCCTGCCTGGACCCGCTGTCGTCGTTGCCTGCGGACCGGCTGGAGGAGCTCGCCCGGCTCGCCGTGGTCGAGCGGGTTGAGCGCGGAGCGAATCCGTTTGCATCACAGCCCCGGGGCGCAGGGGCGGTCTTCCTGTTGCGGGGGGAGCTGCTGCTGGTATTCGGTTCCGGCGGCACGCAGGTCATCGTTGGCGGCACGGACGATGCGCGCTACGCGGTCAACCGGCGGCAGGCCCCGCTGGCGCGCGGCAAGGCCATCACGGACGTGGATATCGTCGCCATAGACGATGAGGCGCTGGACATCGTCGTGACCTGGGACCAGGTCGCGGCCAGCGAGGCATCGGGCGGGCCGGCCGCCGGGCTGGCGAATGCGATTCGCAGCGACTGGAAGCTGATCTCGGGGATGTTCTCCCTGTCGAACCTGCAGCATGGCGTGTTCTCGCAACTGCCGGCGGCACGCATCGACGAGCTTCTTGGGCGCTTCGAGCGCCTGCCGGTACGCCGCGGCGACGTCGTCATCCACGAAGGCGATGAAGGGGACTACTACTACGTCGTGGAGTCCGGGCGCTGCCAGGTGGAACGCCTGGTCGGGGGCGCGCGCATGGCGCTGGCAGAGCTGAAGAGCGGCGACGCGTTCGGCGAGGAAGCGCTGGTGTCCGAGGCCAAGCGCAACGCGACCGTCGTGGTGACGTCCGATGGCGCCCTGCTGCGGCTCGGCAAGAATGATTTCAACGAGTTGCTGCGCGAGCCCCTGCTGTCCCGGCTGACCCTCGCGGAGGCGCAGCAGAAGGTCAGCGAGGGCGCCATCTGGCTGGACGTGCGCTATCCGTCCGAGTACCAGTACGACAAGCTGCCCGGGGCGATCAACGTCCCGCTGAACGAGGTTCGCAACATGTTCGCGGTGCTGGACCGCTCGCGCGAGTATGTCGCCTATTGCCAGAGCGGGCGGCGCAGCTCCGCGGCCGCTTTCCTGTTTGCGCAGCGCGGATTCAAGGTATGGTTGCTCGACGGCGGGCTGTGGGCCTCGGGCATCCGGACCTAGGCGGGGAGAATCTGGAAAGTATGTTAAAAATCAGGGTTATGAGCGTTGAAATGTCCACCGGCCGGGGCTACGATAGGCCGCCAGCAGATTTCGGAGGTTCACGATGAGCGCAGTACTCAGCCATCCGGCAGCGCCGCAGACTGACGTCAGCGCACGCCTTGCATTCCAGAAGCAACTGCAGGCGGTCACGAACAAGATCCATGCGACCAACAATATCGACGAAATCATGCTCGAGGTCAGCGCGGACATCTGCGCGCTGTTCAACGCCGACCGCCTGACCATCTACTCGCTCGGCGAGGACAAGCAGTCGATCATTTCCAAGGTCAAGACGGGCCTCAACTCGTTCAAGGACCTGAAGCTGCCGATCGCCGAACATTCCCTCGCCGGCTACGCGGCGCTGGCCAAGAAGCTCGCCAACGTCAAGGACGTGTACGACGACACCGAGCTGAAGTCGATCAATCCGAACCTGCGCTTCCTGCAGGAGGTCGACAAGCGCACCGGATACCGCACCAAGCAGATGCTCGTTGCGCCCATCATCGATCCGCAGGGCAACGAACTGGTCGGCGTCATCCAGATCATCAACAACAAGGCCGGCGTGCCCTTCGGCCAACTGGCCGAGGAGGGCGTGCACGAGCTGTCGCAGACGCTCGCGATCGCATTCAAGCAGCGCTCCAAGCCGCAGACCGTAAAGACCAAGTACGACTTCCTGATCTCTGATGCGGTGCTGTCCGCCGGCGAGTTCGAGCTGGCCTCGCGCCAGGCGCGCAAGAAGGCGGTGGACATCGAGTCGGTGCTGACCGACGAGTTCCAGGTGAAGCTGCCCGCGATAGGCGCGGCACTGTCGAAGTTCTTCGGCGTCCCGTACGAGGCGTTCAAGCCGGATCGCATCAAGCCCATGGAGCTGCTGAAGAACCTCAAGCGCGAGTACGTCGAGTCGAACCAGTGGGTGCCGATCGACGATGCCAAGGAAGGGCTGATCGTGCTGTGCCTGGATCCCGAGCGCATCCGCAGCTCGCGCATCGCGTCGAACGTGTTCCCGAAATCGAAGATCGTCTACCGGGTCACGACGCAGAAGGACTTCAAGGAGACGCTGAACCAGTTCTACGGCGGCGAATCCGTCGACTCCGGGGACATCGGCGACATCCTCTCTGGACTGGACGACGAAGGCGAAGGCGCGCTGGAGGGCGCGGCGGCGGACGAGGTCTCGGCGGCGGCGGACAACGAGCTCGTCAAGCTCGTCAACAAGATCATCATCGATGCCTACAACCAGGGCACCTCGGACATCCACATCGAGCCCTATCCCGGCAAGGCGAAAACCGAGATCCGCTTCCGCAAGGATGGCTCGCTGCAACCGTACATCGAGGTGCCGGCGAGCTATCGCGCGGCGCTCGCGGCGCGCATCAAGATCATGTGCGACCTCGACATTTCCGAGAAGAGGAAGCCCCAGGACGGCAAGATCAAGTTCAAGAAGTTCGGCCCGCTCGACATCGAACTGCGCGTGGCCACGATACCCACCGCAGGCGGTGTCGAGGACATCGTCATGCGTATCCTCGCTGCCGGCGAGCCGATCCCGCTGGAGAAGATGGGGTTCACGAACCGGAACCTCGACGAGCTGCAGAAAGCGGTGGGCAAGCCCTACGGCCTGTTCTTCGTCTGCGGCCCGACCGGTTCGGGCAAGACCACCACGCTGCACTCGGTGCTGAAGTACCTGAACACGCCGGACACCAAGATCTGGACCGCCGAGGATCCGGTGGAAATCACGCAGAAGGGCCTGCGCCAGGTGCAGGTGAACAAGAAGGCGGGACTGGACTTCGCGGCGGTCATGAAGGCGTTCCTGCGCGCCGACCCGGACATCATCATGGTCGGCGAGATGCGCGACAAGGAAACGACCGGGACCGGCATCGAGGCCTCGCTGACGGGCCACCTGGTGTTTGCCACGCTGCACACGAACTCTGCGACGGAATCGATCATCCGCCTGCTCGACATGGGCATGGACCCGTTCAACTTCTCCGACGCGCTGCTCGGCATCCTGGCGCAGCGGCTTGCCAAGCGCATGTGCTCGTGCAAGCAGGCGTACGTTCCCGAGCCCGCCGAGCTCAAGTCGTTCCTGCAGGAGTACTGCGACGAACTGCTGAACACGCCGAAGTTCAAGGCCGATCCCAGGGCGGCGATGGAAGCGGTCTACAAGGACTGGGTGAAGAACTACGGCAACGAGAAAGGCCAGATCCAGCTCTACAAGCGCGTCGGCTGCGACAAGTGCGGCGGGTCCGGCATGAAAGGGCGATGCGGCCTGCACGAGTTGTTGATCGCCACTGACCCGCTGAAAAAGTTGATCCAGGAGCACGCAAGGGTCGCCGAGATGCTCGCCTGCTGCCTTGCGGAGGGGATGCGCACGCTGAAGCAGGACGGCATGGAGAAGTGCCTTTCCGGGGTCACGGACATCAAGGAAGTGCGCTCCGTCTGCATCAAGTGACGCACCTGATCCCGGGGCGCGGCCGGTGAGCAGCCACCCGGACAGCACGCAGCAGCTGCGCATGCGGCCGGACGCGCCGGCGCTTGCCGACGACCTCGTCCAGCGCCTCGAGCACCTGAACGAGATCGGCGCGTCGCTGTCGGCGGAAACCGACATCAACCGCCTGCTCGAAACCATCCTCACTGCCGCGAAGACGATCACGCGCGCCGACGGCGGCACGCTCTACAGGGTCACCGAGGACAAGACCCTGCGCTTCGAGATCGTGCGCACGTCGTCGCTGAAGTACTACCTTGGCGGCACCACGGGAAACCCGGTGCCCTTCTATCCGATCCAGCTATACAAGGACGGCAAGCCGAATCACGGCATGGTCGCGGCCCATGTCGCGCTCACCGGCAGCACCGTGAACATCGCCGATGCCTACGCCGCGGAAGGCTTCGACTTCACGGGCACGCGCGCTTTCGACAACAAGACCGGGTACCGCTCGAAGTCGTTCCTCACGGTGCCGATGAAGAACCACGAGAACGAGATCATCGGCGTGCTGCAGCTGCTGAACGCGCAGGACCCGGCGAGCGGCGAGATCGTGCCGTTCTCCGCGTCCGACCAGCGCCTGGCAGAGTCCCTCGCCTCGCAGGCGGCGATAGCGCTCACCAACCGCATGCTGATCAACCAGCTCGAGCAACTGTTCGAGTCGTTCATCAACATGATCAACACGGCGATCGACGAGAAATCGCCGTATACCGGCGGGCACTGCATGCGCGTGCCCAGCCTGACAATGCTGCTGGCGGAGGCGGTAAACGAAACGCGTGAAGGTCCGCTCAAGGACTTCCACATGTCCGACAAGGACCGCTACGAGCTGAAGATCGCCGGGCTGCTGCACGACTGCGGCAAGGTCACCACCCCGGTCCACGTGGTGGACAAGGCCACCAAGCTCGAGACCATCTACGACCGCATCCACCTGATCGACACGCGCTTCGAGATCCTGAAGCGCGATGCGCAGATCGCGGCGCTGCGCGACAAGCTCGACATGCGCGCCAGAGGCGCCAATGAAGCCGAGCTTGCGCAGGCAGACATCCGCTACCGTGAGCGTGTGCGCCAGTTCGAGGACGACAAGGCGTTCCTGCGCGCCTGCAACATCGGCGGCGAGCGCATGCGCGACGAGGATGTTGAGAGGGTCAGGCGCATCGCCGAGTACCGCTGGACGGATACCTCCGGGCACGAGGCCAGGTTCCTCTCCGACGACGAGCTGAAGAATCTGACCATCCGCGCCGGCACGCTCACCGAGGAGGAGCGTCAGATCATCAACCACCATATCGTCGCCACCATCAAGATGCTGGAGGCGCTGCCATGGCCGCGGCACCTGAAGCGGGTGCCCGAGTACGCCGGTGGTCACCACGAGCGCATGGACGGCAAAGGGTATCCGAAGGGCCTGACGCGGGACCAGATGTCGGTTCAGGCCCGGGTCATGGGCATTGCCGACATCTTCGAGGCGCTTACAGCGCGCGACAGGCCCTACAAGAAGGGCAAGACGTTGTCCGAGTCGCTGCAGATCCTGGGGAACTTCCGCCTCAACGGACACATCGACCCGGACCTCTTCGACATTTTCGTGCGCCGCAAGGTGTACCTGAAGTATGCCGAGATGTTCCTCAATCCCGAGCAGATCGACGACGTCGACGAATCGAAGATTCCCGGTTACGTGCCTTAGCCGTACCCGGGAGGCGCCGCGGGCGCAGGCTATTTCTGCGGCGGCGGCTTCCTGCTGATGTAGACGATCAGGCCCTCGGTGGCGACCTCGATGAAGCGCTCGCTGTAGCCGAGTTCCTTGAGCTTCCAGCGGAAGGCATTGCCGAAGCTCGCCTTCTTGTACCAGCCGAGCTGCTTCTCGCTCTGGAACGTTGCGGCCTTTTCCAGCGCGTCCTCGAGAATCTTGGTCAGGCGGTTGGCAGAGACCTTGCGCTTTTCCGCCGCATCCATCGCGGGCGGGTAGCGCTTGGCGACCGACTCGGCGAGGCTTTCCGCGAACGCCTCGACTTCCTTGCCGGACGACTTCGAGAACAATCCCATGGTCTGCTCCTGTTGGATGCCGCGATGCGAATGTTGCCAGATGCCTAACGCGCCTGCCACGGCCAGCGGAACCGCGGCTCGGGCTTGCGGGGCAGGATCACCTTGCGGACGTAGATGTTGTATAGCATCAGGTTGCGTTCCACCTCGGCATCCGCGATCGGTTCGACGCCATGGAACGACCAGTCGGTGCGCAGGAATGCGAACAGAGCGTTCGGCACATACGGCATGCGTGCAATGTGCCGGAAAAGGTCCCGCTTGTAGTGATTTCCGCCTTCACCCGAGAACGCCGGGTCGCGCGGGGCGTAGATCGAGGTGCCGAGGTGGCGTTTCGCCGCGTCCCTTGGCAGGTAGAAGAGCAGCGACACCAGCTTGTGGTCGGTGTCGGTGTGCGGCGGGATCGCGTAGTTGGTGAAGTCGCGCACGAGCCTGCAGTCGGTGCTGACGCCCAGCCGCACGCCTTCACCGAAGCGCTCGTCGATCGCCGGGCTGAACTTTCCGATGATGAGGCTGGAGAACGCTTCGCTCATCAGCCAGCCCTCCATGCCGGACCAGAATCCCGCGTCGCCGGCAGCCGCCTCGTCCCTGACCACCTGCTCGAGGTCGCAGACGTGGCGCTCACGGTAGCTGCCCTTGCCCACCGTGCCGGTTTCGTCGATCGGCGTATACGTGCCTTCACCCGGCAGCCTGTCCAGCATGTCGCGGTAGAAGTCCGGCGGGAACACGTCCTCGACGAAGAAATGCGCGAACGGGTAGCGCTGCATGGGCGCGTTCGCGATGCGGTAGCGGACGTGCAGTTCAGCGTCGAAAGACATAGTTCCCCACGCCCTCGAAGGCACCGTCGGCTCGCCTGGCTGCGTCCGCCTGACGCAGGTCGTAGTCGAAGCCCGCATCCAGCATCCAGTCGATGATCTCCCAGTGGGAGTCGAGCGCGGTGTTGATCTCGATCAGCAGCGAGCGCACCCGCGGGTCCTTCAGCGTGCGCCGCGCGCCCGCGATCACCTTCGGCTCGATGCCATCGACATCGATCTTCACGTGCGCTGGCACTGGAATCGCGCCTTGCGAAACCAGCTCGTCCACCGTGGTGGAAAAGCAACCTTGGGCGTACGGCGAATGCATCGCGCGTTCCTGGTAGTCCACCGGCTCGCCGAAGTTATGGCACGAGCTGCCGGGCACGAACTCGCTCAGGTAGAGCCTGTGGAACGACGTGACGTCGGACAGCGCCGCACAGAATGCGACCACGCGGTCCGCGAGTCCGTTGTCGTGGATATTGCGGTTGAGCAGCGCGTAGTTCTGCGACTCCGGCTCGAACGCGTAGACCATCGCACCGCGTGTCGCCGCCGCGAAGATGCTGTACATGCCGACGTTCGCGCCGATGTCGAGCAGTACGTCTCCCTGCCCGAAGCCGCCGATCCAGGCGATGGTGTCGGGTTCCTTGTTGAAGAGCGACCCGGCGCGCCACGCAGTTGCGCGGTTGGGCGTGTTGAATATCATCCGCGCGCCGGCGTGCTCGACGACCGAGTTCGGATGCAGCTTTTCGTATTCCTCCAGGTTCATCTGCACCGAAATTATAGTCCCGGGCTGCGCGTGCCCACGCCGCGTGCGCGGAGGAGGAACTAGTTCACGTTTCTTCCGCGCGATGCTTCGCGCGATTGAATCAGGCTAGAATCTGCGCGCATGCAGTACAGCCGCAACAATCCGAGTCCGCGCTATGCCGAGCTGACGAAGCTCTACGGGCAGATGCACGTGGAAGGCGAGCGGTTCCTCGGAGAGCCGCCTGAACGCACGTTCCCCGGATCGAGCCTGCTACCGCAGGCGACGCGCATCAAGCGCCTGATCGAGGCTACCGGCGCGCAGAACGTGCTCGACTACGGCGCCGGCAAGGGCCTGCAATACGAGTTGCGCGATGTGGCGATCAAGGACGAAGGCACGTGGGAGAGCGTCCAGGACTACTGGGACGTGGACTTCGTGCATTGCTACGACCCGAGCTACGCGCCGTTCAGCGAGCTGCCGACTGGAAAATTCGACGGCGTGGTCTGCACCGACGTGCTCGAGCACTGCCCCGAGGAGGACGTGCCGTGGATTGTCGAAGAGCTCTTTTCCTTCGCAGAGCGCTTCGTCTTCGCCAACGTGGCCTGCTATCCGGCGCGCAAGCGCCTGCCGACCGGCGAGAACGCACACTGCACCATCCGGCCCGCGGCGTGGTGGGGGGAGCACTTCGTCGCCGCTGCCGGGCGCCATCCCGGCGTCGCCTGGAGATGCTGGGTAACCGAACGCCAGGCTGACGGAACGCTCGCGGAAACCGGACTCAAGGGGGCGTAGCCCTCCGCATGCTGAAGCGACTGTTCGCGGACATACTCGGCGGGCGGCGGCGCGCCGCGGCCGCGATTCCCGAAGTCGCAGCTCCGGCGGTCGACCATTTCGGGCCCGTGGAGCGCCTGGTTCGCTCGCGCCAGCTGGAAGCTGCCGCGGCGGCGCTGGAAGCGGCGACCAGGGCATCGCCCGGTGACGCGCGCCGCTGGTACCTGCACGCCGAGATCCGGCGCCTGCGCGGCGCCTTCGACGAGGCGGAGCCGGCCTATCGGCGCGCGCTGATTGCCGATTCCCGGCGCACCGATGCATGGGTCGGCCTAGGGGACTGCCGCGCACGCGCCGGCGACGCGCTGCATGCCTGCATGTACTACCGCACCGCGCTGCTGATCGAACCCGGGCGCGCGGACGTGCTGAACGAACTGGGGCTGATCGCGCTGCAACGGGGCAACCACTACGAGGCGACCGAACTGTTCGACCAGGCGGTGAGCCACGATCCGCAGCACGCGGAAGCCTGGAACAACTGCGGTCTGGTCGCGGCCTCGCGTGGCAAGCTGGAAAAAGCGCGCCAGTGCTTTCATCGCGCGGTCTACCTGCGACCGGGTTTCTACACCGCCTTGTGCAACCTCGGGCTGGCGTGCAGGGATCTCGGACGGCTGGACGAGGCAGCGCAGGTACTGGCACGGGCGGTGCAGGCCGATCCCGGCGGCAGCACGGCGTGGGTAAACCTCGCCTCAGTGCACCAGGACCGCGGCCGACTGGACGAGGCACGTGCCGCGCTTGAACGCGTGACGGGCGCTGCGCCGCCCGACCCTGGCGTCGCCACCGCGTATGGCACGTTGCTGGCGAAGCTTGGCGACCTCGAGGGCGCCGCACGCTGGCTGCACATGGCATTGGAAGCCGATGCCGACGACGCCGAGGCGAGGCTCGGCCTGGCGCACCTCGCGCTCGGCCGCGGCAGCTACGCGGAAGGATGGGACCTCTACGAGTCGCGCCTGCGCGCCGCCAACTCGCCGCGCAGGCGGTTCGCGCTGCCCGAGTGGGACGGCACCGACCCGGCGGGAAAGACCATCATGGTCTACGCCGAGCAGGGACTGGGCGACACCATCATGTTCGCATCTTGCCTGCCGGACCTGCTGCGCGAGGCCGCCGGCGTAATGCTCCACTGCGAAGTCAGGCTCTGGCCGCTGATGCAGCGCTCATTCCCGGGCATCGTGCGCTTCGACGTTTCGGCTCGCGACCGCGTTCACGGGTATGCCGCCATCGGCTCGCTGCCGCGCCGCTATCGGCGCAGCCTGGATGCGTTTCCGCGCCATGCCGGATACCTGCGCGCCGATGTGGACGCGCTCGCGCAATCACGCACGCGGCTTGCGGAACTCGGCCCCGGCCTGAAGGCAGGGATCGCCTGGCGCGGCGGCCTGGCGTCCACCGGACAGGCGATGCGCTCGCTCGAGCTCGCCGACCTCGTGCCGCTGCTCGGCTGCCCCGGGATGAGCTGGGTGAGCCTGCAGCATGACGCCAGTGACGACGAGATCGCGGCTTTCACGCGGCGCAGCGGCATCGTCCTGCACCGGCTGGAGGGGGTAGAGCGCGACCTTGACGCTGCCGCTGCCGCGATCAGCGCGCTGGATGTCGTCGTCACGGTGTGTTCCAGCATTGCCCACCTTGCAGGCGCCCTGGGCAAGCGCACGCTGGTGCTGACGCCGCGCGTGCCCGCGTGGCGCTACGGCTTTTCAGGCGGCGGCATGCCCTGGTATCCCGCAGTGAGATTGCTGCGCCAGCCGGCGCCGGGAGACTGGCAGGCGGTGCTTGCCCAGGCACGCTCGAGGCTTGCCGATGCCGGTGACTGACGTCCTGGAACTCGCCCGCGGCCGGCTCGCCGGCGGCGACCTGGGAGGCGCACTCACGCAACTCGAGCGTGCCATGGCCGAGGCCCCGCTGGATCCGCGCGTGCATGTGCTGCACGGGCGCCTGCTGCGCATGCAGGGCAGGCACGAGGATTCCGTCCGGGCGCTGGATCGTGCGCGCGAGCTGGACCCAGGGGACAGCGAAGCGAGCGTCGAGAAGGCCGCGCTTGCCCTCGAACAACGCGATTTCGCTGCCGCGACGGCGCTGCTGTCGGACGTGCTGGGGCGCGATGCGGCGAACGCCCGCGCACAGTTCGAACTGGGACGCCTGCATCGCATGCGGGGCGCATTCGAGCCTGCGATCGCATGCCAGCGCGCGGCGATCGCCGCCGACCCGCGCCTTGTCGAAGCGTACTGCGAGCTCGGCTGGATGCTGAACGAGCGTCGCGAGCCCGACCAGGCCCTGGAAGTCTACGAGCGCGCGCTCGCGGTGGACCCTGAGGACATCACGGTAAACCACAACCTCGGCATGACGCTGGGCAAGCTCGAGCACTACGAGCGCGCGCTCGAAATTCTGGAGAAGCTGTGCGCGCGGCTGCCGGGCGACTACTCGCCTTCGTGGCTCAACCTGGCGACCGCGCTTGCCGCGAACGGCGAGGTGCGCAGGGCGGCAGATGTTTACGAGCGCATCCTCGCGGTCGAGCCGAACAACGTCTACGCACGCTGGAACCGCTCGCATTTCCTGCTTGCCGAGCGCCAGTACGAGCGCGGCTGGCGCGATTATGCGTGGCGCTTCATGGTCGACGGCCTTGGCCTGCCGCGGTTGATCCCGCATCCGCCCTGGCTTGGCGAACCCCTGGAGGGCAAGTCGATTCTGGTTTCCTGCGAGCAGGGGCTGGGCGACCAGATCATGTTCGCATCCTGCCTGCCGGAAATCATCGAACGCGCTGGCAGCGTGGTCGTCGAGTGCCGGGACAGGCTGGAAGCGCTGTTTCGGCGCTCGTTTCCGCGCGCGCGCGTCATCGGCAGCCAGTTGCAGCAGGACCCGCCCTGGCTGAAAGAGGTGGGTGAGGTGGATTTCCACGCGTCGATGGGAAGCCTGCCTGCGCTGCTGCGCAATAGCGCGGCCGATTTTCCCGTGCACCAGGGCTACCTGAAGGCCGATCCCGCGCGCGTCGAATACTGGCGCGCGCGCCTCGCGGCACTCGGCCCGGGGCGCAAGGTGGGCCTGTCCTGGCGCGGCGGCACGCACGCCACGCGGCAGCGCCTGCGCAGCCTGGGCCTTGCCGACCTGCATCCGCTGCTGGAGCAAGCGGGGAATCGCTTTGTCAGCCTGCAGTACGGCGATTGCGCCGGCGAGCTGGAGGCGTACACGCGCGAGCGCGGCATCCCGGTTGCGCACTGGCAGGAAGCGATCGACGACTACGACGAGACCGCGGCGCTGTGCAGCGCGCTGGACCTCACCATCAGCGTGTGCACGTCGGTGATCCACTTGAACGGCGCGCTCGGTCGCCCGGTATGGATCATGGTGCCGTCGGCGCCTGAATGGCGCTATGGCTTCGCCGGCGCTCGCATGGACTGGTATCCGAGCGCGCGCCTGTACCGGCAGGCCGAGCGTTCGGGCTGGGCGCCGGTGCTGGCACTGATCTGCGCAGACCTTGCGCAGCTTGATGGCGACTGATCTTTCTGTCCGCCACGAATTGGGCGTGCATGTGACCATTCTTGGCAGTGCCGCTCGCCCGTAACCGGGTTCGGGTCGCCAGATTCGGTCGGCAGCGTGACTTTGTTCTCGATCCAGGCCGGATCGGACGATGGCCTGGAATTTGCTTACGTATTACGCGCGCGCGTGCGCGAGTTTTCAACTTCTGGAGAAACTGAATGAAATCAATCCAAAAAGGCTTTACCCTGATCGAACTGATGATCGTGGTCGCGATCATCGGCATTCTGGCGGCGGTAGCGCTGCCGGCCTACCAGGACTACACGGTGCGCGCCAAGGTTTCGGAACTGCTGCTGGCCTCCAGCTCGGCCCGCACGTCGGTGACCGAAGCGGCGCAGAACATCGGCGGCATGACCAACTCCGGCGCCGGCATCCTGATCGCCTCGGGCGGCAAGATCAGCCAGGGCACGGTCAGCGCGAATGGCGCGATCGCCATCAGCGGCGCGGACGCCCAGCTGAACAACATCTCCATCCAGGTGACGCTGGCGCCGAGCTGGAACGGCAGTACGGTCATTTGGAGCTGCGAAGTGACGCCGACCAAGTACGGCCCGTCGAGCTGCCGTACGGACTGAACTTTCGTCCACGGCATGAGGAAAGGCCCCGCGAGGGGCCTTTTCTTTTTGCGTCGCAACGTGAGTAAGCTTGCCCAATTTTGTCACCCGCCTGCCATGAGGCGTCTCACGCGCTTGCGCGGATGTTCCGCAGCAGGGCAAAAGCCCGGAATCTGGGCGGAAGAGTAGGGGTTCACGTATGGCACGGCAATTGCTTTGTCCATCGTGCGCACCCTGCGCATGTTTTCAACTTCGGGAGAAACTGAATGAAATCAATGCAGAAAGGTTTTACGCTGATCGAGCTTATGATCGTGGTCGCGATCATCGGCATTCTGGCGGCGGTAGCGCTGCCGGCCTACCAGGACTACACGGTACGTGCCAAGGTGTCGGAACTGCTGCTGGCCTCCAGCTCGGCCCGTACCGCGGTCACCGAAGCGGCGCAGAACATCGGCGGCATGACCAACGCCGGCGCCGGCATCCTGATCGCCTCGGGCGGCAAGATCAGCCAGGGCACGGTCAGCGCGAATGGCGTGATCGCCATCAGCGGTGCGGATGCCCAGCTGAACAACATCTCCATCCAGGTGACGCTGGCGCCGAGCTGGAACAACAGCACGGTGATCTGGAGCTGCGAAGTGACGCCGACCAAGTACGGCCCGTCGAGCTGCCGTACGGACTGAAGTTTCGTCCACGGCATGAGGAAAGGCCCCGCGAGGGGCCTTTTCTTTTTCACGGCATGATCACGGCATGTTCGACTTGAGGCGCGCACGCGAGCTGCTTGAGGCCGCCAGGGACATGCAGCGCCGCGCGCTAGCCGCGCAGGCGGCCGAGCCGGCGCAGGCGGGGCGTCTGTACGCCGAGGCGATCGCGCAGTTGCACGCGGCAGCGCAGGCGCCGGATGCGCCGTCCGATGCACTCAGGCTGCTCGCGGCCGCGCTGATGGAGACCGGGAACCTGGCAGCGGCCACGCCGGTGCTCGAGCGCGCGGCGGCACAGCCGGGCCGGTCCGCCGGACTGCTGGTCGAACTCGGCACGCTGTACCTGGGGCTCGCCAGGCAGGGCGAGGCGCGCCGTTGCTTCGAGGACGCGCTCGTGCTGGATCCAGGGCACGCCGCGGCGCATGCCAGCCTTGCGGTGGCGCTGCTCGGCGCCGGCAACTTCGCGCGCGGCTGGGACGAGTACGAATGGCGCCTGCGTACCGGTTTTGACGCGACGCCGCGCGGCGCCATGCCCTATGCGCCGTGTGACGGTCCGGTGGCGCAGTCGAACGTGTTCGTCGGCTCGGAGCAGGGCATCGGCGACGAGATCATGTTCGCTTCTTGCTTCGCCGACCTGATCGCGGACTCCGGTCGCTGCGTGCTCGAGTGCAGCGGCCGCCTGCTGCCGCTGTTCGCCCGCTCGTTTCCCGCGGCGCAGGTGATCGCGCGCAACCGTTCTGCGTGGCCGGACCGCGAGCGAACCGGGGACGTCGATTGCGGCATCTGGGCCGGCAGCCTGCCGCGCTTGTACCGGCGCGCGGCTGACGCATTCCGGGGCGATCCCTACCTGCGTCCGGACACGGCGCTGGTCGAGCGCTGGCGCGTAAAGCTGGACGCGCTGGGCGCGCGCGTCAGGGTGGGCCTGGCGTGGAGCGGCGGGCTGCCGGAAACAGGCCGCGCGCAGCGTTCGCTGCCGCTTGCGGCGCTGGCACCGCTGTTCGAGCTTCCGGACACCGCGTTCGTCAGCCTGGAGCTGATGGACCGCAGCGCCGAGGCACGCGAGGTAAGCGTGCGTGGCGGCGCGAAACTGCAGCACTGGCAGGGCGTGGCAGCGGATCCGGAGCGGCTCGCGGCGCTCATCGGCGCGCTCGACCTGGTGATATGCGTTCCCAACGCGTCGGCGCACCTCGCTGGCGCGATCGGCAAGGAGGCCTGGGTACTGGTCGCCGGTGCACCGACGTGGCGCTACCTGTGGCAAGGCGATCGCGTGCCCTGGTACCGGACGATGCGCGTGCTGCGCCGGGGACCGGATGAGGCGCTCGTTCAATGGATTCCCGGCGTGCGCGATCGCCTCGCGCGGCACTTCGGCCTCTAGCGAAAGCTCGGTCCGTAGCCCCAGGCGACCAGCGAGCGGCGCGTGCCGCGCGTCACCGGAGCCACCCGGTGCGCCATGTACGAGGGAAAGAAGATCGCCGTGCCGATGCCGATGCCGCTGCGGTCGCCCCCGGCGTTGAGGAAGTCCAGCCCGCCGCCTTCATAGTCGGCATCGGCGGACAGCAATATCGACACCGAAAGCTTGCGGCCGCTTATCGTCCCCGGGCCGATGTCGATGTGCCATTCGAACTTGTCTCCTGGCCCGTAGACGGTGTACTGCAGCGCCTCCGGCAGGCCGATCAGGTCGAAGCGGAAATGCCTGTTCACCTCGTGGAACAGGATGCCGAGACGGTGGTACAGCCATTGCGCGTCCTCGTCCGGCTCGATCCAGCGGATGGTGCTGGCGCGATACTCGACCGCATGGCCGCGCTCCAGCGTTGCAGTGACCGGGGTGCGCGCTTCGCCCAGAGCCATCACCTTCGCGCACTCGGCGGCGCTGAGCGCCTTGTGGCGCACCACGATTTCGTTTACGGCCGGGTTGTAGTCGATGCCGCGGTCGAGGTGGAAGGGCGAGCGTTCTGCGCCCCAGTCGAGCTGGAACACGCCGCGTTCGTTCCGGCGCACCTGCTCAGGGAAAAGATAGAGGAATCGCTGTTCGGTGCTCATCGCGCGGCGCCCCGGAAGGCGCCGTCGATTATATAGAATGGCCGCGGAACCCACCGATGCTCGCCAACATGCTCCGGCAGGTATTTCGCGGCGCCGCCGGCAACCCGGCAGACGCGCTCGTCGACGCAGGCAACGCGCTCGCCGCGGCGGGCGATCATGCCGGTGCGATCGAGCGCTACGAGCGCGCGATCGCGCTGGCGCCCGATCTTGCGGTTGCGCACAACAATCGCGCGCTGTCGCTGTTCGCGGTCGGCCGCATGCGCGAAGCCTGGGCCGAATACGAGTGGCGCTTCCAGATGCAGGCGGGCACGCGGCGCTTCGTCGCCGCGCCGCCGCTGCCGCGCTGGGATGGCAGCGCGCTTTCCGGCGAGCTGCTGGTGCTGTGGGAACAGGGCCTGGGCGACATCATCCAGCACCTGCGCCTCCTGCCGCCCGCGGCCGCGCGTGTGCGCGGCATTGCGTTCCTCTGCCCGGGCGCGCTCGTGGGCCTGGCGCGGCACAGCTTTCCGCAGGTCGATGTCATCGAGGCGCGCAAGGGCGAGGCGCCGGCGTGGACGCGCTTCGCCGCGCAGGTGCCGCTTCTGAGCCTGCCGCACGTGCTGGGCCTGGACCTGGATACGCTGCCTGCGCAACCGTATCTGCGGGCGCCGGGCCGCGTACCAGCGGTGGCGCCGGCAGACGGGTTCCGCGTCGGCATCGTCTGGCGCACCAGCGGCGACGAGCCGCTGCGCGACTGTCCGCTCGGCGACATGCTGGCGCTGGCGCAAGGCGGGTCGCGGCTGGTGAGCCTCCAGTTCCGCCCGAATGCGGAGGAAGCGGAACAGCTTGCGCGCGCGGGCGTGGATCAGCGCGCGGGCGATTTCCTTGCCACCGCAGACGAGGCGATGCGCGTGCACGCAATCGTCAGCGTGGACACGTCGATGGTGCATCTTGCCGCTGCGCTCGGCCGGCCGACGTTCGCGCTGCTGAACGAACCGTACTTCGTGCGCTGGACGATGCACGGCGAGTCCAGTCCCTGGTACCCGAGCCTGCGGCTGCTGCGCAAGCGTGCGACGGAACCGTGGCCGGCTCTCATCGCCCGGGTTGCCGCGAGGCTCGACGCGATGATGGGCCGCGGGCGCTGACGCATGGAGCGACATGCATGGGCCTGAAGCTGAACCTGGGCAGCGGCCAGCAGCCGCTCGCGGGCTACCTGAACGTGGACAAGTTCGGCTCGCCCGACCTGGTCTGCGACCTCGAGGCGTTTCCGTGGCCATGGCAGGACGACAGCGTGGACGAAGTCGTCATGTCGCACGTGCTGGAGCACCTCGGGCAATCGCCAGCGGCGTTCATCGGCGTGATGAAGGAGCTGCATCGGGTCTGCGCGCCCGGCGCGCGGGTACGCATTCGCGTGCCGCATCCGCGGCATGATTTCTTCCTCACCGATCCCACCCATGTGCGCCCGATCCTGCCGGCAACGTTCGCGCTGTTCTCCAGGCGCGAGAACCTTGCCTGGGCGCGCAGCGGCGCGACCAACACCCCGCTCGCGCTGCATCATGACGTCGACTTCGAGGTCGAGGAACACAATCTGTTGCTGGACGAGCCTTACCGAAGCCAGTTGCGGGAGGGCCGGATCACGCAGGCCGAGGCGCAGGCGCTGGTGGAGAAGTACAACAACGTGGCGAGCGAAATCCGCATCGTGCTGCGCGTCGTCAAGTAGCGGTGCGGCTGCAGCGCATACGTAGCGCCCGATGAAAGGATCGACACATGACGCATGAACCCGCAGGCAGCGCGCCGCTGCTCTCGGTGTGCATTCCGACCTACAACCGGGCGAAGCTGCTCGCCCGGCACCTGGAACACCTGCGCGGCTTCCGGCTCGAGCTCGAAATCGTGGTCTGCGACAACCATTCGGCGGATGACACGCCGGCGCTGGCCGCCGAGTTCGCCGGCACCTTCCGCCGTTTCCGCTACGTCAGGCTCGCGGGACGGCGCCACCCGCACCAGTGCTGGGATTCGGCGCTGCGCGCGGCAACCGGCGAGTTCGTCTACGCGATCGGCGACGACGACCTGGTGGCGGAAGACGGCATTGCCGAGCTGATCGCCATGATGCAGCGCGAACCGCGCATACTCGCCGCGATCGGCGCGCAGGAGCTGCGTGAGCTCGAGACCGACCGCTTCATCCGCGTCAACCGCTATGTCGAGCGCACCGAGGTGTTCGCGTGGGAGTCGCGCCAGGCGCTGCTCGAGCGCTTCGCTGCACTGGAGTTCCCGCTGATGCGCCGTGACGTCTACCAGCGTGGCGTGCTGTTCGACGGTTCGCACCGCTTCTACCAGTGGAGTTTCGTCGAGGCGGCGCTGCGGCGCGGGCAGGTGGCGATCACCCCGGTGGTGAGCTTCGTGCATTACCTGCACGGCAACCGGCTTACCCACGAACACGCGGCGAGCGGCGACTACATCTACTTCAACGTGGTTTCGGAGACCGAGAGCTTCGTCGCCACGCTCGACTGCGACCAGGCGACGCGCGCGAGGATCCTCGCGCGCCAGCTCTCGGAGTGGTACGCCATGTATGCGGGCATCTCCCGCGACGTCGGCCAGTACTGCGGCGCCCGCCTGCTCATCCGCAAGGGCATGGCGCATGACCCGGCGCGCTTCCAGGCACTTGCCCGGGACTGGGACAGGGATTGCCTGCGGCCCGCCATGGTGGAGCTGATCCGCACCCGCATCGCCGGGGCGGGCGAGGTGCGTTCGATCGCGATCGAGGAGGGGCCGCTGGCGAACTGGCTGCTCGAGCAGCTGTGGGATGCGCTGGGCGAGGACGTCGATCCGATCGAGGTGCGAACGCGCGCGGAGATGCTCGACGAGGGCGTGCCAGAGGACGGCTTCGCGGTGTTCGACCAGCATCCCGCCGGCGACCCGCGAATGCTGCGGGGACACCTGCCGGGGCGACACTGCGCTTGCGCCGACCTGCTGTCGACGCTGCGTCTGTGCGGCGACGAGGAACCTCCGGCTAGCTGACGCGCGGCGCCTGCTCGCGGCGCAAAGCGGCGAGCGCCGAGGCGAGCTCTGTGGCCACTGGCGCGGCCTCGAACAGGCGTGCGCTGCGGGCCCTGATCTGTTCGCCCAATCGTGCGCGCAGCGGCTTGTCGCGCGCGATCGCCACCGCGCGGCGCACGTAGTCGCCGACATCGGTGGCGATGCACTCGTCGATCTCCATGATCCTGTAGTAGGAATACGTCAGGCGACCGCGCATGAACGCCGCCGGCATCGTCAGCATTGGACAGCCGGCGCCGAACACCAGCGCACAGGTGGTGCCGGCACCGAAATGAAAGGTATCCAGGGCAACGTCGGCGTGCATAAGGATGGCCAGAAAGGCGTCGCTCGGCTGCCACGGCAGGAAAGTGGCGCGGTGCGCATCCTCTCCCAGCGCGCGCTCGAGCCGCTGCTGCACGCGCTGGTCCCAGACGTCGGTGTTGAAGTCCGCAAACAGCACGATCTCCGCTTCGGGATCGGCCCGCAGGATGCCGGCGAGCGCGGCGTCGAACTCGGGATGGAACTTCTGCAGTTTCATCGGGCACACGTACAGGTTTCCCGACTCGGGCAGGCCGAGTTCGGTGCGGCTGCGCGGTGGAGGCAGCGCGGGTGCTCGCATGCCCACCGGCACGCGCGACAGCCGCACCAGCCGTTCGGTGTAGTGCGACTCGGCACCCGCGGGCTCGGCGTGATCACCCGAGATGAACACGTCGATCGCCGGGATCCCGCTGGTCAGCGGATGGCCCGCAATCACGCCCTGCAGGCGCGCGTAGCGGCCGAAGGCAAGGTAGCAGGTGAAGGGGTCCATGCCGATGTCCGCGTACAGCAGCACGTCCAGCTCCAGCGCGGCCAGCGCGCTGCGCGCCTCCTCCAGGCTGTGGCCCGGCAGCGCGACCGCCGCCGCGTTCCCGCCTAGGCGCTCGCGCAGCCTTGCAGCGCCTTCCTCCTGCAGGCAGATCACCGTCAGCTCCAGCGTGCCGATCCGTGCCAGCTCGTCCACCAGGCCGTCGTAGGCAGCGCCTACCGAGTGCTTGCGCCCGAAGTAGGTCGACAGCACGCCCACCCTGGGCCGCGCGCGCGACGGCGCGGCCGCACGAACATGGGGTGCGACGTAGCCGAGCGCGGGATGCGCGCGCAACAGGATGCCGGCGAGTTGCGCCTGCGAATCGCGCTCATTCATGCCCTGGTAGGCAAGCAGGAAGTTCGTCAGGCCGACGTCATCCACGGGGTCGTCGATGCCGAGCGGCGCCGCCGCCAGTTCGGCCAGGCCGGCGAGATACTCGTTGCGGATGCCCTGCAGGTGCTCCATGGACGAGTAAATCGGCTCGATGAGCATGATGACGCGCTTCAGGCGCAGCCCGTCGCGTCCCGATGCGCGCCACGCGGCGTCCAGCAGCGCGAGCGCGCCCTGCCTGTCTCCGCGCACGTAGCGCACGTGGGCGAGGTGCGACTTCACCCGCCAGTCGTCCGGCGCCAGCGCAGCGGCAAGGATGAAGATGCTGAGCGAACGCTGCAGATCCAGCGGGAACGCCTCGACTCCCGCCCTGGTCAGGGCCTGGATCAGCCCGGGTTCGAGCCCGAGCGCGCGCGCGAATGATTCCTGCGCACCGCGCGCATCGCCGGTATCCGCCAGCACCATGCCGAGGAGCGCGTGCCCCCAGGCGGATTCAGGTGCAAGCCGGACGAGGCCGCGCAGCGCCTTGAGGGCGCCATGCGCCCGGCCGGTGCGGTGCAGCGCAATGGCGGATTCGAGCAGCCGCTGCGCGGCCGGCGCCAGCAGCTCGAACTCGGCCAGCGGGATGAACAGGAAGTGCTCCGGCGGCGCCGACTGGGGGCCATCGCGCAGGCGTGCAGCCATGCTGCGTACGAGGCGGGGGAGCACGCGCTACAGACTAGCCCAGTCCGCGATTTCCTTCCATGCCGATGAGGCGCGGCAGGTTGAGCTTCGCCGCCGGTATCGTCTTCCTGTCGCGCAGGTAGCGTGCCACCACGTCCCAGATCGGGTCGCCTTTCGCATCCTCGGCCACCGACGCCCAGCCTGCCACCTTGTAGCGCTTGCTTGCCTGCAGCGGCTTGCCGCCGATGCGCATGTCCGAGATGCGCGAGCCCATTTTCGCGTTGGGTGCGCAGGCGAAGCTCATGCCGCCGACGCGCACCATGTCGCCCCCCTGCTGCAGGTAGGGGTCCGGGTTGAACAGGTTGTCGCAGACATCCTCCAGCACCGCCTTCACCTGCTCGCCGCTCATTTCGTTCAGCGTGGTGACCGGGTAGGTGATGGCGGTCTGGTCCATCAGGTGTTCCATGGTGATCGGGTCGCCGGGCAGGATCGTCGTGCCCCAGCGGAACCCGGGCGAGAATGCGATGTCGGCACCGCGCACTTTCAGCATCGCCTCGAGGATCACCTGGTCGATGCTGCCGTTGAAGTTGCCGCGGCGGTACAGCAGGCCCTCGGTCACGGCGAGCTTCTCGGCGAGCTTGCCGGCATAGGGTGCGCGCACGCGGTCGATGTACGCGGCCATGTCGCGGTCAGCCGGCAGCAGGTTGGCGAATACCGGCAGCAGCCGGTAGCGGAAATCCGTGACTCCGCCGTCGCCCACCGCGAGGTCGAGCACCGACAGGAACTTGCCGTTGGAGCCGGAGTTCATCACCAGCGTGCGCCCGCCGGGATTGGACACGATTGCCGGTGCGGGGATGCCGTCGTGCGTATGCCCGCCCAGGATTGCGTCCAGGCCACGCACGCGGGACGCGAGCTTGATGTCCACGTCGGCGCCGTTGTGCGACAGCAGCACCACCGCCTTCGCGCCCTTGGCGCGCACCTCGTTTACCAGTTCCTGCACGCGCGGTTCCTGGATGCCGAAGGTCCAGTCCGGGACCATGTAGCGCGGGTTGGCGATGGGCGTGTAGGGGAAGGCCTGGCCGACGATCGCGACCGCGACGCCGTTGATCGTGCGCAGCGAGTAGGGCTTGAAGACCGGGTCCTCGAAATCGGTGGTCTTGACGTTCTGCGCCAGGAATTCCACCGGCGCGAGCTCTTTCTCCGCTTCCTTTACGCGGGCCGCGCCGTAGGTAAACTCCCAGTGCCCGGTCATGATGTCAACGCCGAGCAGCTTCTGCGCGCCGATCATGTCCGCGCCCCTGGTCCACAGTGACGTGGCCGATCCCTGCCAGGTGTCGCCGCCATCCAGCAGCAGCGCGCCCGGCCGCTCGGTACGAAGGCGTTTCACCAGCGAGGCAAGGTGCGCGAAGCCGCCGACCTTGCCGTAGCGCCGTGCGGCACGCTCGAAGTCCAGGTGCGTCAGCGCGTGGGCATGGATCGATCCCGGAGATACCTTGAAATGCCGCAGCAGCGCCTCGCCCACCAGGTGCGGCGGGCGGTCCTTCGCGTTGCCGACGCCGATGTTGACGTTGGGTTCGCGAAAATGCACCGGCAGGAGCTGCGCGTGGCAGTCGGTGAAGTGCAGCAGCGACACGTTGCCGAACTTCGGTACCGCGTAAAGCTCTTCGGCGGCCTGCGCCAGCGACTGGCCCGGGCGCAGCGTCGCACCGGCTGCCGCCGCGCAGGCGAGCAGCCGGAGAAACTCTCTTCTGTGCACTACTTGTTGACCGGAGAGGTCGGGTCCATCAGGTACGCGACCAGGTCCTTGATCTGCTGCTCGGTCAGGGATCCGGTGGTACCGAAGCGCGGCATGTGCGAGCAGAGGTTATACGCCTTGGCGTTGTAGATCTTGCCGTAGGCGTACTTCTGCATCTCCGCCGTATAGCCGCGCTTCTTGCCGAAGCCGAGCAGGCTCGGCCCGATCGTCCCGTACGATGCCTGCCCGGGCGACAACTGGTGGCAGTTGTAGCAACTGCCGCCCGCGGGCTTCTTCGGATTCTCGTTCCACTGCATGCCCCTGCCGCTGGCGGCGATCTTGGCGCCGTTCTTCCAGTTTCCGAGCAGCGAACCCGACGGGAACACGATCGTCTTCATCTGGTCGGCTTCCAGCGCCTTGGCCAGCGCCGCAGGCGGCTTGTCGTGCGACGCGGTGCAGGCGCGCTGCACGCTGTCCTGCTGCAGGCGATCCATTCCCGCCTGCCCCTTGGCACGGAAATCCCGCTTCATGACCTGCTGCACCTCGCGGTCGGTGGGTTCGGCCATCGCGACCGGCGACAGCGCCAGCGTGGCGAGGCTCGCTCCAAGCATCCAGTTCTTCATGGTCGTCTCCCCCTCAGCGCTTGGTGCCCGGGCCGCGGTACGTCGCGCCCTTGGCCTTGACCGTCAGGTACATGTTCATCGCATTGACCGACTCGGAACCGAACTGGGGTTCCGGCGTGCGCATCTGGCGGAAGCAGTTGTTGATGCGCCACTGCATGGTCTTGAACGTGCTGTTCGACACCCTATAAGCCGGCCAGGTCGCCATCAGCGGGCGGGCCGCCTTCGGGTCGCTCAGCACCGGCAGTTCGGACATGCGGATACGCTTGTCCTTCTCGCCATGGCAGGACGCGCAGGAGAAGTCCCACAGGCCGGTGCGCACGAAGAACAGCTTTTCGCCGAGCTGGTAGGACGCTTTCTCCTTCGGGTGGCTGGTACCCGGCGAGAGCTTGTGGCCGCGCGAATGCCCGGCGATGTATGCCGACAGGTACTCCATCTCGGAAGGCTTGTCGGCATTGCCGAACAGCCGCTTGGTGGCCTCGGCGCGGCTGCGGCCTTGCAGCGTCATCATGCAATGCAGCACCCGCGACTCGGTGTCCATGACGCTGTCGGTATCCTTGAAGTACCGCGGCAGTGCGGCATGCGCGCCTTTCAGCACGCCGGGCCCCTTGCCGAGGTCGCACTTCTCCAGCGAAACGTTCTTCGGCCCCTGCTTCTTCTTCCACAGGTCCTCGCCGACAAGTTCGAACAGTTCCGCCGGACTGCCCTCGGCGACCATCTTCTGGTACTTCTCGAACTGCGACTGCGCCGCCGCCTGGGTCGACGCGAGCGATGCAGCGCACGCGGCCAGCAGCAATCTGTACCGTAACCGATCCATAGTTCCTCCTCCCTGCGAAATGAACCCTGCTTGCCGCGGGCACATGCGTCCGCGGCGCCCCGACGCCTCCTCAGGCGATCGAGGTTTCGGTCTGGTTGCGTGCGCCCTTGTTATCGAGCCAGGCGATCTCGATCTTGTCGCCCTTCGCCACGCCTTTCAGGCGGAAGGAGAACACCGGATTGCGCGATACGGCCTGGCTGATCTCGCCATCGATCACGACCTTGCCGCCGACCTTCACCGTCACCTCCTGGATGAAGTGGCGGGGGACGAGATTGCCCTTCGGGTCCTTGCGCTGCCCGGTTTCCATCGGGTGGCCCATCAGCACCCTGACGTCCACCATGTCGCCCTTCAGCGTCGCGCGTACTTTCATTGGATCAGCCATGTCAGCCTCCGCATCCGCCGATGGTTACCTTGACTTCCTTCACCGCCGTGAAGTGCTTGCCGCCGGCTTCGGCGATCACGCGCACGTTCGAAGATTCGCCCATCCTCACGTTCACCTTCACGTACGGCATTGCGCCATCCTTGAAGTTGAACTTGGCGGCGAGCGGGAAGGGGTTCTTCTCGATCAGCACGGCAAGCGACGTAGTACCCGGGATGTTGCTGGATACCTCGATCGGCACCACCGCGCCGTTTTCGGCGATCTGCGGCGCCTCGATGACGATGCCGCTGCTGTCGGCGGCATTGGCGACGCCCATCGACTTCATCGCATCGGTTGGCGTCTTGGCATCGAACGCCGCCTTGTTCCAGGCTGCCAGCGCGCGCAGCGGATGCAGCAGGCCCGCCGCCATCAACGCCGCGGCGGCGCCACCGACCTGCAGTGTGGTTCTGCGTAATTTCAACATCGAGCCTCCTCAGTTCTATTAGCGCATGCTAATACTGTTTGCACGCTCCTGACAACCCGTCGCGCGCCTAGGGACGCAGGTAGGCGTACCCCTCGCGCTGCTGCAGGCGCGTGATCTCCGCGACGCCGGAGGGCACGAACGTGGCCTCGGGGATGAACTTGCTTCGCGGCAGTTTGCGGTTGCGCAGCGTGATCTCGCAGACGTCGAACTGCACGCCGCGGTGCTTCAGCTGCTCGACCGCGACATGGTAGGGATTGCCATTCTTGTCCTTGGCGTCGTTGAAGAGGAAGTCGACGCCTTGCGCATGCGTGACGACGACGATCTTCGCCTTCGGGTTCACCTCGAGGTGGTTGCCGATGTTGCGCAATGCGTTTACCGCCTGCGATCCGGTGTGGTTTACGTGATAGATGACCTTGTCTTCTGCGACAGGGCCGGTCGGCGCACTGGCGCAGGCTGCCATCAGAAATGCGGATAGCGCGATCAGAATTCTTTGGTACATGACTTCCTCCTCCCCGGTTGATGGTGGTGCTGCAAGACTCAATACCGGGATCAGTACGGAAATATTCCCGCCGCGGGAATAAGATCGTCCCGGCACCGGTACATTGACGAAGGGGGGCGATGGATCCGGAGGACAAGTGCGCGAGTTTCGAGCGCCTGATGCTGCCGCACCTGGATGCGGCGTACGCGCTGGCGTTCTGGCTTACCCGCAACGAAGACGCTGCCCGGGACGCGGTGCAGGACGCGTACCTGCGCGCCTACCGGTTCTACGGTTCCTTTCGCGGCGGCGACGGCGGGGGTTGGCTGCTGAAGATCGTGCGCAACGCCTGCCACGAGCTGCGCGACCGCGAGCGCCATGGGGTGGTGTCCAGCGAGTTCGACGAGGAAACCATGGACGCGGAATCCTCCGCCGCTGGCGCGGTAATCCCGTTTCCGCGCAGTCCCGAGGCTGCCGCGATGCAGCGCGCCGAGGGGGAGCTGGTACGCGCTTGCATCCGCGCGCTGCCGCCGGATTTTCGCGAGGTGCTGGTGCTGCGTGAACTGCACGGCTGCAGCTATCGCGAGATCGCCTCGATCGCCGGCATTCCGCTGGGTACGGTGATGTCGAGGCTGGCCCGGTCTCGGCGGCTGCTGCTGGAGCGGATTGCCGGCAGCGCGAGGCAGGAGGAAACCGGGACATGAACTGCGCGGAGACTGCAAGGCTTCTGGATGCACACGTCGACGGCGAACTCGAAGTCAGGGATGCCCTCGCGGTACAGGCTCACCTGGAGTCGTGCGCGCGCTGCCGGCGCACGCTCGCTGCCCTGGAGGCGGCGCGCGAGGCGGTGGCGCGACACGCGCAGGCGCCGCGCGCGCCCGAGGCGCTGCGCCGCCGGTTGCATGCGGACATCGATCTGCCTGCACGCGGACGCGTCGCCGCGCTGCTGCGCTCGCCTTTCGCGCTCGCAGCGCCTGGCGTATGCGCGTTGCTGCTCGCCGGCTGGGTGTTTCTGGCCGGGCCGCTGCACGCGCCGGATCCGGCGCCGCGCGTCGTCTACCACATCTCGAATGGCGAGACCGCGAGTGCGGCGCTGCGCAACCTGCGCAACCACCTGCAGGCTTCGCCGGCGGTCAAGGTGGTCGTCGTTGCGCACAACAGCGGCGTCGATTTCCTCCTCAGCGGGGCGCGAGACGAAACCGGCGCGGAGTTCGCGCCGCTGGTGCGGGAATTCGGCAGGAGAGGCGTCGAATTCCGCGTCTGCTACAACACGCTGGAACGCCGCGGCATCGGCCCGGCGCAGGTGGTGCCCGGGGCGACGGTGGTGCCGTCCGGCATCGCCGAGATCGGCCGCCTGCAGACCACGGAAGGCTATGCCTACATGCGCCTCTAGGATCGTTGCTGCGCTGCTGGCCGCGCTTGCCTGGGTGGCGGCGGTGGCGGCGGAACCCGGCACCATCGTCTCGTATCCGGCCGCCGGCAGGTTCGAGGACGTGCGCGACGACCTGAAGCTTGCCATCGAGGGTCGAGGGCTGGTGGTGGACTACCAGTCCTACGTCGGCCGCATGCTCGAGCGCACCGGCAAGGACCTCGGCGCGACGCGCAAGGTCTACGCGGACGCGCAGGCCTTCGTGTTCTGCAGCGCCGCGCTGTCGCGCAAGGCGATGGAGGCGGATCCCGCGAACGCGGCGCTGTGTCCTTACAGCATCGTCGTGTACGCGCTGGCGGGTTCGCCGCAGAAGGTGTTCGTCGCCTACCAGCGCACCGCGCGCCGCGACGGGTCGCCGGCATCGAAGGCGGCGCTCGCGGAGGTGGACGCGATGCTGGATGCGATCGCGCGGGAGGCCGCAGGCCGCTAGCGCGAGGCCCGCCGCGTGCCGGACTTCGCGCCGCGCACGTAGCTGCCGGACTTGCCGCCGCGCTTTTCCTCCAGCTGCAACCCGGTCATGGTCATGCCGCGGTCCACGGCCTTCAGCATGTCGTAGATCGTCAACAGTCCCGCCGCGGCGGCGCACAGCGCCTCCATCTCGACACCGGTACGGCCGCGGCACTCGACCCGGGCCAGGATCGTCACCGCGCAGGCATCGGCATCGATGTCGAAGTCGATGGCGACGCGCGTGATCGCGATCGGGTGCGCAAGCGGGATCAGCGCCGGCGTGTTCTTGGCGGCCTGGATCGCGGCGATGCGCGCGACGCCGAGCACGTCGCCTTTCTTCGCGCTGCCCTCGATGACCGCGCGCAGCGTCGCCGGCAGCATGTGGATGCGGCCGGAGGCGAGTGCCACGCGGTGGGTCTCGGACTTGGCGCCGACGTCAACCATGTGGGCCTTGCCCTGGCGGTCGAAATGCGTCAGTGCGGATCGGCTTTTCCGTGTCATGTCAGGAACTTGTAGGAGCGACGGTTATCATAATCGCATGCGCCGGCTCCTGCTTCCCTTGCTTACCCTGGTCGCGCTTGCCGGCATGCATGCCCCGCTCGCGGCGGCGCAACGCCTGCCCGACCTGGGCGACGTGTCGAGCAGCACGCTGTCGCCGCAGATGGAGCGCCGCATCGGCGAGGGCGTCATGCGCGACATCCGGCGCGATCCGGACTACCTGGGAGATGCCGAGGTGCAGGAGTACCTGCGCAACCTCGGCGCGCGGCTGGTCGAGGCAAGCCCTGGTGCGCGCGACGATTTCGAGTTCTTTGCGCTGCGCGACGTCACGGTCAACGCCTTCGCGCTGCCGGGGGGCTTCATCGGCGTGCATACCGGGCTCATCATGGCCTCGGACACCGAGTCCGAGCTCGCCTCGGTGCTCGCGCACGAGATCGCGCACGTCACGCAACGCCATATCGCGCGCCAATTCAGCGACCAGTCGAAACTCAGCATGCCGGTGATGCTGGGCACCATCGCCGCGATCCTCGCGGCGCGCTCGAATCCCGACCTGGCGGCGGGCGCGGCCGCCGCACTGCAGGGAATCTCGGTGCAGCGCTTCCTCAATTTCTCGCGCGATTTCGAGCGCGAGGCAGACCGCATCGGCATCCAGGCGCTTTCAGGCGCCGGGTTCGATCCTGCGGCGATGCCGCTCTTTTTCGAGAAGCTGCAGCGTGCCACCCGCGCGATGGACGATGGCACGTTCCCGGGTTACCTGCGCACGCACCCGATGAACACCGAGCGCATTGCCGACGCGCAGAACCGCGTCGCCGACCTGCCGTACCGGCAGCGTGCGGACTCGCTGGAATACCACCTGGTGCGCGGCAAGCTGCGTGCCGAGGCCGGCGATGCGCAGCAGGCGGTGGCAGCGTTCCAGGCGGTGATCCAGGACCGCAGGTTCGCGAGCGAGGCGGGCGCACGGTTCGGCCTCGCGGTTGCGCTGCTGCGCGCCAAGCGCGCGGGCGAGGCGGGGGTCGAGCTTGCCCGGGTGCGCGCGCTCGGCGCCGACAGCCCGATGCTGGAGACGCTGGCCGCGCGCATCCTGCAGGCGCGCGGGGATGCCGCGGGCGGGCTCAGGGTGCTCGAGGCGGCGATGAAGCGCCATCCCAGCCGCCGGCCGCTGATCTATGCCGCTGCCGATGCGCTGCACGAGCTCGCGCGGGCGGCCGATGCGCTCGACCTGGTGAGCCGCAACCTGAAGTACTACCCGCGCGACGACCGCTTGCATGCGCTGCAGGCGCGGGCGTACGCAGCGCTGGGCAAGCGCCTGCAGCAGCACCGCGCGCAGGCCGAGGCGTACGCGCTGCGCGGCAGCCTCGCGGCCGCCATCGAGCAGTTGCAGCTGGCGCAGACCGCGGGCGATGGGGACTTCTACGAACTCTCGGCGGTCGATGCACGCCTGCGCGTGCTGCGCGAGCAGCACCTGGTCGAACTGAAGGAGGAGAGGCGCCGCTAGGCGTGATGCCTGGCCGTCAGGATGGCTGGTGCGCCGGCCGTTAGGATGGCTGGTGATAGGCCTCGTAAAGCAGGTCGAAGGTCTTCTCGATCTCCTGCAGCAGTTCGTCGTCGGAACTGGCGCGCCGCGCGGCGCCCTGCAGCAGCGTCTGCACGCCGGCGGCCTCGGGCACCGGCGTGCCCTTGACTTCGAGGAAGTGCACGATGCCGCCGATCTTCAGCAGCGCGGCGTTCTTCGCCAGGTCGAGCCGCACCAGCATCTCCTCGAACGTCACGCGCGATTCGCTGTTGGCGAAGTGCGCGCCGTCGAAGGCATACGTGATCGCCGAAGGGGGCAGCGGCTGGCCCTTGTCCAGCCAGGCCATCTGCGCTTCGGGGTCGATGAACCTGCGGATCAGCCACGCGCAGGCAAGCCGGTCGGCGAACAGCGGCCGCCGCGTGATCCAGGTGCGCCCGAGCAGCTTCTCGCCGGCGGCGAGACCGCCCTGCGACTGCGTCGGGAACAGCAGCTTCTTCACCTCCGCTTCGGCTTCCGCGAGCGCCGACTTTGCCGACTGGTGCGCGCCGGAGGGGAAGAAATCCAGCGCGCTGATGGACTCGAACTCGCGGCGCTGCTTGTGCAGCACGCGCGAGATCGCCGCCGGGTCGGCGACGCCGAAACCGACCTTGAGGCTGCGCACCGTCTTGGACAGGTTCTCATAGCGCGAGGAGCGGTCGAACATGGCGCGGAATGCGTCCTGCTGCTGCGCGGAGGACGCCGTGACCCGCAGCACGTGCATGCCGCCGGCGGCCTTGGCGAGGTATTCCGCAAGGCGATCCAGCGCCTGGCGGTTGTCGGCGTTGTCAGGGAACAGGAACACGCCTTCGCGCAACACCGCCGCACCCAGCGCCTCCAGCGTGCGCAGCACCTTCATGCGCGTGGCGGGCTCGTCTACCGGGAACTGCGCTACCGCCGCGAGCCAGTGCGTGCTGTTGCCGGGTGTTGGTTCGCTGGGCATCATGCTAGTTTATCAACGCGTCTGCCTGCAGCGTGCCGTGACTCTCATAAGCGCTGAAATCAATGCGGCTTATGAGCGAATCAAAATGGCTGGCTTGTTGCACTGACGACGCTCCAAGGAGAATAACTCGATGCCCGGATTGGTCTCGCCTCACGGAGGAGGGCCGCTGAAGCCGCTGGCGCTGCAGGGCGACGCCCTTGCAGCCGAGCGGGCACGCGCGCTCTCGCTTCCCAAAGTCAAGGTTTCGTCGCGCGAGAAGGGCGACCTCATCATGCTCGGCATCGGTGGCTTCACGCCGCTCGATGGATTCATGGGCCATGCCGACTGGCGCGGCGTGTGCGATCACCTGCGCACCTCCGGCGACTTCTTCTGGCCGATCCCGATCACGCTTTCCACCGACGCGCGCACCGCGGACGCACTGAAGATCGGCGAGGACGTGGCGCTGGTCGACGAGCTCGGCCAGCCGATAGCGACGATGAAGCTCACCGAGCAGTATTCGATCGACAAGGCGCATGAATGCCAGGCGGTGTTCGGCACCGCTGATCCGGCGCACCCCGGCGTGAAAATGGTGATGGAGCAGGGCAACGTCAATCTCGCCGGTCCGGTGACGGTGCTGTCCGACGGCGGCTTCAAGGCGCGCTACGGCGAGCTGTTCATGACGCCCGCCGAGACGCGCGCCGCGTTCGAGAAAATGGGCTGGTCGAAGGTCGCGGCGTTCCAGACGCGCAATCCGATGCACCGCTCGCACGAATACCTCGCCAAGGTGGCGATCGAAACCTGCGACGGCGTGCTGGTGCATTCGCTGCTCGGCAACCTGAAGCCCGGCGACATCCCGGCCGATGTGCGCACGAAGGCCATCGGCGTGCTGGTCGAGCATTACTTCCGCCCCAATACCGTGGTGCAGGCGGGCTATCCGCTGGACATGCGATACGCCGGGCCGCGCGAGGCGCTGCTGCACGCGGTGTTCCGCCAGAACTACGGTTGCTCGCACCAGATCGTCGGCCGCGACCATGCCGGCGTCGGCAGCTACTACGGGCCGTTCGATGCCCACCGCATCTTCGACAGCGTGCCCAGGGGCGCGCTGGAGACGCAGGCGCTGAAGATGGACGTGACGTTCTGGTGCTACCGCTGCGGCGGCATGGCCTCGGGGCGAACCTGTCCGCACGATGCGAAGGACCAGTTGCAGGTGTCGGGCACGCAACTGCGCAAGTGGCTGTCGGAAGGCACGCCGGTACCGGCGGAGTTCAGCCGGCCGGAGGTGCTGGAAGTCCTGCGCGAGTACTACGCTACGCTGGACAAGTAATCCCGGGCGCGCGAGGCCGCGCGCCCGAGTCAAGGCACGGCGCCTACGGCTTCTTCGGCGTCTGGTACTCGGCTTCCTTCTGCATCGGCTCCCAGACGGTCTCGAAACCGACGAAGCCCTTGTCGTTGGCCGGCATCTGGCGCGTGGTGAAGTAGCGCGACTGGCCGTCGGGAACCTTGGTGGGTGCTGGCTTGTGGTCGCTCATGGCTGGCCTTTCTTGCGGTTGCGTGGGTGCTGGTGGGTGCTGGTGAGTGCTGTAGCTGCAATCAGGATACGGGTCTCAGCCGCGACGGGTCGATGTCCGCGCCGGCGTGGATCGCACCGCCGGCTCGCGTTTCCTCTTCGGTCGCGTCGCGCACGGCCAAGATCTCCAGTGTAAAGACGATTTCCCTGCCGCACAGCGGATTGTTGCCGTCGACCGTCAGCGTCTCGTCGTCCATGTGGGTGACGAGAAAGCTGCGGGTTTGGCCACGGTCGTTCTCCATCAGGATCGAGGTGCCGACCTGCCGGTACTCCTCGGGGACGTTCTCGATCCGGTCCGAGAACACCAGCGATTCGTCGCGCGGCCCGAAAATCTGGTTGCCGTCGATCGGCACTTCGATGACCTCGCCGGCGGTCCTGCCCGCAAGCGCCATGTGGACCGATGGGGCAAGGATCTCGTTGTGGCCATGCACGTAGCCCAGCGGGAACTCGACCCGCGTGAGGACATGACCGGTCTTACTGTCGGTGACCCTGTAGGTCAGCTCGACGAACTTGCCGTCGCTGATGGCTTCAGAAGATGGACGCACCGAAGATCCTGACCTTTCCGTCCTCGTAGCCGAGGACCAGACGGCCGAGCCACTCGCCCGGCTTCTTCGTGCTGCGCTGGCGGTAGAGCACTGTCACGTGCTCGCCGCGGCGGATGATGCCGAGCGCGTCGAACTGGTCCGACAGGTTCCTCGCCAGTTCGCTGTTGGCGAACTGGTGGCCGGCGGTGACCTGGTCCATGGCGAGCGCGAAGGAACTGGAAAAATTCCGCACGAACTCGCCGTACTTGCCTTCGTTCGAGGACTTGACGAGGTCGCGCCACAGGGGAGTCGCCATCGCCAGGATCTCTTCGTCGGTCTTCTCGATGATGTTCAACTGCTACTTCTCGTCCTCGACCAGGTGATAGCAGGGCGCCTTTTCCATCGTGTACTCGCCGGTCTTCGGGTCGCGACGCGAAACCGTCAGCACGTGCCAGTTGGCGTCGTCCACCTTCATGGCGTCGCCGCGGTAGTAGTAGCCCGGCCAGCGCGTCTCCTTGCGGAACAGCGTGTGGTGCGTGACGCACTCGGCGGCGCGATGACGGTGCATCAGTTCCCACGCACGCAGCAGCTCGTGGACGTCCTTCGCAGCCAGGCTCTGCAGGTCTTCCTCCATGATCCTGAGCTTCTTCAGGCCGATGTTGAGCAGCTTCTCGTTGGTCATGTAGCCGACCGTCACGCCGCCGCAATACTCGTCCATCAGTTTCTGCAGGCGATCCAGGCCCTGCTTGGGGTTGATGTAGTGCGGGTTGACGTCGCCCGCGACGATCGCGTTGCGGTAGACCTTGTAATGCTCCAGCGGCTTGTAGATTTCCTTGCGGCGGCGCTCGATCTGCTCCTCCGAGACGCGGATGCCCTCGGCCTTGCCGTCATCGATGTACTTGCAGGCGGCTTTCGCGGCAAGGCGGCCCTCGGTGAACGACCCGGACGAGAAGGCGTGCGGCGTGCCGCCGACCGCATCACCGGCGCCGAACAGGCCCTCGATGCTCGTCATGCGGTTGTAGCCCCAGAAATACTCGGGGGGCGAGATGTCCTCGGGGCCCGAGCACCAGGCGCCCGAACCGGTCGCATGCGAGCCCATGACATAGGGCTCGGAGGTGGTCAGCTCGGGATTCTCGTTCTTGGGGTCCACGTCGGTGGCGGCCCACAGCACCGCCTGGCCGACGGTCATGCCGAGGAAGTTTTCCCAGCCGACCTCCTCGAGGTGCGGGTCCTGGAACGCGCGCATGGTCACCATGTGGATCGGGCCGCGGCCGGCATTCACCTCGCTGATGATGCAATGGTTGCGCAGGCAGGTGGGAATCGGCCGGTGCGTCAGGTGCGAGGCTTCCGGATCGAGGTACTCCTTGCCGACCATCTTCTGCAGCTCGGGGAACCACTTCGATTCGTATTCCTCGCCCAGGCAGTTCTGCGTATAGGTCTTCAGGTGCAGGAAGTAGGCGCCGACCGGGCCATAACCGTCCTTGAAGCGCGCGAGGACGATGCGGTTCTCCATCTGCGTCATCTTGGCGCCGGCGTTGATCATCAGGCCGTAGGCGGACGCGGAGGACCAGGGTGCGTACCAGGTGCGGCCGGAACCTTCGCCCACCGAGCGCGGCTTGAAGATGTTGGAAGCGCCGCCCGCGCCGCAGATGACGGTCTTGGACTTGAAGACGTGGTAGTTGCCGGTGCGCACGTTGAAGCCGACGGCGCCGGCAACCCGGTTCTCCTTCGCGTCGTCCATCAGCAGGTGCGTGACGCAGATGCGGTTGAAGACCTTGTCGGCGGATTTCTTCGCCGCCTCGGCGACGATGGGCTTGTAGGACTCGCCGTGGATCATGATCTGCCAGCGGCCTTCGCGCAGGTAGCGCCCGGTTTTCGGGTCCTTCATGATGGGAAGGCCCCACTCCTCGAACTGGTGCACCGTCGAATCGACGTGGCGCGCCATGTCGAACAGCAGGTCTTCCCGCACCATGCCCATCAGGTCGATGCGCGCGTAGCGGACATGGTCCTCGGGCTTGTTCTCGCCCCAGCGCGTGCCCATGTAGCAGTTGATCGCGTACAGGCCCTGCGCGACCGCGCCCGACCGGTCGATGTTGGCTTTCTCGGCAATGACGATCTTCTTGTCCTGCC
The DNA here is from genome assembly GCA_050248795.1 of Burkholderiales bacterium. Classification (GTDB taxonomy): domain Bacteria; phylum Pseudomonadota; class Gammaproteobacteria; order Burkholderiales; family SG8-39; genus CAZTDU01. The sequence continues at coordinate 41,078 of JBFWRS010000010.1, read as the reverse complement.
CCCAGAACCGCGCTTCCCAGGCGGCACCGGTGCCGCCAAGGCCCGCACCGACGACCAGAATATCGATGCCTTCTTCGACGATCGTTTCGTAAGCCATCAGTAAGCCACGCCTTTCTTCATCTTGAGGCCGTTGGATTCGAGCGTATGCAGGCCGCCGTCATCCATGCGGATCCACTTCGGCTCGTTGTACAGCAGCTGGCTGTCGCGCATTTCCTTGCTCGGCGCGGGAACCTCCGCGAGCTTGGGGATCGCCTGTCCCCAGGGCTTGGTGGTGATCGGCGAGAGGAAGTTCTTCTCGGTGCCGTTGCGGAACTTGATCCGCCACGCGATCGTGCCTTTTTCCTCGTCGCGGTGGACGCGCACGCTGTGGCCGAGCGGGGCGAAGTCTGCATAGCCGCGCACGTCGATCGCGTGCTGCGGGCAGGCCTTGACGCAGGAGTAGCACTCCCAGCACATGTTCGGCTCGATGTTGTAGGCGCGCCGATAGGTCTTGTCGATGTGCATGATGTCCGACGGACAGATGTCGACGCAATGTCCGCATCCGTCGCACCTTGTCATGTAGACGAAGGTAGGCATGGGCTGGCTCCTTGATTCCGGGACGATGTTCTAGTAGTGGCGCGGTGCTTCGCGCTTGATGCCGAGCCCCATGTCCATCGGGGCGTCCTTCAACAGTTCCATCGAGTGCCGGTCGCGCTGCGCGGGATCGTCCCGGCTGAGCGTCGGCAGGTTCTCGTGCGTGCCATCGGCCTCGGACATGCGCTTCTCGAACGCCGCCGCCGGCTTGAAGAACATGTGCGCGAACTTCGACCACGGCACGCTGCCGAACAGCACCGTGGTGGCGATGATGTACAGGCCGAACAGCACGCCGACGCCGCCGCCGGCCGCCGCCCAGGCGAGGCCCAGCGTCGTGCTCGCCAGCAGCGAAAGGATGAACAGGTCCGCGCGCATGAGGCGGAACGGCGACAGGCCCTCGGCGGCGACATCGACGCGGATGAAGAACCAGAACCAGTAGCCGCCGACGCAGACCATCAGGCCGCCGAGCCACCACAGTTGCGCCCAGACTGCGCCAGCCGAGGCATTGAACACCATGACGACGGTCGCGATGACGTAGATGACGAAGCCGTACATGCCGAGCAGGTGCGCGATGCGCCGCCTGGTGTTGCAGAACTCGCCGGATGCGAGCACGTCGACCACCACGGTCTGCACCGCGATCGACACCGCCGTGCCGCCATCGACCGGCTTCGCGCCGCGCTTCTTCGCATTTCGCATGTTCTCGAAGAAGTACTTCGCGCTGCCCTTGTGGATGATGTCGAACAGCGTTCCCGCCGCGACCAGCACCACCATCAGGATGACGTAGCCCTGCATCAGTGCAGGAGAAATGGACGCCGAGATCTCGGCAAACGGATTGCTGGTGAACATGGATTGGATCCTCTTCCTGCGACTCCGCGATTGTAAGCGTGGTGCAACGCGGAAACCGCAAAAATGCGGCTATGTGGCCATAGAAAAAACTTCGAGCCGCATTGCAGCAATATCGCCTCGGTCGCCGCCTGCGTTATCCGGACGCCGCGCACGGACGCTGGTTGTTTTGCTGCCGCGCGGTGCAGGTATCCGCGTCCGGCGCGACAATGCAGCGAAGGAGGCCCGATGAAACAGGAATGGCTCGAGCAGGCGGCCTACGAGGCGCACCGGCTCGCCGCGACGACGCACCCGGCCGACGTGCGCGCCGCGCTCGCCGGCGTGCATGAACGCGAAACGAACGAACTGCCGAAGTTCGTCATGAAGGCAATCGTGGAGAATTCCGCCGTCGCCGAGGCCGATCAGCGCCCGATCTGCGCCGACGTCGGCGTGCTGCGCGTCTATGTCGTTGCTGGCAACGAGGCGGTGATCGAGGGAGGCTTCGTCGGCCTGGAGCAGTCGGTGCGTCGCGCCACGGTCAGGGTGACGAAGGACCTCGCGCTGCGTTCCAACCGCGTGCACCCGATCACGCGCCGCAATCCGGGCAACAACCTCGGCGTGTTCGCGCCGAACATCGAGTACCGCTTCGAGCCGGATGCCGACTGGGTGGAGCTGGTCGCGGTGCACAAGGGCGGCGCCTTCGGCAGCGACTTTCGCATGATGGTGGACGGCGACGGCCTGAACGGCGTGAGGAAGGGTCTGGTCGACGCCATCGCCGAATTCGGCCGGCGCGGCCTGTCGTGCCCGCCGGTGATCATCGGCGTGGGCGTCGGCGGCACCAAGGACCAGGCGTTCAGCATCGCCAAGCAGGCTGCGGTGCTGCGCCCGGTGGGCGACCGCCATCCCGAGCCCGAGATCGCCGAGCTGGAGGACGAGCTGCACGAACTGGCGAACTCGCTGGGCCTGGGCGCAATGGGCTACGCCGGCACCGGCGGCTACGCGCTCGATGTGCACGTCGAGATCGCCTACACGCACAGCGCGCTGACGCCGCTGGGCATCCACCAGATCTGCCAGGCAGCGCGGCGCGGCGTGGTGCGCGTGTACGCGGATGGCAGGATCGAGGCGCGCGATGCGCCCGCCTGGTTCAATGCGCACCACCGGCGCACGGGAGTCTGAGGCCATGAAAACGTACCGCCTGCCGATACCGCTCACCGAGGAAGCCGTGCGCGAACTGCGCATCGGCGACGTCGTCTACCTGGACGGCCTGGTGCACACCGGGCGCGCCCTCGTATACGAGCACGTGCTCGCCAAGGGCAACGCCATGCCGATCGACATCGCCGGCACCAGCAACGTGCAGATGCACGCGGCGCCGGCGGGCCAGGAGGAAGCGCCGGGCCGCTACCGCATCTCGTCTATCCAGGCCACCGCGAGCTTCCGCTACGGCCGCTGGGTGCCCGAGTACGTGCGCCGCTTCGGCATTCGCGCCATCGTCGGCAAGGCCGGCATGGACGCGGCGATCTACCGCGACGTGTTCACGCGCACCGGCACCGTGTTCCTCACCACCGTGGGCTACGGCATTGCCGCGCTGTACGGCCGCGGCGTGAAGGCGGTGGAAGCGGTGTACTGGAAGGAGGAACTCGGCCTGCCCGAGGCGATGTGGGTGATCCGCGCCGAGAACTTCGGGCCGTTCATCGTCGATGGCGACACCACCGGCGCCAGCCTCGCCGACCAGGCGAACGAGGCGGTGAACCCGAACTTTGCCGCGGCTTACGCGAAGATGTCCCCGCACATCCTCAAGCGCATGGGCGAAATCACGCAGGATCTGGAACAGGAAGTCATCGCCGGCAACGACGGCAGCGAGCCGGCCAAGCCGGGCTGACGCGTTCGCCGGGGCGCTGCAGCCGGTATGATTTGACCGATGAACCCCCAGGACGCCGTCGCCCTTACCCGCGAGTTGCTGAACTTCGACACCGTGAATCCGCCCGGCCAGGAGCGCGACTGTGCGCACCATGCCGGGGAACTGCTGGAATCCTGGGGCTACCAGGTCGAGTACTTCGAGCATGCACCCGAGCGCACCAGCGTCATCGCGCGGCTGGGCGGCGGGGAGGGCAAGGCGCCCTTATGCCTTACCGGCCACCTCGACGTGGTACCGCTGGGCACGCGCGCCTGGTCGCGGGACCCGTTTTCCGGCGAGACCGACGGCGACCGGCTGTACGGGCGCGGCACCTCCGACATGAAGGCCGGCGTCGCCGGCATGTTGATTGCCGCGCGCACGTTCGCCAAGAAGCTCGCCGGCACGCCGGGGCTGGTGCTGGTGCTGACCGCGTCGGAAGAGAACGGCTGCATCGGCTCGCGGCACCTCGCCGGGCTGCCGCGGCTGCTCGGCAGGGCCGGGGCGGTGGTCGTCGGCGAACCGACTTCCAACTACCCCATGGTCGGCCACAAGGGCTCGATCAAGTTCCATGCGCACTTCCGCGGCGTTTCAGCGCACGGCTCGATGCCGGAACTGGGCGACAACGCCATCTACAAGGCCGCGCGCGCGGTCGCCAGGCTCGAAGCCTTCGACTTCCATGCCCACGCGCACCCGGTGATGGGCGGACCGACGCTGAACGTCGGCACCTTCGAGGGCGGCAGCGGCGTCAACCTGGTGCCTGATTCGGCGTCGCTCGGGGTCGATATCCGCACCGTGCCCGGCATGGATCACGCCGAGCTGCTCGAGCGCCTGCGCACGGAGCTTGGCGAGTCAGCGACGATGGAAGTGTTCTCCGACATGAACGCGGTATGGACCGAGCCGGACGATGCGTGGATGCAGCGCGTGTTCGAGATCTGCAGGCCGATCCTCGGCGAGGTGCCGCAGGCGCGCACCGCGCCCTACATGACAGACGCGGCGAACCTGCTGAAGGTGTACGCGGGCGCGCCCACAGTGGTGCTCGGCCCGGGCGAGGCCGGCATGGCGCACCAGACCGACGAGTACTGCAACATGGAGCGCATCCGCCAGTCGGTGGCGATCTACGAAGCGATCATCGACGACTGGTGCCGCGCCTGAGGGCGCGCCGGCTCAGGCCGAGGCGCGCAGGCGCAGCGTGCGCGCGATCCAGCCCGCAATGCCCGCGGCAACGCCGCAGGCCGCGGCGATCATGAACGGCACCGCGTAGCTGCCGGTGGCGTCGAACATCCACCCAGCCATCCACGGCCCGAGCGCGCTTCCAAGCGCGCTGGCGAGCAGGCCCGCGCCGACGATGGCGCCAAAGTGCCGGCCGCCGAAGCGGTCGCTCGCCATCGCCGGCGTCAGCGACGCGGTGACCGAATAGCCGACGCCGAGCATCACCGCGTAGCCGTACGCGCCCCAGCGCGATGGCGATGCGCCCACCGCAGCGAGCGCGCCCACCGCGCCGACGAGGATGGCGATCCCGGCGACATAGACGAACTCGCGCTCGATGCGATCCGAGAGCCAGCCGCCGCCGATCTTGCCGACGATGCTCGCGGCGCCTACCGCGCCCACCACCGACGCGGCGACCATCGCCGACAGGCCGTGGTCGACCAGGAACGCGGCCTGGTGCACGTGCAGCATCTGCGAGCACAGGTTGCCGAAGAAGAACGCGCCGACGATGAGCCAGAACGGCGCCGTGCGTGCCGCGCCGGCAAGGGTCAGCTCGCGCATCGCGCCGCGGGTGGCCGTAGCCGACGCCGCGGCCGCAGCCGCTGCGCCGCCTGCGGCCGCGGGCCTGGTGGCAGCGGCGCGGCGCTCGAGGTAGATGCCCGTGGGCACTATGAACACCGCGCACAGCAGGCCCATGGCGCGGAACGCGGTGCGCCAGTCCCACAGCTCGATCAGCAACTGCGTCAGCGGCACCACCAGCAGCATGCCGGCGCCGACCCCCGCGCTGACGATGCCCAGCGACAATCCGAGCCGGTCCTTGAAGCGGCGCTGCACCTGCACCACCGCCGGTACCCAGCCGCAGGCGGCGACCGACGCGGCGGTGACGACGCCAAACGCCAGGTACAACTGCAGCGGCGTCTGGATATGGCTGTCCGCCCACAGTGCGAGCCCTAAAGCAGCGCCGCCCCAGGCCATCAGGCGTTCCGGACGCACGCGGTCGCAGAGCGTGCCGACCAGCGGGTTGGCCATGCCGTGCACCAGCGTGAATACGGAGAATGCACCGGCCAGCACCGAGCGGCTCCAGCCGAATTCCTGCAGCAGCCGCACCATGATCACGCTGTAGGCGTACCAGATGCCGTAGCACACCGCGAGCACCAGCGCGATCGCGGCGAGGTCGAGGTAGCGCGACGGCTGCGTCAACGCCTGCGGTTGTTCGCCCGCCACGCCGCGAGCGTTACTTCTTCCGCCCGAATCGCCCGCTAAGCCTTGCCTTGCCGATGGCGTTGCCGTTGACCATGTACCCGGCGAGCGACGCGCTCACGCCGCGCACGTCCAGTCGCTCGACCTTCAGCGCGTACAGCGTGAAGTTGTAGCGATGCGGCTTGTCGCCCACCGGCGGGCAGGGGCCGCCCCAGCCGGGACCGCCGAAGTCGGTGTCCACGTGCACCGCACCCTTCGGCAGGCCCTTGCCGCTTGCCCTGCCAGCGTTCTTCGCCAGTCCGGTCGCGCCGGCGGGGATGTTGACGACCAGCCAGTGCCACCAGCCCGCGCCGCCGGTGGGCGCATCGGGGTCGTGCACCAGCAGTGCGAAGCTTCTCGTGCCGGCCGGCGCGCCGGACCACTTCAGTTGCGGCGAGATGTTCCTGCCGCTGCAGCCGAAGCTGTTGAACACCTGTTCCATGCGTATCGTGCCCTCGGGCCTGATGTCGGGGCTGGAGAGCCTGAATTTCCCCGCGGCGGGGCGCTTCGTGCGCGGTTTCTTCGCGGCCATGGATTTCTCCTCGGGTCGGGTTTGGCAAACGAAAGTATCATCGCGCAATTACCCCACGGAGGCCAAGCATGAAACTCGCAAACGCAGCCCTCGCCGTCGGCGTTTCGCTGACGCTCTCCGCCCTGCCGCATGGCGCCGCGCATGCACAGGCCTATCCATCGAAGACGGTGCGCATCATCAATGCGTTCGCGCCGGGCGGCCCTTCCGGCCTCTTGTCGCGCACCATCGCCGACAAGCTGAGCGCGGCCTGGGGCCAGCCGGTGATCGTCGACGCGAAGACCGGCGCCGCCGGCAACATCGGCGTGGAATACGCCGCCAAGCAGCCCGCGGACGGTTACACGCTGCTGACCATGCCGGCCGGCAACGCGGTGGTGAACCCGCTGATCTTCTCCAAGCTCGGCTACGAGACGCTGCGCGATTTCACGCCGGTGACGCTGCTCGGGCGCGTGGAGAACCTGCTGGTGGTGAACCCCGACACGCCGGTCTACAACGTGCGCGACCTCATCGCCTGGGCAAAGCAGCACCCGGGCAAGCTGTCGTTCTCGTCGCCCGGCGTCGGCAGCTTCGGCCATGTCGCCGGCGAGCAGTTGAAGGCCGCCTCGGCAATCGACGTGCTGCACATTCCCTACAAGGGCACCGCGCCGGCGATGAACGACGTCATGGGCGGTGCGATCACCATGAGCTTCGTGCAGGTGTCGACGGCGCTGCCGAACGTGAAGTCGGGCAAGCTGCGCGCGCTCGGCCTGGCGAGCCCGCAGCGCTCGCCGCTGCTGCCCGAACTGCCCACCGTGGCGGAGCAGGGGCTGCCCGGTTTCCAGGCGGTGTCCTGGTACGCGCTGATGGCGCCGGCAGGTACGCCGAAGGAAATCGTCGCCAAGGTATCCGGGGAGGTGAACCGCATCCTCAAGCTGCCCGACGTGCGCAAGCGGCTCGAAGGCCTGGGGGCGACGCCGGCCGGCGGCACGCCTGAGGAAACCGCCGACATGATCCGCGCCGAGGCGGCGCGCATCGCGCCGGTGGTGAAGGCGGCGAACATCCGCGCCAACTGACATGAGCGACCGCGGCAGCGTGCGCATAGACCTGCGCTACATCAACTACGACGACGTGCAGGCGCTCGCGATGAGCGACGCCGAGATCGTCGCCGCGGTCGAGGCGGGTCTTGCCGCGCAGGGGCGTGGCGAGGTGACGATAGACCCGCGGGTGCACCTGGTGCCGGACAAGTCCTACCCCGGGCATTTCAACGTGCTGCGCGGCTTCATCAAGCCGCTGGGCTACGCCGGCGTCAAGGTGGTGGGGGATTTCTACCGCAATTACGAGGTCGGACTGCCCTCGGAACTGGCGCTGCTGAATCTCTACGACCCGAAGACCGGCGTGCCGAAGGCGATCATCGACGCCTCCGACATCACCGACATGCGCACCGGCGCGGTAACCGCGATCGGCGCCAGGCACCTGGCCCGCCGCGACTCGAAGGTGCTCGGGCACGTGGGCGCGCGCGGCACCGCCTACTGGAACGTTCGCCTGCTCGACTCGATCTTCCACTTCGACGAGATCCGCGTGCACTCGCGCCGCCCCGAGAGCCGCGATGCGTTCGCGGCGCGGCTGGAAAAGGACCTCGGCAAGCGCGTGCTCGCCACGCCGGACTGGGAGTCCTGCGTGCGCGGCGCCGACATCGTCGTCGAGGCCTCGCGGCTGGAGAAGCCCGAGCCGCTGTTGAAGACCGCGTGGCTGAAGAAGGGCGCGCTGGTGGTGCCCTACGGCACCATGAGCGCGGTGGAGTTGTCGCTCGCCGACGTCGCCGACAAGTGGGTCATGGACGACTGGGGCCAGGCGAAGGCCGGGCCGTTCGGCGCGCTGCGCGCGCACATCGACTCGGGCCGCCTGAACGAGCAGAACCTGCACGCCGAGCTGGGGCAGATCGTCGCGGGCTTGAAGCCCGGGCGCGAGAGCGACGACGAGACCATCCTGTTCTGGCACCGCGGCCTGTCGCTGTCCGATATCGCGCTGGGCGCCGCGATGCTCGCCAAGGCCGAGCGCATGGGCATCGGGCAGATGCTGCGCTACCGCTGAGCCCAGCCCCCGCATGTACTACGACATCGCTAGCGGCCGCCACGGCCTGAAGTTCGACCCGTTCAAGGCGCTGGTGGCGCCGCGGCCGATCGGCTGGATCGCCACCATCGATCGCGACGGCCGGCACAACCTCGCGCCGTACAGCTTCTTCAACGCGGTGAGCGACCACCCGCCGGTGGTGATGTTCTCCTCCGGCGGCCGCAAGGACAGCTTGCACAACATCGAGCAGAACGGCGAGTTCACCTGTTCGATGGCGACCTGGGCGCTGCGCGAGCAGATGAACCTCAGTTCGGCACCGGTGTCGCGCGGCGTGGATGAATTCGCGCTTGCCGGACTGACGCCGGCGGCGTCTCACGCGGTGAAACCCGCCCGGGTCGCCGAGAGCCCGGCGGCGTTCGAGTGTCGGCACTGGAAGACGGTGGAGATGCCCGAGCCGGTGCCGCGGCCGGGGCGTCCGCCGCCGCCGCGCTTCGACGTGGTGTTCGGCATCGTCGTCGGCGTCTACATCGACGACGCATACCTGCGCGACGGGCTGGTCGAAACCGCGCGCATGCGCCCGATCGCGCGCATGGGCTACATGGACTACGCGGTGGTGACGCCGGAGACGACGTTCACGCTCAACCGGCCCACGGTGTCCGACGACGGCCGCAGCGCCGAGGTCGTGCCCGGCGAGTGGGACGGCGTCTACCGCTAGTCCTGGCGCGCCGGCTACGAGCCGGTGACGATCTGCAGCTTGTTCTGCACCGAGCTCACGCCCGGGACCTTGCGCGCCAGTTCGATCATGCGGGCGCGCTCGCCGTCGTCGTCCACAGAACCCCAGAGCGTCACCGCGCCATTCTTCACGGTGACGTCTACGCGCGTGGCGGCCGCGCCCAGGGCTTTCTCCAGCGCGGCCTTGACCCTGGCGGCGAGTGCCTTGTCCGAATCCGGCGCTGCGGTTTGGGCTGCCGGGGCAGGTACCGGGGCGGGTGCGGGCTTGGCGGCTGGCGCTGGCGCGACCGCCTTTGCTGCCTCGGCGCTCGCCGGCGGTGACGCCGGCGCGGGCGCGGGCTTGTCGTCGCCGCAGGCGGCGAGCAGGGCGGCAGCGGCAAGCGGCAGCATGCGCGTGGTCGCGAAAAGCTTGTTCATGAAACCTCCTTGCGCGAAGTGATTGCCGCCGAGTTTAGCCCGAGGCGCGCATCAGGAGGTGGCGGCGCCCGGGCGCTGCCGTTGTGCGCTGCGCCACAGCCAGGCGCTCGCGGCGAACAGTGCAACGAAGGTGGCGACTGACACGTAGACGCCCGGCAGCATGTTCGCTACGCCAAGTGCGGCGAAAAACGCGCGCCAACCGCTGGACAGGGAGCGAAACAGAAAGCCTGTCAAAGCCGCACCCAGCGCGAGAAAGCCGACCGATACGTTGAAGAAGCCCCACAGCGTGTCGACCGCGTCGCCGATCAGCAGCAGCCCGGGGTGCAGCACGAACGCGAACGGAATGATGAAGCCCGGCATTGCCAGTGCGAACGCCTTCCAGCCGGTGGGTCCTGCGGGTGCCTGCGCGATTGCGGCTGCGGCATACGCGGCGAGCGCCACTGGCGGCGTGACCATGGACAGGATGGCGAAATAGAAAATGAAGAAGTGCGCGATCAGCGGCTCGACCTCCAGCAGGATCAGCGCCGGCGCGACGAGTACCCCTGCCATGATGTACGCGGAGGTGGTCGGCATGCCGCAGCCGAGGATCAGTGCGGCCAGCGCCGCGAGCAGCAGCATCGCGGCCAGGGAACCGCCCGACAGGAACACCATCATCGAAGCGAACTTGGTGCCGAGGCCGGAGTATGCGATCACGGCGACGATGATCCCGGCGACCGCGCAGGGCAGCGCGACGCTGATCGTGCGCTCCGCGGCCACGGTGAAGCAGCGCGCCAGTTCCAGCGCTGACGCGCGCGTCGCTTTTCGCAGCGAACCGGCGACCGCCGCGATCACGGCCGACTCGACCGCCGTCTGGTCCACGGGATAGCCTGCGACGACGCGGTAGCAAAGCCATACCAGCGGCAGCAGCATGTGTCCGCGCTCGCGCAGCGTCGTCCCGAGGCGCGGCAGGTCTACCGGCGCAACCGAGCCGAGGCCGAGGCGCCGCGCTTCCAGGTCGACCACGACCAGCAGGGCGATGTAGTAGAGGACGGAAGGCAGGATCGCGGCCAGCGCGATCGTGCTGTACTGGATCTGCATCAGGTCGGCCATCACGAACGCGGCGGCACCCATCACCGGCGGTACCAGTTGGCCGCCGGTCGAAGCGACCGCCTCGACACTCGCCGCGAAGCGCGGCTCGTAGCCCACGCGCTTCATCAGCGGGATGGTGAATATGCCGGTGCTCATGACGTTCGCCACCGCGCTGCCGGACACGCTGCCCATCATGCCGGAGGCGACCACGGCCGCCTTGGCGGGCCCGCCCACGCGCCGGCCGGTGAGCGCGAGCGCCAGTTCGATGATCATGCGACCGCCGCCGAAGACATCGTAGACGGCGGCGAACAGGATGAAGTAGAACACCACCTCGGCGGACACCCCGGTCGGCACGCCGTAGATCCCGGTGAGGTTGAGGAACTGCGAATCGACGAACTGGCCGAGCCCGGCGTAAGCGTGACCCAGGTCCCCGGGCAGGATCGGTCCGGCGAAATGGTAGGCGACGAACAGGCCCGCCAGCAGCGTGATGCCGATGCCGAGCACGCGCCGGGACGTTTCGGCGAGCAGGAAGACCAGCAGCAGCCCGAACGCATAGTCCAGCGCGATCGGCGAATCGACGCCGGAGATGCGCTCGTTCATCAATCGATCGACCGAATACACCACGTAGGCGCCCGGAAGCACCGCCAGCAGTGCGAGAACGTAGTTCACGGCGCGCCACGCAGGCGCGAATTTCGCGCCTGTCAGGAGAAGCGCGAGGCAGATGGCGAACGACACGTGGCATGCGCGCTGCGACAGCGTGGCAATGCTCGGCCAGAGGAAGAACGCGACCTGCGTGAACGTCCACGCCAGCGCCACCAGCGGCGCCGGCGCGAGGAAATCGCGCCAGCGCGTGATGGGCGTCGACGCCGGACCTTCGCCAGTGACAGCCTCGGTCATCCGCGACCGTTGCGGCGCATGGGGCCGGGCCGCCGGTTCATTTCAGCCAGCCCTGCGCGATCGGATCGTCGATGAAGAGCTGGTAGGTCTGGCGCTTGGGCTTGTCCTGGTCCTCGGGCAGCACGTAGCGTATGGAAGACCGGCCGCGCAGTTCCGCCGGCAGCACCATCACGCGCGCGAACGAGGTCGCTTCGCGCTCGGAAGCGAGCGCGAGCACCGGGTCGGGTCCTGCCTCGAACCAGGCCTCACCGGGCCGCACTGCATGCTCGGCGTCATTCACCTTGACGCGGATCTCGCCCGCGAGCAGGCAGCGGATGCCGGGCCCGCGATGCGTATGCGTGTAGGCGATGCCGCCGAGCGGAAAGTCAACGCGGTCGCAGCGCATCAGCCAGCCTGTCGCCGGGTCCAGCGTCACCGCGGCACGCAGCGCGGCGCCCGCGGCGGATGCATCGCCGCCACGCAGCAACTCCCAGCGGTAGAGGTCCGCGCCCGCCTTGCCCGCGACCACGTCGCAGGCGCCATCGCCGTGCCAGGCGGCGTTCGGCGAAAGTGCCGCCGCGCTGCCGGCCGAGCGCGCAACCAGGGAACCCGAGCGCAGGTACAGCACGCGCGGGCAGGCGTGCGCCAGCGGCAGCGATGCATCGGCGGAGAGCTGGTCGCGGAAGAATGCAAGGGTGTGCGTGGCCATCGCGGGATCTTTGTGTAGGGAAACGGGTCGCGCGCGAGTGCGCGCGTGCGGCAAAATCATAGCATCCGCATTGCGCATTGCGCCGATCCGCCGCCGGGGTAACTGCTACCCTTCGGGTTTCGCAAACATCCCGCGCAGGCAGGAGTCGACATTGAGCCAGGACATCAACATCCAGTTCTCACGCTTTTCGGCGTTCTATTCGCCGCTCATCGCCACCATGGCCGGAGGCTTCCTCGAACAGGAAGGCCTGCGCGGCAGGCACTCGGTGTCGCCGCCGGGCGTTTCCGCGATCGCCGGCCTGGTCGACGGGTCGGTGGATGTCGCGCAGTCTGCGCCCGCGCAGGGCTTCGGGCCGCTGGAGAAGGGCAGCAAGCCGCCCGCGCTGCACTTCGCGCAGATAAACGAGATGGACGGCTTCTTTCTCGTCGGCCGCAAGCCCGAGCCGGGCTTCAGCTGGGCCGCGCTGAAGGGCCGCAAGGTGATCGTCGACCACGGCGGCCAGCCGATGGCGATGTTCAAGTACGCCTGCCACAGGAGCGGCCTCGCGTTCGGCGACATCCACGCGATCGACGCCGGCGCCACCGAGCGCATGATCGAGGCGTTCAGGAACGGCGAGGGCGACTACATCCACCTGCAGGGCCCGGCGCCGCAGCAGCTCGAGCACGATGGCGTGGGGCATATCGTCACCGCGCTGGCCGGCGCGATCGGTCCGTGCGCGTTTTCCAGCCTCGCCGCCACGCCTGCGTGGCTTGCCAGCGACATGGCACCGCGCTTCATGCGAGCGTACCGCAAGGCGCGCGCCTGGGTGATCAGCGCGCCGGCGGCGGAGATCGCCAGGGCCGAAGCGGGTTTCTTTCCTGACATCGACCAGGGCGTGCTGGCGACCACCATCGCCACCTACCAGAAGCTCGGCAACTGGTCGCCGCACGTCGAGATCACGCGCCCCGCGTGGGAGGCGACGCTGGACATCTTCCAGCACGCCGGGCTGATCACGAAGCGGCACCGCTACGAGGACGTGATCGCGCCGCCGCCCGACGCGCGCCCGGCATAGCAGGCCACCAGGCGCGGCGCGGGCCGCGGTAAGCTCGGCGGCGATGAAGTTCTCGATCGTCGTCCCGGCATTCAACGAGGAGCAGTTGCTGCCTGCCACGCTGGCACGCATCCACGCGGCCACGCGCGCCTTCGCGGGCGCGCACGACTGGGAACTGATCGTCTGCGACAACAATTCGACCGACCGCACCGCCGAGATCGCGCACGGCGCGGGCGCGCGCGTGGTGTTCGAGCCGGTGAACCAGATCGGCCGTGCGCGCAACCGCGGCGCCGCGGCCGCGGCCGGCGACTGGCTGGTGTTCGTCGACGCCGATTCGCAACCTTCGCCGGGCCTGTTCGGCGACATGCTGCGCGCGGTGGAGCGCGGCGACTGCCTGGCGGGCGGCAGCACCATCGCCGCTGCCAGCGTGGCGCCGGCTTTCCGCTTCGGCATCCGCGCCTGGAACGCGCTCAGCCGCCTGAACCGCTGGGCCGCGGGTTCTTTCATGTTCTGCGACGCTGCGGCGTTCCGGGAGCTCGCGGGCTTCAGCGACGAGCTGTATGCGTCCGAGGAACTGGAGCTCTTCAGGCGGCTCAAGCGCGTGGCGCGCGCGCGACGCCAGCGCATCGTCATCCTGCACCGGCACCCGCTGGCCACCAGCGACCGCAAGCTGCGGCTGTACGGCTGGCGCGAGCACGCGGCGTTCTTCGGCCGCATGCTGCTGCGGCCGCGGCGCACGCTGCGCAGCGCGGCCGCCTGCCGCATCTGGTACGACGGACGTCGCTAGGGACACGGCTGCCCGGGCTGGCATATAGTAGGGCCGTGCCGAAGCGCGAAACCCGGTTCGCGGGCATCCGGCAGTTCCTGCTGCTCGCGCTAGCCTTCCTGCTGCCGCCGGCGCTTGCCGCGCCGGCGCCGGTGCTGGTCGTGCCGCTCGAGGGCGCGATCGGCCCTGCGAGCGCGGATTTCGTGCAGCGCTCGCTTGAACGCGCCGCGCGCGACGGCGCGCAGCTGCTGGTGCTGCGCATCGACACGCCGGGCGGGCTGGACGCGTCCATGCGCGCCATCATCAAGGACATCCTCGCCTCTCCGGTGCCGGTGGCGGCGTACGTTGCGCCCAACGGCGCGCGCGCCGCCAGCGCCGGCACGTTCATCCTCTACGCCGCGCATTTCGCCGCGATGGCGCCGGCGACCAACCTGGGCGCGGCCTCGCCGGTGGCGATCGGCGCGCCGTCGACCCCCGGCAGCAAGCCGGGCGACAAGGCGGCGAAGGAAGGCGAGCCGGCCCGGTCGGATCCCGGAGAAACGCTGATGCGCAAGGTCACGCACGACGCCGCCGCGTACATCCGCGGACTTGCGCAGTTGCGCGGCCGCAATGCCGACTGGGCCGAGCGCGCGGTGCGCGAGGCGGTGAGCCTGCCGGCGGAAGAGGCGCTGAAACTGAAGGTCATCGACCTGATGGCGAGCGACGTCGCCGACCTGGTGCGCAAGCTGGATGGACGCAGCGTCGAGGCGGGCGGTGCGCAGCGCAAGCTCGCCACCGCGGGTGCGATCACCACTGAGGTCGAGCCCGGCTGGCGCACGCGGCTGCTCGCGGCGATCACCAACCCGAGCGTTGCCTACGTGCTCGTGCTGCTGGGGATTTACGCGCTGATCTTCGAGTTCTCCAACCCGGGACTGCTGTTTCCCGGCGTGTTCGGCGCGATCTGCCTGCTGATCGCCATGTACGCGTTCCACCTGCTGCCGGTGAACTACGCCGGGCTCGCACTGATCGTGCTGGGCGTCGGCTTCATGATCGCCGAGGCGTTCGTACCCTCGTTCGGGGCGCTGGGCATCGGCGGCATGATTGCGCTCGTGCTCGGTTCGGTGATCCTCATCGATGGCGACGCGGCACCGGGCTTCGAGATCCCGTACACGCTGATCGGCGGCGTCGCGGCGGCGAGCGCCGCGTTCAGCTTCGTCGTCGTCGGCATGGCGGTGCGGGCGCGGCGCCGTCCGGTGGTCAGCGGCCGCGAGGACATGCTGGGCGCCGGCGGCGAGGTGCTCGCCGGATTCGAGGGCAGCGGCTGGGCGCGCGTGCGCGGCGAAACCTGGCGCGTGCGCAGCGCGGCGCCGCTGGCGGCGGGCACGAGGGTGCGCGTGGTGTCCATGCAAGGCCTGCTGCTCGACGTGGTGCCGGACCCGGCGCCCGGCGATGCCAACCGCAAGGAGGAATGAACATGCTGAACTTCGGATTCGGTGCGCTGGCCCTGCTGGTGATCCTGGTAATCGCCTCGCTGCGCATCCTGCGCGAATACGAGCGCGGCGTGGTGTTCCTGCTCGGACGCTTCCAGGCGGTGAAGGGGCCGGGACTGATCATCGTCGTGCCCGGCATCCAGCAGATGGTGCGCGTGGACCTGCGCACGCTGGTGCTGGACGTGCCGAGCCAGGACGTGATTTCGCGCGACAACGTGTCGGTGAAGGTGAACGCGGTGGTGTACTTCCGCGTCGTCGATCCGCAGCTCGCCATCATCCAGGTGGCCAATTACATGGAGGCCACCAGCCAGCTTGCGCAGACCACGCTGCGCTCGGTGCTCGGCAAGCATGAGCTGGACGAGATGCTCGCCGAGCGCGAGAAGCTGAACCTGGACATCCAGACCGTGCTCGATGCGCAGACCGACGCCTGGGGCATCAAGGTAGCGAACGTCGAGATCAAGCACGTGGACCTCAACGACTCCATGGTGCGCGCGATCGCGCAGCAGGCCGAGGCCGAGCGCGCGCGGCGCGCGAAGGTCATCCACGCCCAGGGCGAGCAGGAGGCTGCCGAGAAGCTGCTCGAGGCGGCGGGCGTGCTGTCGCAGCGCGCCGAGGCGATGCAGCTGCGCTACCTGCAGACGCTGACGCAGATCGCCGGCGACAAGACTTCCACCATCGTGTTCCCGGTGCCGATGGACGTCATCGGCCCGATCCTCGAGGCCGCGGGGAGACTGAAGAAGGCCGGCTGACGACGGCCACATGCGCTGATCGCATGGCGAAACACGCCGCCAGCGGGTGATAATCGTCTTCGTGCCCGACTAGCATCGGGCGTTCCGGACGGCGCTGCCGATCCGATCGACTCAACCGAGGAGACCGTCGTGAATCTGTTTCGCACGCTTGCACTTGCCGCCGCGCTCGCGGCACTGCCCCTGGCCGTGGCCGCCCAGGCGTTCCCATCCAAGCCGGTGAAGGTCATCGTGCCGTATCCCGCGGGCGGCGTCGTCGATGTCATCGCGCGCTCGATCGGCGAGCCGCTGTCGCAGTCTCTCGGACAGCCGGTGGTGGTGGAGAACCGCGTCGGCGCCGCCAGCAACATCGGCACCGAGGCGGTGGCGCGTTCGGCGCCCGACGGTCACACGCTGATCGTTGCCAGTCCGGCGCACGCGGTGAACATCAGCCTGTATCCGAAGCTGTCGTGGCACCCGATCAAGAGCTTCGCCCCGGTGGCGATGGTCGGCGTGATCCCGAACGTCATCGTCGTGCACCCGTCGGTGCCGGTGCAATCGCTGCAGGAGCTCGTCGCCTATGCCAAGGCGCGGCCTGGCAAGCTCAACTACGCGTCTGCGGGCGCGGGCTCGTCGGTGCACCTCGCCGCCGAGATGCTGAAGCAGATGTCCGGCATGTTCGTCGTGCACATACCCTACAACGGCCAGCCCGCCGCGGTCACCGCGATCATTTCGGGCGAGGTGCACATGATGCCGCTGACCATGGCGCTGGCGAAGTCGCGCATCCAGGCCGGGCAGTTGCGCGGCCTCGCGGTGACGACGCCGGCGCGCTCGCCGGCGATGCCGAACCTGCCCACGGTGGCGGAAAGCGGCTACCCGGGCTTCGAAGTCAGCACCTGGTTCGCCTACCTCGCGCCGGCAGGCACCCCCGCCGACGTGGTGGCGAAGCTGAACACGCAGATCAACGCGGCGATGAAGAACCCGGCAGTGGCCAAGCGGCTGACGAACGTCGGCGCCGAACTCAAGCCCGGCACGCCGCAGGACCTGCAGAAGTACATCGAGGCGGACATCGACCGCTGGGCGAAGGTGATCAAGCAGGCCGGCATCAAGCTCGAGTAGGCGCGGCCGCGTGCAGCGCCCGTTCCTGGTCGCGCAACTGAGCGACCTGCACATCAAGGCCGCGGGGCAGTTGTCGTACCGCGTCGTCGATACCGCCGGCATGCTGCGCGACTGCATCGCGCACCTGCTGGCGCTGCCGCAGCAGCCGGATGTCGTGGTGTTCACCGGCGACCTGACCGATTTCGGCCGGCCGGAGGAGTACGCGGTGCTGCGCGAACTGATCGCGCCTCTCGCCATGCCGGTGTACCTGGTTCCGGGCAACCACGACGAGCGCGAGGCGCTGTGCGCCGCGTTTCCCGAGCATGACTACCTGCGCCAGATGCCCGGCTTCGTGCAGTACGCGATCGACCGGCACCCCTTGCGCATCGTCGCGCTGGATACGCTGGTGCCGGGCGAAGGCCGCGGCGAGCTGTGCGAGGCGCGGCTCGCGTGGCTGGACGCGCGGCTGGCCGAGCAGCCGGGGCGTCCGACGCTGGTGCTGATGCACCATCCGCCGTTCGCCACGCACATCGGCCACATGGACGAGCAGGGGCTCACGGGCGCCGATGCGCTCGCAGCCGTGATCCGCCGCCACCCGCAGGTCGAGCGCGTGCTGTGCGGGCACCTGCACCGGCCGATCGAGACCCGCTTCGCCGGCACCATCGCCAGCACCGCGCCGAGCGCCGCGCACCAGGTGGTGCTGGACCTCGCGACGGACGCGCGCTCGCAGTTCGCCATGGAGCCGCCTGCGTACCGCGTGCACGCGTACACGCCTGCGAGCGGCGTGGTGACGCACACCGCGTTCGTCGGGTCGTTCGCCGGCCCGTATCCCTTCCACGAGGACGGCGCGCTGATCGACTGAGCATGGACAACGCTACACAGCTTTATTTCGAGGACTTCGCGCCCGGCCAGGTGTATCCCGGCCAGACGCGTACCGTGGGCCAGGAGGAGTTCGCGCTGTTCGCGCGCATGACCGGCGACGCGCATCCGCTGCATTACGACGAGGCTTATGCGAGGACGACCCGCTTCGGCAAGCCGCTGGCGCACGGCCTGCTGGTGGTGGCGGTGAGCGCGCTTGGCGCGACGCCGCTGTCGGCCCGGCTGGAGGAATCCATGGTGGCCTTCGTCGAGCAGGACGCGAAGTTTCTCGCCCCGGTGCTGGCGGGCGACACGCTCAGCACCGAGTTCTCGGTCGAAGATATTCGCCCGACGCGTTCCGGCCGGCAGGGCTTCGTGCGTTTCGCCGTGCGCATCACGAACGCCGCGGGGACTCAGGTGGCGCTGGTACGCCATACGTACCTCATCAAGGCGCGCTGAACGGCTGCAGAAAGTAAACTGGCGGGACCAATCCTGCGCGGAGAACTCACATGGGCATCGAAGTCGGCGGTATTTTCGGGCTGCTGATACTGGTCGCGGACATCTGGGCAATCATCCATATCGCCCAGAGCGGTTCCTCGCCCGGCGCCAAGGCGCTGTGGATCGTGCTGGTACTGCTGCTGCCCCTGCTCGGCCTGATCATCTGGTTCATCGCCGGGCCGCGCAGCCGCAAATCGGCAGGCTGAGCTTCCTGGGAAGCAGGCGCGGGCATCGGGCGCTGAACGTGGCGCGGCATTTGCTTTAGGATTCGGCGTCACCCACTCTGGAGCACCGCCATGAATGTCGTCCGGCTTCTGATCGTCCTCGCGTGTTCGCTTGCCGCGCCCGCCGCGCTGGCCCAGGCGTATCCGTCCAAACCGATCCGCATCATCATCGGCTTCCCGCCCGGTTCGGGCGGCGAGACGCAGGTGCGCCTGGTCGGCCAGAAGCTCACCGAGGCGTGGGGCCAGCCGATCATCGTCGACGCCAAGCCCGGTGCCAGCGGCAACATCGCCACCGAGCTGCTGGTGAAGTCCGCGCCCGACGGCTATACGCTGCAGTACTTCCCGGCGGCGCTGGCGATCAACCCGAGCCTGTTCCCCAGGGTGCCTTACGACCTGGCGAAGGATTTCTCGCCGATCGCGCTGCTGGGCAAGTTCCCGCTGGTGATGCTGGTGAACCCGGGCGTGCCGGCGAAGTCGGTTGCCGAGGCGATCGCGCTGGCGAAGTCCAAGCCGGGGGCGCTGAATTTTGCTTCCATCGGCAACGCGAGCCCGCCGCACCTGGCCGGCGAGCTCTTCAACCAGCTCGCGGGCGTCAAGATGGTGCACATCCCGTACAAGGGCTCCGCGCCGGCGCAGGCCGACCTCATCGGCGGGCAGGTGCAGGTGATGTTCGACACCGCGGTGTCGTCCATCCCGCACGTCAAGGCCGGCCGCACGCGCGCGCTGGCGGTGACCACCAGGGATCGCTCCAGGCTGCTGCCCGACCTGCCGACGCTGCATGAATCCGGCCTCGCCGGCTACGACCTCTACGGCTGGGGCGGCATCGTCGCGCCCGCCGGCGTGCCTGCCGAGATCGTCGCCAAACTGAACGCGGAGATCGTCAAGGCGCTGAAGCAGCCCGATGTTTCCGCGCGGCTGGCGACGCTCGGCACCGAGACCGGCAGCATGAGCGCGCCGGAATTCGGCCGCTTCATCCTCGACGAAGCCGCGAAGTGGAAGAAGCTCGTGGTCTCTACCGGGGCGAAGCTCGACTAGATGCGGGCAGAATAGCGTCCCCGGGCGATTGCGTGCTTCGTGTTGAAGATGGCACCCGGGGCCGGAGCAAACGTACATGTCCTTGAACGAATCCGAACTCGCCACCCTCGCGCGATCGCGCCTGTTCGAAGGCGTACCCATCGAGAAGATCCGTGAGCGCCTGAAGCCCACGGGCGAGATCACGCTGCGCCCCGGCGCGGTGCTGCTCGAGCTCGGCCAGCGCAACGCGGTAATCTACCTGCTCGTCTCGGGCAAGCTCGCGATCCACCTCGATGCCGAGAACCGGATCCCCGTGGCCTACGTGCATCCCGGCGAGTGCGTCGGCGAGATGGCAATCCTCGACGACGAGGCGGCCTCCGCGTCGGTCGTGGCGCTCGAACCCTCGCAGCTGCTGATGACCAACCCCGACCACATCTGGGAGCTGATGCGCGCCGAGCACGCCATCGCGCTCAACATGATGCAGGTTTTCACCGAGCGCATCCGGCGCAACAACGCCGTGATCCTCGAGGTCCTGAAGCAGGAGGCGCAGCTGCGGGCGATCTCGACCATCGACGCGCTCACCAGCCTGCACAACCGGCGCTGGATGAACGAGGTGTTCCTCCGGCAGATCGACCGCTGCGCGCGCGGCGGGCAGCCGCTCGCGCTCGCGATGCTGGACATCGATGGCTTCAAGGCGGTGAACGACACCTACGGCCAACCCGGCGGCGACAAGGTGCTGATGTGGGTGGCCCGCGCCCTGCAGCAGCACTTCCGGCCCGGCGACCTGCTCGCGCGCTACGGCGGCGACGAGTTCTGCGTGCTGTTGCCCGACACGCGGCTCGACCGGGCGCTCGTCGCGCTCGAGCGGCTGCGCACCTCGATCGAGGCCGCGTCGATCACCCTCGACGACGGGCGATCGCTGACGATCACGGTCTCGGGCGGCGCGGCGGCGTGGCGCGAAGGCTGGTCGCTCGACGACCTCGTGCAGGCCGCGGAAAAAGCGATGCATGCCGCGAAGCAGGGCGACGGCAATCGGGTGGTCGTCGTCCCCTGATCTAGATCGTGAACTCGTCGAGGTCCCTGGACAGCGCAAGCGGCCCCGCGTAGTCCTTGCGCACGTCGGCCTCGATCTCGGCCAGTGCCGCCGGCGTCGTCTGCTTGAAGTGCGTGAGCACCAGGCGCTTCACGCCGGCCTGCGCGGCGATCTTGCCGACGGTGTCGGAGCACGCCAGCGTGTACTTGCCCACGCCCTTCAGGTGCGCGTTCACCATCGCCGACGCCGGCATGTAGCAGCACTGCAGGTGCAGGTCGGCGCCTGCCGCCATGCGCAACAGCGGCTCGCACATCACCGCATCGCCGCTGAACGAGAACACCTTGCCCTCGGCCTCGACGCGGTAGGAAAAACAGATCCAGCGCGAGCGGAACAGCGGCCCGAACGGCAGGCCGTGGCCGTGCTCGACTTCCTCGCAGCGCACGCGCCAGCCGTCGCCCTCGACCGACTGGCCGCCGCGAAGCTCGATTACCTCGGCGCCGACGAAGGGACCGAACGCGGTTTCTCCCTCGGTGCGGAACGCCACGTCGCGGTCGTAGACCGACTTCAGCAGCACGTCGATGATCGCCGCGGTGCCCGGCGGGCCGTAGACGCGCAGCGGTTTCCTGCGGCCCTCGATCCAGCTCGTGATCAGGTAGTTGGCGAACTCGCCGATGTGGTCGACGTGGTGGTGCGAGATGAACAGCGGTCCGATCGCTGCGATCGGCAGGCCTTTCCTGGCCACGCTCTGTATCGCGCCGCGGCCGATGTCGAACATCAGGTGCTGCGAAGCGACCTCCAGCACGTGGCAGGCAGAGTTGCGTTCTGCGTCGAGGCGCGGGCCGCCGGTTCCAAGCGTATGCAGTTTCATGCGCCGATTATAGGTGCGTAGAATCCGCCACACGATGGCGGTCGAAGCGCACGGTAATGACCTTGCACGCGTGGTGGCGCTGCTCGCCGCGGGCGTGGTCGCGGTGCCGCTGTTCAAGCGCCTCGGCCTGGGCTCGGTGCTCGGCTATCTTGCCGCGGGCCTCGCGATCGGCCCGTTCGGGCTCGCGCTCTTTTCCGATCCGCAGGCGATCCTGCATGTCGCCGAACTCGGCGTGGTGCTGTTCCTGTTCCTGATCGGGCTCGAGATGCAGCCGTCGCGGCTGTGGAGCCTGCGCGGCGAGATCTTCGGCCTCGGCGCGGCGCAGGTGGCGGTCTGCGGCGCGCTGCTCACCGGCGTCGGCGTGCTGGGAGGGCTTGCGCCGGCCGTGGCGTTCATCGCCGCGATGGGCTTCGTGCTGTCCTCCACCGCGATCGTCATGCAGATCCTGCAGGAGCGCGGGGACATGTCCTCGGTGCGCGGGCAGCGCATCGTCTCCATCCTGCTGCTCGAGGACCTCGCCATCGTGCCGCTGCTCGCGCTGGTCGCTTTCATGGCGCCGGGGGGCGAGGGCGGCGTGCGCTGGCAGGACATCGGGCTGGGGCTGGCGTCGGTCGTCGGCCTGGTCGTCGCCGGCAGATACCTGCTGTCGCCGCTGTTCCGGGTGCTCGCCGCCGCGCGCGCGCGCGAAGTCATGACCGCCGCTGCGCTGCTGGTGGTGCTGGGCGCTGCGCTGCTGTTGCAGCTCGGCGGCTTGTCGATGGCGATGGGTGCGTTCCTCGCCGGCGTGCTGCTGTCCGAATCCACCTTCCGCCACCAGCTCGAGGCCGACGTCGAGCCCTTCCGCGGCATCCTGCTGGGCCTGTTTTTCATCAGCGTGGGGATGTCGCTGGACCTGTCGGTGTTCGCTGCCGAGTGGCTCGCCATCCTCGGCGGCGTGGCCGTGCTGATGCTGGTGAAAGCGGCGGGCGTGTACGTCGTGGCGCGGCTGATCTGCGCGAAGCACCCGGAAAGCCTGTACCGCGCCGTGCTGCTCGCTCAAGGCGGCGAGTTCGCCTTCGTGCTGTACGCGGCGGCCGCGCAGGCCGGGATCGTCGACGGCAGGACGAATGCGATGCTCACCGCGATCGTCATCGTGTCGATGGCGATCACGCCGCTGGGCGTGATCGCGCTGCGCTGGCTGCTGCCGGCGGAACGCGCATCGATGGACGGCGTCGACGCGGCCGACGGGCTCAAGGGCCGCGTGCTGATCATCGGCTTCGGCCGCTTCGGCCAGGTGGCGAGCCAGGCGCTGCTCGCGCGCGGCATCGACGTCGCCATCATCGACTCGGACACCGGCATGATCCGCAGCGCGGCGGATTTCGGTTTCAAGGTGTACTACGGCGACGGCACGCGGCTGGACGTGCTGCGCGCCTCGGGCGCGGACGAAGCCGCCGCGATCGCGGTCTGCGTCGACGACCGCGACGCGGCGAACCGCATACTCGAGATTGCCAAGGCCGAGTTCCCGCTCGCGCGCGTGCTGGTGCGCTCCTACGATCGCGCGCATTCGCTCAAGCTGGTCGCCGCCGGGGCGGATGTGCAGGTGCGCGAGACCTTCGAGTCCGCGCTTGCCTTCAGCGACGCCGCGCTGCGCGCGCTCGGCGTGCCTGACGCCGAGGCCGCGGCGTGCATCGAGGACGTGCGGCGGCGCGACGCCGAGCGCTTCGCGCTGGAAATGACCGGCGGCATCGAGGCCGGCCGCGATCTGCTGCACGGCAACACGGCGAAGCCGAAGCCACTGGTGCCGCCGCGGCGCGCGGCCCAGCCGCTGAGCGAAGAAACCGCCGCGGTAGCGAAACAGCCGGACGAAAAATTGTCCGGCGTCAATGGCCCGGCCGAGGGCTAGCGCCTAGCATCGCGCCTCGAATGAAGGAGGCCCGATATGCCGGATAAAACCAACACGCTCGTCATGGGTGCTTCGTACGGCTCGCTGCTGGCGATGAAGCTCTCACTCGCCGGGCACGATGTGAAGATGGTCTGCCTGCCCGCCGAGGCCGAGCTGGTCAACAAGGAGGGCATCCGGGTGCGCATGCCGATCAAGGGCCGCGACGGCCTGGTCGAGCTGGATTCGCGCAAGGCGCCCGGCAAGGTGTCTGCCGACGTGCCCGGCAAGGTCGACCCTGCCGGCTACGACCTGGTGGCGCTGGCGATGCAGGAGCCGCAGTACCGCTCGCCCGGCGTGCGCGAACTGCTGGATGCGGTGGCGCGCGCGAAGAAGCCGTGCATGTCGATCATGAACATGCCGCCGCTGCCCTACATGGCGCGCATCCCGGGCATCGCCGCCGACACGCTGAAGGCGTGCTACGCCGACGCTTCCGTGTGGCAGAGCTTCGATCCGGCCTGCATGACGCTGTGCAGCCCGGACCCGCAGGCGTTCCGGCCGCCCGAGGAACCCACCAACGTGCTGCAGGTCAGCCTGCCGACCAACTTCAAGGCCGCGCGCTTCGCATCCGACGCCCACACCGCGATCCTGCGCCGCATGCAGGCCGACATCGAAGCGGTGAGGTTCGACGACGGCGGCGCGAAGCTCGAGCTGCCGGTGAAGCTGAAGGTGCACGACTCGGTGTTCGTGCCGCTTGCCAAGTGGGCGATGCTGCTGACCGGCAACTACCGCTGCGTCGAGGCCGACAGCGTGCGCTCGATCCGCGAGGCGGTGCACACCGACCTTGCCGCCTCGCGCGCGGTGTACGACTGGGTGCGCGCGCTGTGCGTGTCGCTGGGCGCGGCGGAGTCCGACCTGGTGCCGTTCGAGAAGTACGCCGCCGCGGCGCAAGGGCTGGCCAAGCCCTCGTCGGCGGCGCGCGCGCTGGCGGCCGGCGCGCAGAACATCGAGCGCGTCGACCTGCTGGTGCAGACCATCGCGGCGCAGCGCGGCAAGCGCCTGGACGCCATCGACCAGACGGTCGCCAAGGTGGAGGGCTGGCTCGCCAGGAACCGCAAGGCCGCGGCTTGAGCGCGGCAATTTGACGCCGCAGCAGAAGTCGCTGCCGCGCGCGGTGGCGTGGATGTGCGCCGCGCTGGCGGCGTTCCTGCTGATGGCGATCGCCGGTCGCGAGCTGTCCGGCATCGCCGGGCCGGCGCAGCTCGTCGTCTACCGCAGCCTCGGCGGCCTGCTCGTGCTGTTGGTGCTCTTGCCGGTGCTCGGCTGGCGGCACGCGCGCACGAAGCTGCCCGGGCGGCACGTGCTGCGCGGCGCGATCCACTTCGCGGCGCAGTACGCGTGGTTCTATGCCATCGCGCGCATTCCGCTCGCTGCGGTGTTCGCGCTGGAATTCACCACGCCGATCTGGGCGGCGCTGATCGCGGCGCTGTTCTTCCGCGAGCGGCTGGACGCGGTGCGCATCGCGGCGATCCTGCTCGGCTTCGTCGGCGTGCTGGTCGTGCTGCAGCCGGGCGCGGCGGTGATAGACGCCGCGGCAATCGCGGCGCTGCTGTCGGCGGTCGGCTATGCGATGACGTATGCGTTCACGAAGAACCTGGTGGCGACCGATTCGGCGTTGACGATCCTGCTGTGGATGAACCTGGCGCAGTTCCCGCTGTCGCTGGCGGTCGCCGCGCCGGTCTGGGGAGAGGTGCCGTTCGAGCTCTGGGGCTGGGTGGTCGCGATCGCGGTGACCGGGCTGGTGTCCCACTACAGCCTGGCCCGCGCACTGACCTACGGCGACATGACCGTGGTCGTGCCGATCGACTTCCTGCGCCTGCCGCTGGCCGCCGGCGTGGCCTGGCTGATGTACGGCGAAGCGGTCGGCGTGGCCGTGTTCGCAGGCGGCGCGCTGATTTTCTGCGGGGTGTGGTTGAATCTGCGTCGGGGCTGAATCGCCCGCTGACTGGAGGAACGTCATGGATCAAGCCCAGCGCTTCGAAGTCCGTGTCGAGCGCGACATCGTTTACGGCACCGGGAAAGTCACGCGCGACGGCGTGCTGGTCGAGCGCGAGCTGAAGCTCGACCGCTACGCGCCGGTCGGGCCTGCGGGCGCGAAGCCCGCCATCGTCATGGCCTTCGGCGGCGCCTTTCACCGCGGCTCGAAGGAGAACGACGCCTTTCCGGCCGAAGGCAACCGCAACACCGCGATCGCGGAATACTGCCGGCGCTTCGCCGCGTGCGGCTACGTCTGCTTTTCCATCGACTATCGCATGGTGCCGGAGGACCCCGATCCGGGCGACACGCCGGTGATCACGAGCGATGCCGGCGCGCCGCTGTCGCGCGTCGACGTGGTGCGCAGGATGCTCGGCCTGCCGCCGGCCACGGTGGCGATGATGCGGCGGGGCATCGAGGCGGCCTGCGACGACATGGTGAACGCGGTGCGCCACGTCATCGCGCAGGCCGCCGCCTACGAGGTGGACCCGCGCCGCATCGCGCTTGCCGGCTTCTCGGCCGGCGCGCGCACCGCGCTGAACGCGGCCTACGCGGAGAAGCTGCCGGTGAAGGCGGTGGTGTCGATCTCCGGCTTCATGGCCGCCGACGACCTTGCGCGCCACGTGGTGCCGGGCGGGCCGCGGGCGATGCTGGTGTGGGGCGAGCGCGACCTCGACTACATCGTGCCGCACTCGCTCGCGATGGCCGAGCACTTTCGCCGCGCGGGCCTGTTGCATGCGGCGTACCAGGTGACGGGGGCGAACCATTTCTATCCCGCCGAGTCGCCGATCAAGGAGGCGGACGGCACGCAGACCACGGTCGAAGGAGCGATGGCGCGGTTCCTTGCCGGCGCGCTGGCGTGACACGCGAGGGCGCCGGCCAGGCGCAGACGCTGGCGATCCTCGGCGGCGCGGCGGTGATGTTGAGCCTCGCCATGGGCATGCGCCAGAGCTGGGGGCTGTTCCAGCCGCACATGATCCGCGACATCGGCATCACCACGGCCGATTTCTCGCTGGCAATCGCGATCCAGAACATCGTCTGGGGTATCACGCAGCCGTTCGTCGGCGCGCTCGCCGACCGGCACGGCGTGCGCAAGGTCGCGCTGGGCGGCGTGCTGGTGTACGCCGCCGGCCTGCTGCTGAGCATCTACGCCGGCTCCGCGCTGGTATTCACGCTCGGCGCCGGCGTGTGCATCGGCGTCGCGCTGTCCTGCACCGCGTCGAACATCGCCATGAACGTCACCGCGCGCGCGGCGTCGCCGGCGCGGCGCAGCTTCGCCATGGGCGCGGTGTCGGCGGCCGGGTCGGTCGGCATCGCGCTCGCTTCGCCGCTGGCGCAGGCGCTGATCGCCAGCGGCGGCTGGAAGCTCGCGCTGGTCGGCTTCATTGGCCTCGCCGCGGTGATGCTGCCTGCGGCGTACATGGCAGGAGGCGCCGACAGGACCGTCGCCGCGCAGCCGTCGGGCCCGGCGCAGTCGGCCACCGAGGCGGTGCTGGAAGCGCTGCGCCACCCCGGCTACGTGGTGATGGCGCTCGCGTACTTCGTCTGCGGCCTGCAGCTGGTGTTCCTCACCACGCACCTGCCGACCTACGTGGAACTCTGCGGCATGGATCCTTCGGTCAGCGTCGGCGCGCTGGCGCTGATCGGCGTGTTCAACGTCTTCGGTTCCTTCCTCTTCGGCTGGCTCGGCGGGCGCCATTCCAAGCGCGCGCTGCTCGGCGGCATCTACGTGCTGCGCTCGCTGTGCATCACCGCGTACTTCCTCGTGCCGGCAACGCCGACCACGACGCTGGTGTTCGCTGCCGCGATGGGCACGCTGTGGCTGGGCGTGGTGCCGCTGGTGAGCGGGCTGGTGGTGCACCTCTTTGGGCTGCGCTACATGGCCACGCTCGCCGGCGTGGCATTCTTCAGCCACCAGGTGGGCTCGTTCTTCGGCGCCTGGGGCGGCGGCCTGATCTACGGCGCGCTGGGATCCTATGATCGTGCCTGGCAGGGCGCGGTGGTGATCGGCATCCTCGCCGGGCTTTTCCAGATGACGATGAACGTCAGGCCCTCGGCGCGCATCATGGCGCAGCAGCCCGCATAGTCCACGAACCGCATCGACGTACAGGAGACAGTGAACATGAAAATCGGATTCATCGGCCTCGGCCTGATGGGCCGCCACATGGCGGCCAGCCTGCTGCGCGCAGGACACGCGCTGAAGGTGTACGACCTGCGCGCCGAGGCCGCGAAGCCGCTGCTGGACGCGGGCGCGATGCTGGCCGCGAGCCCGGCCGACGCGGCGAGCGGCGTCGAGGTGGTGTTCACGTCGGTGCCCGGTCCGGCGGACGTCGAAGCGCTGGCAAACGAACTCATCGGCGCGATGCAGCCGGGCAGCGCCTGGTTCGACCTGACGACGAATTCACCCGAAGTGGTGCGGCGCGTGCACGCGCGCTTCGCAGGGCGCGGCATCCAGGTGCTGGATGCGCCGGTGAGCGGCGGCCCGAAGGGCGCAGAGACCGGCAAGCTGGCGATCTGGGTGGGCGGCGACGCCGATACGTACAAGCGCTGCGAAGCGGTGCTGAAGGCTATCGGCGACGAATCGCTTTACGTCGGCCCGATCGGCGCCGGCACGGTGGCCAAGCTCGCGCACAACTGCGCCAGCTTCGCCATCCAGACCGCGCTGGCCGAAGCTTTCTCGCTGGGCGTCAAGGGCGGGGTGGAGCCGCTGGCCCTGTTCAAGGCGATCCGACAGGGCGCCACCGGGCGCAGGCGGCCGTTCGACCGCATGGCGGACCAGTACCTGCCCGGCAAGTTCGATCCGCCCGCCTTCGCGTTGCGCCTCGCGCACAAGGACCTGAAGCTCGCGATGGAGATGGGTCGCGCCAGCGGCGTGCCGATGCGCATGTCCGAGCTGGTGATGCAGGACTTCGAAGAGGCGATCGCGCGCGGCTGGGGCGAGCGCGACTCGCGCGTGTCGATGCTCCTGCAGGACGAGCGCGCAGGCGTGGCGCCGCGGGTGGACGCGGCCGCGCTGCGCAAAGTGCTGGAATAATCGCGGGGTGTCGACCCCTGCCGCCACGATCCTCATCGTCGACGACGACCCGACGCTGCTGCGCCTGCTCGGCATCCTGCTGCGCGAGGAAGGCTACCGCGTGCTCGCCGCCGAAAGCGGCGAGAAGGCGCTGGCGCTCCTGGCGGCGGAGCGGCCGCAACTGCTGCTCACCGACCTGAAAATGGGCGGCATGGACGGCATGGCGCTGTTCCAGGCGGTGCAGAAGAGCCACCCGACGCTGCCGGTGATCATCCTCACCGCGGAAGGCACGATTCCGGTGGCAGTGGAAGCGACGCGCCGCGGCGCGCAAGGCTTTCTCACCAAGCCCTACGACCAGGCGGCGCTGCTCGCCGAGGTGAAGAAGGCGCTGGCGCACGAGGCCTCGCTCGGCGGCGCCGCGGATGCCGACGCGCCGGTGATCACGCTTAGCCCGAAGCTGCAGGCGGTGCTGGAGGAGGCGAAGGTGGTGGCCGCCAACGACGCCAGCATCCTCGTGACCGGCGAAACCGGCACCGGCAAGGAGCTGCTGGCGCAGACCATCCACGACTGGAGCCCGCGCCGCGACGCGCCCTTCGTACCGGTGAACTGCGGCGCGATCCCCGAGAACCTGCTCGAATCGGAACTGTTCGGCCACGTGAAGGGCTCCTTCACCGGCGCGATCCGCGACCACCAGGGCCTGTTCCAGTCCGCGCAGGGCGGCACCGTGTTCCTCGACGAGATCGGCGACATGCCGCTCGCGCTGCAGGTGAAGCTGCTGCGCGTGCTGCAGGAGCGCGAGGTGCGGCCGGTGGGCGCGGCGCGCGCGGTGGCGGTGGACGTGCGCGTGATCTCGGCTACGCACCGCGACCTGGACACCGAGATCGCCGCGGGGCGCTTCCGCGAGGACCTCTACTACCGCCTCAACGTGGTGAACCTGAAGCTGCCGCCGCTGGCCGACCGGCGCGAGGACGTCCCGCTCCTGGCGCGGCATTTCCTTGCGTCGCTTGCAGTGAAGTACCGCAAGGAGCTCACCGGCTTCGCGCCCGAGGGCGTGGATGCGCTCGCGCGCGCGCCCTGGCCGGGCAACGTGCGCCAGCTCTTCAATGTGGTGGAAAAATGCGTCGCCCTCGCCACCACGCCGCTGGTGCCGCTCGCTCTGGTCGAGCGCGCCCTCAACCGCCCGGGCGAAGACCTCGCCTCATTCGACGAAGCCCGCGCCGCCTTCGAGCGCGAATACCTGGTGCAGCTATTGAAGCTCGCGCGCGGGAACGTCTCGCAGGCGGCAAGGATCGCGAAGCGGAATCGCAGTGACTTCTATTCGCTGTTGAACCGGCATGGGATAGAGCCGGGGGCGTTCAAGACGTGATCTGTGTCGCACTGAAGTAGTGCGGCTCTCGCGCGACGGTGCGCGTCTATACTCGCCGCTACAGGATGGCCGGGGGAGGGCGCGTGATTCAGGGGGTAGGTTTCAGGTGGCGTGAGTGGCGCGCCATGGGGAGCTTGGAATGCGCTCCCATTGCCCCTATAATGCGTTTGTACTTCCTCCCCGTCCGATCTGCCGAAAGGCCCGGACGGGGTTATTGTTTCTGGGGGTCGAATGCCTGCTGAACCCCCTGTCAAGCGCACCGTAGCGTTCGTCGACGGTCAGAATCTCTTCCACGCTGCCCGCTCCGCGTTCGGCTACACGTATCCAAACTACGACATCGGCGCGCTCGCGCGGGCAATCTGCACCGGCCGGTCCTGGCAACTGGATCAGGTTCGCTTCTACACCGGCGTACCCGATGCCCGGGACAATGCTTTCTGGAGCGGGTTCTGGGCACGGAAGCTCCTTGCCATGAGCCGCAGCGGCGTGTGGACCTTCTCGCGACCGCTGCGCTATCGGAACCAGACCGTCAAGCTTCCTGACGGAACGGTGCATGCGTTCCTGGCTGCCGAAGAGAAGGGCGTTGACGTGCGCATCGCCCTAGACATCATCCGCATGGGACATCGGCGGGAATACGACGTGGCGCTGGTGTTCAGCCAGGACCAGGATCTTTCGGAGGTGGCCGCGGAGGTGAGGGTCATTTCCGGCGAGCAGAACCGCTGGTTGAAAATCGCGTCGGCGTTCCCCGATAGCCCGGCGGCCCGCAATCATCGCGGCGTCAACAGCACGGACTGGATTCGCATAGATCGCGCGGCGTACGACGCGTGCATAGACCCGCGCGATTACCGCACCTGAACCGACAATGGCCCTGAAGAAATCCGAGCTCTATTCCTCTCTATGGTCCAGCTGCGATGAACTGCGCGGCGGAATGGACGCGAGCCAGTACAAGGACTATGTCCTCGTGCTCCTGTTCATCAAGTACATCAGCGATAAGTACGCCGGCCCCTATGCGCAAATCACGGTTCCGAAGGGCGCGAGCTTCAAGGACATGGTTGCGCTCAAGGGCGGACCGGACATCGGCGATCAGATCAACAAGAAGATCATCGCGCCCTTGGCGAAGGCAAATCAGCAACTGTCGCTGGCCGACTTTCCGGATTTCAACGATTCCACCAAGCTGGGCGACGGCAAGGACAGGCAGGACCGGCTCACCAACCTGATCGCCATCTTCGAGAACCCGGCGCTCGACTTCTCGAAGAACCGCGCCGAGGGCGACGACATCCTCGGCGACGCCTACGAATACCTGATGCGGCACTTTGCCACCGAGAGCGGCAAGAGCAAGGGACAGTTCTACACCCCTGCCGAGGTGAGCCGCATCATGGCGCAAGTCATCGGCATCCGTAGCGCGAAGACGAGCGCCGCCACCACGGTGTACGACCCGACCTGCGGCTCCGGCTCGCTGCTCCTGAAAGTTGGCGATGAGGCCGGCACCGCCGTCACGCTATACGGTCAGGAGAAGGATGCGGCCACCAGCGGTCTGGCGCGGATGAACATGATCCTGCACAACAATCCCGGTGCGCTCATCTTCCAGGGCAACACGCTCGCCGACCCGAAGTTCCAGGAGAACGGCACTCTCAAGACCTTCGACTACGTCGTCGCCAATCCGCCTTTCTCCGACAAGCGCTGGAGCAACGGCATCGATCCGCTGCACGATCCCTACGATCGCTTCCAGCCGTTCGGTGCGCCGCCCGCGAAGCAAGGCGACTACGCCTACCTGCTGCACATCGTTCGCTCGCTCAAGAGCACCGGCAAAGGCGCCTGCATCCTGCCGCACGGCGTGCTCTTCCGCGGCAACGCCGAGGCGGACATCCGACGGGCGCTGGTGCGCAAGGGCTACATCAAGGGGATCATCGGCCTGCCCGCCAACCTCTTCTACGGCACCGGCATTCCCGCCTGCATCGTGGTCATCGACAAGGCGGACGCCCAGACCCGCAAGGGCATCTTCATGATCGACGCCAGCGGCGGCTTCATGAAGGATGGGCCCAAGAACCGCCTGCGCGCGATGGACATCCACCGGATCGTGGATACGTTCAGCAAGGCTGTCGATGTCCCGAAGTACGCGCGCATGGTCCCCTTCGCGGAGATCGAGAAGAACGAGTTCAACCTCAACCTGCCGCGCTATATCGACAGCCAGACACCCGAAGACCTGCAGGACATCGCCGGCCACCTGCAGGGCGGCATCCCCGTTGCCGACATCGACGCGCTGCAGCGCTACTGGGCCGTCTGCCCGAAGCTGCGCAACGCCCTGTTCAAGAAACGCCGCCCAGGCTACCTCGATCTCGCCGTGGATAAGGCGGTCATCAAGCCTGCGATCTACGAGCATCCCGAGTTCGCCGACTTCATCGCCGGCATGAACGCGCACTTCGACGCCTGGCGCAGAAAGAGCGCCGCCGTGCTCAAGGCGCTGAAGGCCGGCTGCCATCCCAGGGAAGTCATCGGCGAACTTTCCGAGAGCCTGCTCGCCCACTACGCCGGAAAGCCGCTGATCGACCCCTACGACATCTACCAGCGCCTCATGGATTACTGGGCCGGCACCATGCAGGACGACGTTTACCTCATCGCCGCCGACGGCTGGAAAGCCGAGCCCAGCCGCATCGTCGAGAAGGACAAGAGGGGCAAGGAAAGGGACAAGGGTTGGACCTGCGACCTCATCCCCAAGCCCCTCATCATCGCCCGCTACTTCGCCAAGGAACAGGCTGCCATCGACCAGCTCGCCGCGGACCTCGAAAGCGTCGCCGCCCGCCTCGCCGAACTGGAAGAGGAGCACGGCGGCGAAGAGGGCGCCTTCGCCGAACTCGACAAGGTCAACAAAGCCAGCGTCGCCGCGCGGCTGAAGGAAATCAAGGGCGACCAGGACGCAAAGGACGAAGCCGCCGTGCTGCGCGACTGGCTGAAACTCAGCGATCAGGAGTCCGAACTCAAGAAGCGCCTCAAGGACGCCGAAGCCGCCCTCGACGCCGGGGCCTTGGCGAAGTATCCGAAGCTCACCGAGACCGAGATCAAGTCACTCGTCGTCGACGACAAATGGCTCGCCGCCCTCGACGCCGCCATCCACGGTGAAATGGACCGCGTGAGCCAGCAACTCACCCAGCGCGTGAAAGAACTCGCTGAGCGCTACGAAACGCCGCTGCCACAAGTGACGAGCCGCGTGACCGAGCTGGAAGCGAAGGTAAGCCGCCACCTGGAAAAGATGGGCCTCGCTTGGAAGTGAAAGAAGCCAGCGCGAAGTACTTCGCCCGGCCGCGCTACAAGCAGACCGAGCTGGGAGTTCTTCCTGAGGAATGGGCGCTCGCCAATCTCGGAACCTTGTCTGCCTTCATTACTAAGGGTTCAACCCCGACGACTTATGGTTTTGGTTGGCAGCAGGACGGCATTCTGTTTTTGCGCAGCGAATGCGTATCAGAGAATGGCCTGGATCTGTCGCAGTCAATGTTTATATCTGAAGCCGCGCACGCCTCGCTGCGGCGCAGTGAAATCAACGATGGGGACTTGCTAATTACGATTACTGGCAACGTTGGGCGCATTGTTATCTTCAAGAATTCTGCAAGGGCAAATATCAATCAACATATCGCCAGAGTGCGCATTGTTGCCCCCGAAGTTGACCGCGATTTTGTCTATCATTTTCTGTCGCTTCCGCAGTATCGGACACGCTTCACTTCAATCACGACGGGGCAGGCGTATCCGCAGATTAGCCTTAAACAGGTCCGCGAAGCACCGATTCCTCTCCCGCCCACCAAAGCCGAACAAGAAGCCATCGCCGAGGCGTTGAGCGATGCGGACGCCTTCGTCGAATCCCTGGAGCAGCTCCTCGCCAAGAAGCGCCGGCTCAAGCAAGGTGCCATGCAGGAATTGCTCACCGGCAAGAAGCGGTTGCCGGGGTTTAGCGGGGAGTGGGAGGTGAAGCCGTTCAGCGAAGTTGCTCAACTGCGCAAGGAACGAATCGATCCGCAACGGACGGGGTTTAAGGAATTCTGCATCGAGCTGGAACATATTGAACAAGGAACCGGTTGCCTTGCCGGCTATACCGCCACATCTGAAGGTTCATCGCTTAAGTCCGTCTTTCACGAAGGCGACATTCTGTTCGGCAAGCTCCGCGCCTATCTCCGTAAATACTGGCTCGCGAGCCGCGAAGGCGTCTGCTCGACGGAGATTTGGGTGTTGATCGCGAAGCAATCTTTGCTCATTCCACAGTTTCTGTTTCAACTCGTGAAGGTTGATCGCTTCATCGAGATAGCCAGTTCAGCCTATGGCACGCATATGCCACGCTCCGACTGGAATGTCGTAAAGAACTACGAGGTACAGCTGCCCCCGGTTTGCGAACAAACCGCCATCGCGTCAGTACTCTCCGATATGGACGCGGATATCGCTGCGCTGGAGACGAGGCTTGCCAAAGCGCGCGAAATTAAGCAGGGCATGATGCAGGAACTGCTCACCGGGAGGATTCGCCTCGTATGAAAAGCTATTACCGAGTCATGCTTGGCCGGAAGAGCGCCCATGCCGCGGTGTGCTTGGCGGGCGACTTTATCGGGACCGACTTTGACATCCATGAGGATCTGAGTCGGAAGCTTCCTGAAGAATGGCGGGCGTTCAATAGGCAGTACATCCCGATATTTCTTGCCAGGCACCCAGAAATGACGAGGATTGGCGCGGGGCTGCGCTGCGGCGCGCTCTGGACCGTCTCCAAAGGCATCGCGAAAGGCGATTTCGTGCTGTGCCCCGATGGCACCGGGACCTATCGGGTCGGCGAAGTGCTGGGGGACTACTACTACGCGAGTGGCCAGGTGTTGCCGCATCGCCGCAAGGTGCGCTGGCTGGAAGCGGCAATTGCCCGGTCCGGTATGAGCGAGGCGCTGCAGAACTCTACGGGGTCTATTGGGACAGTGAGCGACATCTCGGCCTACGGCGAAGAGATCGAGAGACTCCTCGGTGCTGCATCCGCGGCGCCGCGGGTTGCGATTGTCTCGAGTGATCCGGACATCGAAGATCCCGTGGCTTTCGCGATGGAAAAGCACCTTGAGGCTTTCCTCGTCGCCAACTGGAATCAGACCGTTCTAAGTAAGGAGTTCGCGATTTACGAGGAGGATGGTGAGCCGGTAGGTCAGCAATACGCCACGGACGCGGGACCTATCGACATCCTTGCGATTAGCAAGGACAAGAAGCGGCTGCTCGTCGTCGAGCTAAAGCGTGGTCGCGCGACCGATGTCGTGGTCGGCCAGGTATTGCGCTATATGGGATTCGTGAAGGAGCAGGTCGCTGAAAAGGACCAGACCGTAGAGGGCGTTGTCATCGCGCTTGAAGACGACCAGAAGCTTCGCTGGGCTCTCCTGTCGGTTCCTTCGATTTCCTTCTATCGCTACCAGATCAGTTTCAAGCTGGTGAAGGCGTGATGTGAACACGGTCGGCCAGCCGGAGCGTGCGACTCAGAACAGGGTCATCGCCCTGTTCCGCAATGAGCTGGGCTACCGTTATCTGGGCGACCGGACCGACCGCGAGGGGAACAGCAATATCGAGGAGGACTTGCTCTCGGACTGGCTTAGCAAGCACGGCTGCGCGCCGGAGCAAGTCAGTGTCGCTTTGCACAAGCTACGCACCGAGGCGACGAACCACAGCCGGACGCTCTACGGGAACAATCAGGCGGTCTACCACCTGCTGCGCTACGGCGTGCCGGTGAAGGTGGAGGCGGGGAGGGTGACGGAGACGGTCCGCCTTATCGACTGGAAGCATCCTGAGAAGAATGACTTCGCGATTGCCGAGGAGGTGACGCTCGCGGGGAATCACGAGCGGCGGCCGGACCTGGTGTTCTACGTCAACGGCATCGCGGTCGGGGTGCTGGAATTGAAGAACAGCCGCGTCAGCATCGGCGACGGCATCCGGCAGTGCCTGTCGAACCAGACGCCGATGTTCCATGAATGGTTCTTCAGCACGGTGCAGTTCATCTTCGCCGGCAACGACTCGGAGGGGCTGCGCTACGGGACGATCAAGACTGAGGAGAAATATTTCCTGAAATGGAAAGAGGACGAGCAGGACAACAGCCGCTTCAAGCTGGACAAGTACCTGCTGAAGATGTGCGACAAGCGGCGCCTGCTGGAACTGATCCACGACTTCGTGGTGTTCGACGGCGGGGTGAAGAAGCTGCCGCGGGCGCACCAGTATTTCGGCGTCAAGACGGCGCAGGCGCATGCGCGCGAGAAGAAGGGCGGGATCATCTGGCACACGCAGGGCAGCGGCAAGAGCATCGTGATGGTGCTGCTCGCAAAGTGGATCCTGGAGAACAACCCCAACGCGCGGGTCGCGATCATCACCGACCGCGACGAGCTCGACAAGCAGATCGAGCGCGTGTTCACCGAGGCGGGCGAGGCGATAAAGCGCACCAGCAGCGGACGCGATCTGATGAGCCAGCTTGGCCAGGCCAAGCCGCGGCTCTTGTGTTCCCTCGTGCACAAGTTCGGCCGCCGCGACGTGGACGATTTCGAGGCGTTCATCAAGGAGCTCGAGGCGCAGCCCAGCCAGACGGTGGGCGAAGTGTTCGTGTTCGTGGACGAGTGCCACCGCACGCAAAGCGGCAAGCTGCACCGCGTGATGAAGGCGATGATGCCAAACGCGATCTTCGTGGGCTTCACCGGCACGCCGCTGCTGGCGAAGGACAAGGCGACGAGCCTGGAAGTGTTCGGTGGCTATATCCATACCTACAAGTTCAGCGAAGGCGTCGAGGACGGGGTGGTGCTGGATCTCGTCTACGAGGCGCGCGACATAGACCAGCACCTGGGCGCGCAGGACAGGATCGACGCCTGGTTCGAGGCCAAGACCAGGGGGCTCAACGACTGGCAGAAGGACGAACTGAAGAAGGCCTGGGGCACGATGCAGAAGGTGCTCAGCTCCAAGTCCCGCATGGACCGGGTGGTTAGCGACATCGTG
Organism: Burkholderiales bacterium; assembly: GCA_050248795.1. Lineage (GTDB taxonomy): Bacteria > Pseudomonadota > Gammaproteobacteria > Burkholderiales > SG8-39 > CAZTDU01. The sequence goes on along the minus strand of JBFWRS010000010.1, from coordinate 4,141 downwards.
TTCGACTTCAGCGTGAAGCCGCGGCTGTCCAGCGAACGCGGGAACGCAATCCTGGTGGCCTCCAGCATCTACGACGCGTGCAAGTACTTCACCCTGTTCCAGAAGACTCCGTTCAAGGGCAGGTGCGCTGTGGTGACCTCCTACAACCCGCTGGCGCGGGACGTAACGCTGGAGGAGACCGGGGCGGGCACAGAGACCGAGAAGCAGTTCATCTACAACACCTACACCGAGCTGCTGGAAGATGTCGAGGCCAGGCCGGGTATGAGCAAGACCGAGACCTATGAGGAGGGGGCGAAAGCGCTCTTCACGAAGGAGCCGGCGAACATGAAGCTGCTGGTGGTAGTGGACAAGCTGCTCACCGGCTTCGACGCGCCGCCCTGCACCTATCTGTACATCGACAAGTCCATGCAGGACCACGGCCTCTTTCAGGCCATCTGCCGTACCAACCGGCTGGATGGCGAAGACAAGGAGTTCGGCTACATCGTCGATTACAAGGACCTTTTCAAGAAGGTCGAGAACGCGATCGCCGTCTACACCTCGGAGCTGGACCACAGCGCGGGCGGCGCCGATCCGGAAGTGCTGCTGCAGGACCGGCTGAAGAAGGGCAAGGAGCGCCTCGACGATGCGCTGGAGGCGCTCGCCCTGCTATGCGAGCCGGTCGAGCCGCCCAAGGGCGAGTTGGAGCATATCCACTACTTCTGCGGCAATACCGAGATCAAGACCGATCTTGCAGAGCGAGAGCCGCATCGCGCCGCCCTGTACAAGGCGACCGTGGCGCTGGTACGTGCCTACGCCAACGTGGCCGACGAGCTGGATCGCGCCGGCTACGACGCCGCCGGCGTGGCGCGCATCAAGGACCGCCTCAAGCACTTCCTGAACGTGCGCGAGATCGTGCGCAAGGCGAGCGGCGAGAGCCTCGACCTGAAGGCCTATGAAGCAGACATGCGCCACCTGATCGACACCTACATCGAGGCGGACGAACCTCGGAAGATTTCGCCCTTCGACGGCATGGGCCTTCTGGAGCTGATCGTGAAGACCGGCATTGCCGACGCCATTGCCAGGCAGCTTGGCGGGATGAAAGGCAACCAGGGCGCGATTGCCGAGATCATCGAGAACAACGTCCGGCGCAAGATTATCAAGGAGCAGCTCACCGACCCGGCCTACTACGAGAAGATGTCGGTGCTCCTGGACGAGATCATCGCCGCGCGCAAGGCCAGGGCGATCGAGTACGAGGAGTACCTGAAGCGCATCGCGGAGCTGGCCCGCAGGGTGGAGGCGGGGCTGGCCGACGACACTCCCGAACCGCTGAAGCAAAGCCCGGCGCTGCGGGCCTTGTACAACAATCTGCTCGGGATGTCGGTTCCAGGTGTCCAGGCAGCCGAGCCGGACGGCATATACACGGCCGCCGCGGAGAAGACCCTGCGCCTTGCCTTGGACATCGATGCGGCGATCAAGCGGGTGCGGCCGGACGGCTGGCGCGGCATCCAGGCCCGGGAACAGGTCATCAAAGCCGAGCTCTACAAGTTCCTCAAGGACGTGACCGAGGTGGAGCGCCTGTTTCTGATCGTCAAGGCGCAGCGCGAGTACTGATGGCGTCTCAGATCAAGCTGGGCGACATCGCGGTGGACGTGGTCCTGAAAGACATCAAGAACGTCCACCTGAGCGTCCACCCGCCGACCGGGCGGGTGCGGATCTCGGCACCATCGCGCATGAAGATGGACACGATCCGCGTGTTCGCGATCTCCAAGCTGGCGTGGATCCGCCAGCAGCAGAAGAAGCTGCGCGCGCAGGAGCGCGAGCCGCCGCGCGAGTATCTGGAGCGGGAAAGCCATTATGTCTGGGGCAAGCGCTACCTCCTGCAGGTGAAGGAGGGCGTGCTGTCACCGGCGGTCGCGCTTACGCCTCGTCGGATCCTGCTTTCAGTCCCACGTGGCACGGACAGGGCACGCAGAAGGTTGATTCTGGAGCGCTGGTATCGTGACCTGGTCAGGGAGCAAGCCGTGGAGCTGATCCAGGCATGGCGGCCGATAGTCGGTGTCGAAGTAAAGCAGTTGTTTGTCCAGAATATGAGAACAAGGTGGGGAAGCTGCAACCCGCGAAGCGGCGCCATTCGCCTGAACACGGAACTCGGGAAGAAGCCCAAGGAATGTCTCGAGTACATTGTCGTGCATGAAATGGTCCACATCGTCGAGCCGACGCACAACGGTCGCTTCATTACATTGATGGACCGGCTGATGCCGAAGTGGCGGCACGTCCGGCAGGCCCTGAATCGCATCCCCGTGCGGCATGAGGATTGGGACTACTAGGATTCCAGGGCGCTGCTGGACGCGGCGAAGCAGCACTGATTGCGTCGGTACTTCGCCGGGGAAGATCAACGCTTCATCGCGCCCGTCGAAAAATCTTCCCGCGCCTTCGTGATATTCGCCAGCGATCGCACGGCCTGTTCGTTCCTGAAGTTCGCGTTGCTGAACCGGCTGAGCGGGATCGCTTCGAGGATATCGAGGCCGTGCTTTGCGTAGGCCTGTAGCCCGGTGGCGGAGCCGGCGAGCTGGAAGAGGGCGGTGGCGATCCTGATCGCCTTGCGCTCGTCGTCGAGGCGAATCAGTTCTTCCACGTAGGCCCTGCAGGCGGCGATCGCCATTCTTGCCTGCCAGATGCCGACTTCATTCTGCTTTTCCGCGATCCTGCGCAGGTTCTCGAACCGGCTTACCAGGCAATCCACCGGGTCCATCACCGAGAACCTTAGCGACGGATCGCCGGGGTGCGTGACGGTGATCGCGCGTTTCCTCACCGCGTCGGCATCCAGGCCGACAATGCTGTGCAGGACATCGACGCCGATGGTCCTTCCGCCCGCATCCTTCTCCACCGCGCCGACGAGGGCGCTGAGGCCGCGCTTCGGCGGATAGACGGCTTTTCCGCCGAGGGCTTTCGAGAAGCGATCGACGTGTGCTGCGAGGCCGAGAAAATCGGCGTCTGCGCTGATGTAGACACGGGGACCGTCGCTCACCGGAATGCCGAAGCGCGCGACCCAGAAGGCCAGCGCCTGGCCGCCGACCAGCACCGCGCCCTCCGACACCCGCAGCGCCTTCAGCAGATCGTCGCCGGAGATCTCCGCTGCCGGTTTACCCCTGGTAGTCGTAGCTCACGTCCTTGTGCAGGTCCGCCGAAAGCGCCGACGCAAGCTTCCTGTTCGTGAGGAACGCGGATTTCCGAGCGAGGTCCTTGGAGGCGTAGTCCCTCTTCTGGGTGGTGCGCTTCCTGGCCCAGAACGCATCGTCGGCGATAGGGGCGACTTCCCGGCTCGCGTCCATTTTCCGGATCATCGCCTCGAGTTCAGGCGCAATCAGGTGCTTCCTGTTGGCGCGATACAGGGTGCGGCCGGAAGCGTCGACCATCAGCACCAGGCCGGTACCGACCAGCAGGCGCAGTTCGTACTGCGTCGCAGTCGGGCTGAGGCCGATCCGCCGCGCCAGCTCCCGCAGGTGGACGGCGCCAGCGTCAGGCATCCCCCAGAGGCTGGCAAGCACCTTGTAGCGCGCGCGTCCGAACAGCGTCAGGGCGGTGGTATCCATCGAGCGATTGTACTATCAAGACTGACAGATGTACCAGGTTGTAGCACATACTCGAGGCAAGGCAATGAATGGTGGGACGTGCCGCCCGCGCTTCCGTTTCCGTTGACGCGCGCGTACTATGTACAAGATTGTGTACAGTAACCGCGCCGCCCTATGCGGCACAGGAGGCACGCGATGGGAATTTCCACGAAGGACGTCATTCCACTTTCGCAGGCCCGTGCCAGCTTTTCGGAGCTGGCGGAAGAGGTGAAGGCCGGGGCCGAGAAAGTGATCACCAAGAATGGCGAAAGCTATGTGGCGTTGATCGACGCCAAGCGTCTGGACCATTACCACCAGTTGGAGCGCGAACGAATTCACCTGCTGTTGATCGATGAGGCGGGCAAGGGACTCGACGATGTCGCCGCTGGCCGCGTCAAGGATGCGCGAGGCGCAATTCAGTCGATCAAACGCCGCCGCAGCGCGTAAGCCGACCGGCGCGCCCGGTGGCGAGGAAACCTGCGACGGTCCGGCTCACCGCGAATTTCGAGCGCAACCTCGCCGACATCGAGCGCTTCCTGACCGAGGCCGAA
>JBFWRS010000009.1:0-99009 GCA_050248795.1 Burkholderiales bacterium | reverse complement strand
TGGACCAGATCGACCTCTTCGAAGTCAACGAGGCGTTCTCGGTGGTGCCGATGAAGTTCATGAAGGAGCTCGGCGTGCCCGAGGAGAAGGTGAACGTCAACGGCGGCGCGATCGCCATGGGCCACCCGCTGGGCGCCACCGGCGCGATGATCCTCGGCACGCTGATCGACGAACTGGAGCGTCGCAAGCTGCGCTACGGCCTTGCCACGCTGTGCGTCGGCGGCGGCATGGGCATCGCCACCATCATCGAAAGGACCTAGATGCCGGTCAGGTACGAAAAGGGCGACGACCGCATCGTCACCCTGAGCTTCGACGCGCCCGGCGCGCCGGTCAACACCATGACCGCGGCGTGGCAGGCGGCGTTCGCCGAGGCGGTGGACCGGCTGGTGGCGGACAAGGACGCGATCGCCGGCGTCATCCTGTGCTCGGCGAAGAAGACCTTCTTCGCCGGCGCCGAATTGAAGGACGTGCTCTCCTGGCGGCCGGAGGACGGCAAGCAGGTATACGAGTGGGTCGAGACCGCGAAAACGCACTTCCGGCGGCTGGAGAAGCTCGGCAAGCCGGTGGTCGCGGTGCTGGAAGGCGCGGCGCTGGGCGGCGGCTGGGAGCTGGCGCTGGCGGCGCATTGCCGCATCGTCCTGGAAGACGCGAGGATCAAGCTCGGCCTGCCCGAAGTGACGCTGGGCCTGCTGCCCGGCGCCGGCGGCGTGACGAAGATGGTGCGCCTGCTCGGCCTGCAGGCCGCGTTCCCGTACCTGGTCGAAGGAAAGACCTTCGGACCGCAGGAAGCGGCGAAACTGGGGCTGGTGCAGGGCCTCGCGGCGACGCGCGAGGACGCATTCCGCATGGCGCGCGAATGGATCGCCGCCAACCCGGCGCCGGCGCAGCCCTGGGATGACGACAAGTACCGCATGCCGGGCCCGTCGCTGTCCAGTCCGCAGATGACGCAGATGCTGGCGATCGCGCCGGCGATGCTGGTGGAGAAGACGCGCGGCCTGTACCCGGCACCCGAGGCGATCATGGCCTGCGCGGTCGAAGGCGCGAGCGTGGATTTCGACACCGCGCTGAGGATCGAATCGCGCTACCTGGCGAAGCTCGCGGTCGGCGGCGTGGCGAAGAACCTCATTACGCTCTTTTTCAGCCAGACCGCGATCCGCTCGGGTTCATCCCGGCCGAAGGACGTGCCGAAATGGAAGCCGGCAAAGGTAGGCATCCTCGGCGCCGGCATGATGGGCGCCGGCATCGCCTGGGCCAACGCCAGCCGCGGCATCCCCTGCGTGCTGAAGGACGTGTCGCAGGACAAGGCCGAGGCGGGCAAGGCCTACAGCGCGAAGCTGCTGGAGAAGCGCGTGAAGCAGGGACGCAGCGATGCGGCGAAGGCGGCGCAGACGCTGGCGCTGATCACGCCCGCCGCGGAGGCGAAGTCGCTGCAGGGCTGCGACCTCATCATCGAGGCGGTGTTCGAGAAGCGCGACCTCAAGGCGCAGGTGACACGCGAAGCCGAGCCCATGCTCGCATCCGGCGGCGTGTTCGCATCGAACACCTCGACGCTGCCGATCAGCGGGCTCGCGGATGCTTCGGCGCAGCCGGAGAACTTCATCGGCCTGCATTTCTTCTCGCCGGTCGACAGGATGCAGCTGGTGGAGATCATCAAGGGCGCGAAGACCTCGGCCGCGACGCTGGCGCGGGCGTACGACTATGTGCTGGCGATTGCGAAGACGCCGATCGTCGTCAACGACTCGCGCGGCTTCTTCACCAGCCGGACCTTCGGCACCTTCGTGCAGGAAGGCTGCGCCATGCTGGCCGAGGGCATACCCGCAGCGGTGATCGAGAACGCCGGGCGGCTCGCCGGCATGCCGGTGGGGCCGCTCGAGGTGATAGACCAGACTTCGCTGACGCTGTCGGTACAGGTGATGGAACAGGCGAAGGCGGACTTCGCCGCCGAAGGCCGGGCCTGGCAGCCCAATCCCGGGCAGGACGTGCTGGTGCGCATGGTGAAGGAACTCAAGCGCCCGGGGCGCGCGGGCGGCGGCGGCTTCTACGAGTACCCGGAAGGCGGCAGGAAGTTCCTCTGGCCGGAATTGGCGCGGATCTTCGGCAAGCCCGGCGTGACGTACGACTTCGACGAACTGAAGGAACGCCTGCTGGTGCGCCAGGCGGTGGAAACGGCACGCTGCCTGGAGGAAGGCGTGCTGACGAGCTTCCACGACGCCAATGTCGGCTCGATCTACGGCATCGGCTTCCCGGCCTGGACCGGCGGCGCGCTGCAGTACATCAACTGGTACGGCGTGAAGAAGTTCGTCGCGCGCGCGGATGCGTTCGCGCAGAAGTACGGCGAGCGCTTCGCGCCGCCACAGCTGCTGCGCGATCTCGCAGCAAAGAACGACAGCCTTTCCTGACATGCCCCTGCCGCCGCTGCTGCAGAACCTGAGGCTGCCGGTGGTGGCGGCGCCGATGTTCATCGCCAGCAATCCGGCGCTGGTGATCGCGCAGTGCAAGGCCGGCATCGTCGGCGCGTTCCCGGCGCTGAACGCGCGCCCGAAGGAGGCGCTCGATGGCTGGCTGAACGACATCGAGGCGGCGCTCGCCGGCGATGCCGATGCGGCGCCGTTCGCGGTGAACCAGATCGTGCACAAGTCGAACGACAGGCTCGAGCACGACCTTGAAGTGTGCGTGAAGCACAAGGTGCCGATCACCATCACCAGCCTGCGTGCGCCCACCGAGGTGGTCGGCGCGGTACACGGCTATGGCGGCATCGTGTTCCATGACGTCATCAGCGTGCGCCATGCCGAGAAGGCGCTGGAGGCGGGCGTGGACGGCCTGATCCTGGTGTGTGCAGGCGCCGGCGGGCACGCGGGCACGCTGTCGCCGTTCGCGCTGGTGGGCGAGGTGCGGCGTTTCTTCGACGGCCCGATCCTGCTCTCGGGCGCGATCGCCACCGGCGACGGCATTCTCGCGGCGCAGGCCGCGGGCGCAGACCTGGCGTACATCGGCACGCGCTTCCTCGCCACGCCGGAGGCGAGCGTTCCCGACCGCTACAAGGAAGAAATCCTCAAGGCGGCAGCCGCGGACATCGTCTACACCGACCTCTTTTCCGGTGTGCACGGCAATTACCTGAAGCACAGCGTCATCGCCGCAGGCTACGATCCGCAGAACCTGCCGAAGTCCGACCCGGCGAAAATGAACTTCGGCAGCGCGGGCGGTGCCGAGAAGAAGGTCTGGCGCGACATCTGGAGCGCCGGCCAGGGCGTGGGCCGCATCGATCGCATCATGCCGGTTGCGGACGTGGTGACGCAGCTCGCGGCCGAGTACACGGCGGCGCGCCGCCGCCTGCAACTCGACTGAGAAAGGACATCGCATGGAGAACAAGCGCATCGTGCTGGCGAGCCATCCCGAAGGTTGGGTGACGCCGGAGAATTTCCGCCTGGAAGCGACACCTGTCGGCCAACCCGCCGACGGCCAGGTGCTGGTGAAGAACCTGTGGCTGTCGCTGGACCCGTACATGCGCGGCCGCATGAGCCAGCAGAAGAGCTACGTGAAGGGCGTCGAGGTCGGCGAGGTGATGACCGGCCAGACCGTGGGCGAAGTGGTGGATTCGAAGCACCCGGGCTTTGCGCGCGGCGACAAGGTGCTCACCGGCCTTGGCTGGCAGCTCTACGGCTGCGCGAAGGGCGAGGAACTCGTCAAGGTCGACGGCACGCGAGTACCGCTGTCGTACTACCTCGGCTGCCTCGGCATGCCCGGACTCACCGCCTACTTTGGCCTCAGGGAAATCGGCGCGCCGAAGCCGGATGAAACCGTCGTCGTGTCGGCGGCGTCAGGCGCGGTCGGCAGCGTCGTGGGGCAGCTCGCGAAAGCCTGGGGGGCGCGCGCGGTCGGCATCGCCGGCGGCAGGGCCAAGTGCGACTACGTCGTCAACGAGCTCGGTTTCGATGCCTGCGTCGACTACAAGGCCGGCAACCTGCACCGCGACCTGCGGGAAGCCTGCGCCAAGGGCATCGACGTCAACTTCGAGAACGTCGGCGGCGAGGTGCTGGACACCGTGCTGCGGCTGATGAACCCGTTCTCGCGCATCATCGTCTGCGGCCTCATATCGGACTACAACGCCACCGAGCCCTACGCGATCCGCAGTTACCGCTCGATCCTGGTCAACCGCATCCGCATGCAGGGCATGATCGTGTTCGACTGGCAGAAGCGCTACCCGGAAGGCATCAAGGAGCTTGCCGGCATGCTCGCCAACGGCAGGCTGAAGTACCGCGAGTCGGTGATCGAGGGCATCGAGAACGCGCCGCAGGGGCTGATCGGCCTCCTGAAGGGGCAGAACTTCGGCAAGCAGCTGGTGAAGCTGGCCTGAAGGGGCGACGGGAGCGAATCCCGCCTAGCCTTCTTCGCGCTCCAGGCGTTCGTCGGGCGGCGCGATCTCGGAGACGAGGTCGCGCACCAGGTCCTTGTTGGCGAGCGGCGCCAGGTGCATGTCGCCCTCGACCAGGCGCGCGGTGCACGCGTACAGCACCTTGCCGTCGATCTCCATCATGCATTCCTTGCACGCGTTCGCGTTGATGCACGAGTAGCGGAACGCGAGGCCGGGCTCGCTGTTGGCGCGGATCCAGCGCAGGCCGTCCAGCACCGACTGGCCGGGCTCGAACGGCACCTCGAATACGTCGACGCGCGCAGGCGCCCCGGCGATGCCACGCTGCACATGCAGTTTCGCGGTCGGCTTCATGCCGCCACCCTGGGCGCCGCGCCCGGCACCGGCAGTTGCGTCAGATTGATCGTGTCGCCCTGCATCGATACCACCTGGTTGAGTTGCCATTCGGGAAGCATGCCGGGGAAATCCTCGCGCTGGTGCGCGCCTCGGCTCTCGCGCCGCGCCAGCGCGGTCCTGGCGACGATCTTCGCCACCAGCAGCATGTTGCGCAGGTCGAACCAGTCGAGCCGCTCCATGCTGTAGTGCGGGTCCGCGGCGGGCGGCAGGTCGCCGAGTTCGCGCGTCATGCCGTCGATCGTGGCAAGTGCGCGCTGCAGCTTCTCCGCGGTGCGGAACGGCCCGACATCGTCGGCCATGGTGTCCTGCAGCGCCACCACCATCGCCGCGGTATTGATGCGCGGCCTTGCCGCCGCGCGCAGGCGCTCCAGCGCGGGCGCGGCCGCGGCATCGCTCCAGCCTGTGCCGGTGCGGCGCCTGGACAACGCCGCGGCGCTCGCGCCGGCGCGCTCGCCGAACACCAGCGCCTCGGTGATGGCGTTTCCGGACAGCCGGTTGGCGCCGTTCGCGCCGCCCACCGCCTCGCCCGAGCAGTAAAGGTTGGGCACACGCGTTTCCATGCGCTCGTTCACGCGCACGCCGCCCATGTGGTAGTGCGCGATCGGTGCCACCTCGACGTCCTGCTTCGTCAGATCGATTCCGTTCTTCTTCAGCCGGTCGATCACCGGCCCGAAGGCGCGGCGCAGCTCCGCTTCCGGCAGGTGCCGGAACGACAGCCACGCGCCGCCCGAGGGGCTGCCGCGCCCGGCCTCGACTTCCTTGGTGATCGCCCAGGTGGCGATGTCCCGCGTCAGCACGTACTTGCCGGATTCGGTATTGCCGTAGCGATCGCCCAGTTCCTCGCCCTTCGCATTGGTGAGTCGTCCGCCGAGCTTGTAGCGGAACGGATCCCACATGATCGGGTCCATGCCGATCAGCCGCGGCGCGAGGTGTCCGATCGGAAAGAACTGCACGAACTCCATGTCGACGAGTTCGGCGCCGGCGCGCAGCGCGAGCGCGTAGCCGTCGCCGGACATGTTGACCGACGCAGAATTGCGCCGGTACAGCCGCGTCAGGCCGCCGGTGGCGATGATCACCGCCCTGGCTGCCAGCGTCACCGGCGCGCCGGTGGCGAGGTGGAATCCCGCCGCGCCCACCGCCTCGCCGTCGCGTACCACGATGTCGGTCACCATGACATCGCCCAGCCTGCGAACCGCGGCAAGCCGGTTCAGTTGCGTGCGCAGGGTCTTCGATACCGCCGGCCCGGTGTTGAGGAAATCCACGTACACGCAGCGCGGGCGGTCATGTCCCGGCGCCATCACCTGCTTCAACGGCCCGGTCTTGCCGCCATCCCTGCGTGCCCAGCCGGCTTTCCAGGCATCCATCTCGCGAATGCGGTGCGGGCCCTGCTCGCACAGCAGTTGCGACAGCGCCGGGTCGCACAGGCCGCGCCCCGCGGCGAGCGTGTCGGCGAGGTGATGCTCCCAGCTGTCCGGGCATTCGTCACCCATCGCCGCGGCGACGGTCATCTGCGCCATCACGGTGGCGCCGCCGCGGCCGATCAGCGCGCGGTCCACCAGCGTGACGCTGGCGCCGTCGCGCGCCGCGGCGAGCGCCGCGTACATGCCTGCGCCGCCTGCGCCGATGATGAGGATGTCGTTCTCGATATGGGTCATGTGTACGTGATCCGTGTTCAGCCGAGCTTGAACATTTTACTCGGCAGGAAGGTGACGATCTCGGGGAACACCCAGAGCAGCACGACCGCCAGCGCCATCAGGAGGAAGAACGGGAACGCCGCGCGCGCGACGTAGAACATGTCCTTGCCGGTCAGCCCCTGCAGCACGAACAGGTTGAAGCCCACCGGCGGCGTGATCTGCGCCATCTCCACCACCAGCACGATGTAGATGCCGAACCACATGAGGTCGATCCCCGCGGCCTTTACCGAAGGCAGGATGACCGAGGCGGTGAGCACGATCATCGAGATGCCATCGAGAAAGCAGCCGAGGATGATGAAGAGCACCGTGAGCACCAGGATCAGCTGCCAGGGCTGGAAACCCTGCTCGCCGATCCATGCCGCCATCTCGCGCGGGATGCCGGTGAAGCCCATCGCCACGGTCAGGAACGAGGCGCCGGTGAGGATGAACGCGATCATGCAGGAGGTCTTCATCGCGCCCATGACGCTGGCGCTGAAGTTCTTCCACGTGAGCGTGCGGCTGACCAGCGAAATCGCGAGCGAGCCGACGACGCCGAGCACCGCGGCTTCGGTCGGCGTCGCGATGCCGGCGTAGATCGAGCCGATGACGCCGAGGATCAGCAGCAGCGTCGGGATCAGCAGCCGCGCCGCCCAGAGCTTGTCGGCGAAGCTCGTCAGCAGCTCGCGCGCCGGCGTGCGCTTCGGGTTCAGCATCGACCAGATGGCGATGTAGCCCGAGAACAGGAGCAACAGCAGGGCGCCGGGCAGCACGCCGGCGACGAACAGGCGCGCCACCGACACGTCGGCCGCCACACCGTAGACGATCATCATGATCGAAGGCGGGATCAGCAGGCCGAGCGTGCCGGCACCTGCGAGCGATCCGATGGCGAGGCGCTCGTCGTAGCCGCGCTTCTTCAGTTCCGGGATGGTGATGCGGCCGATCGCGGCGGCGGTGGCGGCGGACGAGCCCGAGATCGCGGCGAAAATGCCGCAGCCGGCGACGTTGGTGTGCATCAGGCGCCCGGGCAGCGGCTCGACCCAGGGCGCGAGGCCGCGGAACATGTCCTCCGACACCCGCGTGCGGAACAGGATCTCGCCCATCCAGATGAACAGCGGCAACGGGGTGAGTGCCCAGCTCGCGCTCGATCCCCACACGGTGGTCGCCATCAGCAGGCCGGGCGGCGAGTTGGTGAAGAAGGTCATCGCCACCAGCGCGACGCCGAGCAGCGTCAGCGCGATCCACAGGCCGCCGGCGAGCGACACCGCGAGCACCGCCATCAGCACCAGCGAGACGGCCCAGAGCTCCATCAGCGCTCGTGCACCGGCGCGTCCGCGTCCGGCGCCTTCACGCGGTCGTACGAGGGCGTGCCGCCTGACACCGTCACCACGAGGTCGTCAAGGAAGGCGATGAACAGGGTCGCCAGTCCCAGTGCCATGCCGGACTGGGGAATCCAGATCGGGATCGGCACCAGGCCCTGCGAGGGCTCGTTCAGCTCGAACGAGGTCCACGTCATGTCGATGACCGACCAGGCGAAGAAGCCGATGATGCCGGTCGCGGCAAGCAGGCTGGCGACTTCGAAGCCGCGGCGCACGCCGCCCTTGGTGCGCGAGATCAGCAGGCTCAGGCGGATGTGTTCGTTTGCCCGCAGCGCCCAGCACAGGCCGAGGAAGGTCGACGCCGCCATGCAGTAGCCCGCGAATTCGTCGAACGAATGCGCGGCGAAGCCGACCAGGCGCGCGCCGATCTGCATCAATGACAGCACCGCGATCGCCACCAAAAAAAATCCGGCCGCGAGGCCGGATAGTCGGTAGATCGCGTTCAGTGCGGCGCGCATGCCTCCGCTTGCTGGTGGCTTACTTGTTGTAGGCCTTGAGGATGGCGTCGCCCTCGGCGCCGGCCTTCGCGGCCCACTCGGCGGTCATCTTCTTGCCGACCGCGGCGAACTCGGCGGCGAGCTTCGCGCTCGGCTTGACGATCTTGACGCCCTTGGACGCGAGCGTATTCAGGTTCTGCGCGTTCTCCTTCTCGCGCACGTCCCAGCCGCGCTTCTCCGCGGCGGCGGCCGCGGCCTTGATCGCCTTCTGCGTTGCCGCATCGAGCTTCGCCCATGCGGCCTTGTTGACGATCACCATGTTCTGCGGCGCGATCACGCCGGCGTCGTACAGGTGCGTGGTGAAGTCGTAGGTCTGCGTGTCCACGCCGCCGGCCGGGGAGTTGATCTGCGCGTCGATGATGCCGGTCTTGAAGGCCTGCGCAACTTCCGGTGCGTTGACCAGCGTCGGCGTCGAGCCGATCAGCTCGGCGAAGCGCGAGGTGATGGCGCTGTAGGTGCGCATCTTCACGCCCTTGAAGTCGGCGAGCGAATTGATCTCCTTCTTGGTGTGGATCGCCGACGGCGGCCAGGCCACCGTATACAGGATCTCGATGCCCTGCGCACCCAGGCGCTTGGAGATGTGCGGCTTCGCCGCCGCCCACAGTTTCTTCTGCTGCGCGCTGGTCGGCGCGAGGAAGGGGTTGGAATCGAAGGCGTACACCGCGGCCTCGTTCGACAGGATCGACGTCAGCACCTCGGCGATGGGCACCTGCCCGGTCTGCACCGCGCGCTTGATCTCCGGGTGCTTGATCAGCGAGTTCGCCGGGTGGACCGTGATCTGCAGCTTGCCGCCGGTGCCCTTGGCGATGTCGGCGACGAACTGGCGGATGTTCTTGGTGTGGAAGTTGCTGTCCGGGTACGGCGTGGGCATGTCCCACTTCATCTGTGCCTGGGCGGCGCCGGCAGAGAGGGCGAGCGACAGGGCGGTGGCGGCAGCGGCAACAGCGGTCTTGCTCGTGGTCATGCGGGTCTCCTGGGGTCCGGGGGGATCGGCGGGCAGATTGAACGACAGTCCGCGCATCATCGGCCACGATTCGCGGCGGTGTCAACCCGTGCGGGGCAATCCCGCCTGCGGGCATAATCCGATGATTCATCCGGAGGAAGCGCACCATGATCGATCTGTACACCTGGCCCACGCCGAACGGACACAAGGTCCACATCATGCTCGAGGAGACCGGCACGCCCTACAAGGTGCATGCGGTGGACATCGGCGCCGGCGACCAGTTCAGGCCGGAGTTCCTGAGGATCTCGCCGAACAACAAGATGCCGGCGATGGTCGACCCCGACGGACCCGGCGGAAAGCCCATTTCGGTATTCGAGTCCGGCGCGATCCTCATTTACCTCGCATCGAAGACCGGCCGCTTCCTGCCCGAGGACCTGCGCGACAAGTGGTCCACGCTGCAGTGGCTGATGTTCCAGATGGGCGGCGTCGGCCCGATGCTGGGGCAGGCGCACCATTTCCTCGGCTACGCGCCGGAGAAACTGCCCTACGCGATGAACCGCTACAGCAACGAGGCGAACCGGCTGTACGGCGTCATCGATCGCCGGCTGGGGGAATCGAAGTACATCGCCTGCGCCGAGTACACCATCGCCGACATGGCGATCGTGCCGTGGCTGCGGTTCCCCGAGCGCCAGGGCGTGGAGGTGGAAAAGTACCCGCGGCTGAAGAAGTGGCGCGACAGGATCCTCGAGCGCCCTGCGGTGCAGCGCGCGCTGCAGGTGCTCGCCGACCGCCGCCGCACCGGCCCGCAGACCGACAAGGAACGCGAGAACCTGTTCGGCGCGAAGCAGTACGCGCAGCGCTAGAAACGCCCTCAGACCTCGAGGTTTTCCTCGGCGAGGTCCTTGCGCTTTTCCATGTTGAAGCGCCCGTCGTAGATCGGGCCCTTGCCGGTGCGCGGGCCGGTGTACTGCACGAAGAACATCAGCCCGCCGGTGTCGGTGGAGAGGTCCTCCTCGAAGTGCGGGTCAGCGTGGAACACCACGGTGCCCGGGCCGCAGGTGCGCTCGCCGATCCTGAACGTGCCCTCGAGCACGTACCAGACCTGCGCGAAATCGTGCCGGTGGCGCGGATGGAAGGCACCCGGCTCGTAGCGCACGAAGCCTGAATTGGGCTGCGTCGGGTCGCCGGGCTGCGGGTGGAACACCATCTTGCTCGACTGGCCCGGGAAGCGCAGCGTCTCCCACTCCATGTCATCGACGTGGCGGTATACCGGTCCGTGGTCCTTCGCGTGATCCTTCGGCTGTGCGCTCATGTTCGGCCTCCGTCTGTATTGACACCTATCGGGGATTCTACGCCGGCCGCGGTCCTTTGTTCGGGCGGTTATATTGGCTCTCCGTGACCGCCTGCCGGCAATGGAACTCACTTTCGGCCTGACCGTCGCCGTGCTGGGCGGCGCGCTGCTGCACGCCGCCTGGAACGCGATGATCAAGTCGAGCGCCGACAAGCAGCTCGACACCGCGCTGGTGTGCGTCGGCGCCGTCGCGGTCACGGCGCCGTTCCTGCCGGTAGTCACGGCGCCGGCGCCCGCCGCCTGGCCCTGGCTCGCGGTGTCCACCGTGGTGCACGTGGGCTATTTCTTCTCCATCGTCGGCGCGTACCGCGCCGGCGACCTGTCGCGCGGCTACCCGATCATGCGCGGCGTCGCGCCGGTGCTGGTCGCGCTGGCATCCTGGCTGTGGCTGGGCGAGGCGCTGCAGCCGATCACGTGGCTGGGCATCGCGCTGATCTGCGGCGGCGTGGTGTCGCTTGCCTTCGTCGCCGGGGCCGCGCATCCGCGCACCGCCACCGCGTGGGCGCTCGCCAACGCGGTGATCATCGCCAGCTACACGCTCGCCGACGGCCGCGGCGTGCGCCTGTCGGGCAGTCCCGCGGGCTACGTGGCATGGATGTTCGTGTTCATCCACCTGCCATTCGCGCTCGTGGTGCTGGTGCTGCGCGGCCGTGCCTTGTCCGACTATCTCGTGCGCAACTGGCTGCGCGCGCTGGCGGGCGGCATCTGCACGGTGGGGGCCTATGGCGTCGTCATCTGGGCGATGGCGCGCGCGCCGGTGGCGGCGGTGGCAGCGCTGCGTGAAGTTTCGGTGGTGTTCGCGGCGCTGATCGGCGCCTGGCTGCTCGGCGAGGGCCGCGTACGATCGCGCCTCGCCGGCGCCGCGGTGGTGCTCGCCGGCATCGTCGCCGTCAAGCTCTGAGGGGGACCCGGGAAGCGGTGTAACCTCGCCGCATCGCACGGCGCGCCGCGACACGGGAGGGTTGCGATGCCGACACCGAAGCCCGATTGGGGGACGAAGCGGCCGATCCGCGGCAGCAGCCGCAGCTTCCCTCTCGCCAACTGGCTGATCGCCATGATCTGGAACGCGATCCTGGCAGTGCAGTTGGCGGATTTCCGGCCGGTTCCGGGCAGGGATACGCTTGCCTGGATTGCTGCAGGGGTATTCGCAGTCGTTGGTGCCGGCATCGTCTGGTACGCGGTCCTGTCGACGCTGCGCTGGCAGCGCTATCGCGGCATCGCACTGGAGCTCGATCCGTACCCGGGCGAGGCGGGTGGCGTGGTCGCAGGGTCGCTGCTTGTCCCGCTTCCGTACGACGCCAGCAACCGTTTCCATTGCACGCTGACCTGCACCGAGCATGGCATGCGCGGCGGCGTGCTGCGCAAGAACAACAGCTATGAGCGCACGCTGTTCAGGAAGGCGGTCGAGGCGCGTGCAAGCCCGGCGCCGAACGGCACGCTGCTCGCGTTCCGTATCGCCGTGCCGCCGGGAGCGCCGCCCAGCGATGGCTACTCCGGTACCCTCCGGTGGACGCGGGCTACCGCAGACCGCGTTTACGTGCGCTGGTACCTGCAGCTTTCCGCCGACGTGGAGGGTATCGACCTGCAGGAGACTTTCGGCATTCCGGTGCGCCGGGTCGCGGGCGTGGACGTCCCGCGCGCGAGCCAGGGCATGCTCGATGCCCCGGTCGCCACCCATTCATCAAGCGGTGCGTACCCGGAGCTACCCGGGAGGGAGGCTGGAGCAGCGCAGCCGCGGAAGCAAGCGCCTGTGTCGGCCGCAGGCATGCTATTCGTCGCGCTGCTTGGCATCGCATTCCTGGAGTGGCCCTTGATCCGCGCGCACCTGGGAATTGGCGATGCGGATCCCGCCGCCGGGCAGCGCACTGCGGGCACCCCACGCGCGCAGAAGCAGCAGGCGGTTGGCACGCAGCCAGCGCCGGTGGGGAGGCGATCCGAGCCGTCGCCCGTGCCCGATGACTGGCAGGCGCATTTCAGGCTCGGCGCCCAGGCAAAGCTCGAGCAGCGCCCCAGGGATGCGCTGCACAGCTACGGCGAGGCGCTCGCTATCATCCAGCGAACCCGCGGCGCGGACCACCCGCTGGCCGCGGTCATGCACGAACGCATCGCCGACATTCACACCGGCCATCGCCGGCATGCCGAGGCCGAAACCGCGCTGCGCAGCGCGCTCGCGATCCTCGAAAAGTACCCGCACGACGCGGTGCGTGCCCAAGGAGGGAGGCTGGTGCGCGGCTGCGACCGCGAGAGCGTGCTGCGCGGGCTCGGCTGGGCGCTGTGGGAACAGCGCCGCTATGCCGATGCGCTGCAGGCCTACCAGCGCGCCTACGACACGGTCGCCGAACTCGACATCGACGAGCGGGATCGCAACCGCCGGCTCGCCTACAGCGCGGCCGGCATCATGGCAGCGGCGTGCACGCAGCGCGAATGGGCACGTGCAGACCGCGCGATGGCGGAACTGAAGGAGCGCATGAGCCGCGTCGCCGCAGCCGACCGCAAGTGGCTGGAGTACTGGGTGCGCACCGGCGAGCCGCGGCTATCAGCGCGGAAATGCTGATAGCCGCGTGTGGCGCTGCAATGCGGCAGGCTACTTGACGCCGAGGATGCCCATCGCCTTGGCGAGCGTGTCGACCGATGCCTGGTGCTTGCCTTCCTTGTGCAGCTTTTCGCCTTCGGCGCGGTGCTTCTTCACCTCGGCCATCTGTGCCGCGGACAGCTTCGGGTTCTTCGCCAGCGCGGCGTCGATTTTCTTCATGTCGGCCGGGCAGTGGAAGGCAAAGGCGGTGCTGCAGGCGAACGCCAGGACAGCGGCAAGTGCGGTGCGTTTCATGGTTCCTCTCCTTGGGTTGGGCCAGGGATCGTACCCCCGGTAAGCGGCTAACGCGCGGCGGGCGGGCTTATTCCGCGCCCGGGCTCTCCCATCACCGTGACCACCACGCTCCTGTGATGCGGCGCGTGGCGGTGCTCCCACAGGTAGATGCCCTGCCAGGTGCCGAGCGCGAGGGCGCCGCCGGACACCGGGAGCTGCAGCGCGCTGCTGGTCAGCACCGCGCGCGCGTGCGCGGCCATGTCGTCCGGGCCTTCGGTGTCGTGCACGTAGGCCGGGTCGCCGTCAGGCGCGAGGCGCGCGATGATCGTCTCCAGGTCGCGGCGCACGTCGGCATCGGCGTTCTCGGTGAGCAGCAGCGACGCGCTGGTGTGCTGCAGGAACACGTTGGCGAGGCCCGTGGCGATGCCGCTCGCGCGCACGATGCGCGCGACCTCGGCGGTGATGTCGGTGGTGCCGCGGCCGCGCGTGCGCAGCGAGAAAGTCTGCTGCGCGATCATGCTTTCGCGTGCGGTCGCCGCGGGTAGTGGGCCTTCAGCGGGATGACATGGCGCACGCCGCCGCGCGGGTTCGGCGTGTCGCCCTTGTAGCGCGGGATGACGTGGATGTGCGCGTGCCATACCGACTGGCCGGCCGCTTCGCCGCAATTGACGCCGACGTTGAATCCGTCCGGCGAGTAGCGCGCTTCGAGCAAGGGCTTCAGCGTGCGCACCAGGCGAAAGCAGTCGTCGAACTCGTCCTCGGTGAGGTCCCAGATCGTCACCGCGTGCCGGCGCGGCACCACCAGCGCGTGTCCGGGCGATACCGGATAGGTGTCAAGCACGGCGATCGCGCCGGTATTCTCGGCGAGGATCTCGCGCTGCGGCTTGCAGAACAGGCAGGAAAAAGGATCGGCTGCAGTCATGGGGCGCCAGTGTAAAGTAAGCCGCCGGGCCGAACGCCGGCAGAACGGAGCGTCCGCCTTCATCAAGCTCTACGGCATCGTCGCATTCCTCGCCGGCGCCGCGATCGCCGCGGCGGCGCTCCTCATCGCCATCGTGCAGGTGTGGTGCGCGCTGCGCAGGAAGGAACTCATGCAGTTCCTGCCCCCGGCGCTCGGCGCCACCGCGGCTGCCTTCATGTCCGGCGTGTACCTCGTCTGCGCGGCCGAATTCCGCTGGGTCGATGGCGAACTGCTCGATACGCTGTCGGGCCCGGTCGCGCTCGCGGCGGCGTGGTGGGTGTTCCACAACCGCATGAGTTCGGGGCGCAATCGCCCGCCGGGGCGCTAGGCACGCAGCCGCGTGGACCGCACCGAACGTTTCTACAAGTACGAGCAGCTGATCCGCGAGCGCGGCGTGGTGCCGCGCCAGGCGTTCCTCGATGCGCTGGAGATTTCCCCCGCGACCTTCAAGCGCGACATCGAATACCTGCGCAGCCGCCACCGCGCGCCGATCGAGTGGGACCGTGACGCCGGCGGCTACCGCTTCGCCGCCAGAGGCGCGCAGCGCGCCGAACTGCCCGGGCTTTGGTTCAGCGCCTCGGAAGCCTACGCGCTGCTGACGATGGAACAGTTGCTGAAGGGGCTCGAGCCGGGCCTGCTGACGCGGCACGTGCAGCCGCTGCTCGATCGCCTGCGCCAGTTGCTCGCCAGCGAGGACGTGCCGCTCGCCGAGATCGGCAGGCGCATCCGCGTGCTGCGCATCGCCGCGCGCAGCACGAACACGGCGTATTTCGAAGTCGCCGCGACCGCGGTGCTGAAGCGCAAGCGCCTGCACATCCGCCACTGGAGCCGCGGCAGCGGCCAGACCACCGAGCGGACGATCTCGCCGCAGCGCCTGGTGCACTACCGCGGCAACTGGTACCTCGATGCGTGGTGCCACCTGCGCGAGGACGTCCGCAGCTTCGCGCTGGACGGCTTGCGCGCTGCGCGCCTGCTGGAGGAGCGCGCAAAGCCGGTGCCGGACGCGGATCTGGATGCCGCGCTTGCCGCGGGCTACGGCATTTTCAGCGGCCGCGGCACGCAGATGGCGAAGCTGCGCTTCTCGCCGCACGCGGCGCGCTGGGTTGCCGACGAATCCTGGCACCCGCAGCAGCGCGGCCGCAGCGAGCCCGACGGCACGTACCTGCTGGAGTTCCCCTACAGCGACGATCGCGAACTGGTGATGGACCTGATGCGCCATGGCGCGGATGTCGAGGTGCTGGCGCCGAAGGCCCTGCGCGACAAGGTCGCCCGCGCACACGCCGAGGCCGCGCGCAGGTATCGCAGGCGGCCCTAGGCGGGAGGCCCGCGCAGCAGCGCCTGTCGCGCCTTCCAGTCGGGCATGTGCATGCCCAGCAGCGCCTTGAAGCGCGCGCCATGGCCGCGCTCGATGAGATGCGCGACCTCGTGCAGGACGACGTAATCGAGGCACGCCTCGGGGTAGCGCGCAAGTTCCAGGTTCAGCCAGATGCGGCGCGCGTGGATGCTGCAGCTTCCCCAGCGTGTCTTCATGCGCTTCACGCCCCAGGCCGCGGCCTGCACGCCGAGCGCGCTTTCCCATTTCTTCCGCAGCGGCGGGATGCGGCGCTTCAGGTCCGCGCGGTGCGCGGGCGTCAGCGGCTCGGGCGGCAACGCAGGAGGCGCGGCGGCGATGCGCGCGCGATGCCGCCTGATCCACGCCAGCTTGCCGGCGACGATGCCGCGGATGGATTCGTCGCTCGCGCGCCAGGGCGCCGACACGCGCACGCAGCCATCCGGCGGATACACGCGCAGCGTCAGCGTGCGGATGGGCTTGCGCAGCACCTCGATGCGCAACTCCCCAACATGCAGTTCGGTGGGCACCGCGGCGTTGCGCAGACGGGATTTCAGGCGATCAAGCAGGCGCGGCATGTAGATCGGATTCTACGTGCACGCCGGTGCGTAGAATGCCGCCATGGAAGGGCTCGCCTCGCTGAACGACTACCTGCGCTTCGCGGTCACGCTGACCGCGGTGGTCGACCCCTTCCTCGCAGTGCCGTTTTTCCTCGCCTTCACGGCGCGGCGCACGCAGCCCGAGCGCGAGGCTCTGGCGCGCACGATTGCGGTGAGCGTATTGGTGGTGCTGGGCGTCTCGGTATTCGTCGGCGAGGCGCTGCTCGAGCTGATCGGTGCGAGCCTCGCCGCATTCCGCGTCGGCGGCGGCCTGGTGCTGCTGCTGATGGCGCTGGCGATGCTGAACGCGCAGGCCGGCGGCGTGCGCCAGTCCGAGGGCGAGGCGCGCGAGATGGAAACCGGCGCACAGTCGGGAATCGTGCCCATGGCGTTTCCGCTGCTCGCCGGGCCGGGCGCGATCAGCACCACCATCATCGCCGCGGAGCAGGGCGGCTTCATGCACCAGTTCGTCATCCTCGGCTGCGTTGCCTTCGTCTGCCTCATCGCCTGGGCGACGCTGCGCCGCGCCGACCTCATCGAGCGCCGGCTCGGCCTCACCGGGCTGAATGTCGCCACGCGAATACTCGGCTTGCTGCTCGCGGCGATGGCGGTGCAGACGATGGCCGAGGGACTGAAGGCCCTGTTTCCGGGGCTCGCGCAATAGCGCACCGCGGTTGGACTGGGCAGGATCGGACTGCTATCGTTACGGCCCTTTGACACGGAACATCGCGCCATGGCTTCCAGACCCGACGACCGCATGACCGAACCCGAGATGAACGCCGCCGACCTCTGGCTGGAGGAGGTCTACACCGACCGCCGCGTCGGCACCATCCGCAAGATGACGCCGGTGGACGGCAACGGCAAGCCCGATGCCGCGCGCAAAGTCTCCTGGGTCGGCGAGACGCAGGTCATGAGCACGGTGGGCGCGCTGCCGATCAACTTCCAGATCGACGCCGATACGCTAGAGGACGCGGCGAAGAAGTTCGGCGCCGCGGCCAAGGCCGCGATCGAGCGCACCATGCGCGAGCTGCAGGAGATGCGCCGCCAGCAGGCCTCCTCCATCGTGATCCCGCAGGGCGGCCTGCCGCCGATGGGCGGGGGCGGTCCGGGCGGCGGCAAGATCCAGCTAGGCTGAGGCCTGCCGCGCGTCGCGCGCGGCCTGCAGGAATTCCCGCATCAGCGGCGTGCCGTCCAGCAGGCGCGCATCGCGGTGGTCGAGGAACTCGGGGTGCCACTGCACGCCGACCAGGTACTGGCCACCCGTGTAGCGTATCGCCTCGATCACACCATCCGCGCTCGAGCGCGCCTCGACGACGAAACCGCGGCCCGGCGTTTTTACCGCCTGGTGGTGCATGGTGTTGACGCTGACGCGCCCGGCACCCGGATACAGCGCCGCCAGCCCCGAGCCTGGTTCTATGTCTACGTCGTGATAGTTGCTGGTGTAGAGGGCGGGATCCGCGTGCCGCAGCGCGCCGGGCACCTGTTCGAGCAGGTCCTGGTACAGCGTGCCGCCGAGCGCGACGTTGATGATCTGGTGGCCGCGGCAGATGCCGAGCACGGGCTTGCCCGCGTCGATGAAGCGCGCCACCAGTTCGAGTTCGTAGCGGTCGCGCGGCGCGTCGCCCGCCCACTCGGGCCGCAGCGCTTCCTCGCCGTAGCTCGCGGGCGCGACGTCGGTGCCGCCCTGCAGCATGAGGCCATCCAGCTCGCGCGCGTAGTCGGCGAGGCTGAGCGAGGTGTCGCGGTGCCCGGCGACATCCGGCACGAGGAAGGGCAAGGCGTCGTGCGCGAGGATGTACTGCGCGTACGACTGCTCGATGAAGTAGACGTTCTTGCTGCGGTACCCCTTCTGGGCCGCGTCGCCGTACTGCGTGCGCGCCGAAACGCCGATGCGCAGGGGGCCTGTCCGCATGCTGTTGCCCGCTTCCCGATCCCTATAATGGGCCATTATCTCAGGGGGAGAGGGCGATGAAAGGCAAGGTAGCCTGGATCACCGGCGGCGCCTCGGGCATCGGCCTCGCCGGCGCGACCGAACTGGCGAAGGCGGGGGCACACGTGGTGATCGCCGGGCGCAACGCGAAATCGAACGCCGCCGCGCTCGCCGGGCTGAAGCAGGCGGGTAGCGCCGAGGCGGTGCTGCTCGACGTGTCCGACCGCGACGCGGTGGCGAAATGCGCCGCCGACATCGAGCAGCGCCACGGCCGCATCGACATCCTGGTGAACAGTGCCGGCACCAACCTTGCCAAGCGCAGCTTGCGCGCGATGACGCTGGAAGGCTGGGACGAAGTGGTCCGCATCAACCTCAATGGCCTGTTCTACTGCTGCCACGCGGTGATCCCCGGCATGCGCGCGCGCAAGGACGGACTGATCATCAACGTGTCGTCGTGGGCCGGGCGCTACGCGAGCGTACTCACCGGCCCCGCCTACAACGCCACCAAGCGGGCGGTGATCGCAGTCACCGAGTCGATCAACATCGAGGAATGCATGAACGGCATCCGCGCCACGTCGGTGCTGCCCGGCGAAGTCGCCACGCCGATCATGGAGAAGCGCCCGGTGCCGCCCTCGGCAGAGGAGCGCGCGCGCATGGCGCAGCCGGAGGACCTCGGGCGCGCGATCCTGTTCCTCGCGCAGATGCCGGCGCGCACCTGCGTGAACGAAATCATCATCGGGCCGACCTGGAACCGCTTCTACCTCGGCGGCCTCGAAGCACCGAAGAACTGACGCTGGACCGGATCGCGCTGCGCGTAGCCCTGCCGTTCCTCGCGGGCTACCTCCTTTCGTACATCTATCGCTCGATCAACGCGGTGCTGGGACCGCGGCTGGTCGAGGAGTTCGGGCTGAGCGCGGCCCAGCTCGGCCTGCTCACCGGCGCGTACTTCGCCAGCTTCGTGCTGATGCAGTTGCCGCTGGGCATGGCGCTGGATCGCTACGGGCCGCGGCGCGTCGACGGCACGCTCCTTGCGCTGGCCGGCGTCGGTGCGCTGGTATTCGCGAAGGCATCGGGCTTCGAGGGGCTGCTCGCCGGCCGCGTGCTTGCCGGCATCGGCGTTTCCGCCGCGATGATGGGCACCATGCAGGCGTTCTCCCTGTGGTACCCGCGCGAGCGCCTCGGCCTGCTGCTGGCGCTGGCGTTCTCGGTCGGCGGCATCGGCATGCTGGCGACGTCGTTTCCGCTCGAGTACGCCCTGCGCGCGATGTCCTGGCGCGACATATTCCTCGCGCTCGCGGCCGGCTCGGTGATGCTGTCGGCGGTGTTCGCGCTGTGGGTGCCCGAGCGCACCGCCGCGGCGAAGCCGGCATCGATGTCGGCGCAGCTCGCCGGGCTGGCGATGATCGCGCGCGATCCGGGTTTTCGCCGTGCCGCCGCGGCGATCGCCGCCAACCAGTTCGCGGTGTACACGCTGCTCAACCTGTGGATGGCGATGTGGCTGCGCGACATTGCGGGCTACAGCGCTTCGGGCGTGGCGTGGCTGCTGGCGATGCTCGCGTTCGCCATGATGGCCGGCTACCTGGTTTCCGGCCCGCTTGGCGACCGCGTGGCACGGCGCGGCCGCTCGGAGGTGCCGGTGCTCGCCGCGATGATGGCCGGCACGCTCGCCGCGCTTACGCCGATCGCGCTGGGCGTGACCACCGGCGCGCCGGTGTACTGGGCGCTGCTGATTTTCTTCGGCGCTGGCGCGACGCTGGCGCACACCATCGCCATGCGGCGCTTTCCGGTGGAAATGGCGGGGCGCGTCAACACGCTGCTGAACATGGGCGGCTTCAGTGCCATGTTCATCGGCCAGTGGGGCTTCGGCGTCGTGCTGGGCCTGTGGCCGCCGAGCGCCACCGGCTACGCACCGGAGGGCTACTTCGCCGCCATCGCCGTGCTGTGGCTGGTGCTGGCGGCCGCGCTGGCGTGGTTGTGGCGCGGGCGGGCGCTGTTCGGCCCTCGATAGCATCGGTAGTATGATCGCCGAGGGGCTTTCTTTACATCGAGACGGAGGAGAACGAGATGATGAATATCCAATTCGCTGCGCGTGCCCTTGCCGGCGCGGTCGGCATGGCGCTGTTCGCGGGTGCCGCGCACGCGCAGATCAAGCTGAAGCTGCACCACCTGCTGCCCGCGGTGGCACCTGCGCACAAGTCGATGCTCGCTCCCTGGGCGCAGGACGTCGAGAAGGCCTCCGGCGGCAAGGTCAAGATCGAGCTCTACCCGGCGATGGCGCTTGGCGGCAAGCCGCCAGAGCTGATCAACCAGGTGCGCGACGGCGTCGTCGACATCATCTGGACGGTGAACGGCTACACGCCGAACCTGTTTCCCCGCTCCGAAGTGTTCGAGCTGCCTTTCATCCACACCAACAACGTCGTCGCCACCAACATGGCAATGCGCGACATGTTCCTGTCGGGTGACATCGCCCAGGACTTCAAGGACGTGCAGGTGATGTTCCTGCACGTGCACGCCGGCCAGGGCATCCAGATGGCGGAAAAGGAAGTGCGCAAGCCGGACGACCTGAAGGGCCTGAAAATGCGCATCCCGACCCGCACCGGCGCATGGATCATCGAGGCGCTGGGCGCCGCGCCCGCCGCGATGCCGGTGCCGGCGCTGCCGCAGGCGCTGTCGAAGAAGGTCGTGGACGGTGCGCTGATCCCGTGGGAAATCATCCCGCCGCTGAAGCTGCAGGACGTCACCAAGGTCCAGGTCGAGGGTCCCAACCGCGAGCGTTTCGGCACCACGACCTTCCAGGTGTCGATGAACAAGAAGACCTGGGCGAAGCTGCCGCCCGACGTGAAGAAGGCGTTCACGGTAAACAACGGCGAAGCGCGCTGGCGCCAGGTGGGCAAGGTGTGGACCGATTCCGAGGCCGGCGGCATCGGCCTGGCGGTCAAGTCGGGCAACAAGCACATCCAGCTCACCGACGCGGAGTTGAATCTCTTCAAGCAGAAGCTCGAGCCGGTGGTGCAGCGCTGGATCGACGAGGTGAAGTCCAAGGGCATCGACGGCACCGCGCTGGTGACCAAGGCGCGCGCGCTGATCGCCAAGTACTCGAAGTAGCGCGTGGGCGAGTCGCCCGACACGGCTCAAACGGGGCCGGGAGGACCCGTGCACGGGGGGCCGGGAGGCCCCGTGCACCGCTTCATCGAGTGGTGGGCGGTTGCGGGCGGGATCGTGCTTCTGGGCATCTCGGCGATGACCACCTGGAGCGCGTTCACCGGCTGGGTGTTCGGCAAGCCTATGCCGGGAGATTTCGAGCTCACCGAGCTGCTGGTCGCCACTGGCGTGTTCGCCTTCCTGCCCTACTGCCAGCTCACAGATGCGAACGTCAAGGCGGACCTGTTCACGTCGCGCGCCGGGCCGCGCCTGCTGGCTGCGTTCCGCCTCTTCGCCGGGCTGCTGGCGACCGCGATCGCCGCGCTGCTGGCCTGGCGTACCTGGGCGGGGCTGCTCGACTACCGCGAGTTCGTCGAGACCACCGCGATACTCAAGATTCCGATCTGGTGGGCGTACATCCCGGCGTTCGCGTCGCTATCGCTGCTGCTCATCGCCTGCCTGATCGTGCTGAAGAGCGACTGGCGCGCGCTCACGCGCGGCTGAGCGGCGTACCGCGTTGGATCCGCATTTCCTCACCGGTCTTGCCGGGCTCGCCGCCCTGATCCTGCTGATTGCGGTCCGCGTGCCGATCGCGCACGCGATGATCGCGGTCGGCGCCATCGGCATCGCGGTGCTGAGCGGTCCGGCGATCCTGCTGTCTCAGCTGAAGACCCTCGCATACTCGCAGTTCTCCATCTACGACCTGTCGGTGCTGCCGATGTTCGTGCTGATGGGGAACCTTGCCTCGCGCGCGGGCCTGTCGCGCGACCTTTTCCGCGCCGCCAATGCGTGGCTGGGCTGGATGCGCGGCGGCGTGGCGATGTCGGCGATCGCCGCCTGTGCCGGCTTCGGCGCGGTCTGCGGCTCGTCCCTCGCCACCGCGTCGACCATGGGACAGGTGGCCCTGCCCGAGCTGCGCCGCTACCGCTACAGCCCGGCGCTCGCCACCGGCACGCTTGCCGCCGGCGGCGTGCTCGGCATCCTGATACCGCCCTCGGTGGTGCTGGTGGTCTACGCCATCGTCGTCGAGGCGAGCATCGTGCAGATGTTCATCGCCGCGTTCGTGCCGGGACTGATCGCGGTGGCGATGTTCCTCGCCACGATCGCGATCTACGTGCGCGTGCGGCCCGAAGCCGGGCCGCCGGGGGATCGCGTGCCGCGCGCGGAGTTCATCGCCGCCACCATCGGCGTCGCGCCGGTGCTGGCGATCTTCGGTGCGGTGATCGGCGGCATCTACTTCGGCCTCTTTAATCCCACGCCCGCGGCCGCGGTCGGCGTGTTCCTGGTCACCGTGCTCGCGGTGTTCCGCCGCGCCGTGGGCCTGCGCGACATGAAGGCGGCGCTGCTCGACACCGCGAAGACCTCGGGCATGATCTACCTGATCCTGCTCGGCGCGCAGCTCCTCAACATCTTCATGGCGCGCGGTGGCGTGCCGCAGGCCGCCGCCGCGCTGATGGCGAACTCCGGCCTGTCGCCGATGACCGTGCTGGTGCTGCTGTTGATCGCGCTGATCATCCTCGGCTGCCTGATGGACAGCCTGTCGATGATCCTGCTCGCGATCCCGTTCTTCTGGCCGGTGATCGCCGAGCTCGACTTCGGCATGAGCCCCAACGACCTCAAGATCTGGTTCGGCATCCTCGCGCTGGTGGTGGTCGAGCTCGGCCTGATCACGCCGCCCGTGGGCATGAACGTGTTCGTCATCAATTCGCTCGCGCGCGACGTGCCGATGATCCAGACCTTCATCGGCGTGGCGCCGTTCTTCGTTTCCGAGTTGCTGCGCGTGGTGCTGCTGCTCGCGTTCCCCGCGCTGACGCTGTGGCTGCCGAAGCTGCTGGCAGGCTAGGGAATCACAACCTGCCGCTGCGCTTGATGTCCAGGTAGCGGTTCACCAGCGCCACCGGCAGGTCCTCGGGCTCGACGTCCAGGCATACCGCGCCGCCGCGCGCGAGGCGCCGGAAGGCCAATTCGCGCCTGTGCAGGTAGTCGGCCGCTGCCGCGTGCGTGAGCGCACGGTCGAAGCTGTCGACGCGCGCGGCGAGCGCACGCGTGAGGATCGCCTCGCGCAGCGACGCGAACAGCACCAGGTGCCGCGACTGCAGCAGCCGCAGCGCGGGCGCGAGCGTGTCGTCGTCCTCGTCGCGCAGGTTGGTCAGCACGATCACCAGCGCACGCTTCTTCACCCGCTGCATCAGGCTCACCGCCGCCGCGTGGTAATCGGTGGTGTGCAGCGTCGGCGCAAGGTCGTAGACGCGGTTAAGGATCAGGCTCACGGTGGACGCGGTCTTCCTCGGCGCGAACCAGCGCTCGGTCCCCGACATGGTGAGAAAACCCACCGCATCGCCCTGCCGCACACTTACGTAGGCGAGCAGCAGCGCGGCATTCAGCACGCAGTCGAAGTGCGACAGCTGGGAATCCTTCGCCGCCATGCGCCGGCCGCAGTCGATCAGCAGCAGCACCTGCTGGTCGCGCTCGTCCTGGTATTCGCGCGATATCAGCTTGCCGATGCGCGAGGTCGCGCTCCAGTCCACCTGGCGCGGCGTGTCGCCTTCGCGGTAGTCGCGCAACTGGTGGAAGTCCAGTCCCTCGCCGCGGCGGCGGCGCTGCAGGATGCCGAGCTGCGACAGCCGGTGGTCGGTGGCGAGCAGCGCGAAGCGCGTCAGCGCGGCGAAGTTCGGGTAGACGCGCACCACGCCCGGGTCGCCCGCCATGCGGCGCACCTGCCACAGCCCGGCGCGCGACGCGAGGCGCAGCTCGACGCGGCCGAAAGCGAGGTCGCCGCGCGCGAGCGGGCGCAGGCCGTAGCGCATCTCCGCCCAGCCGCGGCCGGCCAGCGTCACGCGCTGCGGCTGGCCCTCGACCTGCGTGCCGCCCGGCGCATGGTCGCAGGCGAGCACTTCCAGCGGCGCGTCCACCGCGTTCGCGAAGCGCAGGCCCACCTCGTGCCGCACGCCGAGCGCGAGCGAACCCGGCACCAGGCGCAGCGCCGCCGGCGGCGCGATGCGCAGTGCGGCGACCGCATCCGCTGCTGCGAACAGGCCCGCGAGCACCATGACGACCAGCCACGCCGTGCGCAATTGCGGGAACAGCGATGCCAGGACCGCAAGCGCGAGCAGCGCAGCGGCGATCCACAGCAGGCGCTTGGCGGGAATGAGCATGGGTGTTGGAGGGTGTTCGCTCAGCTTCGCGGCGCTTCGACCTTGGCGAGCAGCGCCTTCAGGATGGCGTCGCTCGAGTGGCCCTCGATCTCCAGCTCCGGCGCCGGCGTGATGCGGTGGCGCAGCGCCGGCAGCGCCATGCGCTTCACGTCCTCGGGCGTGACGAAGTCGCGCCCCGCCATCAGCGCCGCCGCACGCGCGACGCGCGCCAGCGCGATGCCGCCGCGCGGCCCCGCGCCCGCCGCAACGCCCGCCCAGCTGCGCGTGGCGCGCGCAATGCGCACCGCGTAGTCCAGCACCTGCTCGTCCAGCCGCACCGCGGCACAGGTGGCCTGCATGGCCACCACCGCCGCCGGCCGCACCAGCGGCTGCACAGCCTCGACGTTCAGCTTGTCGCCGACCTGGTTCGCGGTCACCTGCTTCACCATGCCGGTTTCCTCGGCCAGCGACGGGTAGTCGATGCGCACCTTGAGGAGGAACCGGTCGAGCTGCGCCTCGGGCAGCGCGTAGGTGCCTTCCTGCTCGATCGGGTTCTGCGTCGCCAGCACCATGAACGGCGGCTCTAGCAGCTGCGGTACGCCGTCTATCGTCACCTGGCCTTCCTGCATCACTTCCAGCAGCGCGGCCTGCGTCTTTGCCGGCGCGCGGTTGATCTCGTCGGCAAGCAGCAGGTTGGTGAACACCGGGCCGCGGCGGGTGCGGAACTGTCCGCTGGAAGGGTCGTAGAGCGTGTGGCCGGTGACGTCCGCCGGCATCAGGTCGGGGGTGAACTGGATGCGCGCGAAGCTGCCCTCGAAGGTGCGCGCGAGCGCGCGCACCAGCAGCGTCTTGCCCAGCCCCGGCACGCCCTCGATCAGCACGTGCCCGCCGGCGAGCAGCGCGGCGAGGGTCTGCTCGATCACCTCGTCCTGCCCGACCATCGCGCGCGCCACCTGTTCGCGCAGCGCCGTGACCCCGCGGCTGGCTTCGTGAAACTCGTTCATCGTCGTCCCCTCGTCTGCGTCAGTTGTTCGTGGATTGCCTGGTACACGCTCGCCGCCGCCACCAGCGCGGCCGGCGCGATGTGGGGCGCGTGGGCGGCATGCCTTGCGTGCGTCGCCGGGTGCAGCACGCGGCGCGCGTCCTCGGGTGCGAGCGCGAACAGCGCGGCGAGGCGCGCTTCGCGCTCGGCGCCATCGAGCGCGGCGAACTCCGGGTGCGCGCGCATCACGTGCCGCAGTGCGGCCTCGCGGGCCGCCTCCGCAAGCTCGGCGCCGCCGCCCGCGGACCACTGGAATCGCCCGCTCGCACGCAGGTGGTCCAGCAACCGGCGCCGCGCCGGCTCCGGGTCGGGCGCCACCGGGCCGAAGCGCGGCACGATGCGCCACAGCCACAGCGCGAGCAGCAGTGCGCCGGCGACGATCGCGGTCCACGCGTGCTCCTGCAGCCACGCCGTGAGCGACAGTCGCACCGGGCTGTGGAAGAACGACACCGTGCCCGCCCCCGGCTTCATCTGCACCAGCCGCCACAGGAACCCGGCGTGGTCGTGGTGCCGGATCGCCAGGTTGCCTGCGAAGCCCAGGTCGGTGATGGCGCTGACGCGCCCGGCGCCGTGTTCGAGGTGCAGAAGGTACGTTGCCTGCGTGCCCTTGAACGCGAGCGCCTTCGCTTTCGCCTCCAGCGTGCGCCACTCGCCGATCTCGACCTTCAGCGGCGCCGGCGCGCCGGGCAGCACCGGGTAGACGAAGCGTGACGGCCCGCGCGCATTCAGCGTGCGGCGCGTGACGCCAAGTGCATCCAGGATCGGGTCGGGCTGGCGCGGCGCTTCGGCCTCGACGATCAGGTGGCCGCCGCGTGCCACCCAATCGAGCAGCGCGCGCTGCTCGGCGACGCTGATCGCGCCGAGCCTGCGCGGCAGCAGCAGCACGCCGTCGGCGGGCAGCGCCTTCAGTGCCGGCACCGACCTGGCCGGTTGCACCTGCCTGCCCATGCGCGCAAGCAGCAGCTCGGCCGCATGCCAGGGATTGCGCCGCGCCTCGCCCTGGAAGCCGACCCACACGCGTTGCGGCACATGTTCGATGGCATGCAGCAGCCAGACCGCGATGCCGCCGACGAGGAGCACGATCGCCGGGACGATCAGCGAGCGCCGGTTCATCGCGCCTGCGCGCCGAAATGCGGCGCCCAGTCTTCGGCCAACCGCGCGGTGCCGGCGGCGTCCGGCAGCCGGCCGGCATAGGCTGCCATCACCCACGCGTCCACCAGTTGGGCGAAGTACGCCGCGCCGGACCCGGGCAGCACGCCGCGCGCGGCGCGCAGCGTGTCGGCCTCGGTGTCGCCTTCGGCAAGGCGCACCCGCTCGCGATGCACCAGCACCGACAGCGCGCCGCGGTACAGCAGCGACAGCGCCTCGCGCACGCGGCCCGAGCGCGCGAGCTGCGCCGCGGTGCCGGCGACGTCGTCGGGCAGCGATGCCGGCGCGACCGCCAGTCCGAACAGCGCTTCGGGGGGCCGCCAGGCCTCGTCTTCGCGCCGCGCGAGCAGGCCGCCGTAGCGCTTCCAGGCGAACCACGCCAGCGCAGCGACCGCGAGCGCCACCGCGACCCAGGCCAGCGCCTGCACCACGTCGGCGAGGAAGCGGCCGAACTCGCCCCAGTCGCCGCCCTGTTCCCGGGCGGCGGGCGGGTCGGGGCGCTCGCGCTTCAACTGCCAGGCAAGTTCGTCGCGATACGGATTCAGCTCGGGCGCTCTTACGATATCGGCGATCTCCTCCTTCGCTGACTTTGCCTCGACGCCCGCCGGCGCCAGCAGGCAGGCGCCGGCGGCGATGAGCAGCACGGCAGCGGCATGGCGCAGCCGTTCGCCGCTCAGCCGCGCCTCCATGCGGCGCAACTGCAGTTCGATGTCCCAGCCTTCGAGGATGGCGCGGCGGTTCAGGTACAGCGAAAAACCGGCGGCGACATAGAAGGGCTCGATCGCGCACACTGCGGCGACGTAGTACAGGCTGTTCATCCAGTGCCACGCGCCTTCTTCGCCGCCGCTGCCGAACAGGCTGGCCAGTTCCGGCATCGCTTCTTCGGCGCCGGGCACCAGCAGCACCGCGATCATGGACAGGGCGAGGAAGGCGAAGCTCTCGAAGTGCAGGCAGGTGACGGTGAGCCAGGCGCCGGTGCCGCGCATGCGCCTGCCGAGTGCGGCACGGCGCGCGCGTCCCGCCGCACCGGTTTGTTGCTCAAGTTGCGGCACGGCGAGCATGAACGAGCGCACCAGGCTGAAGCGCTGCACGCCCAGGCTGGCGACGAGTCCCGGCGCGAGGATGCGGCGCCATGCCGCCAGCGTGTCGCGCACCGTGGGCGCGTCGCCGAACACCGCGCGGCTCACCACGTGCAGCACGAAGCGGTCGAACACCGGCTTCAGCCACCACAGCAGCGCCACCGCGACCCAGGGGTAGCGGAAGAACACGGCGTGCAGCAGCAGCGCGGCGGGCAGGTACACCGCGAGCCATACGCCCCACACCGGCCGCCACCAGCTGCGCGCCATGTGAAAGCCGAGGTCCAGCGCCTCCCAGCCGCCGCGCGGGCGCAGGCGCACGCTCAGGCGCTCAAGCTCCACGCGCGCGACCTCCCAGCAGCAGCCACGCACCGACCAGCGCCCACAGCAGCATGCCCACCGCGTACTTGAACGCAGGCGGCACGGTATTCAGCGGCGACCAGAATGCCTCGATGAACGCCGCGGCGACGAACATCGCCGCGGCGCCGTACATCAGCCGCACCGCCGGCCGCGCCGCCGCCACCAGCGCGGCCTTGCGCGACGCCAGTCCGGGCGCGATCACCGCTGCGCCCAGGCGCAAGCCGGCGACGCCGGAGATCACGATCGCAGTGAGTTCCATCGCGCTGTGCCCGGAAACGAAGGACCAGAACGACACGCCGTAGCCGGCCTGCGTCAGGTAGCCCGCCACCGCGCCGATGATGGCGCCGTTGCTGACCAGGTAGAAGATCGAGCCGATGCCGAAGGCGAGGCCGGTGGCGAAGGTCTGGATGCCGATCTTGACGTTGTTCCAGATGTAGTAGCCGAACATGGCGACGTTGTCGTCGGCTTCGCGCCGGCCGATGCGCGACGCGGCAGGGTCGTACATCTCCTGGAAGCCGGCGACGGTGCGCGGGTCGAGCACGTAGTAGATCAGGTCCGGGAACCACTGCAGCGCCAGCGCGAGCGCGGTGAACGGGCCGAAGAACAGCAGCGCCGCGGCGGCGAACAGCGGCGCTTCGCCGCGCACCAGCCGCGGAAAGCCGGCGACGAGGAAATCGAGGCTGCGCGCGGTGCCGCGCGGCGCGCGCGCGCCATAGAGCAGGTGGTGGCCGCGCAGCGCGAGTGCGTTCAGCCGGTCGACCAGCTCGGGGCTGTACTCGCGGTCACGCGCCAGCGCGAGGTGCTGGCACAGACGCCGGTAGGTCTGCGGCACCAGCATGTCGGCGAGCGCGTCCTCGCCGCGCTTCGCGTCCAGCCAGCGCTCGAAGCGTTCCCAGTCGGCGCCGTGCTGCCGCTCGAAGTCGGCCTGCTTCACGCTAGCGGTGTCCCACCAGGTGGTTGGCGATGCGCACCAGTCGATCCGTTGCGGCGCGGCCTTCGAGCGTGCCGACCAGCGTGGTGGCGATGCCGGCAAGCTCCGCGGCGCGTTCCTCGGTCAGGCCCGGCGCGCGCTCGGCGAAATCGAGCACCGCGCGCTGTTCGGCGAGCGTCAGCGCGGCGACGGGCGCGAGCGGCGCCGCGCGCGGGATGCGAAAGCCCTGCGGCTTTTCGTCCCTGTAGACGACGACCGTGCCGGCGACCAGGTCGCCCAGGCGCTTGAAGTCGCGGTTCATCAGCATCGCGGCAAGGCCGCAGGCATAGAAGAGCGGCAGGAAGTCGATCGCGCGCAGGAGGTTGCGCGCCAGCGCCGCCGGCCAGCGCACCGGCGTGCCGTCGTCGTGCAGCACCATCAGGCCGAAGAGCTTCTTGCCGGGCGTGGCGCCCGCCCACCACACCTCGCACCAAGCGGGGAACAGCCACTCGAGCAGGAACCAGCCGAGGAAGAACACGCCGGCGCCGAAGTTGCCGAGCGGCGACAAGGCGAGCGTCGCGGCGAGCAGGATGGTGATGCGGATGATCAGGTCTATCGACCAGGCCAGCGCCCGCGCCACCGGGCCGGCGAGGCGCAGGCTGAGTTCGATGCCTTCCGGCGTGGCGATGCGGCGGCCGGTGTCCAGCATCGCGCGCGCCTCAGGCGCGACGGGTATAGATGTCCCGGTACGACGCGTAGTACGAGCCGGCGAGCACCGGCCCGAGCACCAGCCAGCCGAGCAGGAAGGGCAGTGTCGCGAACACGCCGAGCACCAGCACCACCAGGCCGTAGACGAGGAAGGGCACGACGTTCTTCAGGCAGCCGGCAAAGCTCGCCTTCAGCGCCTCGACCGGCGCCTGACCGTGCAGGTACACCAGCGGCGCGGCGAACCACACCGCCATCATCACCGGCACGAGAAGTGCGAGCACCAGCAGCATGCCGACGAGCATGCCGCCGATGGCGCCGGGGCCGACATCGCCGCCGGCGGCGCCCTTGAGCGCGGCGAATCCCACGCCCGCGCCCATGACGAGGAACGCCGCGAGGAAGATCGCCACCCACGCGGCGAGGTTCAGCGCGCCGACCGCGACCAGCGCGCCGGTCCGGCTGCGAAAACCGTCGAAGAGCTGAGAAATCTGCAGTTCGCCGCCTGCTTCCGCGGTACGGCAGACGGAAATGATGCCCGCGGTCATCACCGGGCCGAGCAGCACCGTGGCGATGCTGCCGACGAAAGGCACGATGCCGACCCCGCCGACCACCAGGCAGAAGACGACGAACAGCGCGACCCACATGCCGGGCTCGCGACGGAACAGGCCCCAGCCCTGCGCGATCCATTCCCAGCCGTTACCCCCGGCGACGTTCTGGCCACCGGGCACGAACTCGGCATCGACCGCAGTCGCGGGCGCGTCCTGGACGAATGAGCTGGGTGCGGCGTACGGATCGTTGCTCATGTCTACCCCTTGGGTGAGCGCGCGCGCACGGTGCCCATGGCCCGCGCCACCAGCGTGCCGTCGGCGTTGCGGATCTCGCCTTCGACGAAAATCAGGCTGCGGCCATCGCGCAGCACGCGCGCCTCGGCCTGCAGCGGGTCGGTGCCGCCATCGATGAACGAGGTGCTCATGTCTATCGTCATCACCCCGGCCGAATCCGGGTGCAGCGTGCGCGCCGCCATGCACAGGCTGACATCCAGCATCGTCATGATGACGCCGCCGTGCGCGGTGCCCCAGCTGTTGGTCATGTGCGCGGCGAGCCTGCAACGCATGCGCGCGAGGCCGGGCTCCATGTGCTCGATCTCGATCCCCAGGTGCTTCGCGAACGGCACCTTGAGGTGGTAGTCCTGCGCGTAGGCGACGCCGTCAGACAAGCGTCGCTCCGCCGTCCACCGCGATCGCCTGCCCGGTGATGTGCCGCGAAGCTTCCGACGCCAGCAGCACCGCGAGCCCCTTCAGGTCCTCGTCGTTGCCGAGGCGCCGCGTCGGCGTCATCTCGCGCACGAACTCGCCGGTGGTGTCCAGCGTAGCGCGCGTCATCTTCGATGGGAAAAATCCCGGGCAGATCGCGTTCACCGTGATGCCGTGCTCGCCCCACTCGGCGGCGAGCTGGCGGGTCAGCCCGACCACGCCGTGCTTGGACGCGTTGTAGGCCACGGTGCGCACCACGCGCGGATCGCTGGCGGCGATGCCGGCGATCGACGCGGTGTTGATGATGCGGCCCCACTTCGCCGGGATCATCGACTTCTTCGCCACGATCTGCGACAGGATGAACGCGCCGGTGAGGTTGACGTTCATCAGCTTGTCCCAGGCCTCCAGCGGGTGGTCTTCCGCGGGCGCGCCCCAGGTGGCGCCGGCATTGTTGACCAGGATGTCGATCCTGCCGAGCTTCGCCAGCGCCGCGTCGGCCACCGGCGCGATGGCCTCGCGCTTGCCGATGTCGCATACCCACGCGGAGGCCTCGATGCCGAGCTTCGCCAGGTGCGCCACCGCCTGGTCGAGTTCGTCCTTCTTGCGCGCGGTGAGCGCGAGTTTTGCGCCCATCTCGCCCAGCGCTTCCGCCATCTGCAGCCCGAGGCCGCGCGAGCCACCGGTGACCAGCGCGCTGCGGCCTTCCAGATTCAGCAACTGCTTCACGTTCATGCCGGGTTCCTCGCGTCGGTGCGACAAGTTCGGGTAAGGTGCGGGCAATGCTAGCACCACGCGCACTGTACGGGCACGCGCAACTGGCGCGCCTCGTCGCGCCGCGCTCGATCGCCGTGGTCGGCGCATCGGCGCGCGCGCGCGCCTTCGGCCTGCGCACGCTGGAGAACCTCGCTCACTACCGCGGCAGCGTCTACCCGGTGAATTCCCGCTACGAGGAGATCGCCGGCAGGCGCTGCTACCCGTCGCTCGCCGCGCTGCCCGAGGCGCCCGATTGCGTCGTGCTGGTGGTGCCGCGCGAGGGCGTGGAACAGGCGCTGCGCGAAGCGGCGGCGGCGAAGGCGGGCGGCGCCATCGTCTACGCCTCAGGCTACGGCGAGATGGGCGCCGCGGGCGTGGAGGCGCAGCGCCGGCTCGCGGCGATCGCGCAGGAAGCCGGCATGCCGATGTTCGGCCCCAACTGCATGGGCGTGGTGAACCACGCGCTCGGTGCCGGCATGACCTTCATCCCGGATTACGCGGACATGCCGCGGCGAAGCGGGCCGATCGCGTACGTGAGCCAGTCGGGCGCGCTCGGCTACTGCCTGGCGCAGGCCGCCGAGCGCGGCGTGGGCTACAAGTACTTTTTCTCCGCCGGCAATTCCGCCGACGTCGACGTCGCCGACCTGATCGCGGCGATGGCCGAGGACGACGACGTGCGCGCCATTGCCTGCCTGTTCGAGGGCGTGCCGAGCGCGCGCCGGCTGCTGGAAGCCGGCGAACGTGCGCGCGCGCGCGGCAAGCCGGTGATCGTCTACAAACTCGGCACCAGTGCCGGCGGCGCGGAAGCGGCGCGCTCGCACACCGGCTCACTCGCCGGCTCGGCGGTGGCGTTCCGCGCCCTGTTCGAGCGCGCCGGATTCGTGCAGGTGCAGGACCTCGAGGCGCTGGTGGAGACGGCGAAGTTCTTCGCCGCCGCGGGCAGGCCGCTGGCGCGCGGCGTGGCGGCGGTTTCCGGCTCCGGCGGCGCGGGGGTCATGGCCGCCGACATGGCAGAGCGCCACGGCGTGCCGATGCCGCAGCCCGAAGCGCATACGGTGGCGGCGCTGAAGGAAGTGGTGCCGGAGTTCGGCGCCGCGCGCAATCCCTGCGACCCCACCGGCCAGGTGCTGGCGGTGCCGGAGTCGTACGCGCGCTGCTGCCGCGCGTTGCTGGACGACCCGAACTACGGCGTGCTTCTGTGCCTGCTGAGCGTCGCCGGCAAGGAAACCGGCGTCGCGCGCGCCGAGGCGATCGCCACGATGGCGCGCGAGCAGGCGAAGCCTGTGGCGGTGGTGTGGGTGTCCGAATGGCTGCAGGGACCGGGTGCGGATGCCTACGAGGCGGACGAAAAGGTCGGCATGTTCCGTTCCATGGACCGCTGCTTTGCGGCGATCGCCGCGTGGCAGGCGTGGCACGCGCGTGCGCCCGCGGCGGCGCAGCCGCGGCTGTCGCCCGCGCAAGCTGCGTCGCAGGCGAAGGCACTGCTGGCCGCGGCCGGCCAGGTGCTCACCGAGTCCGAGGCGAAGGCGGTGTTCGCCTCATACGGCGTGCCGGTGGTCGAGGAGCGGCTGGTGCGCAGCGCGGACGACGCGGTGGCGGCGGCAGCGGCGCTGGGCTATCCGGTGGCGCTGAAGGTCGAGTCGCCGGCGATCCCGCACAAGACCGAAGCCGGCGTGGTGCGCCTCGCGCTCGCGGACGCCGCGGCGGTACGCACCGCATATACGGAGCTCATGGCCGCCGCGCGCAAGGTGGCGCAGGACGCGGACATACGCGGCGTGCTGGTGCAGCCTATGGCCGCGGGCGTCGAGGTGATCGCCGGCGTCAAGGTCGATCCGCAGGTCGGCCCGCTCATCGTCGTCGGCTCGGGCGGCGTGCTGGTGGAACTGATGCGCGACAGCGTCGCTGCGTTGGCGCCGGTGTCCGTGAGCGAGGCGCGCGCGATGCTCGAACGGCTGCGCGGCTACCCGCTGCTGAGCGGCTTTCGCGGCAGCGCGCCGGTGGACCTCGACGCGCTCGCCGGAACCATCGCCCGCATCTCCGAATTCGCCGCCGACTGCGCCGAGCTGATCGAGGAAGCCGACGTGAACCCGCTGCGCTGCTGCGCCTCGCGCATCCTTGCGGTGGATGCGCTGATCACGAAGCGGCGCGGCTAGCTTTTCCTTGCAGCGCCAAGCCTACTTCAGTTCCACCGCGATCTTCGCCGTCCGTACAGTCTTCCCCCAGAGGTCGTGCTGGGTCGCGAGGAAGGCCGCGAACTCCGCGGGGGTGCCTACGCGCGCGACCGGCTCGAGCCCGGCCTTCACCAAGCCGGCCCGGACTTCGGTGTCTTCAAGCGTGGACCGGAACTCCTTATTCAGGCGTTGAACGATGTCTTTGGGAGTCTTTGCAGGCGCGAGGATGCCGATCCAAGCCGCGACATGCTTCGGCATGCCGGCAGTCGGGTATGTGGGCGCGCCCGACGGCCGTTGTATCGGCGTGACGCCGATGAGACGCACTTTCCCTGTCTTGTGCTGAGGTTCTGACGTGGGAAGCGTCACCATCATGGCGTCGACTTGTCCGCCGATGACTGCCGCAATCGCAGGCGCGGCGCCGGTAAATGGCACGTGCAGCATGTTCAGCTTGCCGTCCAGCATAAGCGTCTCCATGGCCACGTGGCTGCTGCTGCCGATGCCCCAGGATGAGTAGGTGACCTTTCCGGGCCGCTCGCGTACGTAGCTGACGAACTCTTTGGCCGACTTTGCTGGCAGCTTCGGATTCACCACGAGCGTCATCGGCAGGTTGCCGAGTTGCGCAACAGGCGCAAAATCACGTTGCGCGTTGTAGCGAATGTTTGTGTATACGTGGGGGTTAATCGAGTGGGTATCGGCTGGCGCGATGATCAGCGTGTAACCGTCGGGTTCAGCTTTCGCCACGTGCTCCGCGCCGATCATGCCGCCTGCGCCAGGACGGTTCTCGACGATGACTGTCCCTTTCAGACGCTGGCCAAGGGGTCCGGCAAGGACGCGTGCCATGACGTCCATTCCGCCGCCGGGCGGATAGGTGACGACGATCTTCACGGGCTTGGTGGGATAGTCCGCTGCGCTTACAGCAATCGGCGCGGTGGCCAAGGACGCGAAGGCTGCTGCCAGTAGCCAGATGCTCGGTCGATACATGTTGGTTCCCCTTTGGATTATCACGAGACGCCGGGCTGCCGCGCTCGATTTGGTAAAGAGGCTTTACTATAGGCCGAAGCCGGGGATATAGTAAAGTCGCTTTACTACATTGCCGGGGTTCCGAACATGTCCCGTACCCAGCCCGTTGCTGTCCTGCAGCAGTCGCCCTTCGAGGCGACGCATCGCCCGGTATCGGAGGCGCGCCATGCGCCCGGATTCATCTATACCTCCCCCGAAGTCTACGAGCGCGAGCGAGCCGAGATTTTCATGCGCGACTGGCTATGTGTCGGCCGGGAGGAGGAAGTCGCCAATGCAGGGGACTACATGGCCCTGCGCATCGTCGGGGAGCCTTTGCTGGTCGCGCGCGCGGAAGACGGATCGGTGAATGCCTTCTCGAACATCTGCGCGCATCGCGGCGTTGAGGTGGCGAGCGGCAGTGGCAACAAACGTGCGTTTACCTGTCCGTTCCATGGCTGGACCTACGACCACCATGGCCGACTCGTTGGCGCGCCGCACATGGGTACCAGCGAGCGCTTCGACCCGGCAAGCTGCCGACTCCCTCCAGTTCGCCTCACCCTTTGGAAGGGATGGATCTTCGTCAACTTCAGCGACACTGCACCGGAGTTCTCCGTCGGAGTCCGCCAGCTGGAGCAGGACTTCGATTTCCTGCGGCAGGAGGAGTGCGCGCTGGCCGTCAAGACCGTCTCGGAGGTCGACTGCAACTGGAAGCTGGTGGTTGAGAACCTCATCGATCTGTACCACGTCAACGTGGTTCACCGTGGGACGAATGGCAAGTTGTTCACGCCGGATGCGTTCCGGTTCGAAGCGCGGCCGGACGGTGGCTACGTGGCAGAGTACAACTCGGGGCCATCCACGTTTTCCCGTAAGCCGGTCTTCGGCAAGGCGCCGTGGCTGGAAGATCGTCCTGACAACTTCTCCATGGCGGGGCGACTCGCGCCAAATTTCACGCTCTTTGCGCGCGTCGACACCGTGCATCCGTACGTGATCTGGCCACTAGGCGTTGATCGGGCGCGCATAATTGTCTATACGCTGCTGCCCAAGATCTACTTCGACCAGCCGAACTTCGCCGAGCGCGTCGAAGCCTATCGGGCGTTCCAGAAGCAGGTCGTGCAGGAGGACAGCGCAATGCTGGAATCCATGCAGAATGGACTGTGCTCGGGACGCTTCGAGCCCGGACGTATGGCAGACATAGAGTGCGGTGTCCAGCACGTGGTGAAAAGCTACCTGGACCGGATGTTTCCTCGCACCGCGAACTGACCTGGTGCAGACGCGCTTCCTCGACATTGAGGGCACGTCGACGCGGTGCCTGTCCGCCGGGCCGCGCGACGCTCCCGGTCTGCTGCTGCTTCATGGACTCAGCCTGACCTCGGAAGTATGGATCGGGAACATCGATGCGCTCGCTGAGAACCACTATGTCGTGGCCCTTGACATGCTCGGCCACGGGTTTACTCGCCCGCCAGAGGGCGTACCCGCCACGCTGAAGAACAAGATCGAGCATCTTGAGGCCGCCATCCGCGTACTCGACCTGGCGTCAGTGACGATCTCGGGGAGTTCATATGGCGCGCTGGTCGCTGCGAACGTAGTGCTCCGTGGCCGGTGCGAAGTCAGGCGACTGGTGATTAACGGTAGCGGTTCGGCTTTCAACACGGAGGCGCAACTTGCCGAATTCGTCAGACGGATCGTGTCCAACTATCGCCCTGGACTGGGGGCACTGTCGCCGCAGGAGTGGCGTCAGCGTATGGCGTACACGGTTTACGATCCGACAAGTGTGCCCTGCGAACTGGCCGCGGTACTGCCCCTGTGTTATGCGCAGCAGTGGGCGACCCGATGCTGGGACGAGGCCGTCACGGAGATGAGCGACCCGGTCCGGTTCCGTCCGTTTCGCATTCTCGACCGGCTTGAGTCGCTCCGGGTACCGACACTGGTGGTCTGGGGACGGGACGACAAAGGCGGAATCCTGGAAAGCGCGGAGAAGGCGGTTGCGCGCATGCCGAATGCGAATCTGGTGGTTTTCGACAGATGCGCGCACCTTCCAATGCTGGAGCACCCTGCCCGCTACAACGAGGTACTGGCGCACTTTCTGCGCGACCGGATGGGCGCCGAAACGCGATGAACGGTGCCGCGCTGGAAACGGCTCGCGCCGCCAAGCTGCTGGTGGTTGACCACTTTCGGGTCCGGCATGGCGAAACGGTGGTCGTGACCGTAGATTCGGTCAGTGACCGGGCTTTGGTCGAGGCTGTTCTTGCCGCGAGTGCTGCGGCGGGGGCGCATGCATTGCTTCTGCGGGCGCCGCGACTTCCGTACCAGGGCAAGCTCGCCGACCCGTATGTCCCTGATGCGCTGGCAGCTGCAGTGGCGGAAAGCGACGTCTGGTTCGACCTGACGTTCCCGTACCTTGCTGGATCGGGTGCGCATGACCGCGCGATGCGGCGCTCCAGAACGCGCTACCTGCTTCTCGGCGATGCCTCGGCGGAGTCGCTTCAGCGGCTGTATGCGACCGTGGATGCGGATGCACTGTTCGCCGTGCAGTCGGCGTTCGACGACGTCATGGCATCAGGCGAGGGCGCGCCAGCGAGGGTGAGCGCGGGCAATGGATCCGATTTCGAGTTCCGGCTCGGACGCCCCGGCGGAAGGAAATCTCGAGTTATCGACCAGCCCGGGAGCGCGACGGTGGCGGGGTCCTGCATCTACTATCCCGAGCCTGGCAGCGTCCGCGGGATCGTCGCGCTGGATGCGATTTTTCACGAGTACTACACGCAAACCTCGAAACCGATCGTCCTGCACGTAGATGGGGAGATTCGGCGCATCGAACACGATCCGGTGCACGAGCGTGTCACAGAGCGTGCGTTGCGTCGCGCAACCGGCGGTGGCTATGGACGGATCATTCATCTGACCTGTGGATTCCATCCCGGCGCGCGCTATACGGGCCAATCATTCATCGAGGACATCCGTACCGTCGGAGCGAATGCGATAGGGCTCGGGGTGCCCTGGTGGGAACCTGGCGGGGGCGAGAACCATCCTGACGGGATTGTTTTCAGGCAATCGCTGTGGATCGATGGCGAGGCGATTGTGGCCGACGGCCGCATTGTGGGGCCCTCGTCGCTTGCCGCGGCGGCGCAGGCGCTGGAGGCGACGGTTGCATGACAGGATGTCTGGGTGGATTGATCGGAATCAGCGGCGCTTGCCACTTTTCGTCGGATATGGACCGCCCCACTCGGAGAGCAGGGCGAGTGATTTGCGAAGCTCGGAGAAAGACTCCTCGCCAAGCAGTATCTGAAGTTGCGCGTCCATCTGTTCCATGACGGCGCGCTCGACCTCGATGACCGAGCGACCTTGGGGCGTGAATGTCACGATCTTTGCGCGGCGGTCGGTGGGGTCGGACAGAATTCGCACCAGCTTTTCCGCTTTACAGGTCGCCACCAATTGGCCGATTGCCTGCTTGCTGGTACGCGCGCGCTCCGCGATTTCGGTAATCCGAGTTCCGTCTACATCGATGTGGCGCAGCAGGTTCATGTGGCTGGCGCGGAATCGGCGGAACCCCTTGGCCTGGAGACCCCGGACGAGCACGTCCTGCCAGTTGATGACGCTGCTGAGAAGCAGCCGTCCTATGTTGGCGTGACGCCATGGATGCTCCGGATCGAGCTTGAGCCCGCGTGCCGTAATGTCGGGATTGGTCGCTTTGGCAGGTCTCGCCGCGGCTTCGGGAGTAGTAGTGGTAGCCGCAGCCTTCGTTCGCGGTCGGGGAATGTGCGCTCCAGTGTCTGGATCCAGCGTGGGGAATCTTAGCCTCTAAACCGCTGGATGCGAAGGCTGGAGCTGAAATACGCGTCGTACTTGGTCGAGCGTGATGCGCTGATTACAAAGCGGCGCTGAAGGTAGAATTCACGCGGACATGACGCGAAAATATCATCATGATGTCCCCGCAACCGGTTCGGCGTCAGTCGACCTGTTTGACTGGCAAGTGGCGCAGGTCTGGGCGGCGCTGGAAGAGGCGGATGCAGGCGATTTCGCCAGCGACAGGGACATCGGGGAACTGGCATCCAAGTGGGGTGACAGCAGGCAGTTGTTGAGGCGGGGCCGAGCTACGCGATATCCGCCAAGGCGCTAAACATATACGCCGCGCGGGTCCCTGCAGACCATTCAAGCGGCTTGCTTCTGGCGCCTGGCATGCGCGGCGGCGATGACCATGCGCGCGTCCCGTTTCACGGCCTCGTTGGGTATCGCGCCATGCCTGCGGGCACCAGCCTCTGCCCTGAGGCATTCGCGTACCTCCCACTCGCAGAAATCGAAACCATCCCGCAGGACGAACCGCATCATTGACTTCGGCGTGCATCCGGCGTCGCGTGCCAGACGCTCCAGCCGCTTCTGTTCGGCGGGCGACAGGACAAACGGCTTCATATCGCGTCCTCCATGCACGTTTTAACGATCCCGGTGCTCGCCAGTTGACCGCTCAGCCCTTCAACTGCATCGACTTGTACTCGAGGAACTCTTCCAGCCCGTAGACGCCGGCTTCGCGGCCGTGGCCGGAATGCTTGAAGCCGCCGAAGGGTGCGTTCATGTTGAAGGCGCCGCCATTGACGTCCACCTGCCCGGCGCGGATGCGCCGCGCCACCTTCTGCGCGCGCGCCTCGTCCGCCGACCACACCGCGCCGGCGAGGCCGTAGGGCGAATCGTTGGCGATGCGCACTGCATCCTCGTCGTCCTTGTAGGGGATGATGGCGAGCACCGGCCCGAAGATTTCCTCCTGCGCGATCGCCATCGAGTTCTTCACGCCGGCGAACACCGTGGGCTTGACGAAGTAGCCGCCGGGCACGCCTTCGGGCGGCTCGGCGCCGCCGGCCACCAGTTGCGCGCCCTCGGCGACGCCCTTCCTGATGTACTCGCGCACGCGATCGAGCTGCATCTGCGACGACAGCGGCCCCAGCCGCGTCGATTCGGACATCGGGTCGCCGGGCGCGAAGCTCTTCGCCACCTCGGCGGCGATCTTCGCCGCTTCGTCGTGCTTCGACGCCGGCACCAGCATGCGCGTCAGCGCGGTGCAGGTCTGGCCTGAGTTCAGGTAACAGCCGTTCACCGTGCTCTTCACCGCTGCGGCGAGGTCGGCGTCGTCCAGGATTACCGAGGCGCTCTTGCCGCCAAGCT
This sequence comes from Burkholderiales bacterium, assembly GCA_050248795.1. Lineage (GTDB taxonomy): Bacteria > Pseudomonadota > Gammaproteobacteria > Burkholderiales > SG8-39 > CAZTDU01. Next base: position 58,940 of record JBFWRS010000009.1, on the reverse strand, counting down.
CCAGCGCCACGCGCTTCACGGTGGCGGCGGCGACTTCCGAGATGCGCTTGCCGGCGCGCGTCGAGCCGGTGAACGAAATCATGTCCACGCCCGGGTGCTTCACCAGCGCTTCCCCAACTGCGGGGCCGTAGCCAGTGACCAGGTTGAACACGCCCTTGGGCAGCCCGGCCGCCTCGATGACCTCGGCCAGCAGGAAGCTGTTGAAGGGGGCGATCTCCGAGGGCTTCAGCACCACGGTGCAGCCGGCGGCCAGCGCCGCGGCGACCTTCAGCGCGATCTGGTGCAGCGGGTAGTTCCACGGCGTGATCGCGCCGACCACGCCCACCGGCTCGCGGCACACCACCGAATTGCCGACGCGGGTCTCGAAGGCGTAGTCCCGCACCAGTTTGGCGTAATTGGCGAAGTTCGCGATCGGCAGTCCCGCCTGGATGCGGCTCGCCATTTTGATCGGCATGCCGACTTCCTGCGCGATCAGCGCGGCGAGCTCCGGCGCGCGCGCCTTCAGGCCATCGGAAATCTTTTGCAGGAAGTCCGCGCGCTCCGCCACCGGCGTCGCAGCCCAGGCTTCGAACGCGCCGCGCGCCGCGGCGACCGCGGCATCGATGTCCTTATCCGTGCCGGCCGGCACGCTGCCCATGACTTCGCCGCTGCCGGCGTTGTGCACGGCGATGGTTTCCTTGCTGGAGGGCGCGACCCACGCGCCGCCGATGAAGAACTTGTCGCGGTTGATCATTGCCGGAATCCTTGCCTTGCGGAGAGGGGCATCACTTTACCAAATATACTTCGCGGCACAGCAGGCTCGCCTGCAAGCGACACGGGGAGACAGCATGGCACGCAAGGGCAAGGCGGTGATCTGCCGCGAACTCAACAAGCCTCCGGTGGTCGAGGAGATCCGCATCGATCCGCCCAGGCGCGGCGAGGTGACGCTGAAGCTCGCCGCCTGCGGCGTCTGCCACTCCGACCTCTCGGCGATCAACGGCACCATCGCGTTGCCGCCGCCGCTGGTGCTGGGTCACGAAGGCGCCGGCGAAATCGTCGAGGTGGGCGAAGGCGTCAGCAGCTTCGCGGTCGGCGACCACGTGGTCGCCTCGTTCATCTACATGTGCGGCGCCTGCCGTTTCTGCGTCGGCGGGCGCCCGGTGCTGTGCGTGGACCAGGGCAACGCGCTGATGACGCCGCGCGAAGGCACGCCGCGGGTGCACGACGCCGCCGGCAAGCCGCTGGGGATATTCTCGGGCTGCGGCGTGATGGCCGAGTACGCCACCATGTCGGTCGAGAACCTGGTGAAGATCGACGCGAAGGTTCCGCTCGATCGCGCCGCGCTGGTCGGCTGCGCCGTCACCACCGGCGTCGGCGCGGTGTTCAACACCGCGCGCGTCGAGCCGGGGTCGTCGGTGGCGGTGTTCGGCTGCGGCGGCGTCGGGCTGAATGTCATCCAGGGCGCGGCGATCGCCGGCGCGCAGCAGATCCTCGCCATCGACACGGTCGAATCCAAGCTCGAGTTCGCCAAGGCCTTCGGCGCCACCGACACGCTGCTGCTGAAGCCCGGCGAAGACCCGGGCAAGGCGATCAAGAAGGCCACCGGCGGCGGGCCGGATTACGCCTTCGAGTGCGTCGGCAACGGCGAACTCGCGGCGACCGCGTACCGCGCGATCCGCCGCGGCGGCAAGGCGGTGGTGGTGGGCGTGGCGAAGGGCTCGGATGTCGCTTCGATCAAGCCGATGACGCTGGTGTTCGAGGAAAAGACGCTCACCGGCAGCTATTTCGGTTCCTGCATCCCGCGCATCGACTTCCCGCGCATGCTGCAGCTCTATATGGCCGGGAAACTGAAACTCGACGAGCTGATCACCAGGCGCTATTCCATCGACGAGGCCCCGCAGGCCTTCGCGGACATGGAGGCCGGCAAGAACGCCAGGGGCGTGATCGTTTTCTGAGCCTGGCCGCGCGTCAGAAGCGCAGCGCGAGCGACAGGTGCAGGCGCTCGTCGCCGCGGCGCAGGCCGCCGGCGGCGTCGAACACGTGCGCCCAGTCCATCGACAGCGACAACTGCTTCTGCCACTGCCAGCGCAGGCCGGCGCCGAGGCTGGCCGCACGCTGGCTGGATCCGGCCGCGCCGCCGGCGGCGCGCAGGCGCACGCGGCCGGCATCGACGAAGGCGAGCGCGCGCAGGCCTTCGGCGAGCGCCGGGGTCGTCAGTTCCGCCGATATCACGTGGCCGATGTCGCCGCTGCCTTCGCGCTCTTCCAGCCCGCGCACCAGCGACGCGCCGCCGATGCCGAACTGCTCGCCGCCGATCAGCGCGTCACCGGACCACTGGCCGCGCAGCCGCGCGCTCGCCACCCAGCCCGACAGGAGCTTCGAGCCCTGCAGGCTGTAGCGCAGTGCCTGCCAGTTCTTCGTCGCGCCGGCGCGGTTGCCGGTGTAGCCGGCGGCGGTGTTGGCGCGCCCGCCGCCCAGGTTGCCGGCGAATTCCAGCGCGTGGCCCAGCTGGAAGTCTGCGCCGTCGTAGCGGCCCTCGTGGCGCAACAGCAGCGGCCGGCTGCGCACGTCGACGCCGAGCGGCGCGCCGTTGAAGGCAACGTTGTTCTCGAACAGGCGATCCTCGATGCCGATGTCTGCAGCGTGGCTCCAGGCGCCGATCGGCGCGAAGCGCTGCGTCCAGCGCAGCCCCATGAATTGCCCGCGGCCGCTGACCTGGAAGAATTCCGCCACCGTGCCCGAGTCGGAATCCGAGCGCGTGTAGTACGCCGACAGCGTGCCGCCCAGCGCATAGAAGGGCGCGCGGTAGTAGGCGCCGTACTGCTGGATGCGCGAGCTGTAGCCGGGCGAGGTGCTCCACGTCGCGGTGAGCGCGTGGTCGCGGTCGAACAGGTTCGCGTGCGAGGCGCCCAGCCCCAGCCGCCAGCGCCCGGTGTTGCCGGAGCCGGAATTGTTCAGCGTGGCGAAGAACTGCAGCGGGTCGGAATCCTCGACCTTGACGTCCGCATCCACGGTGTCCGGCGCCTTGCCCTGCTTCATCGTCACCTCGACGCGTTTCGCCGGGTGGTCGTTGACGTGCGCCTGGTTGCGCGCGATGTCGCGCAGGTTGGGCGATTCGCCCGGCACCAGCGTGGGCAGGCTGCGCCGGAAGTTGGCGGTGTCGAACCTCGTGTTGCCGGCGATGTTGACCGCACCCAGCCTGAACGACAGTACGCGTAGCGCGATCGTGCCGCTGGCGTCCTGCGGCGGCACGACCACGCGCACGAAGCCGTAGCCGCGCTCCTTCAGCGCCGCCTCCAGTGCCGCGGCCGCCTCGCGCAGGCGATCCAGCGTCACCGCCTCGCCGGTGTAGGGCGCGAGCAGCCGCGCGGTGTCGTCGCCGCCGAGCGGATTGTCTCCCTGCACCTGGTAGCCGCTGACCGCGAAGCGCGCCTCGGGCTGCGCGATGGCCGCACCGTGGACGCCGGCGAGGACCGTCGAGGCAAGCGCGAGGCCCGCGAGCAGCGATGGCGGACGCATGCGGCTACTGCACCCGGCAGGAACCGAACGTCGAGCCGTCCGGCGCGGTGAAGATAGACACACGCTTCAGCGAATCGGGGTCCGGCAGCGGCGTCGGGTCGAGGCGCAGGAAGTCGGGCACGCTGACGAGAATCCTCAACGTCGTCTGCGAGGCGAGTGCCGCGCTGCCGGCCGGCACTTCGATCGTCGTGCCATCCTTCTGCAGCGTGATCGCGCCGTCGCGCACCCAGGTGTAGAGGCCGGTTTCCACGGCGGCGGGCTCCTCCGTCGGTGCGGGCGGCGATGGCGGCGGCGCCGCGGGTATGCTCGCGCCCGCGCCGACCGCGACGCTCTCCTCCGGTGTCCAATCGACGTGCACGAATTCGCCCCGCGTCTCGTCCCAGCGCCACTCGAACCTGACCCCCGGGCCGGACGGCGTTGCAACCGTGGCGACGTTGCCATCGGTCCCGACCGTGCCGGTCTGTCCGGCCGTGACATCGGCCTGGCCGCCGGTCGTCTCGAGGACCGCGGTCCCTTCGGAAGTCGTGACACGCAGGTCGCCGGGTGGCATCGATTGTTCGGCGGCAAGCTGCGCGCCGCGCTCGATGCGGAACTGCTCGATGGCGGCGACCGCACCGCTGCTCCCGCCGCCGACCGCCATGCGGCTGCCGTCGGCGAGCGTCGTCGTACCGTCCAGTGGCGCGGGACGTTGCGCATCCGTCAGCACCGGGCCGTCCGCGCTCACGGTCTGCAGGCTGCGCGTGGATCCGGATTCCCCGCGCTCCACGCGCACTTCGTTCTCACGGAACGGCGGTTCGCTCAGCACGTGCATCACGCCGTCGCGCGTCACGACCGCGGCGACTGCGATGCGCTCGCTGATACCGCCGAGTTCTCCGGCCGCGGTCAGATTCTCGAAGCGGCCGTTCGCGGCATCGAACCGCCACTCGAGGTTGCCGTCGGTCGGCGGTGCAGGCTGCGCGTAGAGCGGCGTGCCATCGGGCAATATGCCGATCGGTTCGCCGCGCGGCGGCAGCCGTTCGAAGAAGCCCATCGTGCCGTCGGGCTTGAGGCGCGTTTCCAGCACGACGCCGTTCGGCAGGCGCACCTCACCGATGTCCGTGTTGCCGGCATTGCGGGCCTGGGGGTCGGCAGGCGGACTCGAGGCCGGAGCTGGGGGCGGGGTCGACGGTGGTGAGTTCTCCAGCGCAGCCGCGGTTGCCTCGCGCACCTGCGAAATGAGCTGAAGCGCCTCGCTCGGTCCCACCGCGAGCTGTCCGCCGCCCGCGAGCGTCGTGGAATCGGGCAACCGCGATGCCGGACTTTCCGGACCCCGGTTCGCCTCGCCCGCCTGGAACGGCGCCTCGGCAAGCACGCGCATCACGCCATCCTGCATGACCACTGCGCCGACCGCGACGATCTCCTCCGGTCTCCAATCGACGTGCACGAATTGGCCCCGCGTCTCGTCCCAGCGCCAGTCGAACGTGACCCCCGCGCCGCTCGGCTCCGGTGTCGGACGGACGTTCACGAATCCGCCTCGCGCCTGATCGAAGCGCCACTCGAGATTGCCGTCAGTAAGCGGTGCCGGATCGGCATAGAGCGGCGTGCCCCAGGCGAGCACGGCGATCGGCTCGCCGCGCGGCGGCAGCTTCTCGAAGAATCCGAGGGTTCCGTCGGACTTGCGCCGTGCCTCGAGCACGACGCCGTTGGGAAGCCGCACCTCGCGCAGGTTGTCGAGACTCTGCGGCTGCGGAGGCGTCGTCGGTGTGGGGGCAGGCGACGGAGGCGCGGATTGAAGTGCCGCCTCGCGCTCGCTGCGCATCTGCTGCATCAGATCCTCGACGCTGCCTGCGCCGACCGCCATCCGGCCGCCGTCGGCGAGCGTCGTGGATCCATCGAGCGCGGGTGCCCGCTGCGAATCGGGCAGCACGCGGCCGTCCTCGGAGACCGCCTGCAGGGTCCGGCTTCTCGATCCGTCTGAACCGCTCGAACCGGTTTCGTTCGCGAGCCACGGGGATTCCGAGAGCACGTGCATCACGCCGTTGCTGGCGACCAGCGCTCCGACCGGGACGCGTCCAACAGCCTGGTTCGCCTCACCCCCGAGGTTCACGAACGCTCCGCCCGCGTAGACCCATTCGAGGTTGCCGTCGTTGGGCGGTGCAGGGTTTGCATAGAGCGGACTGCCGTCGGGCAGCGTGCCGATCGGCTCGCCGCGCGGCACGCGCTCGAAGAAGCCGAGCGTCCCGTCGGGTTTCAGCCGCGTCTCCAGCACGATGCCGTTGGGCAATCGAATCTCCCCCACGTTGCCCAAGGCCGGCGGGTTGGAGGCCGGCGGCTTTGGCGGCGCCTCCGGCGGCGTCTCGCAATTCGCGGTGCAGCTGACCACGAGTTCCGTTCCGCGCGTCCCGATCTGCCCGAGTTTCGTGAAGATGCGGTAGCCGACGGGCCGCGCCTTGCCGATCGCGCCGGTCGCGGCGCGGATGCTGCCGGCGCGCAGCTCGAATTCGGCGATCGCGGCGGCCGGGCGCGCGGGGTCGTAGACGAAGCGCCGGATCTCGAAGCGCGTGCGCGGGCCGAGTGCGAGGCGCCCGCCATCGCGCAGTTCCAGCACTGCGGTGGCGCCCGGCCCGGTGCGGATTTCCTCGGCGGCGTCGACGATGCTGCCGGGCACTAGCGTTCGCGTGCGCCCCCACAGGTCGTGCGCGCTGGCCGTGCCGCGCACGTTCGTCACGCGCGCCGCCGGGCCTGCGGATGGCGCCGGGCGCATCTCCTCCGCGGCGCAGTCGCCGTCGCACAGCCGCGCGTCGAACTCGGTGCCGCGGATGCCGATGGTGGCGTATGGCGTGCCGAACACGACCGCGCGCGGATTGCGCTTGCCGATCAGTCCGGTGACGGCGCGAAAGCCGCCCTTCACCAGGCCCATCAGCACGCTCTCGGGCGCGTTGTCGGAATACGCGTCGATGCGGAATACCGTGTCCGGACGCAACGTGATGCGGGTCCGGTCGGTGAATTCGAGCACCGCCCAGCTGGCGCGCGCCACGCGGATCGTGTCGCGGCGGTCCAGGCCCTCGCCGATGCCGAGCAGCCGGGGCGCCTGGCCTGTGCGCTCGACCATTGCCGCGCCGCGCGTCTCGATCACGCGCGCCACCTGCGCCTGCGCGAGCGTTGCCGCCGCGAGCAGCATCGCGGCCGCGGCGAAGCGGCAGATACGCGGGATCGCCGCCATCCTCAGCGGCATGACAGCCCGGAGGACAGCAGGTTCTCCTCGTCCAGCGCCCCATCGTTGGCTTCGACGCCGGCGAGGAAGGCGTCGTTGAGCTGCCTGATGGAGAGGGCGAGCGATGCCGTGATGGACGAAGTGAGCGCCTGCGTGCTCGAAGATAGCGAGCCGGAAACCGAGTCCAGCGTCATGCGGTAGAAGGTCGCGTTCGGCGCGCTGCTGAACGTGTAGCCGCTGGGCAGCGTGAAGGTGGAAAAGTCGCCGCTGCGGCTGGCGTAGGTAAGCAGGTCGAAGACATTGCCGGCCGCGCCGGTGAAGCCGTCGATCAGGCCAAGCTTCAGCGTGCCGCCCAGGCTCGCGTTGCCGGTAATCTTCAGCAGGTCGTAACTGGTGCCCTGCGCGGTGCCGCCGAGTTCCATGTTCAGCACGCCGGCCGCGGCCTGCGTGTAGTCGCCATCGACCGTGAGCGTGCCGGCGGAGGCGCCCACCGCTACCGTGCCGGCGTTCGCCACGTTGGCGTCCACGGTACCGGTACCGGACAGCGTGCCGCCGGAGAGCACGTCGATCGAGGTCGCGGTCAGGGCGCCGCCGGACATTCTCAGCGTGCCGGATACATCGATGTCGGCGGTCGATGTGATGGTGCCGCCAGCGGCTTCCAGCGTCGCGCCGCTTGCCACGGTGGCGGTGCCGGAGAAGCCGAGCGTGCCGCCTTGCACCTTCAGGCTGCCGCCGGGCAGCGTGGTCGCGCCGAGGCTGAAGCTCGGGCCGTCCAGCGTGCGCGCGCCACTGCCGCTGAACGCGAGCCCGCCGGTGTAGCTGCCGGTGCCGGCGATCGCGCCGCCGGTCCAGGTCGCGGCGGCGCCGTTCTTGGTCAGCGTGCCGCCGGCGGCGAGGTCGAGCGTGCCGGAGGTCAGGTCGAGCGCGCCGTTGACCGTGCTCGCGCCCGCTGAATTCAGCGTGCCCTTGTTGTCGAGGGCTCCGGAAACGGTGCTGGTGGCGAGGTTGAACGTGCCTTCGTTGACGATCTTGCCGGTGCCGCCGAAAGTCCGGCCATTCGCATTGAGCGTCGCGCCCGAGGCGATCGTCGTGCCCGATCCGCTGCCGTTGATGTTCAGGGTGCCGCCGGTGTAGCCGATCGTTCCCGCCCCCGCGAGCTTCGATCCGTCGCCCAGGTCGTGCGTACCGCCGGAGAAGTTGATCGTCGTGCCGCTCGCGGCGTCGAACGTGCCGGTCGAGGTGCCGCCGTTGCCGAGGTTGAAGGTGCCGGTGTTGACGTCGAAGGTGCCGTTGTTGTTCAGCGCGCCGCCGAGCGAAAGCGTGCCGCCGGAGAACATCAGCGTCGACCCGGAGGCGATCGTCGTCGTGCCGTTGAGGTTGAGCGTGCCGGCCTGCACGTCGAGGCTGCCGCCGGGCAGGTTGAAGTTGTTCACGGTGAACGTCGGCCCGTTCAGCACGCGCGTGCCGCTGCCGCTCACCGTCAGGCCGCCGGTCAGGTTGTAGGTGCCGGCGCCCGCCAGCGTGCCGCCCTGCCAGGCGAGGCCGCTGCCGGCGACGTTCAACGTGCGCCCCGAGGACGGGCTGATCGTGCCGCTCGAGGACGTGAGCCCGGTGCTGATCGTGCCGTTGCCGCTGGCGAGGTTCAGCGTGCCGCCCATGTTGGTGAAGCTGCCGGCGATCGAGCCGCCGCTCAGGTCCACCGTGCCCGCGTTGGAGATCGTCCCGCTGCCGCCGACCGCGTGGTTGATCGCGATGCTCGCACCCGAGGGGACGCTGGTCGTGGTGCCCGCCTGCGACGTGACCGTGCCGGAGGAGAACGCCAGCGAGCGGTTCCAGCTCGTGTTACCGAACTGGAAGGTGGCGCCCTGCACGTTGATCGCGCCAGTGCCGGCGAAGCTCGCGCCCGAGAAGACGTGCGTGCCGCCGGTGAAGCGGACGTTGCCGTTGGTCACCGTCATTGCGTTCGAGTGGCTGCCGCCGACGCCGATGTTGAGGGTGCCGGTATCGCTGTTGAGCGTGCCGCCGTTGTTGTTGAACGCGACCGATCCGGTGACGGTGCCGGTGACCGCGCCGCTGACCCGCAGCGTGCCGGTGTTGTTGAAGGTGCCGCTGCCGGAGTTGGCGTTGATTCCGTCGGAGCTGTTGAACTGGTAGGTGCCGGAGTTGTTGAGCACCGAGCTGTCGTTGAGCAGCAGGTGGTGGCTTGGACCGCCGATGCTGGAGGTGATGGTGCCGGCGTTGTTGACGGTCACGCCCGAGAAAGCATGGCTGCCGGTGGTGGTCAGCGCCAGGGTCTGGCCCGAGGGCAGCGAGATCGTGCCGGGGCCGTTGATTGAATTGGTCGTCGCCCAGGTCATGCCACCGTTGAGCGTGAGCGTGTCGCCCGAGGTGATGTTGAATCCGCCGCCGGTGTAGTTGACGAGCCCGCTGGTGGTCACCGTGCCGAAGCTGGCGGTGGCGCCGGCGACGTTGAGCTGCCCGGAGATGCTGGCGCCGTCGTTGAAGGTGCGCGTGCCACCGGTGAAGTTCACGCCGGTGCCGCTGATGGTGGTGGTGCCGGTGTGGCTGCCACCGACGCCGATGTTGAGGGTGCCGGTGTCGCTGTTGAAGGCTCCGCCGTTGTTGTTGAACGCGACCGATCCGGTGACGGTACCGGTGACCGCGCCGCTGACCCGCAGCGTGCCGGTGTTGTTGAAGGTGCCGCTGCCGGAGTTGGCGTTGATTCCGTCGGAGCTGTTGAACTGGTAGGTGCCGGAGTTGTTGAGCACCGAGCTGTCGTTGAGCAGCAGGTGGTGGCTTGGACCGCCGATGCTGGAGGTGATGGTGCCGGCGTTGTTGACGGTCACGCCCGAGAAAGCATGGCTGCCGGTGGTGGTCAGCGCCAGGGTCTGGCCCGAGGGCAGCGAGATCGTGCCGGGGCCGTTGATTGAATTGGTCGTCGCCCAGGTCATGCCACCGTTGAGCGTGAGCGTGTCGCCCGAGGTGATGTTGAATCCGCCGCCGGTGTAGTTGACGAGCCCGCTGGTGGTCACCGTGCCGAAGCTCGCCGTGGCGTTGGCGATGTTGAGCTGACCCGAGACGCTCGCGCTGTCGTTGAAGGTGCGTGTGCCGCCGGTGAAATTCACGGCGGTGCCGCTGATGGTGGTGGTCCCGGTGTGGCTGCCGCCGACGCCGATGTTGAGGGTGCCGGTATCGCTGTTGAGCGTGCCGCCGTTGTTGTTGAAGGCGACCGAGCCGGTGACGGTACCGGTGACCGCGCCGCTCACGCGCAGCGTGCCGGTGTTGTTGAAGGTGCCGCTGCCGGAGTTGGCGCCGATGTTGTCGCCGCTGTTGAACTGGTAGGTGCCGGAGTTGTTGAGCACCGAGCTGTCGTTGAGAAGGAGGTGGTGCGCGGCGCCGCCGATGTTCGAGGTGATGGTGCCGGCGTTGTTGAGGGTGACGCCCGAGAGCGCGTGGCTGCCGGTGGTGGTCAGCGCCAGGGTCTGGCCCGAGGGCAGCGACAGCGTGCCGGGGCCGGAGATGGTTCCAGTTCCTGCCCAGCTCATGCCGCCCTTCAGCGTCAGCGTCTTGCCGCTGGCGATGTTCAGGTTGCTTCCGCCGAGGGTGATCTGGCCGAATGCCTCCGCGTCCTGCGCGAAGCTCACGTTGCCGGTGACATTCACCTTGCCCGAGAACTCCTTGCCGGTGTCGCCGGCGATGAGCGGTGCGTTGATCGTCACCGACCCCAGCGTGATGACGCCCGCGCCGGAGGCGTCGGTGTCGGCCTCCAGGCGCAGGTTGCCGCCGCCCGAGGTGGTGATGTTGGCGTTGACGTTGACGTTGTTGATCGCCGCGAGCTTGAGGTTCACGCCCGAGGCCATCGTCACCGCGGCATTGACCGTGATGTTGTTGTCGGCCTGCAGCTCGACCGTGCCCGACGTGAACGCGGCGAGTTCCGCGGCGTCCAGCGTGCCGGTCACGCCGGAAGCGTCGCCGAAGGCGAGCGTCGGGTCGGCAGGCGGCGTGAGATGCCCGTCCAGCGTGCCCGCGCCTGCCTGCACGGTGATGTTGAGCGGATCGAGCAGCAGCGTGCCGGCGACGCCCTGCGGTGCTTCCAGCGCCGCGCGGCCGCGGAACTCCAGCGCCTGCTTGCCCGACACTTCGACCAGGCCGCCGTTGCCGCCCTGCGCACCGCCGCGCACGGAGGCACTCCCGTAGTACCGCGTGACCTCATCCGCCCAGACGACCACCTTGCCGCCGTCGCCCGCGGCGCTGGCGTCGGCGTCCAGCATCACGTCCTTGCCGACATAGGAGCGCGCGGCGTTCGGCACCTCCGGATTCCTGCCCTGGTAGTCGCCGCCCACCAGGATGCTTCCGCCACCGGCGCCGCCGCGCGCGCTCACGCTTGCCTGGTCGAACAGGCCGACGCGCTCGCCGGTGACCTGCACGTGGCCGCCCTTGCCCGCGACGCTGTCGGCGCGGATGGTCGCGCCGCCCTCGACGATCGCGTCCGTCTGAGCGGCGAGGATGACGCGGCCTGCGGCGTCGGTGCTGGCGTTGACCGCGCGGATGTCGCCGGAGTGCTTCAGCGTGCCGGCGAACATCGACGCGGCGTTGGCCGCCGAGATGCTGCCCAGGTTCACTGCACGGTCTTCCGGCGCCTGCAGCGCGAACTGCACGCCGTGCGCGTCCGGGCTGGTGATGGTCACCGAGCGCCCGGCGGCCAGCATCACGCTGCCGGCGTCGCTCTGGATCGCGCCGGCGTTCTCGATCTGCGGGCCGACGAGGAAAATGTCGCCGCTGGCGCGGATCGCGCCTTCGTTCCTCAGTATGCCGTGACCGCCGCCTTCGAACCTGAGACGCCCGGCAAGGAAGTCCGCGTCGCTGATGTTCAGCGTCGAGGCGATGAAGCCGGCGGTGTCGACGCGCGATCCGGCGCCGAAGACGATGCCGTGCGGGTTGACCAGGAATACGCGGCCGTTCGAGGACAGCGTGCCGAGGATGCTGGACGGGTCCGCGCCGGTGACGCGGTTCAGCACCGCGCTCGCCGCCGACTGCTGCTGGAAGCGGGTGAGTTCGCCGGCGCCGATGGAAAAGCCCTGCCAGTTGATGATGGTGCCCGGCGCGTTGGTGACGGTCAGCGCGCTCGGCGCGCTGTGAAAACTCGCCGCGCCGGCCGCTACCTGCGGTCCGTTCGGGTTTGCCGCGCACGCCAGCGGCACGGCCAGCAACAGCGCGGCGAGGACGCGGTGCGTGGTCATCCGGGCTTGCCCTTGCGCGGTGCGTCCAGTTGCGCGATGCCGGCGCGCACCCCATCGCGCTCGGTCGACATCTGCTGGATCAGACGGCCGATGTCGGCCGCATCGGCGAAGGCCTCGCGTTGCCCCGAATCGGCGTGCGTGATGACGCCGTGAAGCTGACCCGCCGCATCGCGCCGGGTGCGAACGATGAAGACCATCTGCAGGTTTTTACACGGCAGGCGTCACAGGATCGCAACAGCCGAGCGCGGCCACGGATTCCGGTATATTTCTCCGGGACTTACGGATAAATCCTCCACGCCATGTCTGGATTGCGGCTGTCGCTGCTGGGCGGTTTCGATCTGCGCGATGCGGCGGGTGCCGCGCTTCGCCTGCCAACGCGGAAAACCGAGGCGCTGCTGGCACGCCTGGCGCTGGCGCCTCGGGGCGGCATCGACAGGGAAGCGCTGGGCGCGCTGTTGTGGGGCGGGTCGGCGCAGTCCGCGGCCCGCGCCAGCCTGCGCCAGGCGCTGTCGCTGATCGGCAAGGCGCTGGGTCGGGACGCGCTCGCTGCCGGTACGCGTGGCGTCGCGCTGGCCGACGGAATCGTGGACTGCGATGTGGACGATTTCGAGCGTTGCTGCGATTCGAGCGACGGCGGGGAGCTGGCGCGCGCTGCGGCGCTCTACCGCGGCGACCTGCTCGCCGGCCTGGCGCTGGACGAGCCGGCATTCGAGGACTGGCTGCTCGGCGAGCGCGAGCGCCTGCGCGAGCGTGCGCTGGATGCGCTGGCGCGGCTGGTGGTATGGCACCGCGACCGCGGCGAGACCGAAGCGGCGATCGGCGTGGCGCTGCGGCTGCTGGCGATCGACCCGCTGGAGGAGGTGGCGCATCGCGCGCTGATTCGCCTGTATGCCGCACAGGGCCGCCGCGCCGCCGCGCTGCGCCAGTACCAGGTGTGCGTGAACACCATGCGGCACGAACTGGGCACAGAGCCGGCGGCGGAGACGCGTGAGCTGTTCCACGGTGTATTGCGCGAAGCCGGCGGCGCCCAGCAGGCGGTGGAAGAGCCCGTGCATGCCGCGGCGTTGATCGGGCGCGACGACGAACTGGAGATCTCGGTAAGGCTGCTTGCGGACCTGCGTGCCGGGCGCGGCCGCGTGCTGGCGCTGCTGGGCGAGGCAGGCATCGGCAAGACGCGACTTGCCGCAGAGCTTGCCACGATCGCGGCGCACGACGGCGTTCGCGTGCTTACCGGCCGTTGCTACGAAAGCCAGCAGTTATTTCCCTTCGCGCCGTGGGTGGAGATCCTGCGCGCGGCCGCAGTACCGCAGGACCGCGCGCTGCTCGAAGCCCTGGAGCCGGCCTGGCGCACTGAACTGGCCCGTGTGCTGCCTGAACTGCCGGGCGCGGAGCCGGCGGTTGCCGAGGCGCCAGGCGAAGAACGCAGCGGCCGATTGTTCGATGCGATCGCGCGCGCGGTCGGCGTGCTGGCCGCGCGTGGACCGCTCCTGCTTGTGGTCGAGGATCTCCACTGGGCGGACGACATGAGCCTGCGCCTGATAGCGGGCGCCGGAAGGCGCGTCAAGGGCCATGCGGTGGGCATGGTGCTGACCGCGCGCGAGGAGGATCTGCCGGCCGCGGCGATGCTGCGCCGGGCGCTGCAGGAACTCGAACGCGAAGGCTTGCTGGCGCGCGTGAAACTCGCCGCGCTGTCGCGCGGGGACACCGACGAACTCGTTCACGCACTCGCGCGCAGCGGCGCGGGGCGCGCGGACGTCGAGCGCATCGCCGAGCTCGCCTGGCGCGCCAGCGAAGGCAACCCCTTCGTCGTCATCGAGACCGTGCGCGCGGTCGAATCCGGCAGCGCTGATGCCGCGGGGACGATTCCCGAAAGCGTGCGCGAGCTGATCCAGGGGCAGCTCGATCGTCTGGGCGAGCCGGCGCGGCAGTTGCTGCCGGTGGCGGCGACCGCCGGCCGCGAGTTCGAGTTTGCGTTGCTCGCGCGCGCGGCAGGGCTGGACGAAGCGGTGGCTTCGCACGCGCTGGAAGAGCTGGTGCGGCGCCAGGTGCTGCGCGCCGTGGGAGAAGGCTTCGACTTCGCGCACGACCGCATCCGCAGGGTGGTGGACGACGCACTGCTGCCGGCCAGGCGCCGGCACCTGCACGCGGCGGTCGGCGAGGCGATAGAGGCGCGGCATGCGGCCGACTTGGTCCCGGTATACGACCGCCTTGCCTACCACTACGCGCGCTCCGAGCGCAGCGAGAAGGCAGTGCATTACCTGGCGCGCTTCGCCGAGCGCGCAGCGCGCGCCGGTGCGCACGCGCAGGCGATCGGTGCGCTCGACGAGGCACTTGCGCACCTGGCGCGGCAAGCGCCGGTGGACGGCGGGCGAACCCGCTTCGACATCGTCTTTCGCAAGTCCCGCAGCCTGCTGCTCCTCGGCCGGATGAAGGAGGTTGTGGATACGCTGCTGCCTGAGGAGGCGTGGGTAGAAGCGAGCGGCGACGCCGCACTTGCGGGTCGCTTCCACCTGCGCCTGGGCGCCACCTTCAATTACATGGGCGCACGCGAGCAGACCGCACGACACGCCACACGGGCGCTGCAGGCTGCCGAGTCCTGCCGCGATGTCGCCACCATGGGCAAGGCGCACGTGACGCTCGCCAACTATCGTTTCTGGGGCCGCCCGGAAGAGGGCGTGAAGCACGGCGAAGAGGCGGTGCGGCTGCTCGAGCGCAAGGACGAGGTTTGGTGGCTGGGGCAGGCGTACTGGATCCTGGGCCTCAACCTGTCTTACTGCGGCCGCTTCGACGCGGCACTGGCTGCCGAGGCGCAGGCTAGCGCGCTGGCCGCTAAGGTTGGCGACCACAGGCTGGCCTGCACCGCAGCCTGGGCGACTGGCTTCGTCAACACCATCGCCGGCGACCTCGACGCCGCGCTTGCCGCCTGCCGCAAGGGCGTCGAAGTGGCGCCCGATCCGCTGTCGCACATGACCGCATCGGGGATGCTGGCGCTGGCGCTGATCGAGCGCGGCGAGCCGCATGAGGCAGCGGCGATCCTGGATGAGGCGATCCCGCAGGCCGAGCGCTTCCGTTTCGCGCCGCTGCACGGCTTGTACCTGGGCTTCCGCGGCGAGGCCGCGCTGCAGCTTGGCGACATTCCGGCGGCGCGGGAACTGGCACTGCGCGGCGAGGAGATTACGCGCCAGGCTGCTTATCAGTACGGCCTGGCGTGGACGCAGCGGATCCTCGGGCGTATCGCGCGCGCTGCCGGCGACCCGGCCGCCGCGCACAAGCACATGCAGGACGCGATTGCCACCTTCGAGGAAATGGGAGCGCCGTACGAGACCGCGCGCGCACGGCGAGAACTCGACGGCTGGTACGTCGCCCCGGAGCGCGCGGCCTAGACGACCTCGAACAGCCCCGCGGCGCCCATGCCGCCGCCGATGCACATGGTGACGACGACGTGCTTGACGCCGCGGCGTTTCCCCTCTATCAGCGCGTGGCCGACCAGGCGCGAGCCGGTGACGCCGTAGGGGTGGCCAACCGCGATCGAGCCGCCGTTGACGTTCAGGCGCTCGTTGGGGATGCCGAGCTTGTCGCGGCAGTAGATCACCTGCACCGCGAAAGCCTCGTTCAGCTCCCACAGGCCGATGTCCTCCACCTTCAGGCCTGCGCGCTCCAGCAGCTTCGGGATCGCGAACACCGGACCGATGCCCATTTCGTTCGGCTCGCAGCCGGCCACCGCGAAGCCTCGGTAGATGCCCATGGGTTTAAGGCCGCGCCGCGCCGCGGCCTTGTCGCTCATCAGCACCTGCGCGGACGCGCCGTCCGAGAACTGGCTGGCGTTGCCCGCGGCGATGACGCCGCCCTCGATCGCCGGCTTGATCTGCGACACGCCCTCGTAGTTGGTGTCCGGGCGGATGCCCTCGTCGTGCTCGGCGGTGACTTCCTTCAGGGTCTCGGTGCTGGTCGCCTTGTCGATCACCTTCATCTTGGTGGTGATCGGCGCGATCTCGTCCTTGAACTTGCCTTCGGCGCGCGCCTTCGCGGCCTTCAGCTGGCTGTCGACGCCGTAGCGGTCCTGCGCCTCGCGGGAAATGTCGTACTTTTTTGCCACGTACTCGGCGGTCTGCAGCATCGGCCAGTAGATCTCCGGCTTGTGCCGGTGCAGCCACTCGTCCTGCGCGTGGTGCTTGTTGGCCTCGTTCTGCACCAGCGAGATCGATTCGACGCCGCCGGCGACGTAGGTGTCGCCTTCGCCGGCGAGGATGCGTTGCGCGGCCAGCGCCACCGTCTGCAGGCCGGAGGAGCAGAAGCGGTTCACCGTCATGCCGGATACCGTCACCGGCATCCCCGCGCGCAGCGCGATCTGGCGCGCGATGTTGCCGCCGGTGGCGCCCTCGGGCGTCGCGCAGCCCATGATCACGTCCTCGACTTCCTGCGGCTCGAGCTTCGCGCGCTCGAGCGCCGCGTGCACGACGTGCCCGCCCATCTTCGCGCCGTGGGTCTGGTTGAGGGCGCCGCGCCAGCTCTTGCACAGCGGCGTGCGGGCGGTGGAAACGATCACGGCTTCGGTCATGGCAGGTCCTCCTCGGGGTTCGCTACTTCAACAGGGTCGTCTTCAGGAAACGGGTGATGTCGGCGAGCGCCTTGCGCTTCGCCTCGGGATTCGCGCCGACGCTGGCGCCGGTGCGCATGCACGTGCGCTTCAGCGCCTCGAGCGCCTGCTTCGGCGTTTCGAGCACCGCGCCGGTGGCGGCGAGCACGCTGCGGCCGTCGTCTTCCAGCAGCATGACGCAGTCGCGGAAGTTCTGCGCGTTATCCAGCCGGTAGCCGCCAATGTTGCGCGGGTCGCCGTCGAAGCCATGCGGCGCAGCCTTGTAGGTAACGAGTTCCAGCGTGCCGCCCGCCTTGCGGATGCGCGCGGCGTAGTCCTGGCAGGACTGTGCGCCGGTGTAGTCATCGGCTTCGCCGAGCAGCATCAGCAGCGGTGCGCCGGGCTGCGGCGCGCGGTACTGGCTGGAGCAGAACGGGTACAGCGTGATGTGCGCCGCGAACGCGCGCCCGCCGATGCGCGCGCGCCGGTCGGCGGCGAGCAGCGCCGCGCCGCCGCCCTTGGACATGCCCATGATGCCCACGCGCAGCGGGTCGATGAAGGGCTGCTGCGACAGGAAGTCCAGCGCGCCGAAGGCGTCGCCGATCATCTGGCCGGTGGTGACGCGCGTCTGGTCGTCCACGGTCGTCCTCACTTCGCGCGGCGTGAAGCTGTCGACGACGAATACCACCAGTCCCAGCGCCGCGAGTTCGCGCGCCCAGGCACCTTCGCGCGCATCGCTGATGCCCTCCGAGCCGTGCAGCATGACGATCGCCGGCACTCGTGCGCCCGCCGGTGTCGGCGGCGGCGTGAAGGCGTGCGCGAACAGCTTGTCCGCGCCAAGCGACTCGAACTCGACGCGCTGCGCCCCGGGCAGCGGCTGCTGCGCCTGCGCGCATACGGCCGCCGCCGCGATCAGCGTGGCGATGGCGGTGCGCGCAGCACGGCTCATTGGCAGAACTTCTTGCCCTCTCTGGCGAGCTTCACCAGCAGCGGCGCGGGCTTCCACACCTCGCCCATGTAGCCCTGCTGGAAGCGCTCGATCGCCGCCAGCACCTTCGAAAGGCCCACGGTGTCGGCGTAGAACATCGGCCCGCCGCGATACGCGGGGAAGCCGTAGCCGGTCAGGTACACCATATCGATGTCGGAGGCCCTGAGCGCGATGCCTTCCTCGAGGATGTATGCCGCCTCGTTCACCAGCGCGTAGATCAGGCGCTCGACGATCTCGGCGGCGTCGATCTGCCGCGTCTTCACGCCGATCTCCCTGCGGTAGTCGTCGATGATCCTGTCCACCGCCGGGTCCGGGACCGGCTTCCTGCTGCCCGCTTCGTACAGGTACCAGCCCTTGCCGGTCTTCTGGCCGTAGCGGCCCTGCTCGCAGACGCGGTCGCCGACCTTCGAGTAGACGAAGTTCGGCCGCTCGACGTAGCGGCGCTTGCGGATCTCCCAGCCGATGTCCAGGCCCGCCATGTCGCCCATCGCGAGCGGCCCCATCGCCATGCCCCAGGCCTGCGCAGCGGCATCGACCTGTTGCGGCGAGCAACCTTCGTCGATGAGGAACAGGCTCTGCTGGCCGTACTTCTCCACCATGCGGTTGCCGATGAAGCCGTCGCAGACGCCGGACACCACCGGCACCTTCTTCAGCGTCTTGCCGAGCTTCATCGTCGTCGCCAGCACGTCCTTCGCGGTTTTCGCGCCGCGCACCACTTCGAGCAGGCGCATCACGTTGGCGGGCGAGAAGAAATGCGTGCCGATGACGTCCTGCGGGCGCTTCGTCGCGTCCGCGATCGCGTTCACGTCCAGCGTCGAGGTGTTCGTCGCCAGGATCGCGCCCGGCTTCATTACCGCGTCCAGCTTCCTGAAGATGTCCTGCTTCACGTCCATGCGCTCGAACACCGCTTCGATGACGATGTCCGCGTCCTTGCCGGCGGCGGGATCGAGCGCCGGCGTGATCAGCGCCATGCGCTTGTCCATGTCCTCCTGCTTCAGGCGGCCCTTCGACACCGTGCCGGCATAGTTCCTGCGGATCGTCGCCAGGCCGCGGTCGAGCGCCTCCTGCGTGGTGTCGATCAGCGTCACCGGGATGCCGACATTGGCGAAGCACATCGAGATGCCGCCGCCCATGGTGCCGGCGCCGATCACCGCGGCGCGCTTCACCTCGCGCACCGGCGTGTCATCCGGCACGTCGGGGATCTTCGCGGTCTGCCGCTCGGCGAAGAACATGTGCCGCAGCGCCTTCGATTCGGTGCCTTCGACCAGGAGCTGGAAGCGCCGGCGTTCTTCTTTCCTGCCTTCGTCGAAAGGCAGCGTCGCCGCGGCCTCGACACAGGCGACGATCTCCAGCGGCGCGGGGAAGCCGCGCGAGGCTTTCGCCACGTCCGCGCGTGCCTTGTCGAAGAAAGCCTTCGGGTCGCCATCTACCTTGACGGAAGCGTCGCGGATGCGGCGCGGGCCCTTGCCCTCGGCGACCAGCTTCTTCGCGAACGCGAGCGCGCCTTCGAGCAGGTCGCCCTGCACGATCTCGTCCACCAGGCCGAGCGTCAGCGCTTCCTCGGCGCGAACCGGGTCGCCGCTGGTCATCATCTTCACCGCGCGCGCGGCGCCGACCACGCGCGGCAGGCGCTGCGTGCCGCCCGAGCCGGGCAGGATGCCGAGCTTCACCTCCGGCAGGCCGATCTGCGCCTTGGGCGCGGCGACGCGGTAGTGGCAGCCGAGCGCCAGTTCGCAGCCGCCGCCGAGCGCAAAGCCGCCGATCGCGGCGACCATGGGTTTGGAGCACTGGTCCTGCGCGTCGTTTATCTCGGGCAGGCTGGGCGGCAGCGAGGATTTCGGCGTGTTGAACTCGCGGATGTCGGCGCCGCCGGAGAAGGCCTTGGCCGAGCCGATGATGACGATTGCCTTGACCGCCGGATCGGCATCCGCCTTCCTGATCCCGTCCATGATGCCCGGGCGCAGCACGCTGCCCAGGCCGTTCACCGGCGGGTTGTTCATGGTGATGACGACGATGCCGTCGCGCACGGTGTAGCTGACTGCGTCGCTCATGGGCTGTATGTCTCCGGGAAGGGCAGAAATTCTACTGCGGAATGCCTGTTCCCCGCCCCGAGGGCACCGCGCCGGGGCGCTCGGGCGCACCGGTCGCGTGCGCGCACGCCGGAACGGTGCGTGCCGCGGGGCGAAACGTTTGCAGATCGCAATTGACTTGGCGTGTGTGCGTGTCTAGTCTCGATCGCGTACGCCCACACTTGGAGACGACCATGTCCATGCACCTGAAACGCCTGCTGCTCGCCATCGCCACCCTGCCTTTCTGCGCCGCGGCGTTCGCGCAGGCCTGGCCGACCAAGCCGATCCGCATGATCGTGCCGTTCCCGCCCGGCGGCACCATGGACACGCTGGTGCGCATCGTCAGCCCCGAGATGAACAGGGTGCTGGGCCAGCCGATCATCATCGAGACGCGGCCCGGTGCGGGCACGGTGATCGGCGTCGACGCGGCGGCGAAGGCGGCGCCGGACGGCTACACCTACGTCTGCATCGCCACCAGCTTCACGGCGAATGCCACGCTGGTGCCGAAGCTGCCTTACGACTCGCTGAAGGACCTGCAGCCGATGGGCCTGCTCGCCACCACGCCGAACGTGCTGGTGGCGCACCCGAAGGTGGCCGCGAACACGCTGAAGGAACTGGTCGAATACCTGAAGAAGAATCCGGCCAAGCTTACCTACGCGTCGTTCGGCAACGGCACCACGCCGCACCTGGCAGGCGAGCTGTTCAAGCAGACCGCGGGAATCTTCATGCTGCACATCCCGTACCGCGGGCTCGCGCCGGCGATAACCGACCTGATGGCCGGCCACGTCGAGCTTATGTTCGGCAACCTGCCCGAGTACCTGCCCAACATCCGCGCCGGCAGGCTGAAGGCATACGGCGTGACCTCGCTCACGCGCGCGACGCTGGCGCCGGAGATCCCGACCATCTCGGAGCAGGGCTACAAGGGATTCCAGACCGCGTCCTGGTTCGCCGTGCTGGCGCCGGCCGGGGTGCCGAAGGACATCGTCGCCAAGGTGAACGGCGCCATCAACACCGCGCTGACGCACCCGGGAACCCGCGACACGCTGGTCAAGCGCGGCCTGGATCCGCTGCCCGGCACGCCGGAGCAGGCGTCGCAGTTCATGCGTTCCGAGATGGCGCGCTACGCCAAGCTGATCAAGGACGTCGGCATCAAGATCGATTGAGGGAGCCGCAATGGCGCTGCTGATCCGGAACGCCGAGTACGTCCTCACCGTCGACGCCACGCGCCGCATCATCACCGACGGCGCGGTGGCGATCGAAGGCGATCGCATCGCCGCGGTGGGAAAGACCGCGGAGCTCGCGCCGCGCTATCGCGATGCCGAGGTGATCGACGCCAAGGGCAAGCTGGTGATGCCCGGCCTGTTCGACACGCACATACACCATGCGCAGCAGCTCGGCCGCGGCCTTGGCGACGAGGCCTACTCCGGACCGGAGCGCCTGTTCAAGCGCCTGTGGGTGGTGGAAGCGCACATGGACAAGGGCGATGCGCTGTGCGCGGCGCGGCTGTGCCAGCTCGAACAGCTGCGCGCGGGCACCACCTGCTTCGCCGATCCGGGCAGCTACTTCGCCGCCGAGACCGCGCAGGCCACCGGCGAATCCGGCATGCGCGGGCTCATTTCGCGCACCGTGTTCGACATGGGCCAGACCAACATGGGCACGCTGCCGAAGAACTTCTTCGAGCCCACCGACGACGCGCTCGCGCGCGCCGACGAGATGGTGGCCGAGTTCGACGGCAAGTTCGACGGCAGGCTGAAGGCGTGGTTCTCGATGCGCGTGCCGGTGGCGTGCTCCGACGAGCTGCTGAAGAAGATGTCGTCGATGGCGCGAAAGCGCAAGGTCGGCCTGATAGGACATGCCTGCGAGAACCGCGACGAGACCGTGGCCTCGCACCTGAAGTACGGCGTGGGCGACATCATGCGGCTGGAGAAGCTCGGCGTGCTGGGGCCGGAACTGCTGCTGCTGCACATGGGCTGGGTGGACCCGAAGGAACTGATGCTGCTGCACAAGCGCGA
The DNA here is from genome assembly GCA_050248795.1 of Burkholderiales bacterium. GTDB lineage: Bacteria > Pseudomonadota > Gammaproteobacteria > Burkholderiales > SG8-39 > CAZTDU01. Next base: position 37,364 of record JBFWRS010000009.1, on the reverse strand, counting down.
CGTCAAGATCTCGCTGTCGCCCGGGGCGACCATGCACCAGGCGATGGGCAACATGAGCCACGGCAAGACGCCCGAGATGCTGGAGCTGGGACTCGCGGTGTCGCTCGGTTCGGATTCGGCGATGTCGGGGAATTTCCTCGACGCCATACGGCAGACCTTCCTCGCGGTGGGCGGCTTCCACGAGGCGCGGCTGGATCCCAAGGTGCTGCGTCCGGAGACGGCGATCGAGATGATCACCATCAACGGCGCGCGCGGCATGCTGTGGGACCAGGACCTCGGGTCGCTAGAGCCGGGCAAGAAGGCCGACGTCACCGTGCTCGACGTGATGCGTCCGGAGTGGCAGCCGATACACAACCCGGTGTCGAACCTCGTCTACTGCGCGCACGGCGGCTGCGCGGACACCGTGATCGTCGATGGAAGGGTGCTGATGCGCGGCGGCAAGGTGCTGACGCTGAATGAAGCCGACCTCTACGAAGAGGCGCGCGACCGCGCGAAGTCGCTGGTGAAGCGCGCCGGCCTCGAGGGCATCAAGGATCCTCTCTGGCCGATCCATTAGCGCCAGGGGTGCACGAGGGGGCTGTATCCCCTCGTTCCGAGCGGTCGCCGCTGCACTGAGGCGCTAAACTGCGGGCATGCTCGCGAACCTCCTGCGGCAGCTCGTCGGCCGCACGGAACCCGCACCCGCAGGCAGCCCCGCCACCGAAGCGCAGGCCGACATCGGCGCGGTGCGCGGCGCGGTGCATGCGCACCTGCGCGACGGCCGCCTCGCCGAGGCGCTAGTCGAGATCGCGCCCGCGCTTGCGGCCGGCGCAGGGGTCGCCGAGATCCGCACGCTGTGCGACTTCTCCATTCGCAATGCCGCAGCGCTGGCGCGCCAGGACGCCTGGCGCCGCGACATCGCCTACCTGCTCGGCGCCATCCTGCTCGCGCTGGATGACGAAGAGGGCGCGCTGCTGTGCCTGCGCGTATCGTGGCCGGGCGATGGCGCGCTGGCAGGCCTGAGGCGCTTCAGCCGCGGGCAGGACATCGTCGAGTACTGCCGCGAGGCCGGCCTGCCGTGCGAGCAGTTCGCCGCGCTCGTGCCGCAGCGCATGGATGGCCGCACCGAGCCGCAGCTCGCGGCGCAGCTCGATGCCGCGCCTGCCGCACTGTGCATGCTGCCGGATGCGCTGGTGCTCGGGCAGTCGTTCCTGCCGGTGAGCCGCGAGGGGCTGGCGTTCACCGAGCGCTGCACCGACAGCCCGGCCAAGCTCGGACGCTTCGACGGCATCGAGCAACTGGACACGCTGCGCCTCGCCACCGAGGGCAGGCTGTGGGCCGCGGGTGGCGAGGCGCGCCGCCACGCCGGGCCCCACGTGCTGGTCGGCAACCACGTCAACATCGGCCACTGGCTGCTGTACTTCTTCACGCGTACGCGGCAGCTGCGCGAGCGGCCCGAACTGCGCGAGGCCAAGGTCATCGTCGGCGAGGACCTGCTGCCGCTGCATGCCGAGTGCCTGGCGCGCGCGGGCATCGCCGCGGACCGCCTGGTCAGGCTGCCGGCGGGGGCGTTCGCCGAGTTCGAGCAACTCTGGGTGCCGACGCTGAGCTGCGGCATTTCGGGGCGCCAGGTGCTGTACTGGGCGCCGGGAACCCTCGACTACGTGCGCGGCACGCTCGGCGTCGCGCCGGGTGCGGCGCGCGGCAGGCGGCGCGTGTACCTGTCGCGGCGCGGCGCGCGCTGGCGCAGGCTGCTGAACGAGGACGAGGTCGCCGCCGCGCTCGCCGCGCTCGGCTTCGAGGAGGTCGACGCCGGCAGCCTCGACCTGCAGCAGCAGATCGACCTCGCAGGCGAGACCGAGGCCATCGTCGGCTGCTTCGGTGCCGGCATGAACTTCCACCTCTTCGCCGGCGAGGGCGTGCCGGTGGTGCAGATCCAGCCCGAAGCGCAGCCGCGCATGAACATCCACGTGCACCTGGCGAGGGCGCTGGGCCAGCCTTTCCACGCGCTGGTGGCCGAGGTGCCGGTACGCCATGCCGACCCGTTGCGCAGCGACTTTCGCGTGCCGCCGGACGAATTGAAGCGGGTAGTATCAAGGGCGCTGCAAGGCTGAACCGCATCGGAGGAGGACCATGCACGGCTTGATGATGGACACGCCGCTCCTGGTGAGCGAGCTGATCACTTTCGCCGACCGGCATCATGGCGATGCCGAGATCGTCTCGAAGACGGTCGAAGGCCCCGGCAAGGATGGTGCCGGCGCGCTGCACAGGTACACATACCGCGAGGCGCACGTGCGCGCGAAAAAGGTCGCGCAGGCGCTCGCCGCGCTCGGCGTGAAGCTCGGCGACCGCGTCGGCACGCTGGCATGGAACGGCTACCGGCACTACGAGCTGTACTTCGGCATCGCCGGCATCGGCGCGGTGATCAACACCATGAACCCGCGGCTGTTCCCCGAGCAGATCGCCTACATCTGCAACCACGCCGAGAACCGCGTGCTGTGCTTCGACCTGACGTTCCTGCCGCTGGTCGAGAAGCTGGTGCCGCAACTGACCAGCGTGAAGCACTACGTGCTGATGAGCGACCGCGCGCACATGCCGGCGCAGACGGCCATCCCGAAGCTGCTGTGCTACGAGGAGCTCGTCGCCGCCGAGGACGGCAGGCTCGAATGGCCGCTGCTGGACGAGCGCACCGCGTGCGGGCTGTGCTACACCTCGGGGACCACCGGCAACCCCAAGGGCGTGCTGTACAGCAACCGTTCCACCGTGCTGCACGCCTACGGTGCCGCGCTGCCGGATGCCTTGAACCTGTCGGCGCGCGACGCGATCCTGCCGGTGGTGCCGATGTTCCATGCCAATGCCTGGAGCCTGCCCTACGGCTGCACCATGGTCGGCGCGAAGCTGGTGTTTCCCGGCCAGCACCTGGACGGCAAGAGCGTGCACGACCTGATGGAGACCGAGCGCGTCACCATGTCCGCAGGCGTGCCCACGGTGTGGCTGATGCTGCTGCAGCACGTGAAGGCGAACGGGCTGAAGTTCTCCAGCCTCAAGCGCACGGTGATCGGCGGCTCGGCCTGCCCGCCGGCGATGATCCGGACATTCGAGACCGACTACGGCGTCGAGGTGCTGCATGCGTGGGGCATGACCGAGATGAGCCCGCTCGGCACGGTGTGCACGTTGAAGGCGAAGCACGCCGGCACGGATGCCGAAGCGAAGTTCCGCGTCAAGGACAAGCAGGGCCGCGCGATTTTCGGCGTCGACATGAAAATCGTCGGCGAAGACGGCAAGGAACTGCAATGGGACGGCCGGTCATTTGGCAACCTGCTGGTGCGCGGGCCCTGGGTCACCGCGTCATACATGAAGGGCGAGGGCGGCGATCCGCTGAAGGACGGCTGGTTCCCCACCGGCGATGTCGCCACCATCGATGCCGACGGCTACATGCAGATCACGGACCGCTCCAAGGACGTGATCAAGTCCGGCGGCGAATGGATCAGCTCGATCGACCTGGAGAACATCGCGGTCGCGCATCCGGCGATCGCCGAGGCGGCGGTAATCGGCATCGCGCATCCGAAGTGGGACGAGCGCCCGATCGTGGTCGCGGTGAAGAAGCCCGGGCAGGACGTGTCGCGCGAGGAGCTGCTGAAGTTCTACGAAGGCAGGATCGCCAAGTGGTGGATGCCGGACGACGTGGTGTTCGTCGACGAACTGCCGCACACCGCGACCGGGAAACTGTCGAAGCTGACGCTGCGCCAGAAGTTCGCCGGCTACAAGCTGCCGGGAAGCTGACATGGCAGATGTGATCGTCGACACGCAGGACCGCATCGCCCGTATCGAGCTCGCGCGCCTGGACAAGAAGAACGCGCTGACCGCGGCGATGTACCGGGCGATGGCCGAGGCGCTCGTGGCGGCGGAGGCCGATCCGCAGGTGCGCGTGATGCTGATCCACGGCGCGCGCGACTGCTTCACCGCGGGCAACGACCTGAAGGACTTCCTCGAGCGCAACGCAAGCGGCGGGCCGTCCTCGGCGTTCGGCTTCATCTCGACCCTGCCGACGCTGCAGAAGCCGCTGGTGGCTGCGGTGGGCGGCGCGGCGGTGGGCGTGGGCACGACGATGCTGCTGCACTGCGATTTCGTCTACGCGGCGCCGAACGCGCGCTTCAGCCTGCCTTTCGTGTCGCTCGGGCTGGTGCCCGAGGCGGCTTCGAGCCTGCTGTTGCCGATGGTGGCCGGATACCGGCGCGCGGCCGAATTGCTGATGCTGGCGCAGCCCTTCGGCGCCGACAAGGCGCTCGCCGCCGGCGTCGTCACCGAGATCGTCCCGGAGGCGGAGCTGTTCGAGCGCGCGCGCGCCACCGCGCTGGCGCTGGCGGCGCAGCCGGCAGCGTCGGTGCGGCTGACCAAGCAGTTGATGAAGCGCAGCCTCGCCGCCGCGGTCGCATCCCAGCTCGAGGAGGAAAGCCGGCACTTCGCCGCGCAGCTTGCATCGCCCGAGGCGAAGGAAGCGATGACGGCGTTCTTCGAGAAGCGCAAGCCCGACTTCAGCCGATTCGCCTGATCCTCGCACTGCTGGCCGCCGCCTCCTGCACCGCGGCGGCGAAGGAAGTGGCGGTGGACGTCGGCCATTACCTGGAAAAGCCGGGCGTGATCTCCGCGAGCGGCCGGGCGGAGTTCGACTTCAACCTCGAACTCGCGGTACAGGTGGCGAACGAACTGCGCAGCCGCGGGCTGGCGGTGCGCATGATCGGCGAGCGCGGCGACTACGCGGAGCTCTACCGGCGCACGCTCGACGCGCGCGGCGCGGATCTCTTCGTTTCCATCCACCACGATTCGGTGAAGGAACGTTACCTGCCGGTGGCCGATCGCTTCGCCGGCTTCTCGCTGTTCGTGTCGCAGCGCAACCCGCGCGCGCAGGCGTCGCTTGCCTGCGCCAGTGCGATGGGCGCGCGGCTGCGCGCCGCCGGCCTGGTGCCGTCGCGCTACCATGCCGATCCTGTGCTGGGCGAAAGCCGTCCGTTCGCCGACGAGGCGAACGGCGTGCACTGGTTCGACAACCTCGCCGTGGCGCACACGGCGCGGATGCCGTCGGTGCTGGTCGAGGCCGGCGTGATCGTCAACCGCGAGGAAGAGGCGAGGATGCGCGACCCGGCCGTGCAGGCGGCGATCGCGCGTGCCATCGCCGGGGGAGCAGCCGCATGCCTGGGATCGTCCACGAAACCGTAGCCGTCAACGGCATCCGCCTGCATGTCGCGCGCGCGGGCGCAGGACCGCTGATGCTGCTCCTGCACGGCTTTCCCGACTACTGGGCGTGCTGGCGCGCGCAGCTCGAGTACTTCGGCGCGCGCGGCTGGATGGCGGTGGCGCCGGACCTGCGCGGCTTCAACCTGTCCGACAAGCCCGAGGGCGTGGAGCAGTATCGCGCCAGGCACGTCATGGGCGACGTCGCGGCGCTCGCCGCGCACTACGGCAGGGAACGCTTCGTGCTTGCCGCGCACGACTGGGGCGGCGCGATCGCGTGGAGCTACGCGATTGCCAGGCCCGAGGCGCTGTCGCGGCTGGTGATCCTCAATTCGCCGCACCCCTACCGCTTCTGGCGCGAACTGTGCGACAACCCGGCGCAGCAGGCGGCGAGCGCGTACTTCCTGCTGTTTCGCCAGCCGGGCAAGGCCGAGCACGTGCTGTCCGCGGACAACTACCAGCGGCTGTGGAACATGGTGCGCGACGACTGGGGCGGCGGCAACGATGCCGACCGCGAGGCCTTCGTCGCCGCGATGTCGCAGCCCGGCGCGCTGACCGGCGGGCTGAACTACTACCGCGCCACGCCGGTGTATCCGCCCAGCGCCGACGACCCGGGAGCGAGGAAGCTCAAGCTCGAGGCCCGCGACCTGGTCGTGCGCGTGCCCACGCTGGTGGTGTGGGGCGAGCAGGACCGCGCGCTGCTGCCATCGCTGCTGGATGGCATGGACGCGTGCGTGCCGCAGCTGAAGCTGGTGCGCGTGCCGGACGCGGGCCACTGGGTGATGCGCCAGCGCCCGGAACTGGTGAACCGCGAAATCGAGGCCTTCGTCGGTGCGCCTGGCGGCTAGAATCGGCCGAAGGGGAGGGACAGATGGCCAAGGTGGCGTTGAGCATGCAGGACCTCGCGGCGCGCGTCGGCGAGGAAATCGCGGTGTCGCCGTGGGTCGACGTGCCGCAGGAGCGCATCGACCGCTTCGCAGCAGCGACCGGGGATTTCCAGTGGATACACGTGGACCCGGCGCGCGCGAAGGATTCGCCCTTCGGCTCGACGATCGCGCACGGGTTCCTGACGCTGTCGATGCTGCCGATGATGACCGAGGCGACGTTCGACTACTCGGCGCGCAAGATGGGCGTCAATTACGGGCTGAACAAGGTGCGCTTCACCGCGCCGGTGCCCGCGGGTTCTCGCATCCGCGGCCGCTACACGCTGGCCGGCTACGAAGAGCTCGACGGCAACGGCGTGCAGGTGACATGGAAGGTCACCGTCGAGCGCGAAGGCGGCGACAAGCCGGTGATGGTGGCCGAGTCCATCGGCCGGCACTACTACTGAGGGCAGCCATGGCTCAACGCTGGAAGCAACGTCCTCCGGGCTCCAACTGGGGTGATTTCGGCCCCGACGATCAGCGCGGGCGCATGAACTGGGTGACGCGCGAGAAAGTGCTCCAGGGTGTGGCGGAGGTGAAGGAAGGGCGCACGTTCTGCCTGTCGCTGCCGCTCGACTACCCGGGCGGCAACGTGCTGAACCCGCGCCGCTCGCCGCCGCGGCAGGCGGCCACGCTGCGCGCCGGCAAGCAGAACTTCTGCTATCCCATGGGCGACGACGTGCCGGGCATCACCGACGTGGTCTGCGACGACGTGGTGCTGCTGACGCTGCAGTACTCGACGCAGTGGGACAGCTTCGCGCACGTCGGCTCGAAGTTCGACGCCGACGGCGACGGCAAGCCCGAGATCGTGTTCTACAACGGCTATCGCGCAGGCTCTGACGTGAAGCCCGCGCCGGAGACGGCGGGCGCCGAGCCCTGGGCGAAGTACGAGGGCGCGCGCGCCGAAGCGCTGGGGATCCAGAACCTCGCAGAGGCGGGTGCGCAGGGCCGCGGCGTGATGGTCGACCTGCATGCGCACTTCGGCCGCGAGCGCAAGGCCGTGGGCTATGACGCGCTGATGCGCGTGCTGGACGCCGACAAGGTGGCGGTGGAACAGGGCGACTTCGTCTGCTTCTACACCGGTTTCGCAGACGTGCTGCTGGAGCTGCGCAAGAACCCGACGCCCGAGCTCGTGAACAACACCTGCACCGGGCTGGACGGTCGCGACGACCGGCTGCTGCAGTGGGTCACCGATTGCGGCGCGGTGGCGCTGATCGCCGACAACTATGCCGTGGAGATCATCCCGATGAGCCCCTTCAAGCCGGTGCCGCATGCGCTGATGCCGCTGCACGAACACTGCCTGTTCAAGAACGGCATCCACCTGGGCGAGATCTGGTACCTCTCCGAGCTCGCGAACTGGTTGCGCGAGCACAAGCGCAACCGTTTCCTGCTGACGGCGCCGCCATTGCGCTTGCCTGGCGCGGTCGGCTCGCCTGCCGTCGCGGTGGCCACGGTATGAGCCGCGTCGCGGTGGTAACGGGGTCGTCGTCGGGAATCGGCGAAGCCACGGTGCGCGAACTGGCGAAGCGCGGCTGGTCAGTGGTCGTGAACTACTCGACGAGCGCCGCCGCTGCGGAGAAGGTGGCGAAGGAATGCGGCAACGCGATCGCGGTAAAGGCGGACGTGGCCGAGGACGCGCAGTGCCGCGCGCTGGTGCAGGCGGCGCTGGACAAATGGGGGCGGCTGGACGCGCTGGTGAACAACGCCGGCACCACGAAGTTCGTGCCGCACGCCGACCTGGATGGACTGTCCGCCGGGGATTTCCAGCGCATCAACGCGGTCAACGTCATCGCGCCGTTCCAGATGTGCCGCGCCGCCGCGCCGGCGCTGAAGGCGTCGCGCGGCAGCATCGTCAACGTGTCGTCGCTCGCGTCCATGCTCGGCACCGGTTCGTCGATCGCGTACGCGGCGTCGAAATCCGCGCTGAATACCCTGTCGATGTCGCTCGCGCGGGTGCTGGCGCCCGAGGTGCGCGTCAACGTGCTCGCGCCCGGCTTCGTCGAGACGCCGTGGCTGGCGGCCGGCTACGGCGACAAATACCCGAAGATCCGCGCCGCCTACGAGGGCATCGCGCCGCTGCAGAGCGTGGCGAAGCCCGAAGACGTGGCCGACGCCATCGCCTGGCTGGTCGAAGGGGCGGCGCAGGTCACCGGCCAGATCCTCTACGTGGACGGCGGTACGCACGTGGCGTCGCCGCGCCGCGCCTGAACTTCGACGCCATCATCGTCGGCGCCGGCTCGGCCGGCTGCGTGCTCGCCAACCGGCTCACCGCGGATGGCCGCACGCGGGTGCTGCTGCTCGAAGCCGGGCCGCGCGACCGCAACATCTGGATCCACGTGCCGCTGGGCTACGGCAAGCTCTTCACGAAGAAGGAAGTGAACTGGTCGTACGAGTCCGAACCCGAGCCGGCGCTGGGCGGCAGGCGCATATTCACGCCGCGCGGCAAAGTCCTCGGCGGTTCGTCGTCGATCAACGGCCTGGTCTACCTGCGCGGCCAGCCGGAGGACTTCGACGGCTGGGGCATGCCGGGCTGGGGCTGGCAGGACCTGCTGCCCTACTTCATCAAGGCCGAAGACCAGGGCCGCGGCGCGAGCGAGTACCACGGCGCCGGAGGGCCGCTGGGCGTGTCGGATCTGGAACGCCACGAGCTAGCGGATGCCTTCATCGAATCCGCGGTCGCGATCGGCGTGCCGAGGAACGAAGACTTCAACGGCGCGACGCAGGAAGGCGCGGGCTACTACCAGGCGACATCGAGGCATGGCCGGCGCTCGAGCAGCGCCACCGCCTACCTGCGCAGCGCCGAGAAGCGCGCCAACCTGCACGTGGAGGTGGAAGCGCTGGCGACGCGCATCCTGTTCGAAGGCCGGCGCGCGGTCGGCGTCGAGTTCCGCCAGCGTGGCCGCGTGCGCAGCGTGTACGCCAACGAGGTGATCCTCTGCGGCGGCAGCATCAACTCGCCGCAACTGCTGCAGCTCTCGGGCGTCGGTCCGGCGGAGCACCTGCGCTCGCTCGGCATCCCGGTGGTGCTGGACGCGCCCGGCGTCGGCGCCGACCTGCAGGACCATTTCTACGTGCGCACGTTCTGGAAGTGCGCGAAGCCGATCACGCTGAACGACGACATGGCGAACCCGCTGCGCCAGCTCTGGATCGGCATGCAGTACGTGTTCGGCAGGCGCGGGCCGCTGACCATCAGCGCGGGCCACGCGGCGGCGATCGTGAAGACGCGCCCGGAGCTGCCGCGGCCGGACGCGCAGATCTACTTCATCAACTTTTCTTCCATGCAGCGCGGCGGCCTGCTGCACCCGTTCTCGGGCTTCACCTGCTCGGTATCGCAGATGCAGTCGGATTCGCGCGGCAGCGTGACGATCCGCTCGGCGGACCCGGCCGAGCCGCCGGCGATCCGCTACAACTACCTGTCCACGGACAAGGACCGCCGCGTCATGGTGGAGGGGCTGAAGATCCTGCGCCGGCTGGTCAATACGAAGCCGCTCGCAGACTATGTGCTCGAGGAGGCGCACCCCGGGCCGCGCGTGCAGACCGACGAGGACTGGCTCGCGTTCTGCCGCGAGACCGGCGAGACCGTGTTCCACCCCACCTCCACCTGCCGCATGGGCAGCGACCCCCGCGCGGTCGTCGACGGCAACCTCAACGTGCGCGGTATCGGCGGCCTGCGCGTCGTCGACGCATCCATCATGCCCAGCGTGCCGTCGGCGAACACCAATGCGTCGGTGATCGCGGTGGCGGAGAGGGCGGCGGACCTGATCCGGTCAGATCTCGGGTAGGCGAGGCGATGCCGGCGACGCATCCGCTGGTCCGCAGCTTCCCCCCGATCGCGCGCCGCGATGCCGAGGTGCTGATCCTGGGCAGCATGCCGGGGGAGGCGTCGCTGGCGGCGGGGCGCTACTACGCGCACCCGAGGAACGCGTTCTGGCCGATCATGGCCGCGCTGCTCGGGTTCGCGCCGGACGCACCGTACGCGCGGCGCGTGCGGGCGCTGAAGGAGGCGCGCATCGCGCTGTGGGACGTGCTGTACTCGTGCCGGCGCCGCGGCAGCCTGGATGCGGACATCGCGCGCGAGGACCTGGCCGCAAACGATTTCGCCGGGTTCTTCCGCTCGCATGCCCGTATCCGGCGCGTGGTCTTCAACGGCGCCGCTGCCGAGCAGTGTTTCAGGCGCCATGTCGAGCCGGGGCTGAAACTGCCGGGAATCGCGTATGCCCGGCTTCCCTCGACCAGCCCGGCGCATGCCGCGCTGTCGTTCGACGCGAAGCGCGAGGCGTGGAGGGTGCTGGTCCTATAATCCCACGCTTCCATGTGGGAAGCCTTAGCGATCGTCTTGTTGCTCGCCGCCGTGTTCGCGTGGGTCGACGGCATGCGGGCGCGCGAGCGTGCGGTGGACGCCGGGCGCGCCGCCTGCGACCGCTACGGGCTGCAACTGCTGGATGACACCGTGGCCTTCGCGCGGTTGCGCCTCGTGCGCGACGACGAAGGCAGGGTGCGCATCAAGCGCACCTATACGTTCGAGTTCTCCGACACCGGCAACAACCGCCGCCAGGGCTCGATCGCCACACTGGGCGGCGAGCTCGCCGACCTGCGGCTCGAGCCCTATCCGGTGCAGGCGAACAGGCTGCAATGAGCGAATGGACGCAAGGCACGGTGATCGAGAACCGGCACTGGACGCCGCACCTTTTCTCGCTGCGCGTCGAGGCGCCGCCGCTCGCGTTCGAGGCCGGGCAGTTCGTGCGCATCGCGCTGGATATCGACGGCGAGCGCGTCGCGCGGCCGTTCTCGTTCGTCAATCCGCCCGCCGACCCGGTGCAGGAGTACTACGGCATCGTCGTGCCCGAGGGCCTGCTGTCGCCGCGCCTCGCCGCGCTGCGCGCCGGCGACGCGCTGCATGTCGCCACCAATCCGAGCGGGTTCCTCGTGCTGTCCGAGGTGCCGGACGCGGACACGCTGTGGCTCATTGCCACCGGCACCGGGCTGGCGCCGTTCCTTTCCATCCTGCGCGACGAGGCGGCGTGGCGGCGCTACCGCCGCGTGGTGCTGGTGCACGCGGCGCGGCACGCAAGCGATCTCGTCTATCGCGACGTCATCGACGCGGTGCGTGATGCGCGCGCCGGGCGCTTCACTTGCATCAGCATGCTCAGCCGCGACACCGCGACGGGAACGCTCGCCGGCCGCATCCCCGCGGCAATCCGCGACGGTCGGCTGGAAGCCGCGGCGGGTGAAGTGCTGGCCGCGGGCCGCTCGCAGGTGCTGCTCTGCGGCAACCCGGACATGGTGAAGGACGTGATCGACGCGCTCTCCGAACGCGGCATGAAAAAGCACCGCCGCCGCTCGCCAGGGCAGATCACCACCGAGGCCTTCTGGTGAACTGGCGCGGCCTGGTCGCGGTGCTGGCGGCGCTGCTGCTCTCGGCCTGCAGCGCGATCCAGGTCGGCTACCGCAACGCCGATACCTTCCTGCGCTGGCAGGCGAATTCGTACTTCGACTTCGAGGGTGAGCAGTCTGCGGAACTGGAGGGGCGCATCGCGTCTTTCCTCGCCTGGCATCGCTCCAGCGCGCTCCCCCGCTACCGCGCGATCCTCGAGGAAGCAGCGGCCCGCACCGGGCGCGGGCTCGCGCGCGAGGACCTGCAGTGGGGCTACGATGCGGTGCGAGCGCAGATCGACGAGGCGCTGCGCGCTGCAGCCGCCGAAGCCGCGCCGCTGCTTGATCGGCTGCCCGCCGGGAAGATCACGCACCTGGAGCGGCGCCTGGCCGAGGACAACCGCAAGTTCGCGCGTCGCTTCCTCGCCGGAACGTCCGAGGAGCGGCGCGAGCGCAGGCTGAAGCGCAACCTGGAGCGCCTCGAGGACTGGCTGGGGGGGTTGACCGATGCGCAAGTCGCGCGCGTGCGGCAGTACGCCAACCGGACGCCGCTGTCAGCGGAACTGCGCGACCGCGACCGCAAGCGGCGCCAGGCGGAGTTCGTCACCATGCTGCGCAAGCGCGAAGCGGGACGGCGGCTCTCCGACTGGAGCGTCGAATGGGAGCGCAGCCGCGCGCCGGAGCATGCCGCGGCGACCCGCGAGCAGCTGGCTGCGTACTTCGATCTGCTGCTGGAGCTGGACCGCATGCTGAGCCCCGAGCAGCGCGCGCATGCGGTGAACCGGCTGCGCTTCTACGCCGACAGCGCGCGCGTGCTTGCGCGCGCGCCGGAGAGGAAATGAACGAGCACGCGCTTCCCGTAGCGCCCGGCTATGCCGGGCGCACGCGCACCACGCTGCTGGAGTACGAGGCGGTGCTCGCGAATGCCTCCATCGGCATCGCGTTCACGCGCGAACGCAAATTCTTCCTCTGCAACCCGAAGTTCGCCGAGATGTTCGGCTGGTCGGCCGACGAGCTGGTCGGCCAGTCGGGCGACGTCGTCTACGCATCTCCCGACAGCTACCAGGCCCTGGGTCAGATCGCGGTGCCGATCCTCTCCGCGGGAAGACAGCTGGACATCGAATGGGAGATGCGCCGCCGCGACGGCACGCTGATCCTGTGCCGCATCATCGCCAAGGCGATCAACCCGGCGCAGACGCAGCAGGGCACGGTGTGGATCGCCGAGGACATTACCGGCAGGAGGCGCCAGGCCGACGAGCTGGCGCGGCTTGCGCGCGAGCAGGAGGCGATCCTGGACACCGCGCAGATCGGCATCTGCTTCGTGCGCGAAGGCAGGATCGTGCGCACCAACCGGCGCTTCGAGGAGATGCACGGCTACTCGCCCGGCGAGATGGCGGGCCTGTCGACCAAGGTGATCTTTGCGCGCGAATCCGACCATGACCAGGTGGCCGAAGGCTCGGCGCGGCTGGCGCAAGGCGGCTCGTACACCGCGGAGAGCGAAGCACGGCGCAGGGACGGCAGCACCTTCTGGTCGCGGCTTACCGGCCGCGCGGTGGATCCGCCGGACCGCGCCAAGGGCTCGGTGTGGCTGGACGAGGACATCACCGAGCAGCGGCGCGCCGCGGAGCACCTGGCGCGCGTGCTCGCGGAGCAGCAGGCGCTGCTGGACAACGTGGTGGTCGGCATCGCGTTCTTTCGCGATCGCGTGCTGCAGCGCTGCAGCCGGCGCTTCGAGGAGCTGTTTGGCTACGCGCCGGGCGAGGCCAGCGGCGCGCCTGCGCGGCGGTTCTACTTTACCGACGAGGACTATGCGGCCGGCACGCAGGCGTACCGGGAGCTCGGCACGGACCGCGCGCACGCGCGCGAGCAGTGGCTGCGCCGGAACGACGGCAGCGGCTTCTGGTGCCGCGTGTCGGGCCGGCCGCTGGACCCGGCGAATCCCGCGCGCGGCGCGGTGTGGCTGTTCGAGGACATCAGCGAGCGCAGGCGCGCCGACGAGGCGCTGCAGCGCCTGGTGCGCGAGCAGAACGCGCTGCTGGACAGCGCCATGATCGGCATCGCGTTCATCCAGGACCGTTGCGTGATGCGCTGCAACCGGCGTTTCGAGGAGCTGTTCGGCTACGCGCATGGCGAACTGCTGCACCAGTCAACGCGGCTGCTGTACGCCGTCGCCGGCGAGTTCGAGCAGGGGGAGGCGCGCTACGAGCGAATCTGGGCCGGGGAGACGCACAACGCCGAGCGGCGCATGCGGCGCAAGGACGGCAGCGAGTTCCAGTGCCACCTCGCCGGGCGCGCGGTGCAGCCGGGAGATCCCTTGCAGGGTTCGGTGTGGACCTTCGACGACGTCAGCGCGGAGCATGCGGCGCGCGAATCGCTGGAAGCCTCGCGCGAAGCGCTGGAGCATGCGGTGGCCGAGCGCACCGCGGCGTTGAAGGCGGCGAACGAGCGGCTCGAGGCCGAGATCGCCGATCGCAGGCAGGCCGAGGATCGCGCGAAGCACCTGGCCGACCACGATCCGCTGACCGGCCTGCCCAATCGCCGGCTGCTGGAAGACCGCCTGACGCAGGCGCTGGCGCTGTCGCAGCGCAACCGCAAGCAGACCGCGGTCATATTCGTCGACCTCGACCGCTTCAAGGCGATCAACGACACGCTCGGCCACGCGGTTGGCGATGCGCTGCTGAAGGAGGTCGCGGTGCGGCTCGCGAAGCAGTTGCGCGTGGGCGACACCATCTGCCGCGTCGGCGGCGACGAGTTCATCATCGTGCTGCCCGAGCTGAAGCGCGGCGCGGATGCGGCGCAGGTGGCGCAGAAGGTGATCGAGGGGCTGTCGCTGCCGATACGCGTGCTGGAGCAGGACCTGGCCGTGACGCCCTCGATCGGCATCAGCGTCTATCCGGACGACGGCCGGGATGCCGAGACGCTGATCCGCAATGCCGATGCGGCGATGTACCACGCCAAGGAAACCGGGCGTGGCAACTACCAGTTCTTTACCGATCAGATGAACCTCGCGGCGTCGCGGCGCGTGGCACTCGAGAACGACCTGCGCCGCGCGCTCGAGCGCGACGAGCTGCTGATTTACTACCAGCCGGTCTGCGAGGCGCGGGAGGGCAGGGTCGTCGCGCATGAGGCGCTCTTGCGCTGGAAGCACCCGTCCAGGGGGCTGGTGTCGCCGGCGGAGTTCATCCAGGTCGCCGAGGACAGCGGGCTGATCATGCGCATCGGCGAGTGGGTGATGGAGCAGGCCTGCCGCTGGGCCACCTTCATCGGCGCCGAGCGAGGATTGCGCGTGTCGGTCAACCTTTCGGCGCGGCAGTTCGCCGACCCGCGGCTTGCCGATATCGTGGCCCGCATACTGCGCGAAACGGGGCTGCCGGCGTCGCAGCTCGAACTGGAAGTCGTCGAAGCGACGCTGATGCAGCAGCCCGAGGTGGCGCAGCACACGCTGAAGAAACTGAAGGCGATCGGCGTGTCGGTCGCGGTGGACAATTTCGGCAGCGGCCAGTCCAGCCTTGCCATGCTGCAACGCCAGCACGTAGACAGGCTGAAGATCGACCGGAGCCTGGTCGCGCCGCTGCCGGCGGACAGCGACAGCAGGGCAGTGGTCGCGGCGATCGTCGGCGTCGCGCACGCGCTCGGCCTGCAGGCGGTAGCCGAGGGCGTGGAAGCCGAGGCGCAGCGGGAATTCCTGCGCGAGTGCGGCTGCGACTGCGTGCAGGGCTACCTGATGGGCAGGCCGCAGGATGCCGACAGCGCCGCGAAGGACTACGTATAGGGCTCGCGCGGGGCTGCCGCGGCCTCAGATGGCGCGGCCGCGCTTTTCCTTCAGCAGTTCCTCGACGCTGCGGATGCTCATCTCCACGCCGACCATGTTGGGATTGACCTCGAGCGCGCGGCGCCATGCGGCGAGCGCCTTGTCGTACTCCTCGAGCGCGTACCAGACCTGGCCGGCACCGGACAGCGCGCCGAAATGCCCCGGGTTTCGCCTCAGCACCTCGTCGCAGTCGGCGATCGACTTGCGATGCTCGCCGGCGAGGTAGTACACGGTTGCGCGCTTGTTCCACGCTTCGGCGAAGTCCGGGCGCTGCGCGATCACCGCGCTGAAGGTCGCGATCGCGCGTGCGTGGTGGCCGGCCCGCATTTCGTCGACGCCGCGCGCCATCAGCTTGTCGATCGCGGGGTCGCCTGACCGGCTCCACAACAGCCACAGCGCGCGCTCGGCGTAGCTGCGCACCGTCGCGTCGTCGTCACGCAGGCGTCGTTCGAGCAGGGGCGCGTCCTGCATTGCGCCATGGTTCGCCAGCCACACCACCGCCTCGGCGCGCTTGCTGGTTTCGGCTTGCTCCAGCCAGGACAGGGCCTGGTCACGGCCGGCGGGCGGCGCAGCGAGCGCGGCAGGCAGGGCGCCTGCGAGCGTGCAGGCAAGAAGTGCGGTGGCGGCAAAGGTCCGGACTGATGGCATGGCGAGGCGCTCCAGCGTGCGGGTTGTGCGTTCGCCAGGGCGAACAGGCGAAATGCTATTCCCCTTCCCTGGCACGTGCGCGCGCCGCAGGCGCCGAGCCCCTAGAATCCGCACATGCGCCCCAACTTCGTGTTCATCATGGCCGATGACCTCGGCTACGCCGACCTGGGCTGCTACGGCGCCCGCGAGGACTGCTCCCCCGTGCTGGACCGCCTGGCTGCCGAGGGGCTGCGCTTCAGCAACGGCTACTCGAACTCCCCGGTCTGCTCGCCGACGCGCTTCGGGCTGATGAGCGGGCGCTACCACTACCGCCTGCGCGGCGGCAACGACGAGCCGATCGCCACGCGCACGCGCGGCAATCCGGTGCTCGGCATGCCGCCGTCGCACCCGAGCTTCGTGTCCCTGCTGCGCGACGCGGGCTACCGCACCGCGCTCAGCGGAAAGTGGCACCTGGGATTTCCGCCGCACTTCGGGCCGCTGAAAAGCGGCTACGAGGAGTTCTTCGGCCCGCTCGCCGGCGGCGTCGACTACTTCTCGCACCTCGACAGCGCCGGCGTGCACGACCTCTACGAGGGCGAGCAGGAGTCCTCCCGCACCGGCTACCTGACAGACCTGATCACGGATGCCGCCGTGGACTTCATCGGCAGGCAGAAGAAGGGGGCGGCGCCGTTCCTGCTGTCGGTGCACTACACCGCGCCGCACTGGCCGTGGGAGACGCGCGAGGACGCGGCGGAATCCGAGCGCATCGGCACGGGGATCAGCCATACCGACGGCGGTTCGGTTGCGACCTACCGCACCATGATCCGCCAGATGGACGAGGGCATAGGGCGGATCATGGACGCGCTGAAAGCCACCGGCGCGGATGCCGACACGCTGGTGGTTTTCACCAGCGACAACGGCGGCGAGCGATTCTCGGATACCTGGCCGCTGGTGGGGAAGAAGATGGACCTGCTGGAGGGCGGCATACGCGTGCCGTATGTGGTGCGCTGGCCAGGCCGCGTCAAGCCGGGATCATGGACGGCACAGCTCGCGATCACCATGGATTGGGCCGCGACCTTTCTTGATGCTGCCGGGGTTGCACAGCACGCGCAGTACCCGATGGATGGCGCAAGCCTGCTGCCGGTGCTGCGCGACCCGGAGCGACCCTCTCCGCGCGAGCTCTACTGGCGCATGCTTTTTCGCCGGCAGAAGGCGCTGCGCGCGGGCGACTGGAAGTACCTGGTGCTGGAAGGCGATGAGTTCCTGTTCAATCTGGCCGAGGACGCGCGCGAGCGCGCCAACCTGTCGAAGCGGGACCCGCGGCGCTTGGCGGCGATGCGCGAACGATACGAAGCCTGGGAGAAGACGATGCCGGGCATACCCGAGGACGCGAAGTTCGCGATTCCCTATACGAAGGCCGACATGGCGCAGCCCTCGTGAGCGCCGGACGCGGAATCGAGGTCGGGGGGTGCGGGGGCGCCGGGAAGGCACCGAGCGCACATGCCGGGAGGGGCCCGGCCCCCCTGCTCCCATGAGCAGGCGCGCGTATCGGATTCTGCCCACCGACGCGACGACGTTCCATCCGCGGCTGATGGGCCGGCGTGGCGCAGTGGCGTCGAACAGCAATCTTTCCGCGAACGCCGGCGCCGACGTGCTCAAGGCCGGCGGCAATGCCATCGATGCCGCGGTGGCAGCGAGCTTCGTCGAAGGCGTGGTGAATCCGCAGATGCATACCATCGGCGGCGAATGCCCGCTGCTGGTGCGGCTTGCGGGCGAATCGCGCGTGATCGCGGTCAACGGCAACATGGCTGCACCCGCGCGCGCCACGCCCGAGGCGTTCCTCGCCCGCGGCCTCGCCGACATACCGGACGCCGGCATCCTCGCCGCAGGCGTGCCCGCCGCGTTCGGCGCGCTGCTTACCGCGCTGCGGCAGTGGGGCACGCTGCCGCTGCGCGACGTCATTGCACCCGCGCTGGCGCTTGCGAAGGACGGCTTTCCCGTGTCCGAGGGCCTGCGCAACCAGCACAAGTACGGCATCGGACCGATGGCGGCGCGTTTTCGCGCCGAGTGGCCGGGCAGCGCGCGGCTCTACCTTCCCGGGGATCGCGTGCCCGAGGTCGGCGAACTGTTCCGCAACCCGGCGCTGGCGCGGACCTTCGACTACCTTGCCTCGGCGCGCGATCCGCTCGCGGCGTTCTACCGGGGCGACGTCGCCGCGGAGATCGCGAAGTTCTCGCGCGAGCGCGACGGCCTGCTCGCGCGCGAGGACCTGGCCTCGTTCGAGACGAAGATCGAGGAGCCGGCGTCGCTCAAGTTCGGCGACACTGAGCTCTTCAAGACCGGGTTCTGGTCGCAGGGGCCGGCCGAGCTGCAGACGCTGGCGCTGATGTGGCAGTTCGACCTCGCGAAGATCGGCTTCGGCACGCCGGACTACTGCCACCTGCTGATCGAGGCGATGAAGCTTGCGTATGCCGACCGCGAGCAGTACTACGGCGACCCGTCGCAGGCGCCCGTGCCTGCGGAAGTGCTGCTGTCGGACGACTACGCGAAACGGCGCGCGGCGCTGATCGACATGCGGCACGCCAGCCGCGAGCTGCGCCCCGGGGACGCGCGCAGGAACGCGGCGCTGCTGCCGCAGGACGAGCTGCTGACGCCAAAGGACTGGGGCGCGGGCACGGTGCACGTGGACGCGGTTGACGCGAAGGGCAACATGGCTTCCTTCACGCCGAGCGGCGCGTGGATCTCGTCCGCGGAGGTGATCGAATCCCTGGGCTTCCCGCTGTCGGTGCGCATGATGACCTTCTACCTCGCGCCGGCGCACCACCCCAACGTGGTCGCGCCGGGCAAGCGGCCACGCACCACGCTGACGCCGTCGATGGCTTTTCGTGGCGGCAGGCCCTGGATGGCCTTCGGCACCATGGGTGGCGACAACCAGGGCCAGTGGCTGCTGCAGTTCTACCTCTGCCGCGCGGCCTTCGGCATGTCCATTCCCGAGGCGATCGAGGCGCCGCGGCTTTCGTCCGAACACACGCCGGGGTTCTTCGCGCCGCACGCGAGCGAACCGAACCGCACGCGCATCGAGGCGCGATTCGGCACGAAGGTGATGGACGAACTGCGCCGGCGCGGCCACGACCTGGACGTGGCGCCCGACTGGACCGAAGGCTTCGTCTCGTGCGCCGCCATCGACGAGGAGAGCGGACTCATCGAGGCAGGCTGCGACCCGCGCGGTGCCAAGTCGCACTGCTTTCCCGCTTTCGCCATCGCCTGGTAAGCTGGAACAGGGAGTCGAAGACCATGATCCATGTACTTGCCGTCATCACCGCCAAGCCCGGCATGCGCGACGCGATACTCGGGCACTTCCGCGCCAATGTCCCCGTCGTGAAGGCGGAAGCAGGCTGCATCGAGTACGGCGCCGCAGTGGACGCGGACAACGCCTTGCCGTTCCAGACGAGGTACGGTCCGGACACTTTCGTCGTCGTCGAGAAATGGGACAGCATGGATGCGCTGAAGGCCCACGCCGCCGCGCCGCACATGGCGGCCTACGCGGCGAAGACGAAGGACATGATCGCCAGCCGCGTGATCCACATCCTGTCCCCGGCCTGAACTGCCAGGCCGGCAGCTCAGAAGGCGGTCGATCCGACCAGCGTGGTGCGCTGCATGAAACGCGGCTCGTCCGGCCGGTAGTCGACGTTCAGGCGATGCTGCGTGGCCCAGTTGTCCCACATCACCACGTCGCCGACCTGCCAGGAATGCCGGTAGACGTTGTCGGGGCGGCCGCAGTATGAATAGAGTTCCTGCAGCAGTTCGCGCGATTCGTCCTCGGGCAGGCCGAGCACCGAGATCGTGAAGCCCTCGTTGACGAACAGGCACTTGCGTCCGCTCAAGGGGTGAGTCTTGACCACCGGATGCACCACGTCCGGCGTCTGCGCGCGGCGCTCGGCCGAGACTTCCACCTGCTGGCCGGCCTTCTTGCGCTCGGCAAGGTAGCGGTCCCAGAAGCGGTGCACCGCCTTCAGGCCGTCGATGCGGCGCTTCAGGCTCTCCGGCAGCGCGTCGTACGCCGCGGCGGTACTGCAGAAGGACGTGTCGCCCAGCGCCTTGCCGTCACGCTGCGGCACCTTGTGCGACTGCATGATCGAGCCGCGGCTCGGCATCGCGGTGTAGGAAAGGTCGGTGTGCCAGTAGTTGCCGGCATCGGGAATGCCCAGGCGCTTGCCGTTCTCGATGATGTTCGAGATGCGGTACAGCTCCGGGTGATCGGGGTGCACGTACTCGCGCAGCACATGGACCTCGAGCTCGCCGAAACGTCGGCTGAACTGCACATGACGTTCGTCGCTCATGCGCTGCCCGCGAAACAGCAGCACCGAGTGCTCGACGTAGGCGCGCTCGATGGCGCGGAAGGTGTCCTCGTCCAGTTCGGCCGACAGGTCGACGCCGCTGACCTCTGCGCCGAACGCCGGACCTAGCCGCCTGATCATGATCATGCGAGTATATTAATTGGAGGCCCGCCACTTCCGGCGGGTAGAGGAGGAGACATCATGCGTCGGTTCGCAATCGCGCTGCTTGCCCTGCTGCCTTTTGCTGCGCCGCAAACAGCGGCGCAGGAGTATCCCACCAAGCCGGTCCGGCTCGTCGTCCCCTATGCGGCCGGGGGCACCACCGACGTGCTCGCGCGCCTGCTCAGCCCGCGACTCAGCGAGACCTGGGGCCAGTCCGTGGTGGTGGAGAACCGCGGCGGCGCCAACGGCAACGTCGGTTCCGACGTGGTCGCCAAGTCGCCTGCGGATGGCTACACGCTGCTCGTCGGTACTTCGGGTTCGAATGCGGTGAATCCGTCGCTGTACAAGCACATGCCCTACGACGCCCGGCGGGACCTGATCTACATCGCGCCGATCGCATCGACCGCGAACGTGCTGCTGGTGAATGCGGCTTCGCCGCACAAGTCGTTGAAGGGCCTGCTCGCCGCGGCGAAGCAGTCCCCCGGCAAGATCAGCTACGGCTCCTCGGGCGTTGGCAGCGTGCTGCACCTGTGTGGCGTGCTGGTGGCGCAGAAGACGGGCATCGACTGGCTGCACATCGCTTACAAGGGAACCGGACCGAGCCTCACGGATCTCCTCGGCGGGCAGATCGATAGCGTGTTCTCGAACCTTCCCGCGGTGGTGCCGCAGATCAAGTCCGGGAAAATGCGCGCACTTGCGGTGACGTCGGCCGCGCGCGATGCCTCGGTTCCCGACGTGCCAACCATGATCGAGGCGGGAATCCCGGGCTACACCTTGACCTCCTGGTTCGGCATCTTCGCGCCCGCCGGGACGCCGCGCGCCGTCGTTCTCAAGGTGAATGCCGAGGTGTCGCGGCTGATCCAGCTTCCCGACATGCGCGAGCGCCTCCTCGGCCTGGGTGCGGTGCCCACGCCCAAGGGCGCGGACGAAGCCAACCAGTTCTTCCACGATGAACTGGCGCGCTGGGCGGAGGTGGTCAAGGCCTCCGGCGCAACCGCGGACTAGCCGCGGACTGGCGATAGCGCTGCCTCGCCAGCGCCGCGCCCTCGGCCAGCGCGCGCAGCTTGGCGCGCGCGATGTCGCGGTCCATCGGCGCCATGCCGCAGTTGGTGCAGGGAAACAGCCGGTTCCTCGGCACGTAGCGCAGCGCGCGGCCGATGGTCGCTGCGACCTCGCGCGGCGTCTCGACCTTGTCGGAAGCGACGTCGATCACGCCCACCAGCACGTCCTTGCCCTTCAGCAGCGCCATCAGCTCGGCCGGCACCTTCGAATGTATGCACTCGAGCGACACCTGGTCGATGCTCGACTTCGCCAGCGCAGGGAAGATCTTCTCGTACTGGCGCCATTCGCCGCCCAGCGTCTGCTTCCAGTCCAGGTTCGCCTTGATGCCATAGCCGTAGCAGATGTGCACGGCAGTCGTGCACTTGAGTCCCCTGGCCGCGCGCTCGAGCGCCTTGACGCCCCACTTCACCACGTCGCTCATGTAGACGTTGAAGGCCGGCTCGTCGAACTGGATCACGTCGACGCCGTCCCTGACCAGCGCGCGCGCCTCCTGGTTCAGCAGTGCGGCGAAGGCCATCGCGAGCTTCACCTTGTCGCCGTAGTGACGGTCGGCGAGGGTATCGACGATGGTCATCGGCCCGGGCATGGTGATCTTGATCTTCTTGTTCGTGTTCGCGCGCAGGAGCTTCGCGTCCGCCTGGTGCACCCGGCCCTTCAGCCGCAGCGGCCCCACCACCACCGGCACCATGGCGTCGTAGCGGTTGTCGCGGATGCCCATCTTCACCTTGTGCTCGAAATCGATGCCGTCGACGAACTCGAGGAAGCCGTGCACGAAGTGCTGGCGCGACTGCTCGCCGTCGGTGACGATGTCGACGCCGGCGGCCTCCTGCTCCTTCAGCCACAGCAGCGTGGCGTCGCGCTTGGCGCGCGCCAGCTCCTCGCCTTCGGCACGCCAGCGAGGCCACAGTTTTCCGGTTTCCGAGAGCCAGAACGGCTTGGGCAGGCTGCCCGCGATGGTGGTGCGGAACATGGTCGATCCTCCCTGAAACCGCAGTCTACTGCCGATGCGGCATCGGTTCCTGCTTCATCGTGGCGAGCCACAGCCAGACCGCGACATGCAGCGTCGCCAGCGTGCCGAGCGCGAGCGCGTAGCCCTCGGGCGAGTAGCGCGCGCCGTCGGCGGGAAAAGCGTGCAGCACAGCGCCTACGCCCCATTGAACGATGAACGCCGACACGAACATGCCCACGTTCAGCGCGGTGTTCACGCGTCCAGCGACATCGGGCGGAAAGTGGCGGGTCAGCAGCGCGTACGCCAGGGCTGGCGCGATGACGCTGAACGCGTAGACGAGGAGCAGCGCGAACTTGCCCTGCGAAGGCGCCGCCGCGAGGCCGAACAGGGCCAGCACCGCCACCGCCGTGCCCCACTTGAGCACGCTCAGGCGCGAGAACCCGCGCGCGGAGAGCTGGTCGGCGCCAACGCCGAAGAACAGCGACCCCGCGGTATAGGCAAGCACCGCGGCGAAGAGCCAGTTGGCCGCTTCGGCCCGCGTCAGGCCGGCGACATCGATCAGCCACGGCGCCAGCCACAGCCCCAGCAGCGCCTGGAAGCTCGCGTGGATCACCATCAACGCGAGCCCGACGCGCCAGAACACCTGGGCGCCGAAGATCCCGCCGACACGCCGGAACGCGGTCAGCCAGCCTTCTGCGGCGCCGGCGATGCGCTTTTCCGGCACCACGGCGAAGATGTACGCCGCGCTGGCGACGCACAGCGCGGCGAGCAGCATGAACATCGCGCGCCAGCCGAACGCGGCGGTGCCGATCTCGAACGGCGCCGTGGCGGCAAGCCCGCCGAGACCGCCGACGGCGATGATCAGGCCGTTGAGGCTCGACAGGCGCTCGAGCGGGTACCACAGCGTAAACGCCTTCATCGCGCCGGTCAGGCAGGCGGCAACGCCGACGCCTATCAGCGCGCGGCCCAGCGCCAGCGTCGCGAAGCCGTTTGCCAGCGCGAACGCGAGCGAACCCGCGCCCGCCACGAGCAGCAGCGCGGCGACGACGCGCCGCGGGCCGTAGCGGTCGAGGAACACGCCCACCGGCACCTGCATCGCGGCGAAGGCGAGCAGGTAGGTGCTGGTCAGCAGCCCGAGCTGGTCGGGCGCGAGCGAGAACGTCCCCGCGAGGTCCTTGGCGATGACGCCGTTGACGATGCGGAACAGGAACGAGAGGAAGAACCCCGCCGCGAAGGGGAAGAACACGGCGAGGGCGAGGCTCAAGCCGTGGAGGCCCTCACTCCGTCGCCACCTGCTCGGTCGAGGAGCCCTTGTCCCAGAACACGATCTTGGCGTGCAGGTAGCGCATCAGCTGGCTGCCGCCGACGCCGAGCACCGCGAGGCTGATAAGCGCGGCGAACATGACGTTGGTCTCCAGGTTCACGGCCGCGGCGTTGATCAGGTGCCCGAGTCCCTTGGTGGAGGACACGAACTCGGCCACCACCGCGCCGATCAGGCCAAGCACGATGGCGATCTGCAGCCCGGCGAAGATGTGCCCGGCCGCGGACGGGATCTTGATGCGCAGGAGCACGCTCCAGCGCGAGGCCGAGAACGCGGTCATCAGGTCGAGCAGCGCGGGGCTGGTCTGCTTCAGGCCGACGACGGTGTTGATGAACATCGGGAAGAAGCACACCAGCGCCACCATGACGATCTTCGATTCGATGCCGAAGCCGAACCAGACGATGATCAGCGGCGCGAGCGCGACCTTCGGCATCGACTGCAGCGCGACGACGAAGGGCAGCAGCGTGCGCTCGACCGCGCGCGATTCGGCGAACAGGCAGCCCAGCGCGAACGCGGCGCTGCAGCCGAACACGTAGCCCAGCAGCATCGATTGCGAGGTGAACAGGAAATGCTGCCAGAAGTGGCCCTCGACGTAGCCGCGATTGAGCGCGTCGAGCACCGACTCCGGCGTGGGCAGGATGAAGTTCGGGATCTTCAGCACGCGGATCGCGACATCCCAGAACACGATCAGCGCGACGAAGGCCACGAGCGGGTACGAAACCGATTTCAGGCGCTCACTCATCGAATTTCACCAGCTCGGAGAATAGCGCGCGCAGATCGTTCGCGATACTGGCGAACTCCTTGCTTGCCATGGTTTCCAGCGTGCGCGGCCGGGGCAGGTCGACCTCGACCTCGCGTATCGTGCGCCCGGGGCGCGCGGACAGCACGACGATGCGGTCGGACAGGAACACCGCCTCGGGAATCGAATGCGTGATGAAGATCACCGACTTCGCCGCCGCGCCCATCCAGATCCGCTGCAGCTCCAGCGTCATGTGCTCTCGCGTCATCGCGTCGAGCGCGGCGAACGGTTCGTCCATCAGCAGCAGCATCGGGTCGTGGATCAGGCCGCGCGCGATGCCCACGCGCTGCTGCATGCCGCCGGAGAGTTCCCCCGGGTAGTGGTCGGCGAACTTCTCCAGCCCGACCAGCTTCAGCAGCGCGCGCGCCTTGTCGCGCCCTTCCTTCATGTCCAGCCCCAGCGTGCGGATCGGCAGCAGCACGTTGTCCAGCGTCGACTGCCAGGGCAGCAGCGTCGGCTGCTGGAACACGATGCCCACGTCCGGGCGCGGACCGTCGATCAGCTTGCCGCCGAGCGTGACGCTGCCGCCGGAAGGCTTCAGCAGGCCGGCGACGATCTTCAGCAGCGTCGACTTGCCGCAGCCCGAGGGGCCCAGCACCGAGAGGAACTCGCCGGGACGCAGCGTCGCGTCCAGCCCCTGCAGCGCCGTGACCGGGCCGCGCGCCGACGAATACGTCACCACCAGGCCCTGCGCCCGCAGCAGGGCTTCGCCGCTTGCGGTACTCATGCTTCAGCCGGCCTCGTGCTGGGGCGGGTCACGGGGTGGCCGCGTGTCTTACTTCAGCGCCTGCGCGGCCTTGACCACGGCCGCGGCGTCGAAGTTGTTCATCGCCGGCACCAGCGCGTTGGTGTAGAGCGACTGTACGTCGATGTCCTTGGTCTGGATCTGGCCGCCATCGAGCATCACCTGCACCATGTTCTCCCACGAACCCTTCGGGAACGAGCCCCAGCGCGGCGGCTCGCCGGCGGGAAACGCGAGGTACTTGTCGAAGCGCGCGTCGAGCTGCGCGCGGTCGCGCGCCATCGCCTTGGCTTCGTCCCCGGCCGGCTTGCTGTTCGGATAAGCCTTCCAGAAGGCACGCACGCAGGCCGGGCGGTTGGCATTGCATGCCACCATGCCCTTGGCGACGACGCGGCCGAAGGCGATCAGCGGCTCGGGCTTCGTGCGGATCGTCTCCTCGTGCGCGATGAGGCCGTTGGAGAAGAGGTCCAGGTACTTGCGCGGCATTTCCAGGCGCCGGATCGCCGTACCCTGCAGCTCGAGCATCTTGTGCATGGTCTCGAACAGGTTCAGCGCATCGACCCGCTTCTCCTTCAGGGCGAGGAACGCCGGCGCGCCCAGGCCCGTGGGCACGAACTCGTAGTCCTTGCCGGCCTCCATGCCGAGTTCCTTGAACATCGCGCGCGTCAGCGGGATGTTGCCGAAGGTCAGCGCACCGACGCCGATCTTCTTTCCCTTCAGGTCGGCGAGCTTCTTGACCGGCGAATCCGCCAGGACGGCGAACTCCCAGACGTTCTCGCGGATGAAGTTGTAGAAGAACTTCAGCGGCAGCGGATCCTTGCCGGGCTGGCGCGACAGCACCAGCGGGTCGGGGTTGGGGAAGCCGACCGTGACGCTTTTGTTGATGATCTGCGGCAGCAGCACTGCGGTGCCGTTGAACCGGATCACCTCGACGTCGATGCCCTCCTCGGCCCAGTAGCCGAGTTCCTTGGCGATGAACAGCGGGCCGTGGCCGACGCCCGGCGGGCTCACCAGCCCGAACACGACCTTCTGCTGCGCCTGCGCGGCGCCGGCGAATGCGATCAGTGCTGCGACGAGGAAGGCGCGCATGTCAGTTCCCTTTCCTGGCTTTGGCGGCCACCGCGGCCGCGTCGAACTTGTTGTACTCGGAGACCAGCGAGTTCGTGTAGAGCGTGCTGATGTCGATGTCCTTGGTCGTGATCTGGCCGCCGACGTAGAGCGCCTCGACGAAATCGCGCCACGCCTGCTCCGGATACTCGCCGAATCTGCGCGGTCCGCTGCCGAAGGCGAGCGTCTTGTTGAAGCGCGAGTTCATGACCTTGATCTGGTCGGCGAGCACCTTCGCTTCGTCGCCGGCGGGTTTCTGGTTCGGGTAGAGCGACCAGAAGTTGCGCACGCAGGCTTCGCGGTTTGCCTCGCAGGCGACCTGCGCCTTGGCGAACGCGCGGCCGAAACCGGCCAGCATCTTCGGGTTCTCCTTCAGCGTGTCCTCGTGCACGATGAAGCCGTTGGAGAACAGGTTCTTGTACTTGGCCGGCATGTCGAGCCGCCGGATCGCCGTGCCCTGCGTCTCCAGCGTCGCGTGCTGCGCGTCGAACAGGTTCAGCGCGTCGACCTTGCCCTCGCGGAAGGCAAGGAACGCAGGCGCGCCGACGCCGACCGGCTGCATCTCGAGGTCCTTGCCGAACTCCATGCCCAGTTCCTTGAACATGGCGCGGGTGATGGGAATGTTGCCGAAAGTAAGCGCGCCGACGCCGATCTTCCTGCCCTTCAGGTCGGCCAGGGTCTTGATCGGGCTCGCGGCCGGCACGATGAATTCCCACGCCGATTCGCGCGTGACGTTATAGACGAACCTGAGCGGCAGCGGATCCTTGCCCGGTTGCCGCGACACGATCAGCACGTCCGGGTTCGGGTAGCCGATGTGCACGCGTTTGGAGGTCATCTGCGGCAGCAGGGTGCCTGTGCCGTTGAACGGCACTTTCTCCACCTCGAGCCCTTCCTCCTTGAAGAAGCCCGCGGTTTCGGCGAGAAACAGCGGCGCGAGGCTGATGTTGAACACCGTGACGGTGCCGAAGACCACCTTCTGCTGGGCCTGCGCCGCCGGTGCGGCGAGCAGCGATGCGCCGGCAAGTGCGAGTGCAATGCGTTTCATGTTTTTCATGGGCCTAGCCTTTCGTTCCTGAGTAAGTACCGCGACCGATCGCGACCAGCCTATTCTGGTCGTCGAGTACATCGATGTCCACAACCGCCACCGTCCTGCCGGCGCGGCGCACCGTCGCGGTGCCGGTGAGCAGCTTGCCGGTGGCGGGGCGCAGGTAATCGATCCTGAGGTTGATGGTCGGCACGCCGCCGCCGACCAGCATGCCGATGGCGAAGTCGCCGACCACGTCGATGAACGACGCCAGCGGGCCGCCGTGGAACTGCCCGGTGCCGGCGCGCCGCTCCAGTTCGGGCTTGAGCGGCAGCGTCATCGTGATCTCGGACCTGTCGTAATCGAGCGCGGTGGCGCGCATGCCGAGGAAGCCGATGAACGGCGACTTGTCGAACATCTCATTGATCTGTTCCAGCGACAGCTTTTCTGCAGCGTTCTCGCTCATGGCGCGGCCTCCGTCAGGACATAGCGGCGCGGGCGCAGTGCTGTCGGCCGCACGAAGCCATTCGCCGGTCTCATCCCCGCAAGCGGGGCCCCTGTTCCGCGGCTCATGGCTTCACCACCACCTTTCCGAACACCTCGCGGTCCTCGAGCAGACGGAACGCCTCGTTGGCCTCGGCGAGCGGCAGCGTCTTGTCGATCACCGGCTTCAGGCGCCCGGCCTGGATCAGGTCTATGAGCGTCTGCAGGTCCTCGCGCATCCAGCCGTTCGAACCGAGCACGCGCAGCTCGAAGGTCCAGATGAAGCGGATGTCTTCCTTGGGATCGTAGCCGGCGGTCGCGCCGCAGGTCAGCAGCTTGCCCTGCCGGTGCAGCACGCGCATCGACTTCACCCAGGTGTCGCCGCCGGTGAAGTTCACCACCGTGTCGACGCCGCCGGTGAACTGGCGACGGTGCGGTTTGTCGAACTTCGCGTACACCCACTTCATGAAGTCTTCCTTGGTGTAGTCCACCAGGTGGTCGGCGCCCAGTTCCTTCAGCCGCGCGAGCTTGGCGTCGCTGGAGGCGCAGGCGATCACTTCGGCGCCGACGAGCTTGGCGAGCTGCACGCAGCAGGTGCCGACGCCGCCCGAGGCGCCGAGGATCAGCACGCGCTCGCCCTGCTTCACCTCGCCGATGGTGTACATCATGCGCAGCGCGGTGCCGTAGGCCACCGGCAGGCAGGCCGCGGCCTCGAAGGACACGTCCGCGGGCAGGCGCACCAGGCACTTGTCGGGCACCGCGCAGTACTCGGCAAGGCCGCCGGGGCGCATCTCGCCGATCAGCCCGCCGTGCGGGCTGTGGCGGATCACCGGGTCGACCATCACGCGGTCGCCGACGTGCCAGTCCTTCACGTCCTTGCCGACCTCGGCGATCTCGCCGGAGAAGTCCAGCCCCGGAATGCAGGGCATCGGCACCTTGATGCCGGGCATGCCCTTGCGCGTGAAGACGTCGTGGTAGTTCAGCGTCGCCGCGCCGACCTTGATGATGACTTCATCCGGCTCCGGCCTGGGATCCGGCCAGTTCGTCTCGTAGCGGATGGTCCCGGGACCGCCGTGTTCGTGTATGACCGCTGCTTTCATGATGTTCCCTTCTCGAAAAATCGAATTGCCGACCCGCAGCCATCCGCGGGGCTCGTCCACAGGCCGTTATTTTCCTCGAACTTCACGCCGCCGGCCGAGAGGCAGGCGCGGGTTTTCGCCAGCGAGTCGACGCGCACGCCGAAGCCCACCGGCGATGGCAGCGGCGGCAGCGGCCTGAACCTCCATTCGGCCGCCGACACGACGTGGAAGCGCCCACGCGAGGGCGAGGGCAGCAGCGCCGCGAGTTTCTGCGCGGTCGCCTGCGGGTCGGCCGAGGCGAAGTAGACCTCCTCGATCGCCACCGCGCCATTGGGATGCTCGAGCAGGTGCGGCTGCCACAGCACGTCGCGCGTCAGGTGCTCGATGTAGAGGAACCTCGCCTCGGTGAACCTGTCGCGCTCGACGAAGCAGTTGCGGAAACGCGCGCGCCGCGTTTCGGCGTCGTCGGGCCCGAACGCGGCATCGCGCTCCAGGCTCCTGACCGCATCCACGGGAACGCCGCGCGCGAGCATCTGCGGGCGCGCGGATTCGGCTTCGCCCCAGCCGATGGCGACGATGTGCAGCCCCTCGTAGAGCGCCACCATGTCCTTAACCGAGCTGTACTTCTGCTCGTCGGTGAGCCCGATGATCTCGAGGTAGCCCTCGCGGAACATCGCGCAGTGGTTGCCCGATCCCCAGGGTTCCACCGGGGCGCCCGGCGTGCGCGAGCCGGAATGGAAGCTGCGCGCCGTCAGCCTGAAGCCGAGGCGCGCGTAGGCGTCGCGTCCGCGGTCCAGGCTCTTCACGGCTACGCCGACGTGGTCGAGTTCGAGTTTCAGCATTGCACCATCCTGAGGACGAAGCCATTGGTGTCTTCCGGGGCGACCCAGAGGTCATCGCCGGACCTGCGCAGCTTCACGCCGCGAGTCTCCATCATCCGCGCCGCGCTGGCCAGATTCGAGAACGAAACAGTCACGCCGGCGAACGCGGGCGCGGGCGGTGCCCAGCCGTGGCGTTGCCTGAACTCGGCCGGGGTGCTCACCGCCGCGACGCCGCCCAGCGCCGCCATGCGCGCGGCAACCCCTGCGTCCTCGGCGACGACGGTCGCTTCCTCGAGCGCGACCGCGCCGTTGTCGTGCCGCATCAGCGCGCGCTGCCACAGCAGCTCCGGCGTCTGGTGCTCGATGACGATGTAGCGGCCTTCCGGGCACAGCGCGTCGCGCGAGAAGACGTTGCGAAAGCGCATCGTGCGCTCCGCGCCGTCGACCTCCAGGCGTCTCTCGCGCTGCACCGGCGCGTCCAGGAACGGCGCGCGCGGCGCCAGTTCCGCATACGCGGCGTCCGCATTCGCGCAGCGCAGCGCCAGCAGGTGCATGCCCTCGAAGCGCTCGAGGAACGCCTGCCACGGGTTCCATGCCGCCGGGTCGACCAGGCCGATCAGCTCGAGGTAGCCGCGCTCGAAAATGGCGCAGCGGTTCGCGCTCGCCCAGGGCTGCATGCCATCCCTGCCCGGCACCGCGCCGCGCTGGCGGCTCTGCGGCGACAGCGTGAAGCCGAGCCGCTCCCAGCGCGCAGCGCCCGCTGCGAGATCGCGCACGACGATGCCGGCGTGGTCCAGCGATAGCAGGGGCGCAGCCGTCATTCGGTCCTAGGCCACCAGCGCTTCGATGGCCGGCAGGTACTCCAGCCCGGTTGCCGACTGCACCGCCGGGTGCGTGATCCTGCCGTCATGCACGTTGAGGCCGTCGAGCAGCCGCGTATCCTGCATGCAGGCTTCACGCCAGCCCTTGTCGGCGAGCGCCAGCACGAATGGCAGCGTGGCATTGTTCAGCGCGATCGCGGACGTGCGCGCGACCGCACCGGGCATGTTGGCGACGCAGTAATGCACGATTCGATCGACGACGAAGGTCGGATCGGCGTGCGTGGTGGGGCGGCTGGTCTCGAAGCAGCCGCCCTGGTCTATGGAAATGTCGACCAGCACCGAGCCGGGCCGCATGCTGCGCAACATGCGGCGCGTGACGAGCTTGGGTGCCAGCGCGCCGGGCACCAGCACCGCGCCGATCACCAGGTCGGCGCCTGCGGTGAGCGCTTCGATCGCCGCGGTGGTCGCGTATGCGGTGCGCAGCCGCGCGCCGAACTGCTCGTCGAGCTGCCGCAGCCGGTCGAGCGACTTGTCGACCACGGTGACGGATGCCCCGAGGCCGGTGGCCATGCGCGCGGCGTGCGAGCCCGCCACGCCGCCGCCCAGGATCAGCACCTCGGCCGGCGGCACGCCGGGCACGCCGCCGAGCAGCACGCCGGAGCCGCCGGTGGCCTTTTCCAGGCAGTGTGCGCCGACGTGGATCGCCATGCGTCCGGCGACCTCGCTCATCGGCGACAGGAGCGGCAGCGAGCCGTGCGCTCCGGTGACGGTTTCGTAGGCGATCGCGGTGCAGCCTGACTTCATCAGCGCGGCGGCGAGCGCGCGGTCCGGCGCCAGGTGCAGGTACGTGAACAGCAGCTGACCCTTTCGCAGCATGCGGCATTCGGCAGGCTGCGGCTCCTTCACCTTGACGATCATCCCGGCGCGGGCGAACACGGCGCGCGCGCCGCCGGCGATGCGGGCGCCGGCGGCGCGGTAATCGGCATCGCTGAACCCGGCACCCAGGCCGGCACCCTTTTCCACCAGCACGTCGTGGCCGGCGCGGGTGAGTTCCAGGACGCTCGCCGGCACCAGGCCGACGCGGTCCTCGTGTACCTTGATCTCGCGCGGGACCCCGATCAGCATGCGGTGACTCAGCCGGCGAAAAACGCGTCGACCACGGCGCGCGTGGAGTACGTCGCCTCGAGGTCGAGCCTGAAGCTGCGGTGGCGGTAATCGCCGTTGTCCAGGCGCTCGTACAGCGGCAGCAGCTCGTCGCGCCGGGCGACGATCGCTCGCAGCGCCGCGACCAGCGTGTCGACGTCGGCCTCGGTGTTGTAGATGCCGAAGCTCGCCCGAACCATGCCGCGGCGCTCGTCGGCCAGGCGCTCGAGCTCCGCGTTCGAGAGCCGGTCGGCGGCCTCGTCCAGGCTCGCCATGACCATCTCGCGCACGTACGGATGCGCGCAGAAGCACTCGTTGCGAACCGCGATGTTGAAATAGTCGTTCAGCACCGCCGCGGTGAACGCGTGGTCGCAGCCCTCGAGGTTGAAGGTGATCGCGCCGGTGCGGCGCGTGGCGCCCGCGGGATCGCTCGCGCCGTATACGGTGATGCCGGGCACGGTGGCGATGGCTTCGAGCGCATACGCCATCAGGCGTTGCTCGTCCTCGGCGATCGCTTCCATGCCGACGCTTCGCAGCGCGTACAGCGCCGCGCCGAGCCCGACGGCGCCCGGAATGTTCGGCGTGCCGGCCTCCTCGCGGTCGGGGAAGTTTTGCGACACCGTGTAGCGGTCGAGCCATACCGTGTCGACCATGCCGCCGCCCACTTCCTCGGGTTCGACCGGCGCGAATAGCTCGCTGCGGGCCACCACCACGCCGGGCGAGCCTGGCGCGTAGACCTTGTGGCCGGAGAACACCACCACGTCCAGGTCCTGCGCCGGGTCCGGGTTGCCGCTGATGCGGATCGGCACGTGCGCCGCCATCTGCGCGGCGTCGACGACGATCAGCGCGCCGTGGCGATGCGCCAGCTCGGCGATCTCGTGGATCGGGTTCAGGATGCCGGTGACGTTGGACACGCCGGTGATGGCGACGTAATTGATGCGCGCGCCGTGAGTCGCGAACGCCTCGCGCATGCGCGCCATGTCGACGCCGCCGAGCGAGTTCGCCGCCGCGACCGAGGGCACGTGGACCACATCGGGGAAGTGCTTGCGGTGCGGCAGGTCGTTGGAGTGGTGCTCCATGATCGAGGTCACCACCACGTCGCGCGCGGGGCGCGCGTGGCGCAGCGTGCGCGCGACGCGGTTCATGCCGGCGGTGGTGCCGCTGCCGGTGAAGAAGCACATCCAGCGCGCCGGATCCGCGCCGGTGAACTCCAGCACCATGCGGTGCGCCCATGCGTACTCGGTGGTCGACAGGCGCGCCGCGTAGTGCAGCGTGCTATGCGTATTGGCGTAGTGCGGCAGGTAGCGATCCAGCGCCCGCTGCACGACGCCGAGCCGCAGCGTGCTCGCCGCGCTGTCCAGGTAGGTGCGGCGCCGGCTGCCGCCTTCGACGACCGGGTAATGCGTGTCCAGCCCGATTACCTCGCGGCGCAGTTTCTCCAGCGGCGCTTGTTCGGTTGTCGGGGGCTGCGTATGGGTCTTCTTGATGTTCGCGATTGCCATGGACTCATTCTAGGAACGCTGGTGCGCAAATGGTTCGCGATCGCTGCTGCTGGGCAAGGTGCGCATAGTATGTGATCCTATATATCTTCGATAACGTAGTAAAAGATTGCGTGGACGCGATGGACCGGAGAATTGTCACTCGCGGTCGCAGATGACGTGCCGCGTGGCGGAATCCTAGAGCATGAACTGGATGGTGTCGCGCGGGAAATTGTGGTTCACCGGCACCGCCACCATGCCGGCGCGCATGATGCCGAAGTACGCGGCGAGGAACTCGGTGCGGTTCGCCGATAGGATCGCGACCGCGTCGCCGCGCGCGAGGCCGTGCGCCGGACAGAAGGTGCTGAGCCTGCGAACCGTGCTGGTCCGGGATGAGAAAGCCACGGCGGGCCTGTGCGCCGAGGCGCACGACTTCAGCCTGCATGCCGGGGTGCGCTGCGCCGCGCATCAGCGCAAGGAACTCGAACGCCTGTGCCGCTACATCACTCGCCCGGCGATCGCGAACGAGCGGCTCAAACGCGATGGCGCGGGTAACGTCGTGCTGCAACTGAAGAGCCCCTGGCGCGACGGCACCACGCACATCGTGATGACGCCGCTGGGGTCATGCAGCGCCTGGCAGCGCTGGTGCCGCGACCGCGCCTGCACCTGATCCGTTTTCACGGGGTGCTCGCGCCCCACGCCGGGCTGCGTGCGGCGATCGTGCCGGGCCCAGCATGAGGTGATTCGCGAGTTGTTCTCCCGAGTGCTGGATCAGGCCAAGGCGAAGGGGTTGCTCAGCTCGGAGCACTTCTCGGTGGATGGGACGCTCGTTCGCGCTTGGGCCTCGCACAAGAGCTTCGTGCCAAAGGACGGCGCGCCGCCGCCGAGCTCGGGCAGTCGCAGCAATCCGGAGGTGGACTTCAAGGGTCAGAAGCGCACCAACGACACGCACCAGAGCAAGACCGATCCCGATGCCAAGCTCGCGACCAAGTCCTCGAAGGCTGGCGCGATTCCCGCCTACATGGGCCACGTGCTCACCGAGAACCGCAACGGCCTGGTGGTCGATACGCGATTGACCCAAGCCAACGGCACTGCCGAGCGCGAGGCGGCGATCGAGATGCTCGCCGAGTTGCCGGGCGAAGCACGCAAGACCGTCGGCGCGGACAAAGCCTACGATAGCGAAGCCTTCGTCGAAGGCTGTCGCGAGATCAACGTCACGCCGCACGTGGCGCAGAACACCTCCGGCCGATCGAGCCGCATCGATGGACGCACGAAGCGCCACGCCGGATATCAGATCAGTCAGTTCGCCCGCAAGCTCATCGAGACTGTGTTCGGTGATGCCAAGCAGCACGGCATCCTGCGTCAGGTGAAGCTGCGCGGCCTGGTCAAGGTCGAGTTGCTGTTCACGCTCGCGGCGACGGTGGTGAATCTGCGTCCGCTGCCGAAGCTTCTTGTACCAGAACCGAGTGGATAGACGGGAGAGGTGCGTGCAGCGAGAGCAAAATGAACGCAAACCACCCCGATCGCGGGCCACAGGGAGCAGTTCCCGGTGTTCGATCACGCCATTTCGCCGATTCGGCATCGCTGAACTCATGAAAAAGGTTCGAATTTCAACAAACTGCTAGCTGTGCTGGCTGGTGCGCACCGACACGAACACGGTGACGCCGACATTCAGCACCTTCGGGTCGCACAAGGCCACGTTCCTGCGGATCACACCGGCGGCGCGCAGCTTCTGGATGCGCCGCCAGCACGGCGTGTGCGACAGGTGCACCTTCGCGGCGGTCGCCGCCAGCGGCGTGTCGGCGTCATGCTGCAGCATGGTGAGGATTTTCCGATCTATCGCATCCACGCAATATTTTACTACGTTATAGAAGATATATAGGATCACATACTATGCGCATCTTGCCCAGCAGCAGCGATCGCAAACGATTTGCGCGCCGGGGTTGCTAGACTGAACCCATGGCAATCGCCAACATCGCCAACAGCAAGAACATCCGCACAGCCCCCGAGAACCGACCACGCGCCGCTGGAGAAACTGCGCCGCGAGGTGATCGGCCTGGACATGTAGTACCCGGTGGCCGATGGCGGCACCCGGCGCGCGCGAGTGGCCGGCAGGTGGAGCCCCTGTCGGGCCAGGTCGGCGGATTGAGCGCCCCGCGAAGGAACGTGTTGCCGAACACGCCAGCTAACATTTCACAAACGGAGGCATGATGCCAAAGACCATAGGGGACGCACTGGAGTGGCATGCCCGCTTCACCCCGAACAAACAGGCTGTGGTCGAGGCCAATGCGCTATCCACTGCGCCAGTCACCACGCTGACCTACGGTCAACTGTGGATGCGTGCGTGCGCACTGGCCAACGGCATGCGGTCGCTGGGTGTCGGCCCCGGCGATCGCATTGCGATCCTGATGCTAAACAGCGCCCGCTACATGGAGGTGTATCACGCTATTGCATTGATCGGCTGCGCGGCCGTACCGCTCAATTTTCGCTTCATCGCGGCGGAAATCGACTACATCGTCAATCATTCAAAGGCCAAAGCGCTGTTTCTCGATGCGGCTTTTGAACCAGTTGTGCGCGGCATGCGCGAGCGGCTTCCGTCGCTCGGAATCATCCTTATCAGCACCGATGCGCGCGCGCCGGGTTGTGTCGACTACGAGGACCTACTTGCGAAATCACCGGCGACATCACCCAACGTCGACGTCGATCGCGACGAATGCTTCTTTCAAGGGTACACGGCGGGGACCACGGGCTCTCCGAAAGGCTGCGTCGATTTGCACGGTGCCTTCGTGGATTTTTTCAAGCGAGTGGCTCTGTACTACGGAGTCGGCCCGAACGACGTCGAACTCGTGCCAGCACCGCTCTTTCATGCCGCCCCGACACTGTTCGCATTGTTGCAGATATTTCGCGGCGGCACGGTGGTGGTTACGCGCGAGAGCCAGCCTGAGGCGCTTCTCAGGCTGATAGCGGAGTTCAAAATAACGTGGGCGTTTATGGTGCCGACGATGTGGGATTCGATCGTGAGCGCCAAAGAGGTGCGCAGCAGTCACCGGAGTTCTATGCGCCTGCTGTTGAGTGCCGGTGCGCCGCTCCTTACGCATACCAAGAACGCGATGCTCAAGTACTTTCCAGACGCTAGCTTGAATGAGTACTACGGGGCCACTGAAGTCGGAATCGTTACCAATCTGTGCGGTGAGGATCAGCATCGCAAGGTGCGTTCGGTCGGTACGCCGATTCCCGGCTTTGCCGTTAGGCTCGTGGACGACGACGGCCGGGACGTAGCGCAGGGCGAAGTCGGTGAGATCTACATCCGCGGCCCGATGTTGATGCGCGAATATTTCATGAATCCCGAAGCCACGGCCGCGGCGCGACATGGCGACTGGTTTAGCGTCGGCGACATGGGCCGCTTTGACGAGGAAGGCTATCTGTACATCGTCGACCGCAAGAAGGACATGATTATCACTGGCGGCGAGAATGTTTATCCGGCCGAAATCGAAGCGGTCTTGTATCAGCATCCGGCCGTGGCCATGACCGCGGTGGTAGGCATTCCCGATCCTAAGTGGGGGGAAATAATTTATGCCGCAGTGGTCCTAAAGAACGGCGAGGCCGCATCGGAAAGCATCTTGGCAGATCATTGCGCGCAGCACCTCGCGCGATTCAAGATTCCCAAGAAGTTCGCTTTTGTCGACAGGCTGCCAACTTCATCGTTCGGCAAGATATTGCGGCGCGAAGTGCGGCGCCCGTTCTGGGAACGAGAAGACGCCGCAGTCTAGATTCGGACGATGAAGGTGCCAAGAGAACGAACAATATTCCCCATTTTACAAAGTGCAGTGCCTAACGCGGTGAAGATGTGAAGATCTTGCAGTTTGTCCCTTTTAGCCACTGCGTCCGTGCGGTGCAGCCTCGCGGCCTTGTGCTGTTTGAGGCGCGCCTAGAGTGTCTAAAAGCCGAACGGGCGGGGAGTTTTTCAACCGAAACTTGGAGGAGTAATCATGAAATGCGGTGAGGTAAAAAGCTATCTTAGACGTGTTCTGGCCGCAGTCGCTGCAACGTTGACGTTGTGCACCGGTCCGGCGATCGCGCAGACGCCAATC
>JBFWRS010000008.1:0-99135 GCA_050248795.1 Burkholderiales bacterium | reverse complement strand
GGTACACCTGGTTCATCGTGATGCCGGGCGGCGCCACGCTCTTCATGGTGAACAGCAGCATGCCGAAGGGCGGGGTGAGCAGGCCGAGCTGCATGCAGATCAGGAACAGCACGCCGAACCACACCGGATCGAAGCCGTACAGCGCCACCAGCGGCAGGAAGAACGGCAGGCAGATCAGCATCATGCTCACCTGGTCGACGAAGCAGCCCAGCACCAGCAGCACCAGCAGCATGACCCCGAGCACCAGCATCGGCGCCAGTGCCGCGCCCTCGATCGCCTTCACCAGGCCGCTGGTGGCGCCGGAGAAGGTGAGGATCTGCGCGAACGTGGTGGCGCCGACGATGATGAACAGGATCACGCCCGAGATCGCGGCGGTGCCCAGCAGCGACTTCATCAGGTTGGCAGGGGTCAGTGCGCGGTACAGCCACGCCACCGCCACCGTGGCGACCGCGCCGATCGCCGCCGATTCGGTGGGCGTGGCCCAACCCGCCGACATCGCCGCGATGACGGTGACGAAAATCAGCACCAGCGGGATCACGTACACCGCCAGCGGCCCCCAGCGCTGCCAGAAGCCGATCTCCTCGTGCTCGAACGGCGGCGCCAGCGCCGGGTTCATCGTCGCGCGCAGCACGATCCAGCCGATGAACATCGCCGCCATCAGCGTACCCGGCACGATGCCGGCAATCAGCAGCTGCGTGATCGAGATGCCCGAAAGGCTGCCCAGCAGCACCGCCAGCGCCGAGGGCGGGATCAGCATGTCGACGCCGCCGATCGCCATGATCGGCCCCATCGCCATGTGCGGGTGGTAGCGCCGGCGCAGCATCTCGGGCAGCAGCAGGCTGCCGAGCAGCGCGGTGGTGGCGATCGTCGAGCCCGAGATCGCCGAGAACACCGTGCCCGCCACCACGGCGACCACCGAAAGCCTTCCCGGCACGCGCCAGATCACGCGGTCTATGGCGTCGATCGCCTTCAGTGCCACGCCGGTATGGAACAGCACCTCGCCCATCAGCACGAAGAACGGAATCGGTGTCAGCGAGAAATTGGTGATCGACACCACGCCGTTGCGGATCAGCTGCACCATGCCGGCCTCGCCGCCCAGCCACATCCAGGCGCCGGCGATGTTGATGCCGAGGAAGGCGAAAGCTGCCGGCAGGCCGAGCGCGAACAGCGTCGTCAGCAGGCCGAAGAGCAGTGCGCTTGCGGCGATCCAGCTCATGCCGTGGGCGGCATCCAGTTCATGCCGCGGCGGGCCGCGCCGCGAGGCGCCGGATGAACTCCACGGCAAGCAACGCAAAGCACAGCGGCACCGGCAGGTACAGCCACCACTCGGGGAATTCCAGCGCCTTCATCACCATGGAATCGGTGCGCGCGGATTCGACCATGGTGCGCAGCCCGTACCACACGATTACCAGCGAGATGGCGAAGCCGGTGGCGTCGGCGCCGCGATCCAGCCAGCGCGCGACGCCGCGCGGCAGCGCGTTCAGCAGCGCGTCCAGGCGCACGTGCTGGTTGTGGTGCAGGATCCACGGCGCGGCGAGGAAGGTCGCCGCCGGCAGGCTGTATTCGGACACCTCGATCGCCCAGGGCAGCGAGATGTCGAACAGGTTGCGCAGCGCGACGTCGGCGGTGACGACCAGCGCCGTCGCCCCGAGCACCAGCGCCGCCAGCGTGCCGCAGGCCTGCATCAGCGCGCGCCAGGCGCGCGCGGCGCGGCCGCTCACTTCTTCG
The DNA here is from genome assembly GCA_050248795.1 of Burkholderiales bacterium. GTDB lineage: Bacteria > Pseudomonadota > Gammaproteobacteria > Burkholderiales > SG8-39 > CAZTDU01. The sequence continues at coordinate 97,407 of JBFWRS010000008.1, read as the reverse complement.
TGAATGCCTTCTGCATCTGCGGGCCCCAGGTCGGGCTGGCCTTGATCACGCCCGCCCAGCCCGCGTCGTACGCGCGCTTCAGGTACGCCGCCGATGTCGCGGCGTCGAAGCTGATGGTCTTCATGCCGGCAGCCGCCTGGCGCTTCACTTCCTCGGCGCCGTAGGCCTTCCAGAAGTCGTTGCGGCCCTCGAAGTTCAGGCCCTGCTGCTGCAGGAATTCGCGCTGCTTCGCGCTGAGCGACTGCCACTTCTTCAGGTTCACCACCAGCGACACCTCGGCGTCGTAGAAGCCGGGATCGACGCGGAGCTTCGTCTTCTCGTGCCAGTTGAAGTCGAAGATGCCGCCCACCGGCCAGCCGTAGCCGTCGACCACGCCGCGCTCGAGCGCGGTGTACACCTCGCCTGGCGCGGTCTGCATCAGCGTCGCGCCCATGGCGCCGAAGAAGTCGCGGTACACCGGCGTGATGCGGATCTTCAGGCCCTTCAGGTCGGGCTTCGAGATCTGCTTGTTCAGGTACAGGTGGAAAGGCTGGTTCTCCACCACGCGGGCGAGGTAGAACATGTTGCCCTTCTCGCCCCAGATGCGGTTGATCAGCGTCACCGCGCCGTTCCTGCGCTGCTCGGCGATCGGCATCTGCGTCAGCTTCAGCGCATCGGCTTCGGGGAAGACATTGGTGTAGAACGCGCCGGTGGAAAGCCCGACGTCGACGACGCCGCCCTGCACCGCCTTGCCCACCTCGAAGGTCGGGATGGCCTTCGGGCCGCCGATGAAGTTCAACTGCAGCGTGCCCTTGCCCTCGGCATTCAGCCGCTCGATCCAGGCCTCCAGACGCTTCACGTAAATCGTGCTCTCCGGGAACGCGCTGACCACGCGCAACGTGGTCTGCTGCGCGCCGGCCGGGATGGCGAATGCGGTGGACAGTGCGGCGACGAGCGCCAGCGTGGCGGTACGGGTCATATGCTCTCTCCTCGTTGGTGCGGCGGAATTCTACGCTTGCCGCCATCCCCGCGCGCGGGACTAGAATCGCGGCAGCGACCATGAAAATCGTCATCACCTACTGCGTGGCCTGAAACTACCTGCCGCGGGCGGCCGGTCTGGCTGCCCGGATCAGGGAGGAACTGGGCGTGGAGCCGGAGCTCGCCAAGGGCGGGGGCGGCGTGTTCGACGTCGCCTGCGACGGCCGGCTGGTGTTCTCGAAGTTCCGCGACGGCCGCTACCCGGAGCCGGAAGAGATCATCAACGCACTGAAGCAAGTATAGGAGAAGCGCATGCCGGTAACCCGCGAGTTCCTCGCCTCGATCGGCGAAACCTTCAACAGCCGCGACGTCGACCGCATCATGGCGCTGTTCCATGACGACGCCATTTTCTGGCTCGCAAGCGGCCCTGAGCCGGTAGGCACGACGCTGAAAGGCAAGGCTGCGATCAGGAAGCTGCTGGCCGACCGCTTCAAGCTGATCCCCGACATGCGCTGGACGCGCACCGACGAATGGATGGGCGAGGGCGATCGCGCGGTGACGCAGTGGCGGGTTACCGGCAAGGCCGCGGACGGCACGCAGCTCGACTACCAGGGCTGCGACCTGTACCAGTTCAAGGACGGCCTGATCTGGCGCAAGGACACCTACTGGAAAATGGTTAGGTAGTTGTCGCGGGTCCGGGCGCCTTGCGTCACGCGCTCGCGTGGCTGCGGCGCAGCTCGGTCTTCAGCACCTTTCCCATCGCACTCTTGGGCAGCGCCGGCAGGAAGGCCATGCGGCGCGGGATCTTGTAGCCGCCGATGCGCGCGCGGCAATGCGCGATGATCGCCTCGGCGTCCAGCTTCGCGCCGGCGCGCGGCACGATGGCCGCAAATAGCGCCTCGCCGTACTTCTCGTCCGGCACGCCGAACACCGCGCATTCGGCCACGTCCGGGTGCTGGTAGAGCGCCTGCTCGACCTCGATGGTGTAGACGTTCTCGCCGCCGGTGATCACCATGTCCTTCTTGCGGTCCAGCAGGTAGAGGAAGCCTTCCCCGTCCATGCGGCCGACGTCGCCGGTGTGGAACCAGCCCTGCCGTATCGCCGCCGCGGTGGCCTCGGGCAGGTTGAGGTAGCCCGCGGTGACGTTCGGCGCGCGCACTACGACCTCGCCGACTTCGCCGGTGGCGACTTCGCGCCCGGCCTCGTCCAGGATGCGCATGTCCACGCCCGCCACCGGGCGGCCGACCGATTTCAGCCGCGTGGTGTCGCCCGAGGCGAGCGCGCGCTGGTGTTCGGCGAAGTCCAGGCAGGTGAGGATGGGCGAGGTCTCCGTCAGGCCGTAGCCCTGCACGACGGCCGCGCCGGGAAACGCCTCGATGGCGCGCGCGATCCATTCGGGCGCCATCGGCGCGCTGCCGTATAGGAGGAAGCGGAAGCGCGCGAGGTCGAAGTCGGTCGGGCGCAGTTCCTGCAGCGTCATGATGATGGCGGTCGGCGAGACCATCGTGCCGGTGACGCCGAGCTGCGCAATGGCGTCGAGGAAGCCGCGCGGCGAGAACTGCGGCAGGTAGGCGTGCGCGCCGCCGAGCAGCGTGTAGCCGGTGCCCAGCAGGTCGGCGGAATGGAACATCGGCGCCACGTGCAGGTAGGTATCGGTGCCGCGGTAGCCGTATTCCATCGCGCACTGCATGCCGTTCGATACCACGTTGCGATGCGTGAGGCGCACGCCCTTCGAACGCCCGGTGGTGCCGCCGGTGTAGAAGAGGATGGCGTCGTCTTCCTCGCGCGAATCGACCAGCGGCGCCGGGCGCGCGGACGCGAGCAGCGTTTCGTAATCGGGAAGCCGTCCGCCCAGCGGCGCGGCGGACACGGCGAAGGCATTGCCGGCGTGCGGCGCGATCGCCGCGTGCTCCAGCAGCGGCAGGAATGGCTCGTCCACCGCCAGCGCGCGGACACCTGCGTCCTCGAGGATGAACGCGATCTCGGGCGGCGCGAGGCGGATATTTACCGGCACCGGCACCGCGCCCATCCAGTAGCCGGCGTGCACCAGTTCGCAATGCCGCGGCAGGTTGCGCGCGAGGATGCCGTAGCGGTCGCCGCGGCGCACGCCCAGGCCCGCGAGCAGGCCCGCGGCGCGCGCGACGCGCGACAGGTGTTCGGACCAGGTCCAGGTCCGCTCGGCATCGACGATCGCCGGCCGCGCGCCATACAGGCGTGCGCAGCGATCCAGCGCCGAACTCATCGTCAGCATGTGGCATCCCTCCCTGCACTGGCCGCGATCGGCGTGCGCCGGTATTCTATGACGCCCACCCTGTTTCCACGCGCGAGGAGAATCCACGCATGAGCATCCGGCCCACCGGCAGTCCACCGTTCCGCGCGGACCACATCGGCAGCCTGCTGCGGCCGGCTAAGCTGCGGCAGGCGTTTCGCGCGCACGCGGCGAAGGAACTGCCGGACGCGGCTTTCCGTGCCGAGCAGGACGCGGCGATCCGCGACGTGCTGCGGCTGCAGGAGGACTGCGGCCTCGAAGTCGCGACCGACGGCGAGTTCCGCCGCTTTTCCTACTGGGAGAAGTTCGTACGCCTCACGCGCGGGCTGGTGGTGAAGGAGGCGGCGTTCCGCTTCCACGACGAGCACGGCCACGAGAGCGACTTCACCGCGCCCTATGCCGAGGCGAAAGTGTCGCGCGGCGAGCCGATCACGCTGGACGAGTATGCCTTCGCGTCGAAGCTGACGAAGCTGACGCAGAAGATCACCATGCCGGCGCCTTCGACGATGCACTTCTACCGCTTCAACGACTGGGCGGCGAAGAGCGCCTACACCGACCCGCGCGTTTTCTTCGCCGACCTCGGCCGCGTCTACCGGGACGAGATCGCGGACCTCGCTGCCGCGGGCTGCCGCTACGTGCAACTCGACGAAGTCGCGCTGGCGATGCTGTGCGACCCGGCGGCGCAGGCGAAGGTCCGCGCCGCGGGCGGCGATCCCGACCAGCTGGTCGACCTGTACGTCGACGCGATAAACGAGGCGGTACGGGGCCGTCCCGCCGACATGGTGGTGGGCGTGCACATGTGCCGCGGCAACTACAAGGGCATGTACCTCGCCGAGGGCGGCTATACCTCGATCGCGGAGCGGCTGTTCAATCGCGCCGAGGTGAACCACTTCCTGCTCGAGTTCGACACGCCGCGCGCCGGGGATTTCGCGCCGCTCGCGCTGATGCCGAAGGGGAAGGGCGTGGTGCTTGGCATGGTCAGCTCCAAGGTGCCGCAGCTCGAGTCGATCGATGCCCTCAAGCGCCGCGCCGACGAGGCGGCGAAGTTCATCGACCCCGCGCGATGCGCGATCAGCCCGCAGTGCGGCTTCGCCAGCACCATGGGCGGCAACCCGGTGACCGAAGCCGATGAGCGCGCGAAGCTGAAGTTGTGCGTCGAGGCGGCGCGGGCGATCTGGGGTTAGTTATCAGGCCGCGACCGGCCTGCCGTCCTCGTCGAACGCGATGACGCGGTTGCGGCCGGCGGCCTTGGCGTAGTTCAGCGCCGCTTCCGCGCGCGCCAGCACCAGCGACAGGTCCTCGCCGTTGCGATACTGGGCGAGACCCGCGCTGCAGGTGACGCGCCATTCTCCTTCCACCTCGCCGAATTCCTCGCGCTCGACCGCGGTGCGCAGGCGCTCGGCGCCGATGATGGCCTTGGCGTAGCCGGTGTCCGGCATGATCAGCAGGAAGGCCTTGCCGCCCCAGCGACCGAAGGTGTCCACGTCTCGCACCACGCGGTGTGCGACATCGGCGAAGCGCTTGAGCGCGGCATCGCCCGCCGGGTTGCCGAAGCGCTCGTTTATCGCGCGCAGCAGGTCGAGCTCCACGCGCGCGATGCACAGCGCATTGCCGGTGCGGCTGGCGCGCGAAGCCTCGCGCTCGAGCGCCTCGAACAGCAGGTTGCGGCGATACGCGCCGGTGGCGGCATCGCGGCTCGTCCTGTCCTCGAATTCCTCGGCATAGCGGTGCAGCCTGCCGTGGGCGTCGGCGACGCTCGCGCGCAGCCGCGCCACCGACACCGCGGCCCACGACGCCCACAGCATCCCCAGCACCAGCGCGCCAAACTGCGTCCAGGTCGCCGCGAGGTCGATGTCGCGGCCGGCGTCCACCAGCATGAAGATCGCGGCCCCGTGCAGCACCAGCGCGACCGTCGCCAGCGCGACCAGGTGCTGTGCGTCCAGCCGCAGCAGGCCGTACAGCGTCACCAGCATGTACAGCACCGCGAGCGCCGCCGGCGCGTCGCCGATGCGCCAGGTGAGGAAGCCCAGCAGGACGTAGAGCGCCGCGACCTGCGCGCTCGCCATGCCCGGGTCCGCGAGGCGCCGGCTCCACGCCGAGCGCAGCAGCGCGTGGAAAACGATGACCAGCACCGCAAGCGCGATGCAGCCCTCGGCAGCGACGCGCGGGTCGACGAGTTCCAGCAGCGCGGCCAGCGCCAGAACCAGCGCCATCACCGCCGCGACGCCCGCGCCCAGGTGGGCGCGCCGCAGGTGCAGGTCCGACTGTGCCGCCGGTTCGTTCGCTTGCATCGACCCATTCTATCAACCTCGCCTAGTAGAATCGGCCGACCAGGGAGAATCCATGAAGCTGCTTACTTACGAAGCCGCACCCGGCACCGGCGCACGCGTCGGCATGCTGAGCAAGGACGGCAACCACATCACGCCGCTCGCCGCCGCCGACATGGTGTCGCTTATCGCCGCCGGCGCGGTGCCGGCGACCGCGGGCAATCCGCTGCCGCTGGCGTTCGTGCGGCTGCTGGCGCCGATCCCGCGGCCGCGCAAGAACGTCTTCTGCGTCGGCTGGAACTATGTCGAGCACTTCGACGAGGGCAAGGCGGCGAGGCCGCACGTGCAGGAACTGCCCCAGCACCCGACCTTCTTCACCAAGGCGCCGACCACGGTAAACGGGCCCTACGACCCCATCCCCTACGACGGCCGCATCTCGGAAAAGCTCGACTGGGAGGTCGAGCTCGGCGTCATCATCGGCCGCGGCGGCAAGAACATCGCCGAGGCCGACGCGATGAAGCACGTGTTCGGTTACACGGTGATCAACGACGTCTCCTGGCGCGACATCCAGCGCCGCCACGGCCAGCAGTGGTTCAAGGGCAAGTCGCTGGATGGCACCTGCCCGATGGGGCCGTGGATCGTCACGCGCGACGAGGTGAAGCCCGAGAACCTTCGCCTCACCTGCCGCGTCAACGGCGTGGTGAAGCAGGACGCCAACACCAGCCAGATGTACTTCAAGATCCCGCGCATCATCGCCGAGCTGTCGCAGGGCATGACGCTGGAGGCAGGCGACGTCATCGCCACCGGCACGCCCTCGGGCGTCGGGCATGCGCGTACGCCGCCCGAGTTCATGAAGCCGGGCGACGTCATGGAGACGGAAATCGAGGGCATCGGCAGCCTGAAGAACACCATCGGCGCATGAAGAAGGATCCACAGGGCCTGGCAAGGGGGCTGACCAACTACGGCGACGCCGGGTTCTCGCTCTACCTGCGGCGCTCGTTCGCCAAATCCATGGGCTATTCCGGCGACATGCTGGCGAAGCCGGTGGTCGGCATCGCCGATTCGAGGAGCGGCTTCAACAACTGCCATCGCCACTTCCCAGAGCTGATAGACGCGGTCAAGCGCGGCGTGCTCGCCGCGGGCGGCCTGCCGATCGAGTTTCCGACGATTTCGCTGGGCGAGGTGTTCCTGTCGCCGACCTCGATGATGTTCCGCAACCTGATGGCGATGGACGTCGAGGAGATGATCCGCGCGCAGCCCATGGACGCGGTGGTGCTGGTTGGCGGTTGCGACAAGACGGTGCCGGCGCAGTTGATGGGCGCGGCGAGCGCCGGCCGGCCAGCGGTGCAACTGCTCGCCGGGCCGATGATGCCGACCTCGTTTCGCGGCGAGCGCCTGGGCGCCTGCACCGACTGCAGGCGTTTCTGGGCGAAGCACCGCGCCGGCGAAGTCGATGCGGCTGGCATCGCCGAGGTGGAAGGGAACCTCGCTACCACCGCCGGCACCTGCGCAGTGATGGGAACGGCGTCGACCATGGCGTCGATCACCGAGGCGCTCGGCATGTGCCTGCCGGGGACCGCGGCGATACCCGCGGTGCACGCAGACCGCCTGCGCGCGGCGGAGGCAAGCGGGCGGCGGGCGGTGGAACTGGCGGCGAAACCGGTATTGACCGCGGAAATCATCACGCCGAAGTCGGTGGAGAACGCGCTGCGCGTACTGCTCGCCACCGGCGGTTCGACCAACGCCATCGTGCACCTCACCGCGATCGCGGGCCGTGCCGGCGTCAAGGTGTCGCTGAAGCGGCTGAACGAGCTGTCGGACACCACGCCGGTGCTGATAGACCTGAAGCCCACCGGCCAGTACTACATGTCGGATCTTTACGCCGCCGGCGGCGTTGGCGCGGTGCTGAGGGAACTGAAGCCGCTGCTGCACCTCGATTGCATGACGGTGGCGGGGGAGACGCTGGGCGAGCGCCTCGCGCGCGAGGAAGGCGCCTGGGTGGACCGCGAGGTGGTGAAGCCGCTCGCCGAGCCGCTGGCGAAAGTCGGCGGCCTGGTAGCGCTGTTCGGCTCGCTGGCACCCAACGGCGCGATCCTGAAGCGCTCGGCAGCGGACCCCAGGCTGTTCGAAACCGAGGGCCGCGCGGTGGTGTTCTCGTCGCTGGACGACCTCGCGGCGCGCATCGACTCGCCGGAGCTTGACGTCAAGGCCGACGACTTCCTCGTGCTGCAGAACGCCGGTCCGAAGTCCGGCTACGCCATGCCCGAAGCCGGTTACCTGCCGATCCCGGCGAAACTGGCGCGCGCCGGCGTCAAGGACATGGTGCGGATCTCGGATGCGCGCATGAGCGGCACCGCCTACGGCACCATCGTGCTGCACGTGTCGCCCGAGGCCGCCATCGGCGGTGCGCTCGCGCTGGTGCAGGACGGCGACCGCATACGCATTTCGGTGAAAGCGCGCTCGATCGACCTGCTGGTGGACGAAGCCGAACTGGCGAAGCGACGCGCCACCTGGCGGCCGCCGGTGCAGCCGGCGCCGCGCGGCTACGCCAAGTTGTACATGGATAGCGTGCTGCAGGCCGAAGACGGCTGCGACTTCGACTTCATGCGGCCGCCAGCCGCCTAGCCACGCCTGCCGCTACTGCGTCCGCAGCTTGAAGCCGGCGCCGGGCTTGGCCCCCGGCTTGGTGGCGGGTGCGAGTCCCTGCGTTGCGGCGGGCTTCGTGGTGGGCTTGGCACCGGGCTTGGCACCGGCAGCCGGCGTCGGCGCGGGGGACTCGGGCGCGTACTCGTACTGAACCGTGAACTGGCCGTCACTGTGGAACACGAACTGCGCGATGCTCCACTTGCGTTCCTCGGGCTTCAGGAACTCGTTCAGGTCACCCACCAACTTGACGATCTTCAGGTTGTCGCAGGTCTGCAGCGGCTCGCCGTCGGTGTCGTCGTCCTTGATGGTGTAGCGCATGTTGGCCTCGAAGTTGCGCGACTTGCCGTCTTCGGACCTGCTGACCTCGAGCACGTTCACCCACGCGAGCTTCCATGCCGGGTCGAGCCCGACTTGCACGCAGTCGAAGATCTCCTGCACGATCTTCGTCTGCTGTGCGTCCTCCGGAAGCGGCTTCGGGGACTGCGCGTGGACGGCGGCGACATGGGCGGCCGCCAGGATGGCGAAGAGGATGCGTTTGATCATGCCGGCATTTTACGGCCTGCAGCGGCGCGGCCCGCCGCCGATTCGGCGCGTTGACCCCTGCCGCCGGCGTGGGATAGGCTGCCACTGGCGCCACCCTACCCAGCCTGGAGGAGACCCATGATCACCGAATACGTGCTGTTCAAGCTTCCCGCCGGCATCACCCGCGAGCAGGTCGTCGAGAACTACGAAAAGACCGTCGCCAAGTGGAGCGCAAACAAGGACCTGGTGCGCAAGAACTACCTCTACGACGGCGAGAACGGCTGGGGCGGCGGCGTCTACATGTGGAAGACGCTCGAGGCCGCCAAGGCCGGCCACAACGAGGCCTGGAAGCAGTACATCCGCGACCTCTACGGCTCCGAGCCGCAGGTGCGCTACTTCGACACCCCGATGGTGCAGGACAACCTGGTGCACCAGACCTTCACCTTCGAGCCCGAAGCCGCCCTGGCCTGATCTGACGCGGCGCAGCATGACAGCGGCGCCGCCTTGCGCCAAAATACTTCAGGTCTAATCTATTCAGGCTTGATGCATCCATGGACAAGGAATCCCGCGTGCATGCGGGCGACCACCAGGCGCTGCGGCTGTGGCTGCGGCTGCTCACCTGCACGCAGCACATCGAACGCCGCGTGCGCGCGCGCCTGCGCGAGCGCTTCGGCACCACGCTGCCGAGGTTCGACCTGATGTCGCAGCTCGAGCGCCACCCGGAAGGCCTGCGCATGAACGCGCTGTCGCAACGCATGATGGTGACCGGCGGCAACGTCACCGGCATCGTCGACCAGCTCGCCGCCGAAGGCCTGGTCGAGCGGCAGGCGGACGAGGGCGACCGGCGAGCGTTCCGCGTCCGCCTCACCGCCGCCGGCAGGCGCGCCTTCGCGCAGATGGCGCGCGAGCACGAAGCCTGGATCGTCGAACTGCTCGCCGGCCTGACCCGCCGCGAACACACGGAACTCTTCGCCCTGCTGGCAAAAGTGAAGCAGCACACCCTGGAGGTCACCCGATGAAGGATCCCGTCACCAGCTTTGCCGGCCACCAGGCACGGCATTTCCTCTGGCGCGTCGAAGGCAGGGTCGGCTGCATCACGCTGAATCGGCCCGAACGCAAGAACCCGCTCACCTTCGAGTCGTACGCCGAACTGCGCGACCTGTTCCGCAGCCTGCGCTACGCCACCGACGTGAGGGCAGTGGTGGTCTCCGGCGCGGGCGGCAACTTCTGCTCGGGCGGCGACGTGCACGAGATCATCGGCCCGCTGACCAAAGCGTCGATGCCCGAGCTGATGGAATTCACGCGCATGACCGGGGACCTGATCAAGGCGATGCGTGCCTGCCCGCAGCCGGTGATTGCCGCGGTCGACGGCGTATGCGCGGGCGCGGGCGCGCTGATCGCGCTCTTCTCCGACCTGCGCTACGGCACGCCTGCCGCGAAAGTCGCGTTCCTGTTCACGCGCGTCGGCCTCGCCGGCTGCGACATGGGCGCCTGCGCGATGCTGCCGCGCATGATCGGCCAGGGGCGCGCGTCGGAACTCCTCTACACCGGGCGCTCGATGTCCGCCGAGGAAGGGCTGGCGTGGGGTTTCTACAACCGGCTCGCCGAGCCTGCGCAGGTGCTCGCTACCGCGATGGAAGTCGCGCAGGGCCTCGCCGACGGCCCGGGCTTCGCCCACGCCATGACGAAGAAGATGCTGCACCAGGAATGGAACGCCGGGCTGGACGAGGCGATCGAGATGGAAGCACAGGCGCAGGCGATCTGCATGCAGACGCAGGACTTCCGCCGCGCCTACGAGGCCTTCGCCGCGAAGAGGAAGCCGGTGTTCGAGGGCAATTGATGTCCATGAGGAAGGCGAGAGTTCCCTCTCCCCCGCGGGGAGAGGGGCAGGGGTGAGGGGGTTACGAGTGGATCGGTTCGCACACTACGACTGGCCGTTCTACGACGCGCGGCATGCTGCGCTTGCGCGCGAAGCGGATGCATGGGCAGCGAAGCTCTCCGGCGCGCATGGCGAGGATGCCGATGCCATCTGCATCCGCCTGGTGCGGGAACTCGGCGAGGCGGGCTACCTCGCGCACTGCGTGCCGCAGGACGGCAGCTACGACGTGCGCGCGATCGCGCTGCTGCGCGAGGTGCTCGCGTACCACGCCGGTCTGGCCGATTTCGCCTTCGTCATGCAGGGGCTGGGCAGCGGACCGATCGTGCTCGCCGGCAGCGACGCGCAGAAGCGAGCCTGGTTGCCGCAGGTGGCGGCGGGCGAGGCGATCGCCGCGTTCGCGCTCTCCGAACCGCAGGCCGGGTCCGATGTCGCCGGGCTCGCCACCACGGCGCGGCGCGACGGCGCGCATTGGGTGCTGGATGGCGCCAAGACCTGGATTTCCAACGGCGGCATCGCCCGCCTGTACGTGGTGTTCGCGCGCGCGCCCGGCTCGCAGGGCACCAGGGGCATTTCCGCGTTCATCGTCGAGGCCGGCACGCCGGGTTTCGACTGCGCCGAGCGCGTCGACATCGTCGCGCCGCACCCGATGGCGACGCTGCGCTTCGCTGACTGCCGCATTCCCGCCGGCAACCTGCTGGGCGAGGAGGGCGGCGGCTTCAAGCTGGCGATGCGCAACCTCGACGTGTTCCGCACCACGGTCGCCGGCGCCGCGCTCGGATTCGCGCGGCGCGCGCTGGACGAAGCGCTCGCGCACTCGCGCAGCCGCAGCATGTTCGGCCGGCTGCTCGCGGACTTCCAGCTCACGCAGGCGAAGCTCGCCGACATGGCCACCGGCATCGAGGCGGCCGCGCTGCTGACCGCGCGCGCCGCCTGGGCGCGCGACGCCACGGGCGCGCGCATCACGCGCGAGGCGGCGATGGCGAAGATGCAGGCCACCGAGACCGCGCAGCAGGTGGTCGACGCCGCGGTGCAGCTGCTCGGCGGCCTCGGCGTCAGGCGCGGCAACATCGTCGAGTCGCTGTACCGCGAGGTGCGCGCACTGCGCATCTACGAGGGCGCGACAGAAGTGCAGAAGCTGATCATCGCGAGGGAGCTGCTGAAATGAGCGCCGCCACCGCACACGTCGATACCTTCACGCGCGACAGGCTGCCGCCGCCCGAGGACTGGCCGGAGCTGATCTTCGAATTGCCCGAGCTGCAGTACCCGGAACGGCTGAACTGCGCCACCGAGTTGCTGGATCGCCAGGTCGCAGGCCGCCACGGCGGGCGCATCGCGCTGCGCGCGCCGGACGGGCAGTGCACCTACGCGCAGCTGCTGGCGCAGGCGAACCGCATCGCCAACGTGCTGGTGCGCGACATGGGCGTGAAACCCGGCAACCGCGTGCTGCTGCGCGGCCCCAACAACCCGATGATGGCGGCTTGCTGGCTTGCGGTGATGAAGGCCGGCGCGGTGTGCGTGGCGACGATGCCGCTGCTGCGCGCGAAGGAGATCGCCGAGATCGTCGGCAAGGCCGAGGTCACGCATGCGCTGTGCGACCGGCGCCTGGACGCGGAGCTGAAGGCCGCGCTGCCCGCGTGCCCGACGCTGTCGACGATCCGCTACTGGTATGACGACGCCCCCGACTCGCTCGATGCGCTGTGCCTCGCTCAAGGCGCCAGCTTCGACAACGTCGACACCGCGGCAGACGACCCGGCGCTGATCGCCTTCACCTCGGGCACCACTGGCAGGCCCAAGGGCACGGTGCACTTCCACCGCGACATCATCGCCATGTGCGACTGCTTCCCGCGCTCCTGCCTCAGGGTCAGGCCGGACGACATCTTCTGCGGCACGCCGCCGCTTGCGTTCACCTTCGGCCTCGGCGGCATGCTGTGCTTCCCGCTGCGCTATGGCGCCTCGACCGTGCTGGTCGAGCGCTTGAACGCCGAAACGCTGTGGCAGACGGTGCAGGATTTCCGCGCCACGGTGCTGTTCACCGCACCGACCATGTACCGCGCGATGGCCGGCATCGCGAAGAACTACGACCTCGGCAGCCTGTCGCGCTGCGTCTCGGCGGGCGAGGCGCTGCCGGACGCGACGCGCGAGCTCTTTCGCCAGGCGACCGGCATCGAGCTGATCGACGGCATCGGCTCCACCGAGATGATCCACATCTTCATCTCGCACACGCCCGAATCGGTGCGACGCGGCGCCACCGGCCACGCCATTCCCGGCTACCGGGCAACGGTGCTGGACGACGCAGGCAAGCCTTGCGCGCCCGGCGTGGTGGGCAGGCTGGCGGTGAAGGGGCCGACCGGCTGCAAGTACCTGGCGGACGAGCGCCAGAAGAACTACGTGCAGGGCGGCTGGAACATCACCGGCGACGCCTACTCGATGGACGCCGACGGCTACTTCTACTATCAGGCGCGCACCGACGACATGATCATCTCCGCCGGCTACAACATCGCCGGCCCGGAAGTCGAGGGCGCGTTGCTCGCCCACCCAGCGGTTGCCGAATGCGGCGTCGTCGGCTGGCCGGACGCGGAGCGCGGCACGGTGGTCAAGGCGGTGGTGGTGCTCAAGCCCGGCCACGCCGGCGACGAATCCATGGTGCGCGCGCTGCAGGAGCACGTGAAGCGCGCGATCGCACCGTACAAGTACCCGCGCGTCATCGAGTTCGTCGCTGCGCTGCCTCGCACCGAGACCGGGAAACTGCAACGCTTTCGCCTCAGGAGCACGACATGAAGATCCTGCAACCGCCATCGTGGGCCCGCCCGAAGGGATTCTCCAACGGCATCGCCGTGAAGGGAGGCACCACGGTGTACATCGCCGGCCAGGTCGGCTGGACCGGCGCGGGCGTCTGGGAGGCGAAGGACTTCGCCGGCCAGTTCCGCCAGACGCTGCGCAACATCCTCGACGTGCTCGCCGAGGCGGGCGGCAGGCCCGAGCACCTGGTGAAGCTGACCTGGTACGTGCTCGACAAGGCCGAGTACCTGGGCGCGATCAAGGAGGTCGGCGCGGCGTACCGCGAGCTGATCGGCAGGCACTACCCGGCGATGGCCGTGGTGCAGGTGAGCGCACTGGTGGAGGACGCGGCGCGGCTCGAGATCGAAGCCACCGCGGTGATCCCGTGAAGGTCGCCATCGTCGGCGCGGGGCCCGGCGGTCTGTACTTCGCGATCCTGGCGAAGAAGGCCTGGCCGGACTGGGACATCGACGTCTACGAGCGCAACCGCCCGGACGACACCTTCGGCTTCGGCGTGGTGTTCTCGGACGAGACGCTCGGCACCTTCCGCGACTACGACGCGCATTCCTACGAGGCGATCCGGCGCGCATTTGCCTACTGGGGCGACGTCGACGTGGTCTACAAGGGCCAGACCATACGCTGCGGCGGCAACGGCTTCTGCGGCTGCTCGCGCGTCACGCTGCTGAAGCTGCTGCAGGAACGCTGCCGCGAGCTCGGCGTGCGGATGCATTTCCAGCGCGAGGTCGAGGGGATCGAGGCGTTCGCCGATGCCGACCTGATCGTCGCCGCGGACGGCATCAACTCCCGCATCCGCGAAGCGCACAAGGCGCACTTCCGGCCCAGCGTGGACCTGAGGCCGAACAAGTTCACCTGGCTCGGTTCGACGCGGCCGATGGACGCGTTCAAGTATTTCTTCCGCGAGACCCCCAGGGGGATCGTGCTCGCGCACTGCTACCAGTACGAGAAGGGCGCCTCCACCTGGGTGATCGAGACCAATGCCGACACCTGGGAAAACTTCGGCTTCGACCGGCAGGACGAGGAGCAGATGTGCCGCACGCTCGAAGGCGTGTTCGCCGACGAACTCGCCGGCCACCGGCTGATCCGGAACCGCTCGCTGTGGCGCAACTTCCCGACCATACGCAACCAGACCTGGGTGATGGGCAATGTCGTGCTCGTCGGCGATGCCAAGGCGACCGCGCATTTCTCCATCGGCTCGGGTACCAAGCTGGCGATGGAGGACGCGATCGCGCTGTACGAGGCTTTCAGGCTGCATGCGGGCGTGCCGCAGGCGCTGGCGCACTACGATTCGCAGCGCCGCGAGGATGTCGAGAAGACCCAGCACGCCGCGGACGTGTCGCTGGCGTGGTTCGAGAACATGAAGCGCTACTGGGGCATGGACCCGCTGCAGTTCGCCTTCGGCGTGATGTCGCGCTCCAAGCAGATCACCTACGAGAACGTGCGCCTGCGCGATGCGCGCTTCCTCGAGGACGTGACGAAGTGGTTCGCCGTGAAGCAGAAGGCGCTCGGCTACGACATGGACACCGCGAACCCGCCGGCGCCGATGTTCACGCCGTTCCGGCTGCGCGGCATGCTGCTGCCGAACCGCGTCGTGGTGTCGCCGATGGACCAGTACATGGCCGAGGACGGCATGCCGACCGACTGGCACCTGGTGCACCTGGGAAGCCGCGCCATCGGCGGCGCCGGGCTGGTGTTCACCGAGATGACCTGCCCGTCCGCCGAGGCGCGCATCACGCCCGGCTGCACCGGCATCTGGAATGACGCGCAGGCCGCGGCATGGAAGCGCATCGTCGACTTCTGCCACGCGCAGTCGCGCGCGAAGCTGTGCATGCAGATCGGCCATTCCGGGCGCAAGGGCTCTACGCAGCTCGGTTGGGAGCGCATGGACCACCCGCTGGATTCGGGCAACTGGCCGCTGCTCGCGCCCAGTCCGCTGCCCTATGCGGAGGATTCGCAGGTGCCGCGCGAGATGACGCGGGCCGACATGGACCGCATCCGCGACGAGTTCGTGCGCGCCGCGCGCTACGCCGACGCGGCTGGCTTCGACATGCTGGAGATCCACTGCGCGCACGGCTACCTGCTGTCGTCGTTCCTGTCGCCGCTCACCAACCTTCGCGCCGACGAGTACGGCGGCGCGATCGCCAACCGCCTGCGCTACCCGCTCGAAGTGTTCAGCGCCTGCCGCGCGGCATGGCCGCAGGCGAAGCCCATGTCGGTGCGCATCTCGGCGACCGACTGGGCGCCGGGCGGCCTGAGCGACGCCGACCTGCTGGCGGTCGCGCACGCCTTCAAGGCGGCGGGGGCGGACCTGATCGACGTCTCGACCGGGCAGGTGGTGCCGCAGCAGAAACCCGTGTACGGCCGCATGTACCAGACGCCGTTCGCGGACCGCATCCGCAACGAATGCGGCATCGCCACCATGGCGGTGGGCAACATCACCACCGCCGACCAGGTGAACACCATCGTCGTCTCCGGCCGCGCCGACCTCGTCGCGCTGGCCCGGCCGCACCTCGCCAACCCGTACTTCACGCTGCAGGCCTCGGCCTGGTACCAGGATCCCGGCCAGTTCTGGCCGCCGCCCTACCTGTCGGGCCGCGACCAGGCCTACCGGCTGGCGCTGCGCGAGCGCGAGGAGTGGACCGCGGCGCGCGTGGCGATGAAGCCGCCCACGCACGAGGTGCGCGAGGAAGGCAAGGACGACGCGGGCGCTAGGCGCGCCGCCTGACGCGGCGGCTGCGCCCGGGGTAAAACTCTGCAATGCGCGTGCCTGCGCTGCCGGCGCGGGTTAGCATGCACTCCCCATGCTGGAACGAATCGGCAAATACGAGCTGCGCGAGCTGCTAGGGCGCGGCGCCACCGGCTCGGTCTACCTCGCGCAGGACCCGTTCGCGCAGCGCGAAGTCGCGGTCAAGGTGCTCGACATGCCGCCGGCGGATCCGGAGGAGGCGCGTCGCCAGCTGCGCTTCTTCCAGAACGAGGCCTCGCTCGCCGGCAAGCTGCGGCACCCGCACATCATCAGCATCTTCGATGCCGGCGTCGAGCACGTCGAGGGCAAGGACCTGCGCTACCTGGTCATGGAACTGGTCGAGGGCACGTCGCTCGAGCCGCACTGCCAGCCCGGGAACCTGCTCGACGTGCCGCGCATCGCGCAGATTGCCTACAAGTGCTGCAAGGCGCTCGAGTACGCCAACAGCGTCGGCGTCGTGCACCGCGACATCAAGCCGGCGAACATCCTGCTGCGGCCGGATTTCGACATCAGGCTGTCGGATTTCGGTGCCGCGCAGCTCGCGCGCGCCGACGTCACGCAGGTGACCGGCGTCGGCTCGCCCGCCTACATGTCGCCCGAGCAGATCCGCGGCGAGGAGATCGATTTCCGCTCGGACATGTTCTCGCTCGGCGGCGTCATGTTTCACCTGCTGACCGGTTACCGGCCGTTCAGCGGCACCACCGCGTTCGAGCTGATGGAGTCGATCCTCACCAAGGATCCGCCCGCGCCCTCCGAACTGCGCCGCGGCCTGCCCGCCGAGATGGATGCGGTGGTGCGCCGCGCGCTCGGCAAGACGCGCGACAGCCGCTTCGGCAGCTGGGAAGAGTTCGCCGCCGCGCTCGAGCCGATGCTCGGCACGGCGGACGAGGACGCGCTGTCCGACGTCGAGGAATACAACGCCATGCGCCGGCTCGTGTTCTTCAAGCAGTTCAGCGACGCCGAGCTCTGGGAGGTAGTGCGCGTCGCGCGCTGCCGCAAGTACGCCGCGGGCAAGGTGCTCATCAACGAAGGCGAGGAAGACGACCACGTCTACATCGTCGCCACCGGGCTTTTCAAGGTGACGCAGCGCGGCCGGCTGCTGAACGCGGTGAGCCCCGGCGAATGCGTGGGGGAGATGGCCTACGCGCGGCGCGCTTCCACCGTGCGCAGCGCCACCGTCACCGCGGTCGAGCCGAGCTGGGCGCTGTCGCTGCGCGTGGCCGAGATCGACGCGCTGTCGCAGCCCTGCCGCGCGCGCTTCACCGAAGCGTTCCTGTCCATCATGGCCGACCGCATCTCGATGCTCGGCGGCCGGCTGCTCGCGGTGATGCAGGAGCAGAAGATAGGGCTGGTGTAGCGTGCCCGGTCGCAAGCGCTGCGCGTGGGCGAAGAACCCGGCCGCGACCGCCTACCACGACCGCGAATGGGGCGTACCGGTGCGCGACGACCGCAAACTGTTCGAGTTCCTGCTGCTCGAAGGCGCGCAGGCGGGCCTTTCCTGGGACACCATCCTCGCCAAGCGCGAGAACTACCGCCGCGCCTACGATGGCTTCGACCCGCGCAAGGTCGCGCGCTACACGAAGGCGAAGCAGCGCAGCCTGATGCTCGACGCCGGCATCGTCAGGAACCGCCTGAAGATCGAGTCCTCGGTGACGAACGCGCAGGCCTTCCTTGCCGTGCAGGCCGAGTTCGGCAGCTTTTCGCGCTATGTGTGGGGTTTCGTCGGCGGCAAGCCGCTCGTGAACCGGCCGCGCACGCTGCGCGGCGTGCCGGCGCGGACCGCAGTGTCCGATGCGCTGTCGAAGGACCTGAAGAAGCGCGGCTTCCGCTTCGTCGGCACGACGATCATGTATGCTTTCATGCAGGCCGTGGGCATGGTGGACGATCACACGGTCGACTGTTTTCGCTGCAAGCGCCGATGAAAATCCTCACTCTCCTGCTGGCCGCGCTATTTGCCGCGCCCGCGCTCGCGCAGAAGCCCTTCGCCGCCAACGGCGTTCCGCTTGGCGGCTCGGAAGCCGACGTGAAGTCGCGCTTCCCCGCGGCTTACTGCAAGGCGCTGGAATGGAAATCCGACGCGGCCGACCGGCGCTGCGACGACGCGCACGCGTCCCTCGGCGGCGTCGAGGCGAAGCTGACTTTCTACCTCAAGGCGAACGCGATCCAGGCCTTCGACGTGCGCTTCGACACCAAGGATCTCCAGCGCTTCGTCGCCGACCTGAAGTCGAGCTTCGGCCCGCCCAGGTCCGAGGCGAACGACGTCATCTACCGCAAGGGCAAGGCCGACCGCGAGGTCTACAAGGTGCTGTGGGAGTCCGGCCGCGACCGCGCAGTGCTCACCGCGATCAAGGACCGGAGCCGCGCGCAGCTCGAGGTTTCGCGCGGCAACTTCGCCGAAGAAATCTACCGCGTGCGCTGAAGGGCGCGCGCGAACGCATGCAGGAGCTGATCGAGGCCGAAACCGCGCTGGAAGCGGCGCAGCGCTGGCTCGAGCGCTTCGAGCGCGCGCTGGCCGAAGGCGGCGTCGGGCTGGAAGCGCTGTTCCAGCCCGATTGCCACTGGCGAGACCTGCTCGCGCTCACCTGGCGCATCCAGACGCTCGGCGGCAGGTCGGCGGTCCTGCCCGAGCTGCGCGCGCGTGCGGCGGCGGTGCGCGCCGCCGGCTTCGCCATCGATGCGGAGCGCACCGCGCCGCGCCGGGTCACGCGCGCAGGCACGCAGGCCGTCGAGGCGATCTTCCGCTTCGATACCGCGCACGGCCGCGCCAGCGGCGTGGTGCGCCTCACCGGCGAGGCGGAACCGCGTGCGTGGACGTTTTTCACCGCGCTGGAAGAGCTGAAGGGCTTCGAGGAGCGCATCGGCCGGCGGCGGCCGGACGGCCTGACGTATTCGCGCGAATTCCGCGGCCCCAACTGGCTGGACCTGAGGAAGGCGTCTGCCGCGTTCGCGGACCGTGACCCCGCGGTGCTGGTGGTCGGCGGCGGGCACGCCGGGCTGTCGATTGCCGCACGGCTCAGGTCGCTGCAGGTGGACACGCTGGTGATCGACCGCTGGCCGCGCATCGGCGACAACTGGCGCCGGCGCTACCACGCGCTGACGCTGCACAACCAGGCGCACGTAAACCACCTGCCGTACATGCCGTTCCCGCCGAACTGGCCGGCGTATATCCCCAAGGACAAGATCGCAAACTGGCTCGAGGCCTACGTCGAAGCCATGGAGATCGACTACTGGACCGGCACCGAACTCGAACATGGCGCGTACGATGCGCGCGCAGGCCGCTGGACGGTGTCGCTGCGCCGCGCCGACGGCAGCCGGCGCGAGCTGCGCCCGCGCCACGTCGTGCTTGCCACCGGCGTCAGCGGCATCCCGAACCTGCCGGACATTCCCGGGCTGGACAGGTTCGCCGGCAGGCTGGTGCATTCCAGCCAGTACGAGGACGGTGAAGCCTGGGCGGGCAAGCGCGCGCTGGTCATCGGCACCGGCAACAGCGGCCACGACATCGCGCAGGACCTGCACGCCGGCGGCGCGAAGGTCACGCTGGTGCAGCGCAGCCCCACGCACATCGTCAACCTCGAGCCGAGCGCGCAGCTTCCCTACGCGCTGTACGACGAGGGACCGCCGCTGGAGGACTGCGACCTGGTCACCGCGTCGATGCCGCTTGCACTCGCCAGGCAGAGCCACCGCATGCTGACCGCGCAGGCGAAGAAGCTCGATGCCGCGCTGCACGCGGCGCTGGCGAAGGTCGGCTTCAGGCTGGACGACGGCGACGACGGCACCGGCTGGCAGTTCAGGTACCTGACGCGCGGCGGCGGCTACTGCTTCAACGTCGGCTGCTCGGACCTGCTGGCGCGCGGCGAGATCGGCCTGGTGCAGTTTGCCGACATTGTCGGCTTCGACGCCGCGGGCGCGCGGCTGAAGAGCGGCGCGTCGCTGCCGGCAGATCTCGTCGTGCTCGCCACCGGCTACAAGGGACAGGAGGCGCTGGTCGAGAAGCTGTTCGGCGCCGAGGTGGCGACGCGCGTCGGCCCGATCTGGGGTTTCGGCGAGCAGCAGGAGCTGCGCAACATGTTCACGCGCACGGCGCAGCCCGGCCTGTGGCTGATCGCCGGCAGCTTCGCGCAGTGCCGCATCTATTCGCGCTACCTCGGCCTGCAGATCAAGGCAAGCGAAGCGGGGCTGTTGCCGGCCGGGTAGGCGCGCGCAGCCGGCGCGCGTTCGTTTATGCTTCAGGCCAGGCGTCCAGAGAAGGAACTCCCGTGTTCGAAGCTGCCGAGATAGGCCACAAGCTCTCCAAGGGCGAATACAAGCGCATCGAGCCGAAGCTGCGCGCCGAATTGCTGGAGGCGCAGTTCGCGCTGTCAAAGGACGGAACGTTTCCCGTCATCATTCTCATCTCCGGCGTGCGCGGCGCCGGCAAGGGCGAAACGGTCAACCTGCTCAACGAGTGGATGGATCCGCGCCACATCCTTACGCACGCCTTCGACAACCCGTCTGACGAGGAGCGCGAGCGGCCGCCGATGTGGCGCTACTGGCGCGCGCTTCCGCCGAAGGGAAAGATCGGCATGCTGTTCGGCTCCTGGTATACCGCGCCGATAATCGACCGCGTGTTCAAGCGGGTGGGCAAGGCGCAGGTGCTGCAGTCGATCGAGGAGATCAACCACTTCGAGCGCATGCTCGCCGACGAAGGCGCGCTGGTGCTCAAGTTCTGGTTCCACCTGTCGAAGAAAGCGCAGAGGAAGCGCCTGAAGAAGCTCGAGTCCGACCCCGAGACGAGCTGGCGCATCACCGAGCGCGACTGGGATTTCTTCAAGATGTACGACCGCTTCTACCGCATCAGCGAAGACGTGCTGCGCGAGACCAGCACCGCGGCGGCGCCGTGGATCGTCGTCGAGGGCTCCGACCCCGAGTACCGCGCGGTGACCGTGGGCAAGACCCTGCTGCAGTCGATCCAGCAGCGCATCGCCGCCAACGCGGCGCAGAACGGCAGGAAGAAGGCGGCGGCGCCGAATGCCGCGCCGCTGGTGCAGCCTGCGGACCGCGTTCGCATCCTCGACCGCATGGACCTGTCGCAGGCCATGCCGAAGCCGAAGTACGCGAAGCAGCTCGCCAAGCTGCAGGGACAGCTCGGCCGCATGACGCGCGATCCCAGGTTCGCCGATCGCACCGTGGTGTGCGTGTTCGAGGGCATGGACGCGGCGGGCAAGGGCGGCGCGATCCGCCGCATCACCGCGGCGCTGGATGCGCGCCTGTACCGCACCATCCCGATCGCCGCGCCCACCGACGAAGAGCGCGCGCAACCCTACCTGTGGCGCTTCTGGCGGCACCTGCCGAGGAAGGGCCGCTTCACGATCTATGACCGCAGCTGGTACGGGCGCGTGCTGGTGGAACGGATCGAGGGCTTCTGCTCCGAGGCGGACTGGATGCGGGCGTACTCGGAGATAAACGACTTCGAGGAGCAGATGGCCCGCAACGGCGCCATCATCGTCAAGTTCTGGCTGCAGATCTCCAAGGGCGAGCAGCACCGGCGCTTCAAGGAGCGCGAGAAGACGCGCTTCAAGCAGTTCAAGATCACCCCGGAGGACTGGCGCAACCGCGAGAAGTGGGACGGCTACCAGGTTGCCGCGTCCGACTTGATCGAGCGCACCAGCACCTCGCACGCGCAGTGGACGCTGATCGAGGCGAACGACAAGTACTGGGCGCGCGTGAAGGTGGTGAAGACGCTGGTCGACGCGATGCAGGCGGCACTGCGTTAGCCTGCCTTCGCGCAGCTAGCGCGGGTACGAGCCGTTGTTGACGTCCAGCGTGGTGCCGCTGACGTAGGCGGGCGACGCGCTGCCGAGCCAGTAGATCGCCTGCGCGACCTCGGCGGGCGTGCAGGCGCGGCCCGAGTACACGGTGCGCATCACGCCGTCCTTCCTCGACTGCGGCAGTTGTTCGTACATCTCGGTGTGCGTGGGCCCGGGCGCCACCGCGTTCACCAGCACGCCGTGCGCGCCGAGTTCCTTCGCCCAGGCCTTGGTGAGGTTCAGCAGCCCCGCCTTGGTGATGCCATACCACAGGTCCGGGTGGCCGGTGAACGCGGCCACCGAGCCGACGTTCACGACGCGGCCTGAACTGCGGCGCTTCATCTGCGGCGCGAGCGCCTCGATCAGCGCCGCGGGCGCTTCCAGGTTCACCGTCAGGATCTCGCGCTTGTGCGCCGCGGGGACTGCGTCGTAGGGCTCGCAGTAGAGCACGCCGGCGTTGTTGACCAGCGTGTCGATCGCGCCCAGCCTGCCGATCAGCGCCGGGATGCCGGCCAGGTCGGTAAGGTCGTAATCCACGCGCTCGCCGAGCGCGGGTTGGGGAAACGCCTTGTCCAGCGCGAGCACGCGCCAGCCGCCCTGCAAGAAGGCCTCGGCGGTGGCGCGGCCGATGCCGCGGCCCGCGCCGGTGACGAGGGCGGTCGGCACCTACAGGCCGGGCATGGAGAAGCCGGCCGCCTTCAGTTCGGTAATCACCTGCTTTTCGTGCTCGGCGGAAAGCTCGGTGAGCGGCGGGCGTACGGCCTTCCACGCCGGGTCGTTGCCGAAGTGCGCGGTGATCGCCTTCAGCGCCGGGATCATCGGCACTTTCTGCACGATCTTGCGCGTCGCGGTGATGTCGGCCTGCAGCTTGTCGGCCTCGGGCCCGCGCCAGTTGCGGAACACCTTGTCGATGGC
This sequence comes from Burkholderiales bacterium, assembly GCA_050248795.1. Taxonomy (GTDB): domain Bacteria; phylum Pseudomonadota; class Gammaproteobacteria; order Burkholderiales; family SG8-39; genus CAZTDU01. Next base: position 74,624 of record JBFWRS010000008.1, on the reverse strand, counting down.
GCCGGGATTGACGTTGCCGGTGGCGGTGATGCAGCCCTTGCCGCCGGCACGCAGGCCGTCGAGCAGGAACACCTCGCTGCCCGGAAAAACGTCGAAGCCGCGGTCCTTGAATGCGTCGAGCATCGCTTTCGTGTTCGCCCAGTCGCCCGAGGAATCCTTGGCGCCGGCGACGATGCCCGGGTAGCGCGACAGCAGCTTGTCTATCAGCGCGAGGCTGATGCCGACGTTCGCCACCGGCGGGATGTGGTACAGGTACAGGCGCAGGCGGTCGTCGCCGACGCGCTCGATCACCTCGGCGAAGTTGCGGAACAGGCCCTCGTCCGACACGCCCTTGTAGTAGAACGGCGGCAGCATCAGCACGCCGCCGCAACCCAGTCGCACCGCTTCCTTCGTCATCCTGACGGAGTCGGTGAGCGCGCAGTGCCCGGTGCCGGGCATCAGCACCTCGGCGGGCACGCCGCCCTTGACGAGCGCTTCCAGCAGCTCGAGCTTTTCGTCCACCGACATCGAGTTGGCCTCGCTGTTGGTGCCGAACACCGCGAGTCCCGAGCAGCCGCTCCGCATCAGCCAGCGGCAGTGCTTGACGAACCGGTCGGCGTCGGGGGAAAGATCCTTGCGGAATGGGGTGATGACCGGGGACAGTACCCCCTCGATGCGTTTTGTCATGATGCCTTTCTTGTCTACATGTACAGGCGCGCGAGGTCCTGGATGGATTTCGCGTCCGGGTGCCGGCGCAGCAACTCCTTGTAGCGGTCGCGCGTGGTCTTCAGGCCCTGCAGGTCCATGCCGAGCGACTCGGCTTCGGCGATCGCGATCTCGACGTCCTTCAGCGCGTGCACCGGATAGAAGCCCGGCGTGAAGTCGCCGCGCAAGGCCTTGGTGCCCTGCGCGCGCAAGGCCTTGGAGTCGGCGGTGCCGGTCTGCAGCGTGGCGAGGATCACGTCGGGGTCCAGCCCGGCGCGCTTGGAGTAGAAAAGACCCTCGATGGACGCGAGGATGTTCTGCTGCACGATGATCTGGTTGACGAGCTTCGCGCGTTGTCCGTTGCCCGCCGGCCCGAAGTGCACGAGGTTCTTTCCCATCGCCGCCAGTACAGGTTTCGCGGCTTCGAAATCCACGCTTTCGCCGCCGACCATGATGGTGAGCGTGCCTTGCTCGGCGCCGGTCTCGCCGCCGGTGACCGGCGCGTCCAGCGCGCGCAGTCCCTTCGCCTTCGCCGCTTCCCAGATGCGCGCCGCGAGCTTCGGGCTGGACGTGGTCATGTCGATGAGCAGCGTGCCGGGCCTTGCCGCGTCCAGGATCTGCGGAAAGTAGATCTGTTCCACGTCCGCCGGCGCACCGACCATGGTGATCACGACGTCGGCGGCCTTCGCCGCCTCGGCCGGCGTCGCCGCCAGCTTCGCGCCCATCGCCACGAGCGGCTGCGCCTTGGCTGCGGTGCGCGCGTACACGGTGAGCGGGTAGCCCGCCTTAATGAGGTTCGCCGCCTGGCGAACGCCCATGATGCCGATGCCGATGAACGCGACCTGCTGCATGGCTGGTGCTCCGCGATAAAGGGGGCAATTATGCCGGTAGACTCCGGGCCGATGTCGAAACGTCTGGCCCGAGCCTGCAACATCGCCGACCTGCGCCTGCTCGCGCGGCGGCGCCTGCCGCGGGCAATCTTCGATTTCTTCGACGGCGGCGCCGAGGACGAGACGACGCTTGCGGGCAACCGCGCCGCGTTCGAGCGCGTGCGCCTGCTGCCGCGGGTGCTGGTCGACGTGGAGAAGGTCGATACGCGTACGAATCTATTCGGTGCCGAGTCCGCGCTGCCGCTCGTCATCGCGCCCACCGGCGCTGTCGGCATCGGCCGGCCGGGCGCGGACGTGGCCCTCGCGCGCGCGGCGAAGGCTCACGGCATCCCGTTCACGCTTGCCACCCCGGCCACCGCGTCGATCGAGCGCGTGGCGAGCGAAGCCGGTGGGCGCCTGTGGTTCCAGCTCTACGTGCTGAAGAACGCCGACGTGCGCGCGAAGCTGATCGCGCGCGCCGAGGCCGCCGGCTACGAGGCACTGGTGATCACGGTCGACCTGCCGGTCGGCGGCAAGCGCGAGCGCGACGTCAGGAACGCCTTTTCGGCGCCGTTCCGCGCCAACTGGCGCAACGCGCACGACATGTGGCGCAAGCCGGCGTGGCTGGCGGGCATCGCGCGGCACGGCATCCCGAAGATGGAGAACCTGCACGGCCTGGTGAGCTACAGCAACCGCACCAGCGATGTCGCCGCGTCGGTCGGCCGGGAGCTCGATGCGTCCTTCGACCTCGATGGCCTGAAGCGCATCCGCGACGCCTGGCCGCGCAGGCTGATCGTCAAGGGCGTGGAGCGCGCCGACGACGCCGAGCGCATCGCCGCGCTGGGTGCGGACGGCATCGTGGTGTCCAACCATGGCGGCAGGCAGCTCGATGGCGCGGCGGCGACGATCGATGCGCTGCCTGCGGTGGTGCAGGCAGTGGGCGGGAAGCTCACCGTGCTGCTCGACGGCGGCGTGCGCCGCGGCGTCGATATCCTCAAGGCGCGCGCGCTGGGTGCGCAGGCGGTGCAGGTCGGGCGGGCGACGCTCTACGGCGTCATGGCGGGCGGCGAGGAGGGTGCCATGCGCGCGCTCGACATCCTCGCCGGTGAGCTTCAGCGCGCCATGCAGCTGTGCGGTGCGCGCGACGTCGCCGGAATCACCCCTGACCTGGTGTCAAAGTAGCGGCGAGAAAAGCCTCGCCGCTCCCATCACCAGGCGCTCGCGCATCGGCAGCTTCCGCCGCGGGATGGCGTAGCGCACGGCGCTGACGAGGTCGGCGTCGAACAGCGCGTTCAGCTGGCGCGCGACGCCGGATGAGTACACCACCGCTGCCACCTCGAAGTTCAGGCGGAAGCTGCGGTTGTCGAAGTTGGCCGTGCCGACCACCGACACGATGTCGTCGAACACCGCGGTTTTCGCGTGCAGCATCTGCGGGCCGTACTCCCAGATCTCGACGCCGAGCCGGGCGAGTTCCTCGTAGTAGCTGCGCGCCGCCGCGGTGACGACGAAGGAATCGGTCTCCCTGGGGACCAGGATGCGCACCGACACCCCGCGCAGCGCCGCCGCGACCAGTGCGGCCAGCATCGGCTCGTCCGGCACGAAGTACGGCGTCGTCAGGCGGATGCTGGAGCGCGCGTTGGCGATGGCATTGAACAGCAGCCGCTGGATCGCCCAGGTCTGCTGGTCCGGCCCCGAGGACACGACTTGGACGAACGGGCCGTCGCCTTCCGGGCAGTCCGGAAAGAATGCCGGCAGCACCTCGCAGGGGCCGTGCGAGAACACCCAGTCGTCGAGGAACACGCGCTGCAGCTGCGCCACCGGCGTGCCCTCGAAGCGCATGTGCGTGTCGCGCCAGCCGCCGCCGCTGCTCCCCGAACCGGCATGGTCGTCGGTGACGTTCATGCCGCCGGTGAACCCGATGCGGCCGTCGGCGACCAGGATCTTGCGGTGCGAGCGGAAATTGAAGTGCCGCAGCCGCAGCTTCATCAGGCGCGGCCGGTTGAACCACGCCACCTCGCCGCCCGCATCTTCCAGCGGACGGAAGAAACTGTCGCGCGTGGTGTTCGACCCCACCGTGTCGACGAGCAGCCGCACCTGCACGCCGGCGCGCGCGCGCTCGACGAGCGCGTCGCGCACGCGCGTGCCGATGCCGTCCGCGCGCCAGATGTAGTACTCCAGGTGCAGGTGGTGCGTCGCCGCCGCGATCACGGCCAGCATGTCGGCGTAGAACGCGTCGCCGTCCGGGTACAGCTTCAGCGCAGTGGCACGCGCCGGCGCCGGCTGGTCGAGGCACTCGATCAGCGTCGCGAGCTGGCGATAGCGGTGGAAGAAATCCTCGGAGAGGTTCTCCGGCCGCGACAAGAGCGGCGCGGCCTTGCCCTCGACCTCGCGACGGCTCCTTTCGTACTTCAGCCGCTTCCTGCGCAGCCTGCGCGGGCCGAAGAAGAAGTAGATGAGCGCGCCCACATACGGCAGCAGGAGCAGCGCCAGCAGCCACGCCAGCGTGGTCGTCGGCGGGCGCCGGTCGAGCAGCAGCATCACGGTGGCGCCGATCGCCCACGCGACGTAGGCCGCGAGGGCGAACGCCTCCTGCCAGTAGGCGCCGGGATCGCCGGGGTTCACCCGTAGGGCGTGCCGCGGTCGCGCATCTTGGCCGCCGGCTTGACGATTTCCTTCTCGAACCAGGCGCCGAACTTGGCCGTTTCCGGGCCCAGCGGAAGCTCGGTGAGCTTCTTCATGCCGTGCTCGGAGAGCCAGTCGTGGTCGGTGTCCAGGCTGTCGCATTCCTGGCCCGAGAATCGGCGCACGATCTTCGCCGGGTTGGCGATGCCGAGGATCTTGCACACGTCCGACAGGCGCGCCCATGGGTAGCCGCGGACGTACTTGATGCGCACTTCCTGCGTGAAGTACAGGATGCGCTTGCCTCCCAGCGCGGCTGCCTTCGGCGCGTCGTAGAGGAACAGCTTCATCCAGTTCATCACCGGCAGCGCGAGCAGGCCGGCCAGGAACGGCGACACCATCACCAGCGCGAGAAGGAAGTCGACGTAGTCCTCGCGGTGCTTGGACCACAGCGATGCCACGACGAACAGCGCGATCCCGGCCATGGCCAGGTTGCCGCGGCCGAGGATGTCTACGAGCTTGAGCAGGAAATTGACAAACCCCATCAGACCCAGACCTGCAGCACGTAATCGTAGGCCGCGGTCGCGTTGGTCATGTCCACCCGCTGCAGCGCGATGCGCCAGCCGGATTTCGTCTTCTTAAGGTGATGCGTGTAGCGGCCGGCGAAGTGGCGCACGTCGTCGCGGCGCATCTCCAGCATGTGGAAGCGCGAGCGCACGACCACGTCGCCGTTCTTCGCCGCCTTCCCGATCTGCACGTTGCCGACGACATGGTTGGTGCCCCAGTCGGCGCGCTGCGACCACGCGTCCGGGTGCAGCACGCGCAGCATGCGCACGGTCATCAGGTTCCGGTCCTCGGCGAAGATCGCCGGCTGGCCGTCCCAGGTCTCGTAGCTCTCGTCCGGCGGCATCCAGTACATGCCGTCCGGGGCGAAGAGGTCGATCCAGTCCTGCCATTGCTTCGTGTCCAGCAACTCGGCCTGGCGGTAGAGGAACTGCTCCACCGAGTGCTGCAATTCGAGCTTCGTCACCGTGCCGCCCCCATGTACTGCGCCCAGGCCTTCATCTGGTTGCGCATCGGCGCCTCCGACGTGCCCATGTTGGGGCCGGACTCGACCACGCCGTCCTTCTCGATGTCGCGGCCGTGGTGGCGCGCGAAGCTGACCCAGTCGCCGCCTTCCGAGGCGAGCCCCTGGTGGCACTTCCAGAAATTCTCCAGGTCGTCGGCGTTTATGAGCGTCGCCGGCGAGTTCACCAGGTTGTAGTAGGCGAGCGACCTGCGGTAGATCGCCTCTGGCGCGCCCTTCAGGCGGAAATGCCAGATCTCGGTGAGCGTGCGATCCACGCCCAGCGGCCGCACCGCGCGCAGTTGCTGCAGCGGCGACTGCACCGACAGCCCCGGGTACACCAGTACGTGGTGTATGTTGACGCCGACGATTTCCTCGAAGCGCTTCTTGCCGTACTTCTGGATCATGATCCTGTCGTACGCGAGCGTGTCCGGGTCCTGCGGCCGCAGGCCCATGTAGCCGGTGAGGATGCAGTGGCCGTAGGGGTAGTTGATGGTCTGGAAGTTGTCCCACTTGTCGATGGTCACCGTCGCGAACGCAGACAGCATGTGGTAGGACAGCGGCACCGCGCCGTTCTTCGCCTTCTTCGCCAGCACCTTCTCGACCTCGTGCGCGGCACGCCCCGTGGACTGGTGCGTCACCGACGGATGCAGCGCGTCGATCTGGTTCTCCATGAACAGCTTCCAGTTCGAGTGCTGGACGACGCGGAAGCAGTTCGGTACGATTTCCACTTCGCCGTCGGGGGCGCGGTCGCACATGTCGTCGAACGCGACGATCGACGCGCCGAGGAATTCCTTCAGCGTCGGGCCGTCCTTCGCCAGGCTGGCAAAGACGAAGCCGCGGTAGCTCTCCACGCGCGCCGCCTGCTTCATGTTGCAGTCCGGGTTGCTGCGCGTGAAGCGCGTGCCCTGGTAGCCCGCCTCCATCATCGGGATGTTCTTGAGTTTCCCGTCATGGTGGAAGGTCCACGCATGGTACGAGCAGCGGAACTGGTCGCCGGTATTGCCATGGCGGTCGCCGCAGATCATGTTGCCGCGGTGCGGGCAGCGGTTGTACAGCACGTTCACGCGCCCGTCCGAGCCGCGCACCATGATCATCGGCTGGCGCCCCACCTGCACGGTGTAGTAGTCGCCGGATTTCGGCACCTGCGATTCGTGCCCGCAGTAGATCCACACCGTTTCGTGGATGCGCTGCATCTCGAGATCGAAGATCTGCGCGTCGGTGTAGACCTCCTTCCGTACGCGATCGGGTTCGACACAACTGGACAGGTCGATCATGCGGCCTCCGTGATTCGGGTCGCAGGATTCTAACCCTCCAGTGGATCGCGCGGCGCCGCCGCGCTGGCTGCGTTCAGGCCCTGCCGAACGCCACGCGCACCGAACCCAGGCCCTGGATCTGCGCTTCGAACACGTCGCCTGCAGACACCGGGACCATGGCGCCGAGCGCGCCCGAAAGGATGACGTCGCCCGCGCCCAGCGGCCGTCCCGCCGCCGCCATGGTGTCGGCGAGCCACGCCGCAGCCGACAGTGGATTGCCCAGGCAGGCGGCGCCGGCGCCGGTGGCAACGATCGCGCCGTTCCTGCGCGCCACCATGCCGCACAGCAGCAGGTCCAGGTCGTGCGGGCGCCGCGGCCGGGTTCCCAGCACGTACAACCCCGACGAGGCATTGTCCGCGATGGTGTCGGCGATGCCGATGTCCCAGTTTGCGATGCGCGAGTCGACGATCTCGATCGCGCATACCGCGTAGTCGATGGCGCGCAGCAGCGCGGCCTGGGCGTGCGGCGCGGCGTCGAGGTCGCGGCCGAGCACGAACGCGATCTCCGCTTCGGCGCGCGGCTGCAGCAGGCGCGTGGCCGGCACGCAGCCGCCGTCGGGCACCTCCATGTCGGCGAACAGCATGCCGTAGTCCGGCTGCGATACGCCGAGTTGCTTCTGCACCGCGGCCGAGGTCAGTCCGATCTTGCGGCCGGAGAGCCGCCCGCCCGCGGCAAGGCGCGCGCGCGTGCCGGCCTCCTGCACCGCATAGGCGGCGGCGAGGTCGTCCGCGCCGATCAGCTCCCTCACCGGTGCGCAAGGCTGGCGCGCCGCCTGCGCCTGGGCCAGGCGCGCGGCGGCTTTCGCGATCGCGTCGCCCACCTCGCTCACCTTGTTCACTCGAGCCCGAATACCTTGTCCAGGCGCATGGCGATGCGGATGTCGCCCTTCAACCTCATCTTGCCGGTCATCAGCGCGAACTTGGGGTTGAGCTTCTTGTCGATGATGCGCTCGAAGTTCTCCATCGACACCGTGATGGTGATGTCGGAGTCCTCGTCCGTGTTGTGGACGCGGTTGGGCGCCGACTTGCCGTCGATGAAGAGAAAGCCGTCGTTGCCGAAGTTGAACTTGATGCGGGCATCGACGCCGGATTCGGCGCCGACGGCGCCGCTGACGCGATCGGTGATGGCTTGCAGTGTGGGCATGCGTTCCTCCTCAGTCCGGTGCGGGAAGTTCGACCCAGATCGCGCCCTCGCGCGCGCGGCAGGGGTGCACGGCGAGTGCTTCGGTGCACGGCGCGGCCACCGGTGCGCCCGAGCGCACGTCGAAGGCGCCGCCGTGCCAGGGGCAGGTGACCACGTGGCCCTCCAGCGTGCCCTCGGCGAGCGACGCGAAGCCGTGGGTGCAGGTGTCGTCGGTGACATGGAAGCTGCCGCCGACGTTGAATACCGCGAGTGCGCGCCCTCGCAGCACGATCCGCCTCGCGCTGCCGGGCTCCACCTCCCAGTCCTCGCACAATTGCTCCAGCACCGGCGTCGGTCCGCTCATGCCTGCGGCTGCAGGAAAGCGAGACACGCTCGCGCGAACTCGGCCGGATGCTCGATCATCGCCCAGTGCCCGCAGTGCGGCACGATCCAGCCCCAGGAGTCCGGGATCAGTTCGAGGAAGCGGTAGGCGTTCGCCAGCGGCACCACCTTGTCTTCCTTGCCGTTCACCACCAGCGTCGGGCAGGCGACGCGCGCGATCGTCTCCGCCGGGTAGTAGAGCCCGCCTTGTTCGCGGATCCACTGCATGGTGGCGGCGTAGGCGGCGCGGGTATCGGGGTCCAGCGATTTCGCCAGCCGGTAGTCGATCAGCGCGTCGTCGATCTCGAAGCGTGCGTTCACCAGGGCGCGCACCAGCCGCTGCATGCCCTCGCGCGTGAAGTCGTAGTTCAGCACCGGCAGCAGGTCGGGGTGGATGCTGGTGTTCAGTCCGGCGCTGCCCATCAGCACCAGGCGCTCCACGCGCTGCGGCAGGGTAGCGGCGAGCCCGAGCGCGGTGGCGCCGCCCATGGAATTGCCGATGAACGAGGCGCGCGCGATGCCGAGCGCGTCGAGAAACGCCGTCAGGTGCGCGACGCGCGCATCCTGCGAGTAGGTGAACGCGGCGGGCGCCGGCTTTGCCGTGCCGCCAAAGCCGACCATGTCCGGCGCCAGCACGCGAAAGTGCGCGGCGAACCTGTCGATCGAGCCGCGCCAGTTGCCGATGCTGTCGGCGCCGGCGCCGCCGCCGTGTATCAGCACCAGCGGTTCCCCCGCGCCCGCCTCCAGGTAGTGGGTACGCAGGCCGCCGGCGTCGACGAACTTCGAGGCGCAGGCGTTCATGCGGCGCGAAGCTCCAGCCCGCCCATGCCGGTGAACCACTCCGGCATCGGCTCGTAATAGACGATCTCGCCCTTCCAGCCCGGCGCCGCGCCGGCCATCACGAGCCAGTTGACGATCTCCAGTCCGCCGTTGCCGCCTTCGGCGACGATTCTCTCCGCCGTCAGCCGCGCCAGCCCCTCCGGGTGACCGCGTGCGAGGCTGCCGAGCACCTCGCGGTCGAAGGCTTCCGACACTTCGCCGTGGCGTTCGATGTTGAGCCAGTGCGACAGCCCGCCGGTGGCGAGCACCGCGACGCGCTCGCCATCCGGGCGTTGCCGGTCGATCGCCTCGCGCAGCACACCGCCCAGCGCGTGGCAGCGCGCCGGCGAGGGCGCCGGCTCCATGTTGATGTTCACCAGCAGCGGCACGATGGGCACGCCGCCTGCCGGGTCGATCAGCATCATCGGCAGCGCGACGCCGTGGTCCGGACGAAGTTCCTCGGCCTTCGCGAGGTCGAAGCCGCGCCGCGCCGCATGCGCGACGAAGGCCTCCGCAAATGCCCGGTGCCCGGGGCGCGGCGTTCGCGGGATGTCCATGTCGCCGAACGGCGTGTACTCGTCCGACACGCCGACGCAGAAAGGCGCCTGCAGGCTCATGTTGACGTTGAACATGTGGTCGCTGCTCACCACCACCACCAGGTCTGGCTTCTGCGCGAGGATGCGGCGACCGACCTCGCGGATGCCGGCGACGATCGCCTGCGCGCGCGCCTCCACGCCCTGCGGCGACATCAGGATGTGCGAGCACGCACCCGCGGCGACGAGCCGTCCCATCAGGCGCTCTCCGCGGCGCCGCGGTACGCGTTCACCGTGATCAGCTTCGCCACCTCGGGGTTGCTGGCCAGCAGGTAGTGCATCTGCAGGATCGGATGCACGCCGGCCGCGGTGAGCGCAGGGGGCGTGCCTTCGTCGAGCGCGGCGCGCTCGGCGGCATCCAGGCCGTACTCCTCGTACACGGCCTGCCGCTCGGCGCGGAAGCGCTCGAGCAGCCCGGGCCTGCGGTAGAGCTCCTGCACCAGCCGGTTCACCGCGTATCGCGCCATTGCCGCCTCACAGGTACTCGGGTTTCTGGATGCCGCGGTTATGCCTGCTCGCCAGGCGCCGCCATTCGACGATCGCGATGTCGGCCTCGAACAGGCGTTCCTCGACCCAGCCGCGGTCGCGGTCGCCGTAGAACTCCTCGGTGGCTTCGCGCGCCCACACGTCGTCGTCGTTGAAGCCGTCCAGCGCAAGCGAGATCCACTTGTCCTCCACCTCCTGCCGGAACGCCGCGGCCTCGGCTTCGTTCGCAGTCATGCGACCGAGCGTCTGCAGGTAGATGTGCGTGTTCGCGTCGACCGGCACGTACCACTCGAACTGGTTCATGCCCTCCTGCGGCCAGGGGTCGACCTTCAGCACGCCGGGCAGCCAGATCGAGATGTTGTCGGCGACGCGCTTCTCGCCGAAATGGCCTTCGAGCACCGGCTCGCCGCCCAGCGTGCCTTCGAACACCGGGATCGCGCTCTCGCCGAGCAGGTCGTAGAGTCCCACCGGACCGGGCTCGCCGATCGAAGGCCGCGTGCCGGTGCCCGGATTGGTAGGCGCGAACCCCAGCGGCAGCGCGATATCGTTGCCGGCGCACAGCGGCGAGCCCTTGTGGATGAAGATGTGGCTGGCATCAAAGCCGTTTTCCACGCCGAGGCGCCAGTTGCTCTTCACCATGCGGCGCTTGCCGTGGATCGCCCGGCCCTCGTCGAGGAACCCGGGCGGCACGTCGGCGGACAGGTCCGGCGGCGTCTCGTGGCCGACGAAGATGAACACCAGGCCCTTTGCCTCGAGCACCGGATAGGTCTGGATGTGGTGCTTGCCGATCAGCGCGCTGGTCGGGTTGGTGATGATGTCCACCAGCTGCCCGTCGCGCCAGTCGTAGGTGAAGGCGTGGTACCAGCACGTGATCGTGCCCTTCCTGTAGCACTCCAGGCGCCTGGAGAACTTCACGCCGCGGTGCAGGCAGCGGTTGCGGATCGCGCAGGCGACCCCGTCGACGCGGTTGACGAGGATGCTCTCTCCCAGCAGCGTCGCCTCCACCGGCCTGCCTTCCTCCAGCTCGTGCGAGAACATTGCCGGATACCAGTGGTTGCGGAACCCGAGCTTCGCTTCCACGTACGGGCGCCAGCCCTTGACGCGGTCCAGCACAGACGCATCCACCAATGGCGCATTCATGCTCTTGCCTCCCTGTCCTGCATTCCTCGTCCCACCCCGTGTGCTATATATTGCGTGCGGCAGATTGCGCGCCTGCCACCGCCCTGTCTTGGCGTTGCGCGCAAGACGCTCTGGCAACTGGCGCAAAGGTGGAGGAGGGGCCTCGATGACGGCAAGCTGGCGCAGCGAAGCGCTGCCCGAGCGCGATCAGTTCGCCTCCTGGCGCGAGGCCTGCTGCCAGCACGTCTACGCGATCACCCCTGAACGCGAGGGCCGCAGCGGCTTTCGCGGCGCCATGCAGGCGCGGCGCATCGCCGGTCTGGACGTGGTCGAGCTGCAGTGCGAGGGCCACCGCGTACTGCGGCGCGGCGAGGACATTGCCCGTGCGCCGAGCGACACCTACTACGTCTATTCGCAAGTCGGCGAAGCCGCATGGTTCCTGCAGGAGGATCGCCACGTGCTCGCGCTGCGCGGCGACATCGTGCTCGCCGACCCGAACGTGCCGTTCTCCACCGGCGCGTCGGGCGACTTCGAGTTCCGCATCTGGCGCGTGCCGCGCCGCAGGCTGGACGCCTACCTCGCGCTGCCGGGCACGTTGCCGATGATCCACCTCGAACGCAACACGCCGGAGTGCGCGCTGCTGGCGGCCTGCCTGGGCTCGATGGCCGCCGAGGGCGAGCGCATCGACCCGCGCATTGCCGAGCCGGTGGCCGAGCACCTGGTGCGCCTGGTGGCAGTCGCTGCCGGCATTGCGCCCGAGCTGCAGGACGCCGGGCGCGAATCGCTGCGCCGTGCGGCGTTGCGCCGCGCGATGCGCCACGCCGAGCGCCACCTGACCGACGCATCGCTGACGCCCGGCGGCGTAGCCGCGGCACTGGGCCTATCGGTGCGCAAGTTGCACATGCTGTTCGCGTCGGGCGGCGAGAGCTTTGGCGCCTGGCTGCAGCGGCGCCGGCTCGAGGAGGCGCGCCGCCTGCTGCGCGGCCCGGGCACGCGCACCGTGGCAGACATCGCGCTCGCCGTGGGCTTCAACGACGTTTCCACGTTCTACCGCGCGTTCCGCGCGGCATACGGCAGCGCGCCGGGCGATTTCCGCCGGCGCTGAGCTGCGTCCGGCGCGGCGCAGCGATGCCGATCACGCCTTTCCACTTCGGTCCCGGCGCGCTCATCAAGGCCGCGGCGCCCGCAGGCGTGTCGTGGACGGTGTTTGCGCTCGCCAATGTGCTGATCGACCTGGAGCCGATCGCGCTCTTTTTCATCATTGGCGACCCCGCGCATCCGTGGCTGCACACGCTGCCGGGTGCGGTCGGCGTCGCGATCGTCGCCGCCACGCTGGGGCGGCGGCCCTGCGAGTGGGGGCTGCGCCTGTGGAACAGCCGGCTCTCGCCCGCGCAGGCGCGCTGGCTGGGCGTGGACGCCACCATCGGCCGCGGCGCGGCATGGACTGGCGCCTTCCTCGGCACGCTGAGCCACCTCGCGCTGGACGCGGTGATGCATGTCGACGTGCATCCCCTGTGGCCGCTGGTACCGGGCAATCCCTGGCAGGGCGCGGTCAGCGTCGAGGCACTGCAATGGGGCTGCGTCGCCGCGGGCCTGCTCGGGCTGGCGGTACTCGCGTTGCTGCGCTTCAGGCGACGGGCGGGCCCTTGAGTTCGACGGTGTTGCCCTCGGGGTCGGTGACGTAGATCGACGGGCCTTCGCCGTCGGCGCCGTAGCGCTGCGCGGTCTCGCCCGCGGCGACGCCCGCCGCCTCGAGCTGCGCGCGGATCGCGGCTTCGTCGAAGGGCTCGACGCGCAGGCAGAAGTGGTCGAGGTTGCGGCCCTCCCTGCCCGGTGCCGCGCCGCCCGCGCGTCCGAGCTTGCCGTCCACCGGCACCAGGTCGATCAGCGACGCGCCGGCGCGCAACTGCACCAGGCCGAGGTCGTCGCGGCGGCGCTCCAGCGTGCAGCCGAGCACCTGCATGTAGAACTGCAGCATCGCTTCGAGGTCGGCGACGCGCAGCACCAGGTGGTCCAGTTCGCGGATGCGGATCATGCGGGCTGCTCTGTCAGCAGGCGTTGGTAGAGCGCGAGATCCGCGGCCGAGAAGCAGCAGAACACCGCTTCGCGCATCGAGGGGAATGCCGGTAGCGCGCCGCGTACCGTGTCCACGGCGATGCGCGCGGCCTGCGCGGGCGGGTAGCCGTAGACCCCGGTGCTGATGCAGGGAAAGGCGATCGACGCCGCGCCGGCCTGCGCGGCAAGCGCGATCGAACGCCGATAGCAGCGTGCGAGCAGCGCGGGCTCGCCGTGCATGCCGTCGCGCCATACCGGGCCGACGGTGTGCACGACGAACTTCGCCGGCAGGCGGTAGCCCTGCGTCAGCTTTGCGTCCCCGGTGCTGCAGCCGCCCAGGCCGCGGCACTCGGCCAGCAGCTCCGGGCCCGCGGCGCGATGGATGGCGCCGTCCACGCCGCCGCCGCCCAGCAGGGTCTCGTTCGCCGCGTTGACGATGGCATCCACCGCCAGCGTGGTGATGTCGGCCTGTACCGCGCGCAACTGCATGCGCCAAGCCTACACCGGGACCGCCCGCGTGGCATCGAGGCGGCGCTTGGTAAACTGCCGGCCTCTGCATCCCTACCCGCGGCCGGCATGCGCGCCCGGGAGCTGCATCCGAAGGAGACGAGCATGCCGGCGCGCGCCGCGTCGTACTGGACAGTCACGCTGGTCGCCGCGGCGATCCTGATGGTCACCATGGGCACGCGCCAGTCCATGGGGCTGTTCGTCTCGCCGATCAATTCGTCCACCGGGCTGGGCGTCGTCGCCATCAGCTTCGCGATGGCGGTGGCGCAGTTCGCATGGGGTGCGGTGCAGCCGATCGCCGGCGCGGTGGCGGACCGCTACGGTCCGGGGCGCGTCATCGCCGCGGGCCTGGTCATCATGGCCGTGGGCACCGCGCTGGTGCCTTTCATGTCCAGCACCTGGGGCCTGGTGTTCACGATCGGGCTGCTGTCCGCGATCGGCTCCGGTGCCGGCAGCTTTTCGGTACTGATCGGCGCCGTGGCGCAGCGCCTGCCTGCAGAGCGGCGCGGCATGGCCTCAGGCGTCATCAACGCCGGCGGTTCGTTCGGCCAGTTCGTGTTCGCGCCGCTGGCGCAGAAGCTGATCTCGGCGCTGGGCTGGGCGGGCGCGTTGTGGTCGCTGGCGGCGATCACGCTCGCCGCGCTGCCGCTGGCGCGGATGTTCCGGCGCGAAAAGCCCGGCGCGGCAGGTGCTGCCGTGGACGACGGCCAGCGTCTCGGCCCGGCGGTGGTGCAGGCGCTGGGGGATCGCAGCTACCTGCTGCTGCACGCCGGGTTCTTCACCTGCGGCTTTCACATCGCTTTCCTGGTCACGCATTTGCCGGGCGAGGTGCAGCTGTGCGGCCTGCCGGCCGAAGTCGCCGGTTGGTCGCTGGCGATCATCGGCCTTGCCAACATCGTCGGCAGCCTCGCCGCCGGCTGGGCGATGTCGCGCGTGCGCGGCAAGACGCTGCTGTTCTGGATGTACGGCTCGCGCAGCCTGCTGATCCTCGCCTACCTCGCGGCGCCGAAGACCGCGCTCACGTTCTATCTCTTCGCCGCGGGACTGGGGCTGACCTGGCTTGCCACCGTGCCGCCTACCGCCGGTATCGTCGGCAAGCTCTTCGGCACGCGTTATCTCGCCACGCTCTTCGGCCTCACGCTGCTGTCGCACCAGATCGGCGGCTTCTTCGGCGCCTGGCTGGGCGGCATCGCGGTGAGCGCGCAGGGCAACTACGACTGGATGTGGTACGCGGACATCGTGCTTGCGGGAATCGCGGCGCTGTGCAACCTGCCGATTCGCGAGGCGCCGGTGAGGAGCGCGCGCGCCGCCGCGCCGGCCTGAGCGCATCCTGCGCTTCGTTCAGCGCGCGGGCTTCTTCTTCATGAACTTCGCGCGCGCCGCGATCGCGTCGGGCGCGTGCGCGGCGAGCGTCACCTGGTCGCGCGCCATGTACGAGCCCAGCCGGTTCAGCGCGTTGCTGGTGACGTTGATCGCCTCCTTGCTCATCTTCACCGCGACTTCCGGCAGCGCGGCGATGCGCGCCGCAAGCGCCTGCGCCTCGGCATAAGCCTGGCCGTCCGCGGCGAGCATGTCGGCGAGGCCGAACTCGACCGCCTGCGCGCCGACCAGCTTTTCGCACAGGATGATGGCGCGCTTCGCCCTTACCGGGCCGAGCAGGCGCACCAGCCGCGGCAGCGCGCCCCAGGACAGCGGCAGCCCGATGGCGACTTCGGGGAACCGCAGGTACGCCGACGCGCCGACGATGCGGAAGTCGGTGCAGATCGCGAGCGCCGCGCCGCCGCCGACGCAGTACCCCTCGATCGCGCAGATCGTCATCGCCGGGATGTCCTCCCAGGCCTGGCACATGCGCTCGCCTACGTACGGGAACGCGCGCCGCTCGGCGAGGCTGGCCTTGTCGAGGTTCCAGCGGCGCGGGTCCTTGAGGTCGACTCCCGCGGAGAAATTCGCTCCGCTCGCGGCAAGGATCACGGCGCGGCAGTCGGGTGCTTCCTGCAGCTGCTGGGCGGTCTGCGTCAGCGCCTGCATCAGCTCGATCGACAGCACGTTGCGCTGCGCGGGGCGGTTGATGCGCACGGTATGGATGCCGTCCGCGTGTTCGACCTGAAGCTGCTCTGCGCTCATCCGTGGGCCTCTCACACCTGCAGGTTCATCTCGACGCGTATGAAGTCGCCGCGGTAGGTCACTTCGGCGAGGTACAGGATGCCGCCTTTGGGGTCGTTGAACACCCTGCGCACTTCGCCGACCGGGGAATTGACCGGGATCTGCAGGTGCGCGGCGACCTCGACGTCCGCAGCGTTGATGGTCAGCGTCTGGCGTGCGCGGGCGACCTTCACGCCGCGCATGCCGCGCAGCACGCTGATCACGATCTCCTCGCGAAAGCGCGCCGGCTCGCGGCGGAAGATGCGCTCATCCAGGTAGATCGAGATCACGCAGTAGGGAATGCCGTCGCGCGCGTGCAGGCGTCGCAGCCAGCGATAGGCCGGCGCCGGCGTGCCATCCTTCGCCGTCAGTTGCGGCATGCCGGTCGCCTCGGCGAGGTTGCGCAGTTCGGGTCTGGTGTCCAGGTACACCTTGTGCAGGTCGTCCAGCGTGGTCTGCACGCTGAACCAGCGGTCCACCTGCGCGCCGCCGGTGACCAGCGTGCCGCGGCCCTGCTGCGGCGACACGATGCCTTCGCGCGCCAGCCGGGTCATTGCCTGGCGCACCGTCACCCGCGCGACGTTGAACTCCTGCACCAGTTCGTCCAGCGAGGGCAGCATGTGTCCCAGCGGCCAGACGCCGCGCGCGATGCGCTGGCGGAACAGGTCCGCCAGCTGCACGTTGCGCGGGATCGAGTTGTCTCGAAATATCGGGTGCATGGCGGGCGCTGGGCGGACGCGGTTCGCAGGCACTATAGCGCAATAGCCTAAAGGACTAGCCTATAGTACGTTATCGCCAACGCGCCGCCCCGCAGCCCGCGGACGGCATGCAACCTGGGAGGGGGACCATGAATCCGTACAGAAACCTGTGCACGCTCGCCATCGCGCTGTTCTCTGCTGCCGCAGCGGCGCAATCGTATCCCGACAGGCCGGTGCACATCATCGTCGGCTATTCGCCGGGCGGCGGCACCGACCTCACTGCGCGACTGGTCGCCGAGCGGCTGTCGCCGCGGCTGGGGCAGCCGGTGGTGGTGGAGAACCGCCCCGGCGCAGGCAGCAATATCGCCGGCGCCTACGTCGCCAAGTCCGCGCCGGACGGCTACACCTTGTTCGCCGCGGCGGGCGGCATCGCGGTCAACGCGACGCTGTACGCGAACATGAACTACCACCCGGTGAAGGACCTGGCGCCGGTCGCGGCACTGACCATGCTGCCGAACGTGCTGGTCGCCAACGCAGAGCTGCCGGTGAAAACCCTGGCCGAGCTCATCGCCCACGCCAAGGCCAATCCGTCGACCATGTCCTGCGGATCCTCCAGCGTGGGCAGTACCGGGCACCTGTCGTGCGAACTGTTCAACCAGCGCGCCGGCACGCGCATCCTGCACGTGCCGTACAAGGGCAGTTCCGGCGCGTTCGCTGCGCTGCTCGGCGGGCAGGTGCAGGTCGTGTTCGACCAGATCCCGACGCCGCTGCCGCATATCAAGTCCGGGCGGCTGCGCGCGATCGTGCTCACCGGTCCCGCGCGCAATGCCAACCTGCCCGACGTGCCGACCAGCGACGAGGCGGGGCTGCCCGGCTTCTATGCAAATACCTGGGTGTCGCTGTTCGCGCCGGCGGGAACCCCGGCGGCCGTGATCGAGCGCCTGAACAGGGAGGTCGGTGCCGTGCTGGCGCAGGCCGACCTGCGTGAGCGCCTCGCCGGCATGGGCATGGAACCCGCCGGCGGCAGCCCGGCGAAGCTCGCGGACATGCTGTCCTCCGACATCGCGAAGTGGGCGAAGGTGATCAAGGAGGCGAACATCAGCGTCGCCAAGTAGCCGCGGCGCAGGCGGCGCTCAGGCGCCGGGGTTCGAGGCCACCAGGTAGATCACTGCCGCAACGGTGATCGACGCACCGGCGAGCATGCGCCGCGTCAGCGGCTCCTCGCGCAGCACCAGGGCGCTGATCAGCGCGGTGCTCAGCGGGTAGGTCGCGATCACCGGCGCCACCAGCGACACCGGCGCACTGGCAAGCGCCAGGTACATCAGCAGCACCGCGCCGCCGTTGAGCACGCCGGTGAAAACGATCCAGGCGATGCCGCGGCGCGTTACCCGAGGCCGCACGGCGCGGCCGAGGCGGTTGGCGCCGATCACCGTGGCGGAGGACATGGTGTAGCCGATCAGCCCGGCTGCGAACGGGTTCGGCCACAGCAGCAGCCCGGCCTTCGCGCCGACCTGGGCGAGCCCGCGCACGACTGCGCCGGCGATTGGCCACAACAGCGAACGGCCGACGAAGCCCGGGCGCACCGCATGCTGCTTCCACGACAGCACCGCCACGCCGGCGACGATGCCGGCGCAGGCCAGCGCCGCATGCGCGGGAATCTTCTCGCCCAGGATCAGGCCGGCGAACAGCAGCGCAAAGAGCGGCGCGGTACACGACACCGCACCGGTGATCGTCGGCCCGAGTTCCTCGTTGGAGCGGAAGGTCAGCAGCGTGACCAGAGCGGGAAAGAACAGGCCCACCAGTGCGAACAACAGCAGCGCCTGCACGACGAAGCCTTTGCCGTCCAGCGCGAAGGGGGCGGCAACATAGAACAGCAGCGTTGCCGAAGGCACGCTGATCGCGGCGGCGGCGCGCGCATCGCAGTAGCGCAGGCCGATGCGGCTGGTGACCAGCGCGAGGCCGAAGCAAAGCGAACTTGCCAGCGCCAGCGCGGCGGCCCAGGTCGATGCCATGCGTGATCAGGGTACGCCGATGCGCCTGGTGCGCGCCCGGCGCTTACCGGCCGACCGACTTGGCGACGTACTGTGAAACCGCCTCGATATCCTCCGGCGACAGCTTGCCGGCGAAGGGGGGCATGACGCCCAGGCCCTTCAGTACCGCCTGCTGAACGCGCGCGGCGTCGGGCTTGAGCTCGTCCAGCGACGGGCCGATGGTGCCCTCGGCACCCGCCGCTTCCAGCGTGTGGCAGACCGCGCAGGCGGGCTGCGCGGCCTGCGTGAACACCTGCTTGCCGCGCTCCAGGGCCTTGGCAGAAGGGCCCTGGGCGTGGGCCGCCGACAGCGCGGCCGCGGCAAGCGCGGCGCCGGCAAGCAGGAGCCGCTGCATCAGCCGACGGTCACCTTCACGGCGTGGTCGCGCCAGCCGTTGTGTGCATAGCCGCGCTCGTTCTCCACCCGCAGTTCGGGCTGTACGTCGCCGTTGGCGTCGGTAGCCCGGCTGGTGATCTCGTACGAGCCGGCCGACAGGTTCACCGGCAGCACGAAATGGCGCCACGCATGGCGGCCGAGGTCGGGACCGACGAAGCTCGCCATCTGCCAGCTACTGCCACCGTCCAGGGACACCTCGACGCCGCGCACCGGGCTGGTGCCCGAGAAGGCGACGCCGGCGATCTGCGTCATGCCCGCGGGCAGGCGCTCGCCCGGGTTGCCGGGATGCGTGACGAAGGACTTCAGGTTCATTTCCCACATCGAGGGCTGTGAGGGCGCGCCCTTCGTGCCGATGCCGCGCACGCGATAGCCGCTGGCCTGGATGTTGGCGCTGGTCTCTGTCGCGGTGAACGCAACGCGCTTCACGTACTTGATGTTGTTGACGCCGTAGTAGCCGGGCAGGATCACGCGCAGCGGGCCGCCGTGCGCCAGCGGGATCGGCGCGCCGTTCAGTTCCCAGGCGAGGATTGCGTTCTCCATCGCGGTCCAGGGTACCGAGCGCTCGACCATCACCTTCTTCGCCTCCACGCCGGCCGGGATCGTCTCCCCGCCGGTGCTGGTCATGTAGCGCATGCCGCCCTGCACGCCGCCGAGCGCATCCACCACCGCCTTCATTGGCACGCCGCTCCACAGCGCGTTGCCGGCGGCACCGACCTTCCACTGCGATCCGGAGGCCTTGTGGGCGAAGAAGCCGCGGCCGTTGCCAGAGCACTGCAGCACCATGGCCACGCTGGCGACGCCCATGCGCTTCAGTTCGCCGACCGTGAACTTGCGCGGATTGACCACGCCGTCGATCTGCACTTCCCAGGCATCGGCATTGGCGACGATGGACGCGTTGGGCGCGCCGAGGTTGTTGCGCACGAAGAGGATGTCGCTGGCGGTGATTCCGCTGGTGCCGAAGGCGTCGCGCTTGGTCTCGATGCCGCTCGCGCTGTGGACGATGACGCTGGCGGCGTTCTTCCAGGATGCGAACGCGGGCAGGGGCTTGCCTTGTGCAAGCGCGGCCGGGCTCAGGCCGGCGAGGCCCGCGGCTGCGCCACCGGCGCTTGCCTGCAGCAGCAGTCGGCGGCGAAGGTCGATGTCTGTCGTGTTCATGGGTTCCTCCTCAGGATGGACGGAATCGATTCTAAGTTAGCGATTGCTAATATACAAACGAAAAGCCGGGATTCGTGCGCCTGCGCTCGCGCGACGCCGTTGGCCGGCCCTCGTTATCCTGATGTCCCGGGATCCGGTGCATGCGGGCCTGCCGCGGCGCCCGCCAGCAGCTACGGCAGCCGCGCCTCGATGGCGGCGAACAGCGTACGTCCGGCCAGCGGGTACACCGCGTAGCGGTCGCGGGTGAAGGCGCTGCGCACCGCGTAGGTGTAGTACTTCTCGTTGAAGGCGTTGTTCAGCGCCACCGACACCCGGCCCCAGCCAAGATCGTGCGAGAACTTGAAGTCGGCGACCGTGTAGCGCGGGATGTCCACCCCCAGCGTGTTCGGCTCGTCGTTGTCCATGTACTGGCGGCCGACCATCGCCAGCGCCGCCGATACGCGGGTCTGCGGCGTGAGCTCCCACGCCAGGCCGAGATTCAGCTTGTGCTCCGGCACCAGCGGCACGCGCCTGCCGCCGATGTCCAGGTTGGTGCCGATCGCGGTCGCCGCCCCGCGCAGCGTGCCCTGCAGGAAACGCGCGTCGGTCCAGGTGTAGCCGGCAGTCAGGCGCAGCCCCGTGGTGAGCTGCCAGCGCGCGTCCAGCTCCAGTCCCTGCCGCCGTGACGGCGGCAGGTTGGTGTTGCCCACGCCGGTGGTGAACGGGTCGAGGTGGATCTCGTCGGTGACGTCGGTGCGAAACAGCGTGGCTCGCAGCGAGCCGCTGCCACCGCGCCAGGCGAGGCCCGCCTCGCGCGTCTCGGCGTGCTGCGGCCGCAGCAACTGGAACTGCGCGGCGAAGGCGGCGTCGGTTTCGTAGATCTCGTCCACGTTGACGAAGCGGAAGCTGCGGCCGGCGCGCGCGAACCCCGACCAGCGCTCGCTGAACGCGTGGCGCAGCGCCACTTCCCAGGCGCGCTCGCGCTGCTTGCGCGTGACCGCAGGCGCCGCGGTGTTGGCGGCGAAGCCGGGCGCGGTGGCATCCAGCGCGTCGCGCGCGTCGTAATCCACGCGCTCGCTGCGCGCGCCCAGCAGCAGGTGCGTGTCGCCGAAGTCGATCGCGTCCTGCAGGTAGAACGCGCTGTTGTCGCGCGACACGCGCACGCGGTTCACCGGCTGTCCGAGGTTCTCGACCCGCGGGCTGCGGCGCGAGTCGTAGCGCCATGACTGCCAGTCGGCGCCCAGCGTCAGGCTGTGGCGCAGCGGCCCGGTGCTGAACGGGATGCGTGCGCGCGGCGACAGCGTCGTCATGTCCAGCACGTCGCCGCGCGAGGCCGGGAAGCCGCCCTGGTCGAAATACGCGCGCTGGTTCTTCGCGCGGTAATCGGCGCCGAGCGACAGGTCGATGTCGCCGACGCGGTGCGACAGCGTCAGGCCGGCGCGCACGCCATCGCGGCTGGCGTAGTCGAGCGGCGTCTGCGCGCCGCGCGGGTCGGCGCGGTATTCGTCCAGGCCGCTCGAGGGCTGCACGCGGCGCGCGCCGGGCAGCCGCAGCTCCCGGCGGTCGGTGCCTGCGCGCAGGTCGAGTGTCGTCACGTTGTCGGTCCAGCGCAGGCCGAGCGAGTTGTTCTGCTGCTCGTTGCGGTTGTTGGCGCGGTAGCCGTCCGAGCTGTAGCCGTACATCGATGCGTTTATGCCGAACGTGTCGGTCGAGTAGCCCGCCGCGACATGGCCCTCGAGCGTGTTGTACGAGCCTGCGCCGAGCCGCGCCTCGGCGACACGGCCTTTCTTCAATGGCGAGTGCGTGATGATGTTGATGACGCCTGCGCTGGCGCCGTCGCCGTAGAGCACCGCGCCGGTGCCGCGCAGGATCTCGATGCGCTCGACCGACGATAGCGGGATCGCCGACCATTGCACGTTCGTCAGGTCGATGTCGGAGTAGCGCTGGCCATCCACCAGGATCAGCGTGTTCTGCGCGCCGGTGACGCCGAAGCCGCGCATGTCGACGCCCGCGGCGGCGGCGTTGTTGCCATAGAGGTCGCGTGCGGTGATTCCCGCCTGCTCCGACAGCAGTTCGGGCAGCGTGCGCGAGGCGCTGCGCGCGATGTCCTCGGCGCGGATCACCGACACGCTGGCGGGCACCGTGGCCGAGGACTGCGGAAAGCGTGTCGCCTCGACGACCAGCGCGTCTTCAGCCGCCGGGGCCTGGGCGAATGCGGTTGAGGAAACAAGACAGAGCGCAAGCGCGGAGGCGATGCGCGACGACGGACGACGGAACATGGCAGACCCTTCCCCGGCTAGCGTCCCCGCAAGCCGGCAAACGTTACGCGCGGTTCCTCGCGGAACCCTCCCGTCGGCCGGTCTCCGGGCTGGCGCGGGGGTCTGCCGGATCGCCTTCCCATGGAGCGGGGCTCCACAGTGGCTGCGTGATCCGGCCTGTCGCGCTTACCGTTGCGGGGGCAGCTCAGGTTGTCGGGGCCGCATTCGTGATGCACCACTGCGGCGGCCTTCGATCCCTGCTTCCCGTTTAACCCGCGCGGCTGGAAGGCTGCGCGGGCACCGACTGGGCGAGGCGAAGTATAGCGAACCTGTACCCGCGGCCGGGAACGCGCCGGCGGCATAATCGTGCATGCACCTATCGCCCGCGGTGGCCGCCCTTGCCGCGGCGACGGCGCTGAACATCCCGTTCGGCACCATCTACGCCTTCAGCATTTTCCTGAAGCCCATGGAGGCGATGCTCGGCACCGGGCGCGCCGAGATGAGCGCCGTGTTCGCGCTGGCGACGATCAGCCTCACCGTGGGCATGAACCTCGCGCCGCGCCTGTACCGCACGATCGCCCCCGCGCCGCTGGTGGTGCTCTGCGGGCTGTGCACGACGGCCGGGCTTGCGCTCACCGCGTCGGCGGGCGGCCTCATGCAGTTCGCGCTCGGCTACGGACTGCTGTACGGCTTCGGTGCCGGCGTCGGCTTCATCATCGTGCAGCAGGGCGTGAACCAGGCCGTGACGGGCGCGAGCGGGCTCGCCAACGGCTACGTGGTGAGCCTGTTTCCGCTGGGCGCGATGATTGCCGCGCCGCTGGTCGGCTGGAGCCTCGAGGCGATCGGCCTGCGCCCCACGCTGTGGGCGATCGCGGCGACCATGTTCCTGTCGGCGGCGCTGGCGGCAACGCTGCTGCACCGCGCCGGCGTCGTCATGCATGACGCCGGCGCCCCTGCGGGGCAGGTGCACGACCCGCAGTGGAGCCTGTTCCTGCGCCTTGCGGGCGTGCACTTCCTTGCCGCCACCGCCGGGCTGATGGTGATGAGCCATGCCGCCGGCATCGTCATGGCCTACGGCGGCTGGACTGCGCTCGCACTCGGCGCCACCACGCTGATCGTCGGCGCGAATGCCGCAGCGCGCATCGGCGGCGGCTGGCTGGTCGACCGCTTTGCCGTGCCGCACGTGGCGATCGCCGCGCACCTGTGGTCGCTGGCCGGCGCGCTGATGCTGACGCTGTGGCCGGGGCCGCTCATCGCGTTGCCGGCGCTGGCGATGATCAGCATGGGCTACGGCTTTTCCTCGGGTTTCGTCGCCGCCGGGATCGCGCGCTACTGGCACCGCAACGCCTTCGGCCGCGTCGCCAGCCGCATCTACATCGCCTGGTGCGCGGCGGCGATCACGCTGCCGGTGCTGGCCGGCTGGCTCTACGACCGCACGCAGGGCTACATCGCGGCGGTGATGATCGTCGCGGCGGTCAACGTGATCGGCGTGCTCCTCTCCACGACGCTGCCGGCGCGGCAGGCTGCGAGCCGCAGCTAGCTCGCTGGTCCCGGCCGGCAGGTACTGCTACTTGCGCGGCAGCGTACGTGCGTATGCGGTGCCGTGCCCGAGCCAGCGGCCGAGGTCGGCATCGCGCTCGATGCCGCTCGCGGCAACGTACACGAATCCCCGCATCGGTTTTCCGGTGAAATCCATCTCGCGCGCGTGCGGCTCCCGAACCAGCCGCGCGTACGCATCCGGTCCCACCCGCACCATCAGCTCGTCCCTGACGACGCCGGCACACATGTTGCCGTCGATCAGGAACGCGATGCCGCCGAACATGCGCTTCTCGGACACGCCGCGCTCGCCGGCAAGGAGTTCTCTTAGGCGTTGCGCCAGGCCTTCGTCGTATGCCATCGATGCCTCAGGGGTAACAGATCAAGCGATCGTGTGCAGAGCTATCAACGGTGCCACGACGAACAGCAGCGCGCCGACCTTGTACAGCGCCGTGCATCGGGCCGGCCCGGCAATCAAGCGAATTGCCTGTGACGGGGACATGGCGCTGCTCTTATCGCGTCAGCCTGCGCTATCCCGCATGCGGCGGCGAAGCGCGCGCTCGGCGCGGTCGCGCTCGCGCCACTCGCGCGCCAGGGCACGATAGAGCGAAACGCAGAGCAGCACGATGACGATGGCGAACGGCAGCGCGGCGACGATCGCAGCGGTCTGGATGCCCTTGAGCCCGCCGGCAAGCAGCAGGCTCACGGCGACCAGGGACACGAGCGCGCCCCAGACGAGCCTCAGGCGCATGCCGGGATTCGGATCGCCGCGCGAACTGAGGATCGAAAGCACGACCGTGGCGGAATCCGCGGATGTGACGAAGAAGATCAGCACCAGCAGGGTCGCGGCGATGGACAACACGGTGCTGAAGGGCAGGGCCTCGAACAGCCGGAAGATCGCGGTGGAGGCGTCCGCCTGCGCCGCAGCGGCGAGCCCCGCGCCGTCGAAGATCTCGAGGTACAAGGCGCTGCCGCCGAAGACGGAGAACCACAGGAAGCAGGCGGCTGAGGGCACCAGCAGCGTTCCGGCGATGAACTCCCGGATGGTCCGTCCACGCGACACCCGTGCAATGAACAGCCCGACGAATGGCGACCAGGACAGCCACCACGCCCAGTAGAAGATCGTCCAGTCTCCGACCCAGTTGCTGTCGCGAAACGGGGAGAGACGCAGGCTCATGCGCACGAACTCGCTCAGGTAGGCGCCCAGGGTGTTCGTCAGGGTATCGAGGATCGCGCGCGTCGGGCCCAGCACGAACATCGCCGCGACGAGCAGCCCGGCTATCACGAGGTTGGTCGTCGACAGCCACTTGATGCCGCGCTCGATCCCCGAGAGCGCGGACGCGAGGAAGAGCACGGTCGTCACGACGATGATGCCAACCTGGGATGCGGCGCCGATCGGCAGCCCGAACACCGCGTTCAGGCCGCTGTTGATCTGCAGCGCGCCGAGCCCCAGCGACGTGGCGACGCCGAAGGCGGTGGCGACCACGGCGAAGAGGTCGATCAGCGGAAGCCAGCGCGCGTCCGGCTTCACGCCAAGTCCCTGCATGGTGGCGCTGAAGGTGAGGCCGCCGCCGGTGCCGGACTGGAAGAAGGCAATGGCGAGCGCCACGACCGTATAGATGGCCCAGGGGTGCAGGCCCCAGTGGAAGAACGCATAGCGCATCGCCGCGTTGGCTGCCTCGGTCGACTTTGGCGCGATCCCCGGCGGTGGCGCCAGGTAGTGCGAGAGCGGTTCGGCGGCGCCCCAGAACACCAGCCCGATGCCCATGCCTGCCGCGAACAGCATGGCGAACCACGCGACGACGGAGAACTCGGGCTCGTCGTCTTCGCCGCCGAGCTTCATGTTTCCGAACCGGCTCATTGCCAGGAACAGGCAGAAGACGACCACGCCGAGCACGACCCACAGGTAGAACCAGCCGAACGACCTGGTGGTAAAGGCGAGCGCGGCCGCCGCCGCCTTTCCGAGCCCCGCCGGCGATAGCAGTCCCCAGGCCACCACGCTGGCGACGATCGCGACCGCTGCGTACAACAGCGTCGGCCGCCGTTTGGATTCGAGAGAAGCGTTCACCATGTCAGTCGATGAGACGAGGGTCGTGCGCTTGACGTTCGAGCCAATCCGCCCTGCGGTGGCTTTGACCCGTGTCACGGGGAACGGGCCTGGGCTCCGGCTTGGTTCTGGGTTTGGTCATGGATCCTGCTGTCCCGCGAGCGACGGACAGGGGGAACGTATCCCTAAGAATACAAACAGGCAAGACCGGAGGCCTCGAGACCCTAAACCCCGAGGTAGCGATGCCAGAGCACGTGGTCGGCGTCGAGTTCGGCGCTGGTGCCGTGCCAGGCGACGCGGCCGCGCTCGATGATGGTGTGGCGGTCGGCAAGCTTGATCAGGCGCTCGACGTACTTGTCGATGACCAGGATGGTCTGGCCCGCTTCGCGCAGGCGCGCGAGGCATTGCCAGATCTCCTCGCGCACCAGCGGCGCGAGGCCTTCGGTGGCTTCGTCCAGGATCAGGAGGTGCGGGTTGGTCACCAGCGCGCGGCCGATCGCCAGCATCTGCTGCTCGCCGCCGGAGAGCTGGTTGCCCATGTGGCCGGCGCGCTCGGCGAGCCGCGGGAACAGATCGAACACGCGCTGCGGCGTCCACGGGCTGGCGGCGCCGGCGCGGTTGCCGGCGAACGCGGTGAGATGCTCGCGCACCGACAGGTTGGGGAAGATCTGCCGTCCTTCGGGCACCAGCGCGATGCCGCGGCGCGCGATGCGGTCCGGCGCCTCGCGCTCGACGCGCTCGCCGCGAAAGCGGACTTCGCCGCCGCGCGCCGGCGTCAGTCCCATGATCGCGCGCACCGTGGTGGTCTTGCCCATGCCGTTCCTGCCGAGCAGCGTCACCACCTCGCCGGCGCGGATCTGCATGTCCAGGCCGTACAGCACCTGGCTCGCGCCGTAGCCCGCTTCGAGCGACGCGACTTCCAGCAGCGTACTCATACCGAGGCCTCTTCGCCCAGGTAGGCGCGCCGGACTTCGGCGTCGGCGCGGATCGCGTCCGGCACGCCGGTAGCGATGACGCGGCCGTTCACCAGCACTGATATCCGGTCGGCGAGCCGGAACACCGCGTCCATGTCGTGTTCGACCAGCAGCACCGTCACCGACGCGCGGATGCGGTCGATCAGCGAGATCATCGACTGCGATTCTTCCGGCCCCATGCCGGCCATCGGCTCGTCCAGCAGCACCAGCGCCGGATTGGTCGCCAGCGCGAGGCCGACTTCCAGCGCGCGCTGCTCGCCGTGCGCGAGCGTCGCAGCGACCGTGTCGAGGCGCGCCTCCAGCCCGACCCGCGCGGCGATCTGCGCCGCCTCGTCGAACAGCGCGCGCTCGGCCGTGACTGGCCGCCAGAACGACAGCGACGAACCGCTCCTTGCCTGTACTGCCAGCGCCAGGTTGTCGCGCACGCTGAAGCTGCGGAAGATGCTGGTGACCTGGTAGCTGCGCGCCAGGCCGGCGGCGACGCGCGCGTGCTGCGCCAGGTGCGTGATGTCCGTGCCGCGAAAGCGGATCGTGCCGGCATCCGGCGCGAGGCTGCCGGAAATCTGCGCGATCAGCGTCGTTTTGCCGGCGCCGTTCGGGCCGATCAGCGCGTGTATCTCGCCCGCGGCCACCTCCAGGTCCACGCTGTCGGTGGCGACCAGGCCGCCGAAGCGCTTGGCGAGGCCGCGAATCTGCAGCACCGCGCCAGCCGGGGTGCCCGCTTCAGCCACCGCGCCGCCTTGCGAGCATGCCGGCGATGCCGTGCGGCGCGAACAGCACGATCGCCAGCAGCACCACGCCCACGCCCAGTTGCGCGTGCTGCTGGTAGTTCGGCGCCAGCTCCGCCAGCCAATCCAGCCGGTAGTTCGCGATCAGTTCCTCCAGCCCGAGCAGCGCCGCGGCGCCCAGCGCGCCGCCCCACAGCCTGCCCACGCCGCCCAGGATCACCATTACCAGCAGCGTGCCCGACTGCGTCCAGTGCAGCACGTTCGGGTTCACGTACTTGCCGTGGCTCGCCAGCAGCGCGCCCGCGAGCCCGCACGCGGCGCCGGCGATGACGAAGCACAGCAGCTTGTAGCGGAACACCGGGAAGCCGATCGCCTCCATGCGGTTTTCGTTCTCGCGTATCGCCGTCATTGCGCGGCCGAAGCGCGAGCCGGCCAGGCGATGCAGGCCGTACAGCGTTGCGGCGAGCAGTGCGAGGCAGACGTAGTAGAACGCGGTCGGCGCATCGAGGTCTATGCCGACGCCGAGCGTCGCGCGCGCCGGCAGCGTCAGGCCCTCGTCGCCGCCGTAGGCCTTCATCGAATTCACCAGGTAGAACATCATCTGCGCGAAGGCGAGCGTGATCATGATGAAGTACACGCCCCTGGTACGCAGCGACAGCGCGCCGATCGCCGCGGCGAGCAGCGCCGAGGCGGCCACCGCCGCCGGCCAGCCGATCCACGCGCTGGCCACGCCCTCGACGAGCAGGATGCTCGACACGTAGGCGCCGGTGCCGAGGAACGCGGCATGGCCGAAGGAAATCATGCCGCCGTAGCCGAGCACCAGGTTCAGGCTGGTCGCGGCGATGGCGTACACCAGCACCCGGCTGGCGAAGCCGGTGTAGAACGGGTCCACCGCGTGGGGCAGCGCCGCGGCCAGCGCCAGCATGACGAGGGGCAGGGCCTTCATCAACCGCGCGCCGGAAACAGGCCCTGCGGCTTCACGAACAGCACCACCGCCATCAGCAGGTATACCGCCACCGACGCGATCGCCGGCCCGGCGGCGCTGGCGAACTGCGGAGGGAGGAAAGCCCCGAAAACGATCGGCATGAAGGCGCGACCGACGGTGTCGACCATGCCGACCAGCAGCGAGCCCACCAGCGCGCCGCGTATCGAGCCTATGCCGCCGATGACTATGACGACGAAGGCGAGGATCAGGATCGATTCGCCCATGCCAACCTGCACCGCCAGCAGCGGCGCGAGCAACGCGCCCGCGACCGCGCACAGCGCGGCGCCGAAGCCGAAGACGAGCGTAAAGAGGAGCTTGATGTTCACGCCCATCGCCAGCGCCATCTCGCGGTTGGATGCGCCGGCGCGCACCAGCATGCCTACCTTCGTCTTCGCCACCAGCACGTAGAGCAGCAGCGCCACCGCGAGGCCGACGCCGATGATCAGCAGGCGGTACGCGGGGTAGGGCATGCCGGGCAGGATCTCCACCGGCCCGGCGAGCGCCGCAGGCCCCGACAGCGGCATGTCGCTGCCGAAGACGATGCGCACCGCCTCATTGAGGATCAGGATCAGCGCAAAGGTCGCCAGCACCTGCGACAGGTGATCGCGTGCGTACAGCGTCCGCAGCACCGACACTTCGAGCAGCATGCCGAACACCGCGGTGCCCGCCACGGCGAGCAGCACGCCGATGGCGAACGAGCCGGTGGCCTGCACGAACCACGCGGCGAGGAAGGCCCCGACCATGTACAGGGACCCGTGCGCGAGGTTGATCATGTCCATGATGCCGAACACGAGCGTGAGCCCGGCGGCAAGCATGAACAGCATCAGGCCGAACTGCAGCCCGTTGAGCGACTGCTCCAGTACGAGAAGCAAATGCGGCGCTTCTCTACTTCATGGGACAGTCCTGCACGTAGGCGTCGCCATGGTCCTTGAACACCGTGGCGAGCGTCTTGTTGACCAGGCGCCCCTGGGCGTCCTTGCCGACCACGCGCAGGTAGTAGTTCTGGATCGGGTAGTTGTTGCGGTTGAACCTGAACGCGCCCCGCACCGACTGGAAGCGCGCCGCTTTCAGCGCCTTCTTCATCGCCTCGGTGTCTTCCACCTTGCCCTTGACGTCGCGCACCGCGGCGTCGATCAGCATCGCGGTGTCGTAGCCCTGCGCCGCGAACACCGACGGCAGGCGCTTGTACGCCTTCTCGAACTCGGCGACGAACTTGCGGTTAGCCGGGTTGTCCAGGTCGAGCGCCCAGTGCGCGGTGTCGAACAGACCCAGCATCGACTCGCCCACCGGCCGGATCACGTCCTGGTCGGAGCCGAACCCCGGCGTGATGAGCTGGATGTCCTTTGACAGCCCCGCGGCGACGAACTGCTTGATGAAGTTGATGCCCATGCCGCCGGGCAGGAAGATGTAAAGCGCCTCGGGCTTCTTCGCCCGCACCTGCGCGAGCTCGGCGGCGTAGTCGAGCTGGCCGAGCTTGGTGTAGACCTCTTCCGCGATCGCGCCCTTGTAGTAGCGCTTGAAGCCGGCGAGAGAATCCTTGCCGGCCTGGTAGTTCGGCGCGATCAGGTAGGTGCTCTTGTAGCCCTTGTCGGTGGCGTACTTGCCGGCGGCCTCGTGGTAGGCGTCGTTCGGCCAGGCCACGGCGAAGAAGTTCGGGTTGCACTGCTTGCCGGCGAGCGGCGAGGGCGCGGCGTTCGGGCTGACGTAGATCTTTTTCGCCTCGAAGGCGACCGGGATCGACGCCAGCATGATGTTCGAGAACACGTAGCCGGTGAGGATGTCGACCTTGTCCAGGTTGACGAACTTCGCCGCGAGCTGGCGCCCGATCTCGGGCTTGAACTGGTCATCGCCGACAAGCACCTCGGCCGGCAGGCCGCCGAGCTTGCCGCCGTTCAGCTTCACCGCGAGCTGGAACGCGTCGCGGATGTCGATGCCGAGCGCGCCGGCGGGGCCTGACAGCGTGCTGGCGAAGCCGATCTTCACCTTGTCGGCCGCGAGCGCGGTGCTGCAAGCGAAGGCCGCGGCAAGCGCAACGGCGAGCGACAATGTTTTCGGTGTCCTGGGCATCATGGGCAGTCTCCTTGGGATGGCGGCATTCTACCGCCCGGGTTTCGCCGCCGTCACTTGGCGCGCGTAGCCCCCGTGCAGGTCGAGCAGGCGCTCTCGCCACGCGAAGAGCGGCGAATCCGCCGCCAGCGTTTCGTCGGCGCTGGCTATCCGCGCCCACTGGAACAGCGAAAACAGGATGTAGTCGGCATAGGCCGGCGCGGCGCCGCAGATGAAGGGCTGGCGCTTCAGCGTCGCCTGCATCGGCTCGAGCGCGCGGTCCAGGCGCTTTTGCGCCTCGGCGCGCGCGGCGCGCGCCTCCTCGATCGTCCTGCCGAGCGCCTTCTCGAAACTGCCACGCACGTAGGCCTGGTCCTCGGGGTGCACGCAATCGTCGTGTATGTCGGCGACGATCACCGGCAGCATCGCGCCGACCAGCACGCGGTCGACCCAGGTATTGAAGGTAAGCGTCAGGCCGTGGCCGATCGGGCCGCCGAACAGGGCCGGCGCCTGCGGATGCGCGGCCTCGAGGTGCTCGGCGATCTTCCACGAGTCGCGCACCACGGCGTCGCCGTCGCGGATCACCGGCACCGTTTTGCCGCCGGAGAATGCGATTGCGACCTTGTCGGTCATGTACACCGGGTGCGTCTCGAACTCGAGCCCCTTGTGCACCAGCGCCATGCGCGTGCGCCACGAAAACAGGCTGTAGCGGCGGTCGTCCCGGCCCTTCAGTTCCCACAGCTTGATCTGCATGGTTCGATGCTATATTAGTTTCGCGCTGCAAGAACAAAGGGGAGGGCTGCCATGTCGACGACCGGATGGGTGGTGCTGGGCATCGTCGCGGTGCTGGTGGTGTGGGTCATCGGGATCTACAACGGTCTCGTGGCGCTGCGAAACCGCTACAAGAACGCGTTCTCGCAGATCGACGTGCAGTTGAAGCGCCGCTACGACCTGATCCCCAACCTCGTGGAGATCGCCAAGGGCTACATGAAGCACGAGCGCGAGACGCTCGAGGCGGTGATCAAGGCGCGCAACGTCGCGGCGCAGGCTGCGTCCGCGGCAAGCGCGAATCCGGGCAACCCTGCGGCGATGGCCGGGCTCGCCGCGGCCGAGGGCAGCCTGGGCGGCGTGCTCGGGCGCCTGTTTGCGCTGTCGGAAGCCTACCCCGACCTGAAGGCGAACCAGAACATGATGGCGCTGCAGGAGGAGCTGACCAGCACCGAGAACAAGGTGGCGTTCGCGCGCCAGGCCTTCAACGACGAAATCATGAGCTACAACACGCGGCGCGAGACCTTCCCCAACATCGTGTTCGCGAACGCGCTCGGCTTCCCGGCCGCGGAGCAGCTGCAGTCGACCGAGTCCGCCGACGAGCGCCAGGCGCCGAAAGTATCGTTCTAAGCCGGGCCGGCAATGGCACGCGTCGCGAAGGACGGCCGTGCCACGATGGATTTCTTCCAGGCGCAGGCCGAAGCGCGCCGGCGCACGCGGCTGCTGCTGCTGGCCTTCGGCGTCGCGGTGCTGCTGGTCATCGCCAGCTACTGCCTGATCGCCGTGCTCGGCTATGCGTTGCTCGCGCTGTTCACCGGCGGCGGGCTGCCGCTGCGCGAGCCGCTGCCGCCGGTATCGGGCTTCTTCGGCGCGTACTTCGCCACAGTGGCGCGCGTGCCGCACGAGGTGCCGCTGGCGGTGGGCGCGCTGAAAGGAGCCATCATCGTCGTGGTGTCGGCGGCGCGCATGTGGTCGCTGCGCGACGGCGGCTACACCGTGGCGCACTACCTCGGCGCGCGCTACGTCGATCCGGCGAAGTGCAACGCCAGCGAGCGCCGGCTGCTGAACGTCGTCGACGAAATGGCGATCGCCTCCGGGATCGCGAGCCCGCCGGTGTACGTGCTCGAGCGCGAGCGCGCGGTGAACGCGCTGGTGGCGGGGAATTCGCCCAACGAGGCGGTAATGATCGTCACGCAGGGACTGGTCACGCAACTTTCGCGCGACGAGCTGCAGGGGGTGATCGCGCACGAGTTCAGCCACATCCTGAATGGCGACATGGCGCTGAACATCCGGCTCGCGGCGCTGCTGGCGGGCCTGTCCTGGGTGGGCGAGCAGAGCGAGGCGCTGTTCGAGCGCGCGGCGAGATCGGCCCGGGCGCTCGGCCGCGAAAAGACCGGCAGCGACGCCGTGCATGCGGTCGCCGCGGCGATCCTCGCCATGGTCGGCTTTCCCGGCATGCTCGCCGCGGATGCGAT
This sequence comes from Burkholderiales bacterium, assembly GCA_050248795.1. Classification (GTDB taxonomy): domain Bacteria; phylum Pseudomonadota; class Gammaproteobacteria; order Burkholderiales; family SG8-39; genus CAZTDU01. Next base: position 41,771 of record JBFWRS010000008.1, on the reverse strand, counting down.
CAAGGCGTCGATCTCGCGGCACCGCGAGCACCTCGCCGACGCCGCCAGCGTGCAGTTCACGCGCAATCCGGAAGGCATTGCCGGCGCGCTGGACAGCGTGCGGGCGCTGAAGACCGGGACCATGGTGCAGGCGGTGCACGCGACCGAGTTCGCGCACATGTTCTTCCTGCAGTCCGGATCGCACTGGTGGAGCTTTCCGACGCATCCGCCGCTCGAGGAGCGCATCCGGCGCACGCATCCGCAGTTCCAGCGGCTCGAGTACCGCAAGCAGCGCGGTACCGCGGTAGCGATGGAGGACCGAGCGGTGGCGGTGATCGACGGCGGCGGCAACGTCGTCAAGGTGCACGATCCGCTGGACGCGCTGCGCAGCGGTCCCGCGGCAGCGGCAATCACCGCCGCGGCGGTGGCCGACTCGGTGGGCCGGCCGGCCGCCGCGCACGTGGACTATGCACGCCGTTTCCTCGCGTCGATTCCGCCGCGGTTGCGCGAGCGCATGGCGACGCCCGAGGGCGCGGAGCAGCTGCTGTTCGCGCTTGCCTGCGAGCCGGATGATGCGGTGCGCGCAAGGGAGCTCGAGGCGCTCGCCGCGCGCCGCGGCGAGGCCTGCGCAGCGGGCGCCGCGGAAGCCTGGGCCATGGCCGCGCCGCTGGGCCGCGCCGCCGGGCTGGACCTCGCCGAGCTCGCGCTGCCGGTGCTGCGCGAGCAGAAGCAGCCGCTGCGCGATGCCTTCCTCGCCGACCACCAGGCGCTGATCGAGGCCGACAGGCGCGTCACGCTGCGCGAGTTCGTGCTGCATGCGTTCCTGCGCCAGCACCTGCGCGAGGATGCCGGCCGGCCGGTGCGTTCGGTTTACAAGTCGGTGGCCGACGTGCAGGGCGACGCGCACGCGGTGCTGTCGATGGTGGCGCATGCGGCCGGCGCCGACACCGCGGCCGCGGCATTCGATGCCGGCAAGCGCTGGCTGGGCGTGGAGCTGGAAGCGCCGCTGCCGGTCGCGGCGCTTTCGACGCGCCAGGTTGGTGAGGCGCTTGAAAAGCTGCGCGTGCTGAACGCGCTGCAGAAGCCGCGCCTGATCAAGGCCTGCACCGACGCGATCAACGCCGACGGCAGGCTGCGCATCGCCGAGGTCGAGCTGCTGCGACTGGTGGCGGCGGCGCTCGACTGCCCGCTGCCGCCATTGGTCGCGGCGCTGGACCGCTCTACACTCGCGGCATGAACTTCTTCGAGGGGCAGGCGCTGGCGCGCCGCAACACCCGGCGCCTGGTGGTGCTGTACCTCCTCGCGGTCGCCGCGGTGATCGTCGCGGTGGACCTGGTGCTGGCGGGCATCTGGGCCTTCACCATGGACAGCGGGCCGCGGGCGCCCGGGCTCGCCGCGCGCCTCGCGCAGGTGCCGGTGGAGGTCTACCTGTGGGGGGCGTTGCTGACCGGGGCGACGATCCTGCTGGTGAGCGCGGTGCAGATCGCGCGGCTTGCCGGCGGCGGCGACAAGGTGGCGCAGATGGTGGGCGCGCGCCAGGTGCAGTCGAACACCGGGGACGTGCTGGAGAAGCGACTGCTGAACGTGGTCGAGGAAATGGCGATCGCCTCGGGCGTGCGCATGCCCGGCGTGTACGTGATGGACGGCGAGAAAGGCATCAACGCATTCGCCGCCGGCTACGACATCTCGAACTCGGTGGTCGCGGTGACGCGCGGCACGCTGGAGACGCTGACGCGCGACGAGCTGCAGGCGGTGATCGGCCACGAATTCAGCCACATCCTCAATGGCGACATGCGGCTGAACATCCGCATGATGGGCGTGCTCGCCGGCATCGTGTTCCTCGGTGCGATCGGCGAATTCCTCATGCGCAGCACGCGGCGCTCTCGCGGCGACGGCGCGGCCGCGGTCGCCATGGGCGGGCTCGCGCTGCTGGTGATCGGCTACGTGGGCCTCTTTTTCGCGCGCCTGATCAAGGCCGCGGTGTCGCGCCAGCGCGAGTTCCTCGCCGATGCCGCGAGCGTGCAGTTCACGCGCAACCCGGACGGCATCGCCGGCGCGCTGGACCAGATCGAGGCGAGCGCGCGCGGCACGCTGATCGAGGACCGCCGCGCCGAGGACATGTCGCACATGTTCTTCGGCCAGGGCGTCAAGGTCTGGTTCTCGGGCCTGTTCGGCACGCACCCGCCGGTGGCCGAGCGCATCCGCAGGGCGCACCCGAAGTTCGACGCGCAGTCCTACCGTGAGCGCCGCGCCGCGATGGCGGCGCCGGAGGAGGCGAAGTTGGAGGGCGCAGGCGCAGCGGCGGCGGCCCCGGGCGGCCGCCGCAAGCTCGATGGCGGCGAACCCTGGGGCAGGTCGGCCGACGCCGGCGCGGCGGCGGTCGGCGCGGTGGACGCCGGCAACCTCGCCTTCGCGCACCAGTTGCTGGAGACGTTGCCCGTGCTGCTGCTCGCCGGCGCGCATGAGACCGCGAACGCGCGCGCGCTGATCCTCGCGCTGATGCTTGCGCCGACGGACGAAGTGATGGATGCGCAGCTCGACGCGGCGCGCGCCGCGGGCGCAGGCGCGCTCGCCGACGCCGCGCGCGCGCTGGCGCCCGACGCGCGCGCGCTGGGCGCCGCCTACCGCCTGCCGCTCATCGACATTGCGCTGCCCGCGGCGAAGGCCGCGTCCGCCGACCAGCAGCGCGAGCTCCTCGCCGCGCTGAAGGCGGTGATCCAGGCCGACCGCCGCGTGTCGCTGCACGAATTCGCGGTGCTGACGCTGGTGCAGAGCCAGCTCGCGCCGCCACGCAAGCCCGGCGCCGATGGCACGCGCAAGCTCGGCGAGCTGCGCCGCGAGGCGTTCAACGTGCTCGAGATGGTGGCGCATGCAGGCGTGCGCCACGACGCGCCCGAGCGCGGCAGCGCGCTGCGGGACGCAATGCGCGCAGGAGCCGTGGAAATGCACCTGGCCGAATCCCTGCCCGGGCAATCCGGCAAGCTGTCGCTGGATGCGGCGGCAGACGCGCTCGTCAGGCTGAAGGCGCTCGCGCCGCTGCAGAAGGAACTGCTTGTGAAAGGCCTGTTTGCAGCGGTGACGCACGACGGCACAATCCGCGTGATGGAAGCCGAACTCATGCGTGCGGTGTGCGCGACGATCGATTGTCCGCTGCCGCCGCGCTTCGCCGACATCGACCCGAAGTCGCTGGCAGCCTGATGGCGGACGCGCAGCAGCCTGCGCCCGCCGCGGCGCTTGCCGACGCGCTGCAGCGCGCGCTGCAGGCCCACGGCGGCGGCGAAGTCCGCTTCGATGCCGGTGCGCGCGCAGCGTATGCGGCGGATGCGTCCAACTACCGGCAGGTGCCGATCGGCGTCGTGCTGCCGCGCACCGACGAAGGCATCGTCGCCGCGGTGGCGGTGTGCCGCGGGCACGGCGTACCGGTGCTGGCGCGCGGCGGCGGTACTTCGCAGTGCGGCCAGGGTGTCAACGTCGCGGTGGTCATCGACTGCTCGAAGTACCTCGACCGCGTGCTGGCGGTGAACGCCACGGCGCAGGTGGCGCGCGTCGAGCCGGGCGTGGTCTGCGACACGCTGCGCGAGGCCGCGGAGCGCGAGGGCCTCACCTTCGGCCCCGACCCGGCGACGCACAGCCGCTGCACGCTCGGCGGCATGATCGCCAACAACTCCTGCGGCCCGCACTCGGTGATGGCGGGCAAGACGGTCGAGAACATCGAGGCGCTGGAAGTGCTGACCTACGACGGCGCGCGCTTCTGGTGCGGGCCGACTCCCGAGGCAGAGCTCGAGGCGATCATCGCCGCGGGCGGGCGCCGCGGCGAGATCTACGCCGCGCTGCGGCGGCTGCGCGACCGCCATGCAGAACTGATCCGCGCGAAGTTCCCGAAGATCAAGCGCCGCGTGTCGGGCTACAACCTCGACCAGCTGCTGCCGGAGAATGAGTTCAACGTCGCGCGCGCGCTGGTCGGCTCGGAAGGCACCTGCGCGCTGACGCTGCAGGCGGTGACGAAGCTGGTGAAGAGCCCGCGCCACCGCGTGCTGCTGATCACCGGCTTTCCCGACATCTACCAGGCCGGCGACGTGGTGCCGGACGTGCTGGCGTCGAACCCGATCGCCTGCGAGGGCCTGGACGAGAAGATCATCGGCGGGCTGCGCGAGCGCGGACTGCGCCTCGCCGACATCGCGCTGCTGCCCGAAGGCAATGCGTGGCTGATGACCGAGTTCGGCGGCGACAGCGCCGACGAGGCGCTGGCGCGCGCGCGCGTGCTCGAAGCGCGCTTCGCCGAACGCCCGGGCCTCGCCTGCCTGCTGGTCGCGGAACCGGCGCTGATGGCGCGCATCTGGTCGATACGCGAGACCGGCGCGTCCGCCACCGCGCTGTCGCCGCCGGGCGGCGGCCCGGATCCGGTGGTGGGCTGGGAGGACGCCGCGGTCGACCCGCTGCGCCTGGGCGATTACCTGCGGGAATTCCAGGCGCTGATCGACCGCCACGGCTATCGCACCTCGCTGTACGGGCATTTCGGCGACGGCTGCATCCATGCGCGCATCAGCTTCGACCTGCGCAGCGTCGCAGGCCTCGCGGTGTGGCGGCGCTTCCTCGGCGAGGCCGCCGCGCTGGTGGTGAAGTACGGCGGCTCGCTCTCGGGCGAGCACGGCGACGGCCAGGCGAAGGCGGAGTTCCTGCCGGCGATGTACGGCGCGGAGCTGATGCAGGCGTTCCGCGAGTTCAAGGCGATCTGGGATCCAGAGGACCGCATGAATCCGGGCAAGCTGGTATCGGCGCGCGGCAGCGTGCTGCGAGCCGACGAGAACCTGCGCCTAGGCCCGGACTACAGGCCGGTGACGCTGGCGACGCGCATGACGTTTGCCGACGGCATCGGCGAGGGCTTCGCGCGCGAGACCGAGCGCTGCATCGGCATGGGCAAGTGCCGCTCGAAGTCGGGCGGCACCATGTGCCCGAGCTACCGCGCCACCGGCGAGGAACGCTACTCCACGCGCGGCCGCGCGCGTCTGCTGCAGGAGATGCTGCGCGGCGACGTGATCGCCGAGGGCTGGCAGAGCGACGACGTGAAGGAGGCGCTCGACTGGTGCCTCGGCTGCAAGGGCTGCAGGTCGGATTGCCCGACGCACACCGACATGGCTTCCTGGAAGGCGGAGTTCCTGTCGCATTACCATGAGTCGCGCCCGCGCGGCCGCGAGGCACTGGCGATGGGCTGCATCGGCGAATGGGCGCCGCTCGCGGCGCGCGTACCGTGGCTCGCCAACGCGCTGACGCAGACGCCCGGCCTTGCCGCCTTGTCCAGGTACGCCGCCGGCATCGCGCAGGAGCGCAGGCTGCCCGCGCTCGCCGCGCGCAGCTTTCGTGCCCGGTTCGAATCGCGTGCGCGGGGGCGCCGCGACCCGGCGCGGCGCGAGGGCCCGCGCCGCGGCGATGCGGTGCTTTTGTGGCCCGACACCTTCAACAATCACTTCCGCCCCGCTACCGCGCTCGCGGCCACCGATGTACTCGAAGCCGCGGGCTGCCGCGTCGAGCTGCCGCGGCAGGGGCTGTGCTGCGGCCGGCCCTATTACGATTTCGGCATGCTCGATCGCGCGCGGGCCGCGCTCGATGCGGTGCTGGACGCGCTCGCCGTGCCGCTGGAAGCCGGCACGCCGGTGGTGGTGCTCGAACCCGGCTGCCATTCGGTGTTCCGCGACGAGTTGCTGAAGCTCTTTCCGGGCGATGCGCGCGCGCTGCGCCTGTCGCGCCAGGCAGTGGGGCTCGCCGAGTTCCTCGTCGCGCGCGGCTGGCAGCCGCCCGGCGCAGCGCAGGGGAAGGCGCGGGCCCTGCTGCACGGACACTGCCACCAGAAGGCGCTGGGCGGCATCGATGCAGAGGCGAGGCTGCTGCGCGCCGCCGGATGCGAGGTGGACGCGCCCGACTCCGGTTGCTGCGGCATGGCCGGCGCGTTCGGCATGATGCCGGCGCACCAGCAGGCATCGCGCGCGATCGGCGAGGCAGTGCTGCTGCCGCGCGTGCGCGCGGCGGGCAGCGACACGCTGGTGGTCTCGAACGGGTTCTCGTGCCGGGAACAGATCGAGCAGCTTGGCGGTCGAACCACCATGCACCTGGCCGAAGTGCTCGCCGGAGCGCTGCCCTGATGCGCGCGCTCGTACTCGTGCTGCTGTCGGCGGCGGGAATCGCGCTCGCGCACGCGCAGGGCCTCGAAGAGCGCCTGTTCGAGGCCATAGGCGAGGGCAAGGAACTGGTCGCCGAGGGCATGATCCTGAAGGGCGGCGTCAACCTGAATGCACGCAATGCGGCGCGCGAGACGCCGCTGCACCGCGCGGTCGAGAAGGGCATGCCGCAACTGGTGCGGCTGCTGCTTGCGCGCAAGGTCGACCTGCGCGCGCGCTCGGAGACAGGGGAAACGGCGCTGCACCTCGCCGGCCTGCATGCCAACCCGGTGTTCGCCGAGCTGCTTCTCGCCGCCGGCGCGGATGCGAAGGTGCGCAATGACGCCGGCGAGACCGTGCTGCACTGGGCCGCGCTTACCGGCAATCCGCAGACCGCGGCGCGGCTGCTCGCCGCGGGCGCCGACCCGGACATGCGCGACCTGCGCGGCAACACCGCGCTGCACGGCGCCGCCGACGGCGGCCACGTCGACGTGGTGAAGCTGCTGCTGGCGCGCGTCGCCGAGCCCGCGGCGAAGAACCGCGAGGGCAAGTCGGCTGCGGACGTGGCGGCCCAGCGCGGCTACACCGACATCGCGAAGCTTATTGCGGGCGCCCCGGCGGGCGCACCCGCAGGAAGCGCTGCCGCCGGCCGCGGCTTTCGCACCATCGACATCGACAGCCCGGACCACCCGACGCGCGGCTTGCAGTAGCCGCGGCCGAACTTCAGGCCGCGATCGGCAACGCGCGCTGCACCGCTGCCTCGCGCGTCATCTCGAGCACGTTCCTCTGCGCCAGGCTGCCGCCGATGCGGTGCGCCACGGGCGGCAGGCGGCGCAACTGGCGCTCGGCCTCGGCGTAGTCGCCGCGCCCGTATGCGCGCAGCGCACGGCAAGCGGGCAGCCCGACCAGCCGCGTCATCGTCGCATTGGCGCCGCCGGCGCCGATGCGCGCCTCCTGCGCCGCGATCAGCCGTTGCGCGAGTTCGTCGCGCCCGGCGCCGATGAAAGCCATCATCGCGTGCAGGTCGTTGAAGGCGCAGAACGCGTCTGCCGCGTGCGGCGCCCAGCGATCAGCAAGCGCCTGCCAGCGCGAACCCACGTCCACGTGCATCAGTTCGAGCCGCCACAGCAGCGCCGAGGCATCGATAAGCGCCGACATCGAGCGGCCGCGCGGCACGCCGATGCGCTGGTCGTAGAGCATCAGCGCGTGGCGCTGCCTGCCGGCGCCGAGGTGGTGCAGCGCCAGGTGCCACCACAGGTGCATCGCCGCCGGTCCGTCGTCCAGCCAGTAGGCGGTGCGCGAACCCATCCAGCGCATGCCCGCCTCGGCGCGCTCGAGCATCTCCAGCACGTGCGTGACCGCGTGGTGCGCGCGCAGGTCGCGCGGGTTCAGCTCCAGCGCGCGCAGCGCGGTGTCCTCGGCGAGCGCGTACTCGCCGCACTCCTCGAGGCCGAAGGCGTGCATCGACAGCAGCGCGTGGTAGCCGGGGTCGGCGGCAGACCACGCCGGCAGCACCCACGCGATGCGGTCGCGCAGGCTGCGCGCGTCGCCGGCGACGTAATCGAAGGAATGCGCGATCTGCACTGCGAGCACGTCGCGCGGGTGTTCGGCCAGCAGCTCGTCGTGCAGGTGGCGGGCCTGGTCGTAGTCGCCGCGCGCGAGCGCGCGGATGGCGGCGAAGTGCAGCCGTTCGCGCGGGAGCGCGGGCTCGCCGCGAAAGCACGCAAGCACGCGCAGCGCCTGCCTGCCGCCCGCCGGGTCGCGTCCCGACAACTGCAGGCACGCCTCGAGCGCGAACGCCATGGCGAAGCCGGGGGCGGCTTCGCAGGCGGCGCGCACCGGCGCCCCGGCGTTGCCTCGGCAGGCGAGGAACAGGTCGAGCGCCCGCTCGAACTCGTCCAGCGCAGCCGGGGTCGCCCCGGAAACCGCTTCGCCCCGCAGGTCGCGCAGCATGGCCGGGCCTCGCTCAGAGCGATGCGGTGGTCGGGCGCGCGTGCGGCGAGAAGAGGTTTTCCCACGCACGGCGCATGCGCGCGAAGAGTCTCGCCGGCGACGACGCGCGCCTGGCTGCGGCGCTGTACAACACCACCGGCGTCGCGCTGCCCGCGCGCAGTACCTGCACGCGCTCGGCGTAGCACTCCGGCGCGGGCGCGGTGAGCGTCAGCACGCTGCGCTTGAAGGCGTGGACGATCGCGGTGCCGTTGCGGTCGAGGCGGAACCAGTCGCCGCCCTGCAGCATGCGGTCGCGGCGGTCGCGGTCCTGCGTGACCCAGACTTCGCCCTCCCAGACGTAGACCAGCACGTCTCGCCCGTCGTCTATCCGGAGCATGCTGCCCCGGGTCAGCCCGATCGAGCCCTGCACCACGTATTCGTTCGCGGTGGTGTTCGCGTCTTGTGCGCTTGCCATGTCGGTACTCCCTCTCCGTATCGGTTTGCCGGCGTGTCTCGCCGCATGGAGGGAAGGCTAGGGCAGGCGCGTAATCGCGCGATGTCGGATTGCAGGCGCTTTGTTGCGCGTTCGTATCAGCGCTTGTGCAGGTGCGCTTCGATGAGCGTGCGCAACTGCGCCGGCTCCAGCGGCTTGGCCGCCAGCGTGCGCACGCCCGCCGCGGCGATTTCCTTCTCGGTGAGGTTCTCGCCGTAGCCGGTGCACAGCACGATCGGCATGCCCGGGCGCACGCGCGACATCACGCGCGCGAGCTGCGTGCCGGTCAGCCTGGGCATGGTCTGGTCGGTGATGACCAGGTCGAAGGCGTGCGGGTCGCTCGCGAACGCATCGCGTGCCTCGGCGCCGTCGGCCAGCGCGGTGACCTCCAGCCCCCAGCCGGTGAGCATGTCGGTCATGAATTCGCGGATCATCTCCTCGTCGTCGACCACCAGCACGCGGCCCGAGAGCTTCTTCTTCGTCGCCGGGGCGCGCCCGGTCGGGCCTGCTGCCGGCTCGCCGGCACCTGCGGCGGACGCCTCGAACAGCAGCCGGAACACCGTGCCGCCGCCTGCCGCGGAATCCACCACCACGTGCCCGCCGTGCTCGTGCACGATGCCGTGCACCATGGCGAGACCCATGCCGCTGCCGTGGCCGATTTCCTTGGTGGAGTAGAACGGCTCGAACATGCGCTCCATGACCTCGGGTGCAATGCCCGAACCCGTGTCGGCGACCGACAGTTCGACGAAGCGGCCGCTGACGCGCTGGCGGCACGAGGCGCAGACGCTTTCCTTGTGTTCGGCGAAGCGCACGCCCAGCGTGATCACGCCGCTGCCCGACATGGCGTCGCGGGCGTTGATGCACAGGTTCAGCAGCACCTGCTCGATCTGCACCGGGTCCAGCGCCGCCCTCGGCAGGCCTTCGTCCAGTTGCGTACGCAGCTCTATCGTTGCCGGCAGCGGCGAGCGCAGCAGGTTTGCCGCCTCGCGCACCAGCCTGGGCAGCGACACCGGCCTGCGCTCGGCGCGCTGGCCGCGGCTGAAGGTGAGCATCTGCCGGATCAGCTCGCGCGCGCGCTGGGACGAGCGCTGCGCGCGCTCGAGGTACTTGGCGAGCGGCTGGTCGCCGAGTTCTTCCTGGCGCTCGGCGGCGAGCACCAGGTTGCCGAGGATGCTCTGCAGGATGTTGTTGAAGTCGTGGGCGATGCCGCCGGCAAGCTGCCCGATCGCCTCCATCTTCTGCGCCTGGCGCAGCTGCTCCTCGAGCGCCGCGCGCTGCGCCTCGGCGTGCTTGCGCGCGGTGATGTCGCGACCGATATAGAGCACGTGCGGGCGCCCCTGGTGGCGGATCGGCACGCCGCGCACCTCGATCTCGAATTTCTCGCCGCTCTTGCGCGACGCGGTGGCCTCGAACTGCACCGGCTCGCCCTCCAGCGCGCGCGTGTGCAGCGCACGGACGTGTTCGTTCATGCCCGGCGGGCTCATGGTGAGGGTGTTCCTGCCGATCACCTCGTCGCGGCCGCGGCCGCTGAACAGGCTGTATGCGGGATTGACGTCGACGATGCGGAAGTCGGCGTCGCGCAGCACCATGGAATCGGCCACCGCGTTGAATATGGCGCGGTACTGCTCTTCGCTCGCGCGCAGGCTTTCCTCCGCGAGCTTGCGCTCGCTGATCTCGCGCCGCGTTGCCAGCACGTAGGGCTTGCCGGCGATTTCTACCTTCTTCAGCGTGACGTCGTCCCAGTGCAGGCTGCCGTCCTTGTTGCGGCGATGCCATTCGACGCGCACGACGCGGCCGTGCCGCGCCTCGCCGATCAGGCGTACCACCTCGGCGCCGGTGTACGGCGGCGCGCCCGAGCTGAGGTCGCCCGGCGTCAGCTGGACCAGCTCTTCGCGGGTGTAGCCGTAGGCGGCGCAGGCCTTGGGGTTCACGTCGACGATCCTGCCGCTTTCGTGGTCGTGCAGGATCACCGCGTCCTCGGTGGCATCGAAGATCGCGCGGTAGCTCGCATCCGACCTGCGGCGCTCGATCTCCGAGCCGATGCGGGCGCCGAAGATCTTCAGCATCGCCTCGGCCAGCGCGCGGTCGGTGAGCGCGCGTCGCGACATCACCGTCAGGGCGCCGATGGCGCGGCCCTGCGCATCGTTCAGCGTGGTCGCCGCATAGCCCTCGATGGCGTTGTCGGTGAGCGTGCGATCGTCCGGAAACACGTCGCGCACGCCGCGGGCGAAGTAGCTGGACTCGCGGCCGATCGCGCGCTCGCACGGCGTGCCGGCGATCGGGTACTCGATGTTCTTCGCGATCCTGCCGCCGAAGAAGGTGGCGAGCGTGCGCAGGTGCGTGCGATCGGGCTCGACGTACACCGAGATCAGCGCGAACTCGACGTCCAGGATCGACGCCAGCGCGCCGACCAGGTCCTCGAAGATGCGCTCGCCCTCGGCCGTGGAGACGGCGAGCGCCGCCTCCTGCATCGCCTCGGATAGCCTGCGCATCGCGTCCATGGCGTCAGTCTAGGGGCAGGCGACCCCCGCCGCACGCGGCGTTACCGCGGCGAAACCATTGAAACAATCCGGTTACATTCGGCGCCGCTGCCGGCCCCGCCGCGGCGGGGCCGGCCGGACGCTTCAGCCCGGGATGTACATGTAGCCCGCGCCGCGCACCGTCTTGATGGAGCGGGGCTTCGCCGGGTCGGCCTCGATCTTGCGGCGCAGGCGCGCGATGCGAATGTCTATCGAGCGGTCGAACGGCTCCCATTCGCGGTTGCGCGTCAGCGTCAGCAGCCGGTCGCGCGACAGCACCTGGTTGGGGTGTTCGGCGAACACGCGCAGCAGGTCGAACTCCATGCCGGTGATGGGCACTTCGTCGCCGTTGTCGGCAAAGAGCTGGTGCGTGGCGAGGTCGAGTTCGCAGCGGCCGATCTTCACACGCTTGCCGGCCGCGGGCGCGGCTGCCGCCGGAGCGGTCGCCGCGGGGGCGCGCGCGCGACGCAGCACGCTTTTCAGCCGCGCGCGCAGTTCGCGCGGATCGAAAGGCTTGCCAAGGTAGTCGTCGGCGCCGACTTCCAGCCCGATGACCCGATCGACGACGTCGCTCGCGGCAGTGACCATGATGATCGCGACCGCGTGGTTCTCGCGCAGCCAGCGCGCCAGCGTCAGGCCGTCCTCGCCGGGCATGTTGAGGTCCAGCAGCACGACATCGGGAACCGATGCTGCCAGCGCGGCGCGCATCTCGGCGCCGTTGGCGGCAAGGGAAACCTCGTAGCCGTGCGTGTTCAGGTAATCGCCGATGGTTTCCCGCACTTCGCGGTCGTCGTCGACCACCAGTACCCGGCTGCTGCCTTCCATGACGTACCCACAGGGTTCTTCGGAACGCGCCAATGATACATGCCGATACAAGCGGTTTCGTGATCGACATCGGCGCGATACGCCGCGTGCGTAGCCTGTCCGCATCCTGAATGCACACGAAAGCGAGCCGCATCATGCAGAAGATAGTGGACGTACTGACCGCCTGGGCGCGCAGCGCCGCGCGGGCTTACCGTGACGCGCAGACGCGCAGGTCGATCGCGCACCTGGACGAGCACCTGCTGAAGGACATCGGGCTGTGGGACGGCCGCAGGTGAGTGCGCAGGCGGCGCAGATCCGGCCGGTAGCGCCGCCGGATGCGCAGGCATTCGTCGCATTCGTCAGCGCGCTGTCGCCGGCGTCGCGCTACCACCGCTTCCTGAGCGCCGTGCGCGAACTCGCGCCCGGCCTGGTGCGGTTGCTGACGCAGCCGCCGGGCGACACCCAGCTCGGCCTGGTCGCGGTGGCGGGCGACGCGATCGTCGGCGAGGCGCGCTACGCGCTGGAGAAGGACGGCGAGGCGGAGTTCGCGATCGCGGTGGCGGACGGCTGGCGGCGGCGCGGCCTCGGCCGGCGCCTGTTGCAGCAACTGCTCGCGCACGCGCGTCGCGCCGGCCTGAAGCGCATCGTCGGCGAGGTCGCGGCGAGCAACGCCGCGATGCTCGAATTCGCGCGCCGGCTCGGCTTTGCGGTGCGCATGCACCCGGGCGATGCGCGCCTGGCGAGGATCGACATGGACCTGGCGACGCGCTGATTCGTTCCCGCGCGGCCGAGGGCTGGCATTCCCTCTACAATGCGCGGCGCCGGAACGCCTCCGGTGACCCGTCCGGAGGGAAGTCTTGGCATTGCTGCTGGGGATCTGTTCGTCGCACGACGCATCGGCCTGCGTGTTCCGCGACGGCCGGCTGCTGGCGGCGATTTCCGAGGAGCGGCTTTCGCGCATCAAGACCGACGGCATCCGCCTGCCCGACCTGGCGATAGACCGCGTGCTGGCGATGGCCGGCGCGACGCGGCGGGACGTGGATGTCATCGCGATGACCTACAACCACGTGCCCGAGGAATACTGCAGGCGGCCGACGCTCGGAAAGGAGGTCGAGCGCAGGATCACCCGCGTCGCCAAGCGCCTGGTCGGACGCAAGAAGCGCACGCAGTTCTTCCTCAACAAGATCCTGCGCCACATCCGCGACGCGGCGCCGGGCAAGACTTTCGACGACTATTTCCGCCGCGCCCGCTTCCTTGCCGGCGAGGGCTATCGCGCCGGCACGCCGATCCACTTCGTCGACCACCACCTGACGCATGCCGCGGGCGCCGCGTTCTACAGCGGCTTTGCCGAGGCGGCAGTGATCACCATGGACGGCGAAGGCGACCTCGGCATGCACCACACCGCCAGCGTCTACCGGGGCGGTCGTCTGCAGCGCATGCACGTATCCGACGCGCCGGGCACCTCGGCGGGGTTCTTCTACATGGACATCACCGAGCTGCTCGGCTTCCGGCCGTTGCGGCACGAAGGCAAGGTGCTCGGGCTTGCGGCGTTCGGCGACCCGAAGCCGCTGTACGAGCCGTTCCGGCACGCGCTGCGCCTGGCCGACGACGGCCATGGCCTCGCGTCGGACTTCGCGCGCGCGAAAAAGCCCATCGGCGAGCGCAAGGCCTACCTTGCCGAGGCGATCAAGGGACACTCGCGCGAGAACGTCGCTGCCGCCGCGCAGGCGGTGTTCGAGGAGACCATCATCGGTCTGGTGCGAAACTTCCTGCGCGAGACCGGGCAGCGCAGGCTGGCGCTGAACGGCGGCGTGTTCGCCAACGTGAAGCTGAACCAGCGCCTCGCCGCGCTGCCGGAGCTCGATGAACTGTTCGTCTTTCCCGGCATGTCCGACACCGGCAACAGCGTCGGCGCAGCGCTGATGGCACTGGACGAGATCGACCCCGGGTACGTCGGCCGCAACGCACACGCGCTGGAAGACGTCTATCTGGGCCCGGCGTACACGGACGAGGAGATCGGCGCCGCGCTCGCCGCGGCCGGCATTGCCGGCGAGCGGCTGGACGGAGACGCGCTCGTCGAGCGCGCGGCGCAGGCGATCCACGCCGGGCGCGTAGTGGGCTGGTTCCAGGGGCGCATGGAGTTCGGCCCGCGCGCGCTCGGCAACCGCTCGATGCTCGCGCGGGCGACCGACGCCGACATCAACCGCAGCCTGAACGAACGCCTGGAGCGCACCGAGTTCATGCCCTTCGCGCCCAGCGTGCTGGCCGAGCATGCCGACGCGCTGTTCGAGAACGTCGCACCGGCGCGGCACGCGGCGGAATTCATGACCGTGACCTTCGACGTGAAAAAGGCATGGCACGCGCGCGTGCCGGCGGTGGTGCACGTGGACGGCACCGCGCGGCCGCAGCTGGTGAGAAAGGACCGGAACCCGCGCTACTGGCAGCTCATCGAGCGCTACCGGCAGATCTCGGGCATCCCGCTGGTGCTCAACACCAGCTTCAACGTGCACGAGGAGCCCATCGTCTGCCAGCCCGCGGAAGCGATCCGCGCGCTGGCGGACGATCGCGTCGACTGCCTCGCCATCGGCGGCTACTGGGCCGAAGCGCCGCGGCGCAGGGCGTAGCCGGCATGGCGACCATCCTCGGCATCGCTTCGTCGCACGACGCCTCGGCCTGCGTGATGCGCGACGGCAGGGTGCTCGCCGCCGTGTCGCAGGAGCGCGTGACGCGCAAAAAGAACGATGGCTACCGCGTGCCGCACGAGGCGATCGCGCATGCGCTTGAGGTGGCAGGCGTCGCGCCCGCCGACATCGACGCGGTGGCGACCATCCACGCCTTCTTCCCCGAACGCTTCTTCCGCCGCGAGTCCCCGGGCAAGGAGCTGGAATCGCGCCTGGTGCGCGCGCGGCGGCGCATGTCCGGCGCCGAGGAACGCTACCTGAACGTCAACGACCTGCTGAAGCGCGTCGGCCCGATAGAGGCGCACTTCCGCCAGGCGCCGTTCCTCGAGTGGCTGGGCCTGCGGCCGGACGTGCAGGTGGGCTTTTTCGACCACCATGCAACGCATGCGTCGGCGGCGGCCTGGGGTTCGGGCTTTCCGCGCTGCGCGGTGGTGACGGTGGACGGCGTGGGCGAGCTGAACATCCACCACACCTCCGGCGTGTACGCGGACGGCAGGTACCGGCGCGACGATGCTTCGGATGCGCCGGGCACGTCGCCCGGGGAATTCTACGAGGCGATCACCGCGGCGATGGGCTTCATTGCGCTGCGCCACGAAGGCAAGGTGCTCGGCCTCGCCGCGCACGGCGATGCGCAAAAGCTCTATGCGGAGTTTCACCGCGCGCTGCGCATTGCCGATGGCGCGCGCGGCTTCGGGTCGGACTTCGCCGGCCGGCCGGACGCCTACCAGGTGCGCGAGGCCTACCTGAAGGCGCTGGTGCGCGAGCACCCGCGCGAGCACGTCGCCGCGGCGGCGCAGGCGGTGTTCGAGGATGCGATCGTGGCGCTGGTGCGCGCCTACCTTGCACGCACCGGCGAGCGCCGGCTGGCGCTGAACGGGGGCGTGTTCGCCAACGTAAAGCTGAACCAGCGCCTTGCCGCGCTGGCGGAAGTGGAGGAACTCTTCGTCTTTCCGGGCATGAGCGACACCGGCAACTCGGTGGGCGCGGCACTGTTCATGCAGGAGCGGCTGTCGCCGGGCTTCCTCGCCGCGGCGCGCGCGCCGCTCGCGGACGTGTACTGGGGCAGTGCGTGGGACGATGCGGATTGCCGCCGCGCGCTGGACGCGGCCGGGCTCGCGGGCGAGCGGCTAGGCGAGGCGGCGCTGGTGGCGCGCGCCGCGGATGCGATCCACGCCGGCCGCGTGCTGGGCTGGTTCCAGGGTCGCATGGAGTTCGGCCCGCGCGCGCTCGGCAACCGCTCGATGCTGGCGCGGGCGACCGACGCCGACATCAACCGCACGCTGAACCAGCGGCTCGAACGCACCGAGTTCATGCCCTTCGCGCCCAGCGTGCTCGCCGGGCACGCCGCGGAGGTGTTCGCAGGCACCGAGCGCGCCGCGCTATGCCTGCCGTTCATGACCATCACCTGCGACGTGCGCGAGGCATGGAAAGCGCGCATCCCGGCGGTGGTGCACGTGGACGGCACCGCGCGCCCGCAGACCGTGTCGCGCGAATCCAACCCGCTGTACTGGTCGCTGATCGAGGCCTACCGGCAGCGCTCGGGCATCCCGCTGGTGCTGAACACCAGCTTCAACGTGCACGAGGAGCCGATCGTCTGCAGGCCCGGGGAGGCGGTGCGCGCGCTGAGCGAGGGCCGCATCGACTGCCTCGCGCTCGGCCCCTACTGGTGCGAGCCCTCCAGCGCGAACTCGCGTGCCAGCAGTTCGTAGGACGCCAGCCGGGTCGCGTATTCCCCGGTGATGGTGAGCAGCATCACTTCGTCGGCCTGGTAGCGGCCGGCGAGCTCGAGCAGCTGTTCCCTGCAGCTCGCCGGGCTGCCGACCACGGCGCGGGCGCGCTGGCCCTGCACGTAGGCGCGCTCCTCGTCGCTGTAGCGGTGCTTCGCCGCTTCTTCCGGCGTCGGCACCGGCGTGTCCAGGTTGAGCGCCATGTGCAGGCGCCGCAGGTCTATCGCCTGCGTCAGCCGCTCGGCTTCGGCATTGCTTTCCGCGCAGATGGCGAACACGCAGACCAGCGCTTGCGGCGCGGGCTCGCGCGCGGATGGGCGATATTCGTCGCGGAACGCGCGCGTCACCGCGTCGCCGCCGCGCGGGTTGATGAAGTGCGCGAAGGCGAAGCGCAGGCCCATGCTCGCCGCCAGCGCGCCGCTGTAGTCGGAGGATCCCAGCAGCCATACCTGCGGTGCCGTCGGTACCTCGGGCTGCACGCGCACGCGGCGAAACGGGTGCGTCTCGGGCAGCGTGCCGTCCAGGTGCGCGACGAGCTGCCAGACGCGCTCCGGGAAGTCGTCCGCGTCCGGGTACCTGCCGCCCGCCACGGCAAGCGCGGTGCGCTGGTCGCCGCCCGGTGCGCGGCCGATGCCCAGGTCGATGCGGCCCGGGTACAGCGCCTCCAGCATGCGGAAGGCCTCGGCAGTGCGGAACGCGCTGTAGTAGGGCAGCAGCACGCCGCCGGTGCCGACGCGCATGCGCTTCGCTTCCGCGCCCAGCCGGGCCAGCAGCACCTCGGGGCAGGGATCGGCAAGCGCGGCGATGGCATGGTGCTCGGCGAGCCAGTAGCGCGAGTAGCCGAGCGCGTCGGCGCGGCGCGCCAGCGCGAGCGTTTCGTCTATGGCACGCGCGGCGCCGTGGCCGGAGATGATCGGGGATTGGTCGAGTACGGAGAGTTTCATGGTTTCCTGTCCGGGTTGAGCACGCTCTTGAACGCCCAGCGCCTCGTGCCGACCAGCGCCATGACGAAACACAGCGCGAGTCCACCCAGCGCGTGGACGCCGACCGCGGTGCCGAATTGCTCGCTCAACAGGCCGGCGATCAGCGGTGTGGTGAGGTGCGAGAAGCTCCAGCCCAGGCCGAGGAGCGCGAGAGCTGAGCCGCGCATGGCGGTAGGGGTCGACTCCGTGATGGTGATCTGGACATAGAGCGTCATGATGCCCGCGCCGATGCCGACCGCGAACAACAAAGACCCGATGACGGCCCCGTGCGTGAGTGCGGGTAGCAGTCCTACCGACAGCGCGACCGCCAGTCCACCGTATATCGGCCACCGGCTTGTCGGTCCGGTGGAAATGAAGCGGGGCAGCATCAGGTTGGCGCCGATGCCGCCAATGGCGCGCAGCGCGAGCAGCACGCCAGACAGCGCCTCGCCATGGCCGAATTCCTTCAGCAGGATGGGCAGGAACGTCATCGAAAGCGTGATCGGAAGCGAGGACAGGTAGCCGCACATCAGCATGTAGTACATGATCGGCATGCGCGCGAGCCGCAGGTAGTTGCCGTACAGGCCGCCGGTGGAGGCAGGGCGCGCGGTGCGTGCCGGCACACCGAACGTCGACGCGAAGGACATCAGGCCGAGTGCGGCGACGCCGGCCAGCGCCGCCTCGAAGCCGAATACCGCGATGACGAAGCCGCACGAGGTGTTGCCGAGGATCTGGGCAAGGCTCCCGGTCGCGTTGAGGCGCCCCACCTGCAGACCGCGTGCGCCCGGCAACTCGCTGGCAATGGCCCAGTTTGCGGGCCAGAACGCGGCGCGCGACAGCACCATGATCGACTGGCCGACGAACAGCATCCAGAAGCCCTCGGCGAAGATCAGTTGCACGCCGCTCACTGCCATGGCGAGGCAGGACACGAGCATCACCAGGCGTCCGCCGACGCGGTCCGTGTAGGCGCCTCCGACAAGGTTGATGGCGATCTGCGCCACTACCGGCACCGAGAACAGCACACCGATCTCGGCGGCGGACAGGCCCTGCGCATGGGCATACAGGGGGATGACCAGCCAGGTCATGCCCAGGCCGTAGTTCCAGGCGAAGGAGGCGAAGAAGAAGGGGAAGTGCGGCACGGAGCGGCGATTATCCGTCGCGGGTGTAAGCCCGGGCAGGCGGTTTCGACCCATCCATATGAGAATCGCCGCGGTCGCGCTGTCCTTCGCGCTGCTGTGCGCGCCGGCGCATGCGGCGCGCTGCACCGCGCAGTCCGCGGCAGGGACGACCGCGCTGGTCGAGCTCTATACCTCCGAGGGCTGCGACAGCTGTCCTCCGGCAGACAACTGGCTGTCGTCGCTCGGCAGCCGTGGCTATGCGCCGGCGCGCGTGGTTCCGCTGGCGCTGCACGTGGATTACTGGGATTACATCGGCTGGAAGGATCCCTACGCCAAGCGGGAGTTCGCCACCCGCCAGCGCCGTCATGCGGCGATGCAGCGCGCGCGAGTCGTCTATACGCCGCAGGTGTTGCTGCAGGGCCGTGACTTCCGCGCCTGGCACTCCGAGGCATTCGATCGCGAGCTGGACAAAATCAATCGCCAGCCGGCACTCGCCAGCATCCTCCTGACCATGGATACCGCTAGAAGCGGGTTTTTCGACGTAGAAGCCATCACGATGCTGAAAGATGGTGTCAGTTCACGTGATCCGGCCCTGTACCTTGCTGCCTATGAGAACAAGCTTGCGTCCACCGTACTTGCCGGCGAGAACCGCGGCCACACGCTGCGGCATGACTACGTGGTGCTGGAATGGACCGGTCCGCTGCGCCTGGGAAGCGCCAGGCGGCTCGAGGAGCGTCGCTCGCTGCCGTTGCTGCCGAAGGCGGTGAAGGCACACTCGGGCGTGGTCGCCTTCGTCCAGGACCGTGGCACCGGCCAGGTCCTGCAGGCCCTGATGCTCCCGGCCTGCGCCAACTGACTACCGAAGCAGGCCCTGCCTCGGCTATATTGGGGCCTCACCGCCCGAAACGAAGGCGGCAGCCAGGGAGGGTTGTCCGTGCAAGCGACGCAAATCCGGCAAAAAGACGGCATTTTCTACTTCGTCAGCTATCCGGCCCCGGATCTGCTGTCCAAAGTCCGGTTCATCAGCCGGTTCTACGGCGAAGGGGAGCAGATCAACCCCGGCCGCATCTCGGAAGATGACGACATCGCCCAGTTCATCGCCAAGATCGAGCGCAGCGACGCCGCCTTCCAGCGCGTCATGTCCAAGGCCAAAGTGCGTGCGCTCACCAACTTCTACGAAACCGCGGTCACGCAGCCGGCGATTCCCGGCACGGTGATGCTGTTCACCTCGGAGCGGCTGCAGTTCCGCTCGGCCGGCGGCGAGGGCGGGGCCGGGCACCTGGCGGACCCGCAGTCGAAGTTCCTCATCATCGACGGCCAGCACCGGCTGGCGGCGCTGCGCTTCTACATGCAGGAGCGGCCGCAGGACGCGGCGACGATAAACGTGCCCTGCATGATCTTCGACGGCAAGAGCGAGGATTTCGCCGCCGAGATGTTCGTCATCATCAATTCCACGCCCACGCGCATCAACAAGAGCCACCTGATCGACCTGTACGAGCAGGTGTCCTGGGCGGCGCCCGACCGCAAGTTCGCCGCGCGGCTGGTCGAAAAGCTCTACAGCGAGGGCGACAGCCCGCTGCGCTACCGCATCAACCGCCTCGGCGGCCGCAGCCAGCGCGACAAGTGGGTGCTGCAGGCGGAGCTGTTCAACGAGCTGCACCGCTGGGTGCGCGGCAAGTGGCGCTCGATCCAGCTCGCCGGCGGCAGCGCGCGCGAGGTGCCGCGCCACTACGCCATGATCCGCGACTTCTTCAAGGCCGCGCGCAGCGCCTGGGGCGACGCCTGGGGCAAGGACGGCTACATGATCACCCGGCCGGTCACCATCAAGGCGATGATCCGCGTCTGCGCCGACCTCGCGCGCGAGGACGGCGACAAGGAGGAAGGGCGGCTCGCGCGCTGGGAGGCGCGGCTGCAGCCCTGGACGGAAATGGCGAAGCTGTTCCGCGACGACGGCTTCTACGAGCGCTTCGCTGCCAAGGGCGAGGTCGAGCGCGTGGCGCGCGTGCACCGGGAGCTTTCGCGCGCCGCCGGCATCGAGTACAGCAAGAAGGCCTGAGCGCGCCGCCTACACGGCGTTGCCGGCGACCAGCCGGTCGATGTCCGCCGGTGCATAGCCGAGTTCGCCGAGGATCGCGCGCGTATGCTCGCCCAGCGCGGGGATCGCATCCATGCGCGGCTCGAACCCCGACAGGTTGAAGGGCGGCTTCAGCGCGGCGATTTCGCCTGCGGCGGAGCCGACCATCGTCCAGCGGTCGCGCGCGGCAGACTGCGGATGCGACCAGAAGTCGCGCAGCTCGTTCATGCGCGCATTGGCGATGCCGGCACGTTCCAGGCGCTCGATCGCCTGCGCCGCGTCGTAGCCGGCAAACACGCGCTCGATCTCGGCCTTCAGCGCGTCGCGGTTGGCGTCGCGCGCCGGGCCGGTGGCGTAGCGCGCGTCGCGCGCCAGCGCGGCGTCGCCGAGCACGATCTCGCACAGGCGGGCGAACTCGCGGTCGTTCTGGATGCCGAGGAACACCGAGTTGCCGTCGCCGGTGCGGTACGGGCCGTAGGGCGCGATGGTGGCGTGGAAGGCGCCCGAGCGCGGCGGCGGCGTGCCGCCGTACTGCGCGAAGTAGGCCGGAAAGCCCATCCATTCGCCCAGCGCCTCGAACATGGTGATGTCCAGCGTCGCGCCCTCGCCGGATCTGCCCCGGCGCAACAGTGCGGCGAGGATCGACGAGAACGCATACATGCCTGCGGCGATGTCGGCCACCGGGATGCCAGCCTTCGACGGCGCTTCCGGCGTGCCGGTCACCGACAGTAGTCCGGTCTCGCATTGCACGAGGAGGTCGTAGGCGCGCTTGTGCGCATACGGGCCTGCGGGACCGTAGCCGGAGATGCCGCACCAGATCAGCTTCGGGTGCTTTTCCCGCAGTTCGGCCGCGCCCAGGCCGAGGCGCTCCACCGCGCCGGGCGCCAGGTTCTGCACGAACACGTCGGCGCGGGCGACCAGGCGGTCGAGGATCGCCTTCGCCTCCGGGTGCTTCACGTCCAGCGTCAGGCTTTCTTTCGACCGGTTGACCCAGACGAAGTGCGACGACAGGCCCTTGACCGTGGTGTCGTAGGAGCGCGCGGCATCGCCGCTGCCGGGGCGCTCGATCTTGATCACCCGCGCGCCCAGGTCGGCGAGCTGCCGGGTGCAGAACGGGCCGGCGATCACCTGCTCGAGCGCGACGACGGTGATGCCCTCAAGCGGCCTCACGTGAAATCCAGCGTCAGGCCGGCAAGCGGCAGCCCGGTGAACGCGGTGCGCCAGGTTTCTCCCGGCCGCACCGGATGTGCGTCGGTGAGCGTGCCGGTGGAGACGATCTCGCCCGCCTGCAGCTCGCAGACTTGCGCGAGGAAGCCGAGCGCATTGAGCGGGCTGTCCAGCACGTTTGCGCCGGTGCCGTGGTCGACCTCCGCGTCGCCCCTGGTGAGCGTGACCGCGGCCAGCGGCAGCGCTTCCGCCAGCCGCGGCAGTTCAGACACGGCGATCGGCTCGCCGAGCACGAGACACCCGTGCAGGCCGTTCAGCGCCGTGGCTTCCTCGAGCGTCATCTGCCAGTCGGCGCGGGGGAACTGCACGATCTCGATCGAGTGCGCCACCCATTCGAGCGCCGCGAGCAGCGCCTGCGGTTCGGCACCGTGCGGCGTCGCCTTGAGCTTGAAGCAGATCTCGGGCTCGATGCGCGGGTGCTCGAAACCCGCGAGGCTGACCGTCGCGCGGCCGGCCTGTGCGTGGATCAGCGTGCGGTCGTAGACGGTGCCCCAGATCGGTTCGTAGACGCCGTAGCGCGGCCAGATCGAGCGGTTGGTGAAGCCGATCTTGCGCCCCACAGCGCGCCAGCCGTCCTTCAGCCGGGCTTCGTGCTGCCAGCGTGCCGCTTCGTAACCGGTTTTCGCTCCCATAGGCCGGGCATTCTAGCGAACGTTGCGCAGACGCCCGGCGCGTGCGAAATTAGCCGCCATGGATGCATATGTCTTCTGGGCGCTGCTCGGGCTCGGCCTGGTGGTGGTGGAGCTGCTCACCGGCACCTTCTTCCTGCTGATGCTCGGCATCGCCGCGTTCGGCGCGGCGATCACGGCGTACCTCGGCGGCACGTTCGCGGCGCAGTCGATCGTTGCCGCAGTCGTCGCGGCGGCGGGCAGCTGGGGCGTGCATGTGTGGCGCGCGAAGAACGAGAAGCAGCAGATGCCCAGCATCGACGCCGGCCAGCCGGCGAGCTTCGAATCGTGGATCGACGAGGGCGCGCGGCTTGCCCGCGTGCGCTATCGCGGCACGCAATGGGACGCGCGGGTCGCCGGGGGCGACGCGCTGTCCCCGGGCGCCATCATCTACGTGACCAGCACGCAGGGCAGCACGCTAGCGGTCACCACGCAACGCCCGTCCTGAACCCAAAGGGAGTCTCCATGTTCGCCAAGTTGATCATTGCCGCAGTGGTGTCCGTCGTCGCGGGCTTCGTACCCGGACTCTCCGACTATGCGATCTGGATCTTCGTCATCGCGGTGGCGGTGTCGTTCGTCATCGAGGGCGTGCGCATCGTGCCGCAGCAGAGCGCCTTCGTCGTCGAACGCCTCGGCAAGTTCCACGCCACGCTGGAGCCGGGACTGAACCTGATCATCCCGTTCCTGGACCGCGTCGCCTACCAGCACTCGCTGAAGGAGGTGCCGCTCGACGTTCCCGAGCAGGTCTGCATCACGCGCGACAACACCCAGCTTGCGGTGGACGGCGTGCTTTACTTCCAGGTCACCGACCCGCGCATGGCCTCGTACGGCTCGGCGAACTACATCAACGCCATCACGCAGCTCGCGCAGACGACGCTCAGGAGCGAGATCGGCAAGATGGAACTGGACAAGAGTTTCGAATCGCGCGAGGAGATCAATCGCCAGGTAGTGAGCGTGCTGGACGAGGCGGGCCGCAACTGGGGGATCAAGGTGCTGCGCTATGAGGTGAAGAGCATCACGCCGCCGGAATCGATCCTGCGCGCGATGCAGCAGCAGATCACCGCCGAGCGCGAGAAGCGCGCGCTGATCGCCAAGTCCGAAGGCCAGCGCCAGGAGCAGATCAACCTCGCCGACGGCGAACGCCAGTCGGCGATCCTGCAGTCCGAGGGCGAGAAGCAGGCGGCCATAAACAAGGCGCAGGGCGAGGCGACCGCGATCCGCGTGATCGCGGAGGCGAACGCCGCCGGCGTGCGCGCGGTCGCCGAGGCGATCGGCGAGAAGGGCGGCATGGACGCCGCAAACCTCAAGGTGGCGACGCAGTATGTCGAGGCGTTCGCCAACCTGGCGAAAACGTCGAACACGCTGATCATTCCGGCCAGCGCGAACGATGTCGCCGGCATGATTGCCACCGCGATGACCGTGCTGGACAAGGCGAAGGCCGCAGGCGCGGCGAGGAGCTAGGCGATGGCGGTGTCGGGCATGAACCACTTCACCATCCTCACCGCGGACCTCGAGGCGACGCTGGCGTTCTATCGCGAGCACCTGGACCTCGCGCCGGGTCCGCGGCCGCCGTTTACCTTTCCAGGCGCGTGGCTCTACGCCGACGGCGGCAAAGGCAAGGAGGCGATCCTGCATGTGATTGCCGGTGCGGGCGTGGCCGCGGAACGGCTGGTGCCGGGCGTCATCGACCACATGGCGTTTACCGGTCAGGGCCTTGCTGCCGCGGTGGCGAAGCTCAAGGAGCGCGGCCTGCCGTACGACCTTCGCAGGCTGCCCGAGTACGGCACCTGGCAGCTGTTCTTCCACGACCCGAACGGCGCCAGGGTCGAGATCGACTTCGATCCCGCCGAGGCCGCACCAGCGTAGCTGCCTCGCAGGGCTAGGCGCGCGGACCCGCTTCGGCGGCGCGCCGCATCGCCAGCAACTGGGTAGCGCCGACAAACACCAGCAGCGCGAGCCCCGCGCCATCGGTATAGAGGCCGGGCTTCACCAGCAGGAGGGCGCCCGCGAAGAGGAGCACGCGCTGCCACGTCGGCAGCAGCGTGAGCAGCCAGCCGTGCAGGCTGGCGGCGAGGCAGATCACGCCGACGATGGCCGTGGATGCGGCAAGCAGCACCTGCTGCCACTGCGCCGCCCAGTCCTTCACCACCAGCAGCAGCATGGGTTCGTAGACGAACATGAAAGGCACGATGTAGGCGGGCGCTGCCGCGCGCATCGCGGCGAAACCCGACGCCCACATGTTCGCCTTGGCAAGCCCCGCCGCCGCGAACACCGCCAGCGCCACCGGTGGCGTGATCGCCGACAGGATGGCGAAGTAGAACGCGAACATGTGGGCGGCGGGCGTCACCGCGCCCAGCTTGATCAGCGCCGGCACCAGCAGCGCCACCATCATGATGTACGCGGGCGTGGTCGGCATGCCCATGCCGAGGATGATGCCGGCCATGGCCGTGAGGATCAGCGCGAGTATCAGCGACTCCTGCGACAGCGCAACCACCATCTGCGTGAACACGATGCCCAGTCCGGTGATGGTGACGCAGGCGATGACGATGCCGGCGCAGGCGCAGGCCATTGCCACCGACAGCGTGTTCCTCGCGCCTTCGTCGAGCGCCTCGAGGATCGTCTTCCAGCGAATGCCGGCGCGGGTCGTGGCGCGCATCAGCGCGATAGGCAGGCAGGACAGCGCCGCGACCAGCGCGCAAAGCGGCGCCGAGTAACCCAGGATCAGGCCGAACAGGATGATCAGGATGGGGATGAACAGGTGCCCGCGGCGCATCAGCACGTAGGCGAGGATCGGCAGTTCCTCGACCGGAACGCCCGCGAGCTTGTAGCGCTTTGCCTCGAAATGCACGGCAAAGAACACCGCGACGTAGTACAGCAACGCAGGCAGCAGTGCCCACAGCGCCACCGTGGCGTAAGGTACGGCGAGGAACTCCGCCATGACGAAGGCGGCCGCGCCCATGATCGGCGGCAGGATCTGGCCGCCGGTCGAGGCGACCGATTCCACCGCGGCGGCGAAATGCGGCCGGAAGCCAGTGCGCTTCATCAGCGGGATGGTGATCGGGCCGTCGACCATGACGTTGGCCACCGCGCTGCCCGACACCGTGCCGAACAGCGAGGAACTCACCACCGCGACCTTGCCGGGACCGCCGGCGTAGCGGCCGGTGATCGACATGGCGAAGTCCATGAACAGCTGCCCGGTGCCGCTTTTCTCCATGAAGGCGCCGAACAGCACGAACAGCATCACGTACGACGCGGATACGCCCAGCGTCTGGCCGAATATGCCCTCGGTGGAGAGATACAACTGCTCCATCAGCACCGGCAGCGTTACCTGCGTGCTGAGCGCGTAGCCGAGGAAGCACATCGCGGTCAGCGGCAGCGCCCAGCCGATGACCCGCCGCGTGGCGTCGAGCACGACCAGCACCGCGACCACCGCATAGAACCTGTCCCAGGCGGTTAGCTCGTCGATGTAGATGATGCGGTTGGTGTAGTACTCGTAATTGACGAAGATGTGCAGCACCGCGGCGATGCCGCCGGCGAGCAATACCGCATCGATCGCGCGCCACGCCGGCGAGCCGTCGCGTCGGAACGGGTGCAGCAGGTAGACCAGGGTCAGCGCGAACATCAGGTGGGTGCCGCGGAAGATCAGCGCTTCCGGTGGGCCGAAGCCGGCGACGTACATGTGGTACAGCGACATCGCCACCGCGACCGCCAGCGCGGTCCAGCGCAACGTCGTCGCGAACAGCGAGGGCGCTTCCTTCCCCGCGGACATCTCGGCCATGCTCCTCCTCCCCTGCACAAACAGAACGGGGCGGCAGGGCCGCCCCGTTGCTGTCGTATCCCCTATACGGAGATTACATCGCGCCGGCTTCCTTGTAGAACTTTACCGCGCCCTTGTGGAAGGGCACGCCGATGTCGAGCGCCATGTCCTTGGGCGTCGAGCCGCCGATCGCTTTCACTACCGCGGCCATGTCGTTGACCCCGGCAGCCATCGCCTTGGCCATCTTGTACACGGTGTCCTCGGGCAGGTCGCAGGCGACGACGATGTGGGTGGAATAGCCGATTACCGGCACGTCCTTGTCCTGCTTGGGATAGGTCCCGGCCTTGATGATCAGCTTGTTGTGGCCCGGGTTTGCCTTCTTCACCGCGTTGAAGGTCGCGTCGTCCACCGGCACCATTACCACGTCACGTGCGCTGGCGAGGTCCATCACCGCGGAAGCCGGCGCGGTAGTGCCGAGCGTGAACACCTGCGCATGCCCGTCCTTCATCATCGCTACCGCGTCGTTGTAGCCGGCCTGGAAGTTGGCCTTGGCGAGCGACTGGTAGGTCATGCCGTTCAGCTTCAGCACCTGCTCGGTCAGCAGTTCGCCGGTGTTGCCCTTGGGCTGCGTCACGAGCGTCTTGCCCTTCAGGTCCTTCAGCGACTTCACGCCGGCATTTGCAAGCGCAACTACCTGGAAGTACTGCGGGTACAGGTTCGCCAGCTGGCACACCTTGGTGACCTTCTTCGGATAGGGCTTCGCACCCTGGATGCCGAGCACGGCGGTATTGGAATTGGACATGCCGATATGCGCCTTGCCCTCGTCCACACCGCGCACGTTGGCAATGCCCGCGCCCGGGGTCTGCGTGATCGACAGGCCAGGGATGCTTTTCTCCCACATGCCCTTGAGCGCGCCGCCCAGCGGAATCCAGGAGCCGCCCTGCGGGCCGGTCATGAACGTGACTTGCTGTGCGAGGGCTGGCGTGGCGATGAAACCTGCGGCCGCAATGGCCAGCAGCGATGTTGTCGTTCTCATGCTGATCTTCTCCTCCGACGGGGTTTGAGCAATGCGGAAAGGGACTCCTTCCCTGACGGAATCATAGCCTGCTCAGCGTCGTTGTTGATTTTGTAAATGAGAAGCGTTAACATCCGGGTCGCATCGAGCGAGCCAGCAACCCTCCCGGCAGCCAGCGCCGCTCCGTACGTCAACCAACCTGGGAGGGTTAGATGCCTGGCTTCAAACGCCGCCCGCTGGCGGCCGCAGTACTCATGATGTTTGCCGTTCCTCAGCTCGTGCAGGCGCAGCAGGGCGCCGAAGCGACGCTGCCCGAGGTGAAGGTGCGCGGTGCGCAGGAGGGATTTCGCACCGAATCCACCGGCGCGGCGACGCGCACCGAGACGCCGCTGCGCGACGTTCCGCAGGTCGTCAATACCGTGCCCCAGGCGCTGATCCGCTCGCAGGGCGCGACCTCGCTGCAGGACGCGTTGCGCAACGTGCCCGGCGTCAGCTACGCGGCGGCCGAGGGCGGCACGCAGGCCAACCAGCTCTTCTACCTGCGCGGCTTTCCTTCCGGCGGGGATCTTTTCCTCGACGGCATTCGCGATATCGGCGAATACAACCGCGACCTGTTCAACGTCGAATCGGTCGAGGTCATGAAGGGGTCGTCCGCGCTGATGTTCGGCCGCGGCTCCACCGGCGGCGTGATCAACCAGAGCACCAAGGTCGCGGACCTCTTCTCGCGCAAGGAGGTCGGCTTTACGCTGGGCTCGTTCGACCAGAAGCGCCTCACCGGCGACGTGAACGTGAAGATGACCGATACCAGCGCGCTGCGCCTCGTCGCACTGGCCGAGAAGTCTGGCGCGTACCGCTACCCGCAGGACGTGAAGCGCCTGGGATTCGCGCCCAGCCTGCGCTTCGGCATCGGCACCGGGACCGAACTTGCGCTCTCCTACAGCTACCTCGATACCGAGGAAGTGACCGACTATGGCCAGCCCACCCTGTCCACCAATGCAACCGGCTTCATGGGATTCGCGCCGCTGTCGCCGCGCAAGTACTACGGCCTTGCCAACCACGACTTTGCCAACCACCAGACGCACATCGCCACCGCGAAGCTCGAGCACCGCATCAGCAGGACGCTGACGCTGAAGAACACGCTGCGCTGGGCGAACTACAAGCGGCAGACGGAATCGACCATCGCCACGCTGCGCGCAACGGATTCGACCGGCGCCGCGGTGACCGCGGCGACGCCGCTGGACCGCCTGATGGTGACGCGCAGGCACGACCAGGGGCGCACACGAGACAACGACGACGACGTGCTGATCAACCAGACGGAACTGCACTGGAAGCTCGCCACCGGCGGCGTGAAGCACACGGTTCTGGCGGGCTTCGAACTCGGGCGCGAGCGCCTCAACCGCTGGAATTACGCGCTGGACGGCAATCCCGCTACCGGCGCGATTGACGCGCCGACATCGGATACGCCGCTGCTGAATCCCGATCCATCGACGAACCTCAACTACAGCAAGACGCCCAACCAGCGCGCGGTGTCGGAGGCGAAGACCGTCGCCCTGTACGCGCAGGACCAGATGGAGCTGTCGCAGCACTGGAAAGCGCTGCTCGGGCTGCGCTGGGAACGCTACGCGGCGAGCGCGCAGACATCCCCGCTGCGTGTCGGTGCGCCGGCGGCGACGTCGTTCGCGCGCACGGACAACATGCTGAGCGGCCGCGCCGGGCTGATGTGGCAGCCGAGCGACGCGCAGTCGTACTACCTGTCCTACGGCAACTCCTACAATCCGTCCGGCGAACTGGGCGTCTATGGCGGCACCGCGACGAATCTGAACGCGGTCAACCAGAACCTCGATCCGGAGAAGTCCCGCAACTACGAGCTCGGCGCGCAGTGGGATTTGTTCCGCACGCTGCGGCTGCGCTCGGCGATCTTCCGCAACGAGAAGACCAACGCGCGCATGGCCGACCCGGCAACCGGGGTCACCGTGCTGGCCGGCGTGCGCCAGGTGAACGGCATCGAGTTCGAGCTGGCCGGCGCGATCACGCCCAACTGGGACGTCTACAGCGGCGTGGCCTTCATGAACGGCGAGATCAAGCGGGGCCCGGCGAACGTGCAGGGCCGCCGGCCGCTCGGCGTCGCGCAGCGCTCCGGCAACCTGTGGACGGTCTACCGGCTCGGCGGGGGCTGGGAAATCGGCGGCGGCGTACGCGCGAACTCCGGCGCCTACCTGAACGACGCCAACACCGCGAAGCTGCCCAGCTACGCTGTCTGGGATGCGACCGTCGCCTGGGTGCAGCGCAAGTACGAGATCCGGGCGAACCTCTACAACCTGGCCGACAAGCGCTACTACACGGGCGGCTACAACAACAACCCGAACCGCGTGCTGCCCGGGCAGCCGCGCGCCGTGGCGCTCACGCTGCGCTACAACTTCGACTGATGCTGCTGCGGATTCCCGGCGTCCTCACGGCGGAACAGGTCGCCGGGTTCCGCAGCCGCATGGACGCGGCGCAGTGGGTCGACGGCAACGTCACCTCGGGCCACCAGTCCGCGCAGGCGAAGTTCAACGAACAGCTTCCCGAGGAATCGATCGAGGCGCGCGAGCTCGGCGAACTCGTGCTGCAGGCGCTGGCGCGCAACCCGCTGTTCTTTTCCGCCGCACTGCCGAAGACGGTGTTTCCGCCGCTTTTCAACCGCTACGGCGCCGGCATGACTTTCGGCAACCATGTCGACAGCGCGATCCGCACGCATCCGCACAAGCCGGTGCGCATCCGCACCGACCTGTCGGCAACGCTGTTCCTCGCAGACCCCGATTCCTACGACGGCGGCGAACTGCTGATCGAGGACGCCTACGGGCCGCAACAGGTGAAGCTGCCGGCCGGAGACATGGTGCTCTATCCCGCGACCAGCCTGCACCGCGTCGCGCCGATCACGCGCGGCACCCGCGTCGGATCCTTCTTCTGGATCCAGAGCATGGTGCGCGACGACGCGCAGCGCGCGCTGCTGTTCGACCTCGACATGTCGATCATCCGGCTGACGAAGCGCGATCCCGCGGATCCCGCACTGGTGTCGCTGGTCGGCGTGTACCACAACCTGTTGAGGATGTGGGCGGAGGTATAGCCGCTCAGGGCTCCTGCGGGTCGGTGATGAAGCCGATGCGCGTGAGCCCGGCCTTTGCGGCGTCGGACATCACCTCGGCCACCTTGCGGTAGGCCACGCCGCCGTCGGCGCGGATGTGCATTTCGGGCTGCGGCTGCTGCTTCGCGGCCGCGTCCATGCGCGAGCGCCAGCCCTGGCGGTCCAGCATCTCGCCGTTCCAGTAGACCTGCCCCTGGTCGTTCACGGCGAGCTGGATGTTGTCCGGCCTGGTGATGTTCGGCGCCGAGCTGGCCTTGGGCAGGTCGATTTTCACCGAGTGCGTGAGCAGCGGCGCGGTGATGATGAAGATCACCAGCAGCACCAGCATGACGTCGATCAGCGGGATCATGTTGATCTCCGACATCGGCGCCGAGGCGTCGCCCTGCCTGAATCCACCGAAAGCCATCTCAGGCCCCTCGCACGGCGGGCTTCAGGGGCACGACGGCCGCCGGATCGCCGACGTGCGCGCCGGTGGTGAGCACCGCGTAGAGGTCGTGCGCGAACGCGTCCAGCCGGGAGAGCACGAGTCGATTCGCGCGCACGATGCCGTTGTAGGCAAGCACCGCGGGAATCGCCACCGCAAGCCCCAGCGCGGTCATGATCAGCGCTTCGCCCACCGGCCCGGCGACCTTGTCCAGCGTGCCCTGCCCGGAAAGGCCGATGGCGACGAGTGCGTGGTACACGCCCCACACGGTGCCGAAGAGGCCGATGAACGGCGCCGTCGAGCCCACCGAGGCGAGCACGGTGAGGCCGGATTCGAGGCGCGCGGTGTCCTCGTCGATCACCCGGCGCATCGCGCGGGTGAGGAACTCGGCGGACGAGCCGGCTTCATCCAGTCTCTTCGCGCCGTGGCGCTGGTGGTGCCGCGACGCCGTGATCGCATGCCAGGCGAGGTGCGAGAAGGGTTCGTCGGCATGGTTGGTTTCGATGTGGCTCTCGACAGCGGCAAGGGACGGCGCGTTCCAGAACGCGTCGAGGAAGCGCGCGCTCTTCCTGCGCTCGATGAGTACGGTGATCGACTTGGTGATGATCAGGTACCAGGTGGCGATCGACATCAGCAGCATGATGACGAGGATGCCCCTGGCGACAGAATCGGTCTGCGCGAGGAAGTTGGCGAATCCCAGGGTCTGGTTCGTGTCCATGTGTTTCAGCCTTCGAGTCGGAAAGAAATCGGTATCAGCACCCACGCGGCGACGGCACGCTCGCCGCGCTTCGCGGGCACGAATTTCCAGCGCCGCACGGTGTCTCGCGCGACGTTGTCCAGGCGCTCGTGGCCGCTGGAGGTGCGGACCTGGACCTCATCCGCGGTACCGCTCGCGTTCACGAGTACGCGCAGGACGACGCGGCCCTGCTCGCCGTAGCGGCGCGACAGCGCGGGATAGACCGGTGCGGGGTTGTCGAGGTAGTCGGCGTTGAACACCGGCGGCGTGATCGGAACCGGCGGCGCAGGCGGCGCGGGCGGTGCGGCGATCTCGATGGGCGCGGGCGGTTCCGGCGGCGGCGGTGGCGGTGCGATCACCGGCGAGGGCGCGGTGGCGGGCGCGGTCAGCACCGGCGGAGGAGGCGGTGGCTTCAGGATCCGCTTCACCACCGGCTTGGGCTTCGGCGGTTCGGGTGGCGGTTCAGGCGCGGGCTCGGGTTCTTCGATCTTCGGTGGGGAGATGAAATCGACCATGATTGGCGTCGAAAGGATCGCCTTGCGCGCCGGCGCGTAGGACAGCAGCGCGGCGACTGCGGCAAGGTGCAGCAGGACCGCGACGAGCATCCCGGTCCAGCGCGGCATCGGCGCGGCAGCGGTCGCGATCACCAGTCGGCGCGGTGCTCGGTAGCTGTCGCCATCGATGCCGCGAGCCGGCGCGCGCCGTCGCGGACGCGGGCATCCGCCCTCGGATCTGCGGCGAGCCGCGCGCACAGCAGCCGCACGCGCGATGCGGCGCGGACGCAGCCGTGGGTCAGGAAGATGGCGAGGTTTTCGAGCGCGCCGGCGGCGATTGCCGTCGGCGCGGCGTCGAGGGCGTCCCTCAGGTCGGTCGCGGCAGGCCTGCGCAGCGCGGCGTTGGACCGGCGCATGTCAGTGCACCGGCCGGTCATGCGGCTGCGCGGCGTCGGGCAGGCCTTGCGAGGCCCAGCTGCCATGCAGGCTGGCGCAGGTGTCGCGCAGCACCTGCGGCGCATGCGGATGCAGCGCAAGGCATTGCATGTGGCGGGAGATGCAGACCGCCAGCCGCGGACAGCCGGTGCGCGCATAGTGCGTCATCAGGTAGATCAGCGCCGCGGCTACGGTTTCCGCGCGGCTCGCTTCTGGGTCGGGGGTGCGCATCGGTGCCAGCTCCTGTATGGAAAAAAGGACGCTGGCTGGCTTGCAGGGACGGACGGCCCGGCTGTGCTGGCTTGCGGCAAAAAACGCGCAGTGGCGCTAGGAGGCGAACACGCTACGCGGTGAGGATCAGCTTGCCCGCCTGCGTCAGGCGCAGAACGTACTCGCGGCCGTTATGCAGAATCACGAGTTGCCGCCCGGCGCCCAGCAGCGCAGCCGAGGAAACCCTCGGTGCGGGCGGGTCCGATGGCGGCACAGGCTTGGGCGGAACGGGTTTGCTGCTCACGAAGAAACAATAACTATTCTCATTTGCGTTGTCAACCAGACGGATGAAACTGTCTTAACTCATACAAATCAGTTCATTACTGGAGGCGTCACAAAGGCAGACCGGATTCTCTTGCAAATCGGAATCTGTTGGAATAATAATCGTTCGCATGTATATCTGTATCTGTAACGGCGTTACCGAGCGCGAAATCCGCGAATCCGCAGCAGATGGCGTGGCGACGCTGCCGGAGCTTGAGCGCTGCCTCGGTGTCGGCATCGGCTGCGGCCGCTGCCGCGATGCGGCCGCGGAGCTGCTGCGTGACGAGGTATCGGCGATGTGCGCGCAGCCCGCCTGAGCTAGACTGGCCTTGAGCAGACGACGGAGGCCGCGATGAAGGGCGACAAGAAGGTCATCCAGCACCTGAACAAGATCCTGTTCTACGAGCTGCTGGCGATCAACCAGTACTTCCTGCATGCCCGCATGTTCGGCAACTGGGGCCTGAAGAAGCTCGAGGAGTACGAGAAGCAGGAATCCATCGGCGAGATGAAGCATGCCGACCGGCTGATCGAGCGCATCCTGTTCCTCGAAGGCCTGCCCAACCTGCAGGATCTGGGCAAACTGATGATCGGCGAAAGCCCCGAGGAAGCGCTGAAGTGCGACCTCAAGCTCGAACAGACCGCGCACACGCCGCTGAAGGACGCGATCGCGCACTGCGAATCGGTTGGCGACTACGTGTCCCGCGAGCTGCTCGAATCAATCCTGGCGTCCGAGGAAGAGCACATCGACTGGCTGGAAACCCAGCTGGGCCTGATCGAACGCATGGGACTGCAGAACTGGCTGCAGTCGCAGGCGGGGTCAGCGGGCTCCTGACGCGCCGGCGCGGAACCCGGCACACGGGTCCGGCCGCGACGCAGCCGCAGTGAAGCGCACATAGTCGTAACTCGTGGCCGTGGCGAAACCACCGGAGACGTAGTCCGCCGGCGCGTCGATGCCGCTGCGTACTTCAAGCTGGCCGATCACCAGCAGTGCGCCATCGTTGACGTACAGGGGAACCCCGCGGTCGCGGCGCACGTGGCCGTTGCCGGCAATCAGCACGCTGCCCGTTTCCCTGGCCGCGGCAATCACCGCCGCCATGCGCTGGTCGCGTGCGCGCTGTGCGTCGACCATCGCGGCGAGACGTGCTGCAGGCGGCTGGTAGCCGCAGTGGCCGTCGATCATGTCCTGCTCCAGCGCGCGGATCGCCGCGGGCGGGGTCGGCGCGGGAACTGCTGTGCGCAACCGCTCGCGGGACCGGTTCGCGGCGCGCAATGGCCACGCATGCGCGACGGCGAACTCGACCAGCGGCCGGTAGAGGGACCAGTCCCAGCCACGGCGATCGAAGCGGCCGGCATGGGCAGTCGCTTCGGCATCTGCAGTCGCCGCGTCGATCGCGGCCTGGTGCTCGATGTCGAACTGCTCCATCGCCAGCGCGCGCCGCTGCCCCCGGGCAGCGAGCGCCTCCAGCGTGCGTCGCTGGAAATCATGGTGATCGGCGTTGTCGTGGATCTCGCCCAGCAGCACGTGGCGCGCGGCGGCGGCGCGCTGCCACAGCGCGGCCTCGTCCACGTACGCACCGGACGCCGGGTGCCAGATGCGCCCCTCGAGCGGGTGGGCGCACGCCGTCGCCAGCAGCGCCAGGGCGAGCGCCGTGCACGCACGCCGGACCGCCGCGCGGCTCACACCACCGGCGTCAGCAGCGGCTTGCCGCCGAAGTGGGCGCGCAGGTTGTCCACCTGCAGCATGCCCATGGCAAAGCGGGTTTCCATGGTGGCGCTGCCGACGTGCGGGTACAGCACGCAGTTCTGCAGCGCGAAGAACGCAGGGTTGATGCCGGGTTCCCTGTCGAACACGTCCAGCCCCGCGCCGGCGATGCGCTGCTCGGCGAGGTACCTGAGCAGCACCGGTTCGTCGAGCACCGAGCCGCGCGAGATGTTGACGATGTAGCCCCTGGGGCCGAGCGCATCCAGCACCGCGCCATCCACCAGCTTCGCGGTTCCTGCGCCGCCGGGCGTGGCGACGACGACGCAGTTGGAGTTGCGCGCCAGCGCCGCGGGACTCGCGTCATAGGCGTAGGGCACCTTCTTGCGATTGCGGTTGTGGTAGCGGATCTTCATGCCGAAGCTCTGCGCACGCAGCGCGATGGCCTCGCCGATGCGGCCCATGCCGAGGATGCCGAGCGTCTTGCCGCCGAGCGACGTCGTGAGCCGGTAGCCGCCGCGCGTTGCCCAGTACCCCGAGCGCAGCCAGGCCTCGGATTGCGGGAACTCGCGCATCACGTTCAGCACCAGGGACATCGTGGTGTCGGCGACGCAATCGTTCAGCACGTCGGGAGTGTTGGTGACCGAGATGCCGCGCTTCGCCGCCGCGGCGAGGTCGATCGAGTCGACGCCGACGCCGAAATGCGAGATCAGCTCGAGCTTCGGCAGCGCGTCCATCAGCGCCGCGTCGGCGCCGGCTGGGCCGAAGGTGGCGAGCGCACGCACGCGCGGCGCCACTTCCTTCAGCAGCGCGGCGCGGTCGGCCGCTTCATAGAGCTTGTGCACGTGGAACTCCTTTTCCAGGATGTCCTGCGTGCGTGGCAGCACCTTCGTGGTGAGGACGATGTCGTGTTTCATCGGTCTGCTCTCAGGTCCTGTATTTCGTTGCCAGCGCTTCCGCGCCGCGCGCAAGGATGCCCACGTCCGCGCCTACCGCACAGAAGAGCGCGCCGGCGGCGAGGTACCTGCGGATGTCGGCGTCGACGGCGGTCAGCACGCCGGGCGCCTTGCCGCAGTTACGGATGCGGCGCATGGCTTCCTCGATCAGCGGCACGACCTTTGGATTGTTGGTCTCGCCGGGCATGCCCATCGACGCATGCAGGTCCGCCGGACCGATGAACACGCCGTCCACGCCGTCGACCGCGCAGATGTCCTCCAGGCGGTCGAGCGCGTCCTTCGTTTCCACCTGAACCAGCACGCACAGCTCCTCGTGCGCACGGGTGGCGTAGTCCCTGATGCGCCCGAAGCGCGTGGCGCGCGTCGTGCCGGCGACGCCGCGCACGCCCGACGGCGGGTAGCGCGTCGCCGCCACCGCTGCCTTCGCCTCCTCGACGCTGCAGACATAGGGCACCAGCAGCGACTGCGCGCCGATGTCCAGCACGCGCTTTATGTTCACCATGTCGTTCCACGGCACGCGCACGATCGGCGTCGTCGGATACGGCGCAGCGGCCTGAAGCTGCGCGAGCAGCGATTCGAGGTCGTTCGGCGAATGCTCGCTGTCGAGCAGTATCCAGTCGAAGCCTGCGCCCGCGATCACCTCGACCGAGTAGTGCGAGGACAGGCTGGACCACAGCCCGATCTGCGGCCGGCCTTCGCGGATGGCTTTCTTGAAGGCATTGCGTGGTAGTTCCATTGGCGTTCCGGTGGTTGGCCGCGGAAATGCGACGGGTGTGGCGTTTCGCCGGGATTGTAAAGCCTCGCCGGTACTTGGCTGTACCATGCGCGCTTTCCCGATCCGGAACGACATGGCCGAATACCTGAACCTGAAGGCGCCGCAGCTCGCGCGCGCGATCGAGGCGATCGTCGCCGGCGGCGGCAGCGACGCGCGCGAGGCGCGGCTGGTTGCCGAAAATCTCGTCACCGCGAACCTCACCGGGCACGATTCGCATGGTGTCGGCATGATCCCGCGCTATATCGAGTCGCTGCTCGAAGGCGGCCTGGTGGTGAACCAGCACCCCAAGGTGGTTTTCGACGGCGGCGCGATGCTGTCGCTGGATGGCCAGGCGGGCTATGGACAGGTCATCGGGCTCGAGGCGATGGAAATGGGTATCGCGCGGGCGAAGCAGCACGGCGTCGCGGTGATGGGGATCGGGCGCGCGCACCACCTGTGCCGCATCGGCCAGTGGGCCGAACAGGCGGTGGCGGCGGGACTCATCTCGCTGCACTTCACCAACGTGATATCGCGCTCGATCGTCGCGCCGTACGGCGGCGCGGATGCGCGCTTCGGCACCAACCCGGTCACCGTCGGCATCCCGATCCCGGGCGAGCCGCCGTTCATTCTCGACATGGCGACCAGCGCGGTGGCGCAGGGCAAGATCCGCGTCGCGCACAACAAGGGCGAGAAGGTGTCGCCGGACTGGCTGATCGACGACAAGGGCCAGCCCACGCCGGACCCGAAGTTCGGCGTAGTCGCACCCTTTGGCGCGCTGCGCACCTTCGGCCTGCACAAGGGCTTCGGCCTCGCGGTGGTGTGCGAGCTGCTCGGCGGCGCGCTCACCGGCGGTGGCACCTGGCATTCCGACGACCGCTCGAAGAAGCGCGTCTGGAACGGCATGCTCACCATCCTGGTCGATCCGGCACGCATGGGAACGGCAGAGGTGTTTGCGGCCGAGACTGCGGCGTTCATCGAATTCCTGCGCAGGTCGCCACCCGCGCCCGGCGCGGACAGGGTGCGCATCGCCGGCGAGCCGGAGCGCGAGACGCGCGCGAGGCGCGTGAAGGACGGCATCGAGGTTGACACCAACACCTGGGAGGACATCCTCAGGGCAGGCGAGAAGCTGGAAGTCGGGCGCGAGACGGTCGAGCGCCTCGCCAGGGGCTAGCCGCGCCGCGCGCGGCGCGGCTCAGGGCTCGCGTCGGCCCCGCGGCGGCTCGTCTTCGCGCGCCTGTTCGATGACGACGTAGTCGCCTTCGTAGGTGCCTGAAACCGCCGCGCTGCGCAGCTTGCGCTTCAGCCACCACAGGCGCAGCAGGATGACGGCGGCGAGTATCGCGCCGGCCACCAGCGCCATGGTGAGGAAGAAGAAGCCCAGCACCACGACGGCGCACAGCACCACGAGCGCGACCGCCTTCTGCAGCCAGCCCATGGGCTGTCCGGACGGGTAGACGACGCGAAAAGCAGCGTTGCGGGTCATGAAACTGAGGCAGGGATATGGCTGATTAGTTCCAGCCGGATTGCCGCGGTGCGGCTGCGCCGGTCAGCGCTTGCCGGGCTGGCGTGGCTCGATGCGGTGCGTGATGATCGATGATGAAGGCGCGGTTGCGGCCTTTTTCACCTGTTTGGGCTTCTTCTTTTCCTTGTTGCTGCGCAACTGGCCTTTGGCCATGTGGGTCTCCGGTAGGTTTATCAATTCATTCTACGCCACACGCTCGCCAGCCACGGCTGCTGCTCGCGAGGCAGGCCGGGCGGCCGGTAGTAGTGCTCGAGTTCGGTGAAGCCGGCAGCGGTGACATGGCTGCGCCACGCGTCGAGGTCGTGATAGGCGCAGTAGCGTCCGCGGTTCCAGCCTTCCTCGTTGTTGCCGCGGGGGTTTGACGCGAACAGCACGCCGCGCGGTTTCAGGGCGGCGCGCAGCTGCCCGAGCACGCGCGGCAGTTCGCGCGTCGGCACGTGAAACAGCGTCGCGTTGGCGAAGATGCCGTCGAAGCGCGCCGGTGGCAGCGCCAGCGCGAGGAAGTCCTGCTGCCAGACTTCGCAGCCGCTGTATTCGCGCGCCATCTGCACGAACTGCGGCGCGCCATCCAGCCCTACCGCGACGTGGCCCAGGTCGGTGAAGCGCTTCAGGTCGCGCCCGGGCCCGCAGCCCAGATCGAGGATCGTGAACGGCGGCCTGCCTTCGACATGCCGCAGCAGTGCGTCGATGTTCTGGCTGACATCGTGGTCTCGCGTGCCCTCCCAGAAGCGGCGTGCGCTGCGCTCGTAGTCTTCCAGCGTGCGGGCGGCGATGTCTGTTGGCGGTGCGTCGGGCGCATGCATGCGTGGGCGAGTCCTTTGTCTCCGGCAATCCGGAGCGTTGATTGGCGTCGATTCTAGTCGCCGGCGGGCCTGCGTCCCGCTCGGTGCATCAGGTTCGGGCACTTGAGCCTTGCCGGGCGCGTTCCCATATACACTGGGCCGCGTGCATTCGGCACGCCAGAAGAGGTCTTTCATGCGCAGATTCCTGCTTGCCCTGGCCCTCGCCCTGTCCCTAACCGGCTGCGGCTACAACGACTTCCAGCGCCTGGACGAGGGCGTGACCGCCGCCTGGTCCGAGGTGCTGAACAATTACCAGAGGCGCGCCGACCTGATCCCGAACCTGGTCGCCACCGTGCAGGGGGCCGCGGACTTCGAGAAGAGCACGCTGGTGGAGCTGACCAATGCGCGTGCCTCGGTCAGTGCCATCAAGGCGACGCCCGAGCTCGTCAACGACGCGGCGGCATTCGCGAAGTTCCAGGCCGCGCAGGCGCAGATGACCGGCGCGCTGTCGCGCCTGCTGGCGGTGGCGGAGAACTACCCGCAGCTCACGGCGACCAGGGAGTTCGGCGAACTGCGTGCCGAGCTCGCCGGCGCGGAGAACCGCATCACGGTGGCGCGCGGTCGCTACATCAAGGCGGTGCAGGCGTACAACACGCTCGCGCGCCAGTTTCCGAGCAACCTCACGGCGATGCTGTTCGGCTACAAGACCAAGGCGAACTTCACGGTCGAGGACGAGAAGGCGATCGCTGCGCCGCCCAAGGTCGATTTCAGCAAGCCCGCGGCAAAGTAGGGCTGCGCCGATGCGGCACCTGCTCGCCGCGCTGCTCGCCCTCGCGGCGGTGTTTGGCACCGCGCGTGCCGAGGTGCCGGTGCCGCCGCTCGCGGCGCGCGTCACAGACCTGACCGGCACGCTGAATGCGCAGCAGAAGGCGGCGCTGGAAGCGCGCATCGCCACCTGGGAAAAGCAGCGCGGCAGCCAGCTCGCGGTGCTGATGCTGCCGACAACGAAACCAGAGGAGATCGAGCAGTATTCGATCCGCGTAGCCGAGGCCTGGAAGATCGGCAGGAAGGGCGTGGACGACGGCCTGATCCTGTTGGTGGCGAAGGAGGATCGCCGGGTGCGCATCGAGGTGGGTTACGGCCTGGAAGGCGTGATCCCGGATGCGGTAGCGAGGCGCGTGATCGAGGAGCGGATCACGCCGCGCTTGCGCGCCGGCGATTTCCACGGCGGCATACGCGATGGCGTCGAGCAGTTGATCCGCCTCGCCGAGGGCGAGAAGCTGCCACCGCCGCAGGCCGGCGCCGGCGGCGCGCAGGACGCGGCAGACCAGGTAGTGCCGTTGCTGGTGTTCGCATTCATCGCTGCCGGCATCCTCAAGGCGATCTTCGGGCGCTTCCTCGGTGCAGTGGCGACCGGCGGCATACTCGGCGTCGGCGCCTGGTTCCTGTTCGGCGCGGTGGCGGCGGCGATATTCGGCATCATCGGTTTCGTCATCACCTATGCCGGCCTTGGCCGGGGTGCGGCCGGCGTCGGCGGCTGGTCGGGTGGCGGCTCGCGCGGCGGCGGTTTTGGCGGCGGCGGAGGCGGCTTCGGTGGCGGCGGCGCCTCCGGACGCTGGTAGGAGTCACGATGCGCTGGATCAGGCACCTGCTGCTCGACGAACTGACGCTGCGCCGCGAGTTTCCGTCCGCGACGCTGGCGGCGATCGAGCGCGCGGTCGCCGCCGGGGAGCGCCGCCACCGCGGCGAACTGCGCGTGGTCATCGAAGGCGGCCTGCCGCTGCCGGCGCTGGTGTTCGGGCGCAGCGCGCGCCAGCGCGCGATCGAGCACTTCACGCACCTGCGCGTGTGGGACACGGAAGACAACGCCGGCGTGCTGATCTACCTGCTGCTTGCCGACCGGCGGGTCGAGATCGTCGCCGATCGCGGCATACACGCGCGGGTAGGTGCCACGGCCTGGGAGACGATATGCGGCGCGATGCAGCGCGAGTTCGCCGCGGGGCGCCATGAAGCCGGGATGCTGGCCGGCCTGGCCGCGGTAAGCGACCTCCTCGCGACGCACTTCCCGGCCGGAGATGCGGCAAACCCGAACGAGCTGCCGGATGCGCCGCTGAAAATCTAGTGGATCTCGGGCTCCGCGGTTGGCGCGGTTCCCTCGAGGAAATCGAAGTCGCAACCCTCGTTCGCCTGCTTCACGTGGCGCGAGAAGATGGCCCCGTATGAACGCTCATACTTGGGCGGCTGGCGCTTCCACGCCGCCTTGCGCCTCGCCATTTCCTCGTCGGAGATCTTCAGGTTGATGGCCTTCTTCTCCACGTCCAGCTCGATCAGGTCCCCGGTCTGTACGAAGGCGAGCGGGCCGCCGACGTAGGCTTCCGGCGCAACGTGCAGCACGCAGGTGCCGTAGCTGGTGCCGCTCATGCGCCCGTCGGAGATCCGCACCATGTCCTTCACGCCCTGCTTCACCAGCTTCCTCGGCATCGGCAGCATGCCCCACTCCGGGAAGCCGGGGCCGCCCAGCGGCCCGGACATTTTTAGCACCAGGACGGAATCGGCGTCGACCTCCAGGTCGTCGCGGTCGATCCTCGCCGCCATGTCGTTGTAGTCCTCGAACACCACGGCCTTGCCGGTGTGCTTGAGCAGCTTCGGGTCGGCGGCGCTCGCTTTCAGGACGGCCCCATCCGGGGCCAGGGTTCCGCGCAGCATGACGATGGCGTCGGACTTCTTCAGGGGCTTGTCGCGCGGCAGGATGACGTCGGCGTTCCAGACCCTGGCGTCCCTGATGTTTTCGCCGAGCGTCCTGCCGTTTACCGTCTTCGCGTCCAGGTCCAGCAGGTCCTTCAGTTGCCAGAGCAGGGCGCGCAGGCCGCCGGCGTAGAAGAAGTCCTCCATCAGGTACTTCGCGCCCGAGGGTCGAACGTTGGCGATCACCGGCACCTTCGCCGCGATTTCGTTGTAGCGCTCCAGCGGGAAGGCAAGGCCGGCGCGGCCGGCCATCGCGACCAGGTGCACGATCGCGTTTGTCGAGCCGCCCATCGCCATCAGCGTGGTGATCGCGTTGTCGAACGAGCCGCGGGACAGGAAGTCCGAGGGCTTCAGGTCCTCCCACACCATGTCGACGATGCGCCTGCCGGTAAGCCCGGCCATGCGCGCGTGGTTGGAGTCCGGCGCCGGGATAGAGGAATAGCCGGGCAGGGTGAAGCCGA
>JBFWRS010000007.1:0-111732 GCA_050248795.1 Burkholderiales bacterium | reverse complement strand
GGCTCACCGGGGCGATGCGCCCGACGAAGGATTCGCGCAGATACCGCTCGACGTGGTACTCCTTCGCGTAGCCGAAGCCGCCATGCGTCATCACCGCCTGCTGGCAGGCATCGAAGCTCGCCTCGCCCGCGAGGTACTTGGCGGCGTTCGCCTCGGCGCCGCAGGGTTTGCCCTGGTCGTAGAGCCACGCCGCCTTCATCACCATCAGGTTCGCGGCTTCGAGCGCCATCCAGTTCGCGGCCAGCGGATGCTGTATGCCCTGGTTCCTGCCGATCGGACGGTCGAACACGACGCGGTCCCTGGCGTACTGCGTGGCCCGCGCCAGCGCGCATCGCCCCAGGCCCACCGATTCCGCGCCGATCAGGATGCGCTCCGGATTCATGCCGTGCAGGATGTATTCGAACCCCCTGCCCTCCTCGCCCAGCCTGTCTTCCTCGGGAATCGGCATGCCGTCGAAGAACACCTGGTTGGAATCCACCGCCTTGCGGCCCATCTTGCCGATCTCGCGCACTTCGACGTGGCTGCGGTCGAAGTCGGTGTAGAAGAGCGTCAGCCCGTGCTGGGGTGTCGCGCAGTCCTCGATCGGCGTGGTGCGCGCCAGCAGCAGGATCTTCTCGGCAACCTGCGCGGTGGAGATCCACACTTTCTGCCCGGACACGATGTAGCGGTCGCCGCGCTTCTCGGCTTTGGTCTTGATGCGCGTGGTGTTCAGGCCGGTGTTCGGTTCGGTCACCGCGAAGCAGGAGCGCTCCTTCCCGGCGATCAGCGGCGGCAGCATGCGCCGCTTCTGCTCCTCGGTACCGAACACCACCACCGGATTAAGGCCGAAGATGTTCATGTGCACTGCCGAGGCGCCGGAGAACCCGGCGCCCGACTCTGCGATCGCCTGCATCATCAGCGCCGCCTCGGCGATGCCCAAGCCCGCGC
Organism: Burkholderiales bacterium; assembly: GCA_050248795.1. Lineage (GTDB taxonomy): Bacteria > Pseudomonadota > Gammaproteobacteria > Burkholderiales > SG8-39 > CAZTDU01. The sequence continues at coordinate 110,805 of JBFWRS010000007.1, read as the reverse complement.
CGCCGTAGGCTTCCGGCATCGCGATGCCGAGCCAGCCGTCGCGCGCCAGCGCCTGGTGCAGTTCCACCGGAAAGCCGCCCTCGGCGTCCTTCGCCAGCCAGTAATCGTCGCCGAACTGCGCGCAGAGCTTCGCAATCGCCTCGCGGATGCGTTCCTGCTCTGCGCTATACGCGAAATCCATGCCGCTCAGCCCTGCCGCAGCACGCGCGCGGGGTTCTCTTCGTACGGCGGCGCGTAGACCACCAGCAGCCGCGCGCGCGCGCTGGTCACCTCGACCCGGTGCGGCACGTCCGCCGGGAAGAAGCACGCCTCGCCCGCGGCCATGTCGAAGGCTTCGCCGCCCACCTCCACGTGCGCGCTGCCCTCAAGCATGTAGCAGGCCTGCTCGATGCCCGGGTGCGCGTGCGGCAGCGCGCCCTTGCCGCGCTCGATCTCGCCGACCAGCACCTCGAGCTGCTTCGCGCCCACGGTCTCGGCGCCGATGAGGCGGAAGTTGCGCGTGCCGGTGTGGTTCGCGGGCGAATACGGGGCGACGTCGGATTGCCGTACCAGGTACCTGCTCATGCGATCACGCCTCCGGTTGCGCCGCCGCGCCCGCACGTACGGCAGGCGCTGAATCGAGTTTACTGGATTCGCATCGAGGCCATCATGCCGGACTCCTGGTGTTCGAGGATGTGGCAGTGGATCATCCAGTCGCCCGGATTGTCGGCGACGAAGGCGAGCTCGGCGCGCGCCCCTGGCGCCAGCAGCACCGTGTCGCGCCATGGCCTGCGCGGCTCGGACAGCACGCGGAAGGCGATGCCGTGGATGTGCAGCGGATGGTGCCAGGCGGTGTCGTTCAGCACCTCGAACACGTAGCTGCGCCCATGCGCCAGCGTGTAGAGCGGCGCATGCGCGTGGCCGAGGTGCGAGTGCTCGTTGATGGTCCACAGCCCGCCCGCGCGCATGCGCTCGGCGAGCGCGCGGCGTTCTTCCGGCGCCGCACGCATCAGTGCCGGGCTCATCGCGCCGCCGCCCAGCACCAGTTGCAGGCGCTCGGCTCGCCCGAGGTCCGGCTCGGCGAGCGGATTGGCGCGCGGCGCGCGCGGCGGCTCACCGCCGGCGCCGCCCTGCGACGGCGCGTCGCGGTAGTCGATGTCGAGCAGGTGGTAGGCGCGCCCGCGGTACCAGTCGTCGAGGATGCGGTGGCGCGACCCAGGCGAGCCGCTCATGTCGAGTAGCACGTCGGCGCGCATGCCCGGCCCGAGCACGATGCCTGCCGGCTCGCGATGGGGCTCGACCGCATGCCCGTCCAGCGCGACGACGACCGGCTCGTGCCCCTCGAAGCGCAGGCGGAAGATGCGCGCGTTGGCCGCGTTCACGAGGCGCAGCCGCCAGCGCTGTCCCGGCAGCGCGGCGAGGCTGCCGCCGACCCGCCCGTTCACCATCACCGTGTTGCCGACGCGGCCGTCGTGGCTGCGGTCGTGCGGATGCGCGAACCGGGTGTCGATGCGCGCCTCGCGATCCATGCGGAAGTCCGACAGCACCAGCACCTGGTCGTGGTCCGCGAGCACGTCATCGCGCGCCTTCACCACCAGCGCACCGTACAGCCCGCGGCCGAGCTGGCCGCTGGAGTTTGCGTGCGGGTGGTACCAGTAGGTGCCGGCGTCAGGCAGCGCGAACTCGTAGACGAACTCGCCGCCCGGCGGCACCGGAGGCTGCGTCAGGTGCGGCACGCCATCCATCGCATTCGGCAGGCGGATGCCGTGCCAGTGCACGGTGGTTTCCTCGGGCAGCCGGTTGCGCAGCCGCACGCGCAGCGTCTCGCCCTGCACCGCCTCGATCAAGGGGCCGGGAAGGCTGCGATTGAAGGCCCAGACCGCGGTGTCCGGGTACTGCGCGCCGACGACGTTCAGCGTCGCCGGCGCCGCGACAAGCTCGACCTCGCGCCCCTGCCGGATACCGCGCACATCTGCCCGCGCCTGCAGCAGCGGCGCGCAGGCAAGCGCTGCCGAACCGGCGAGGAACGCGCGCCGGCCGGGCCTCACGCCTACTTCATCCCGGCCTTGGCGCGCTTGGCGGCGAGGCGCTCCTTCGTCTTCGCCACATCGACGACGAAGCGCACGTGCGTGCCGCGCGCGCACTCCTCGAGCGCGTCGCGCACCGTGAACGCGAACGTCACCTGGCGCTTCTCGACCGCGGTGATGGTGAACTCGACCGTCGCCTGCATGCCCAGCGGCGTCGCCGCCAGGTGGTCGATGCTGACGTGCGTGCCGACCGACGCCTCGCCCGGATCCAGGTGCGTGAGCAGGAACTCCAGGCAGGTGTATTCCACGTCGCTCACCACGCGTGGCGTGGCGTACACCATGCCCTCGCGGCCCATGAACGATATGCAGCGATCTTCGTCGACCGTGATGGTTTTGCTGCCGGTGAGTCCGGCTGCGAGACTGGCTTTCATGGATCGGCTCCGTTGGGTACGATGATTGCCGCCTGCGACAGGCGGCGCTGCGAGTATAGCGCCCAGCGCACAACGAACACGAAAGGATGCCATGCAGGACACGCGATTGAACCTCGGCAAGCTCGCGCCCCGGCTCTACCAGGCGGTGAGGAACCTGAGCAACCTCGCCAACGAGCTCGCCGCCTCGGCGGGAATCGCCGAGGGCTTTTCCCACCTGCTGCGCCTGCGTGCCTCGCAACTCAACGGTTGCGCCTACTGTGTCAGGCTGCATACGCGCGACGCGCTCGCGTGCGGCGAGTCGACCGACCGCATCAGCGTGCTGCCGGGCTGGCGCGAAACCGCCTACTTCGATGCGAAGGAGCGCGCCGCGCTCGCGCTGGTGGAATCGATCACGCAGGTCGCCGACGGCCAGGTGCCCGACGCCGTCTACGCCGACGCGGCGGCGGCGCTGTCGGAACAGGAGATCGCCGCGGTCGAATGGCTGGGCGTGGTGATCAATACGTGGAACCGCGTCGCGGTCGCGAGCAGGTATCCTGTCGCCCCATGAGCGAACAACTTCCGCAGATCCGCCGCATCGTCACCGGCGACGACGCCCAGGGGCGCTCGCGCATCGTCGAGGACGCCCCCGCAGCATCCATCCGCACCGTGCCGGAACGCCCGGGCTACCGCGCGGTGAACGTCTGGCGCACCGAAACCTCGCCGCCGCCGATCGACGCGCCCGACAGCGTCGCCGCGCACAAGGGCATCCTGCCGCCCAAGGGCGGCGGCACCATACTTCGCATCATCGATTTCCCGCCCGAGCCGGCGGATCCCGCGGAACTGCGGCGCCGGCTGCACGCCACCTTCGGCGGCATTTTCGTCGACGCCACGCACGACAAGCGCGAGGGCAAGCACCCCGGCATGCACCGCACCGACACCATCGACTACGCCATCATCCTCGAGGGCGAGATCTGGGCGGTGATGGACGAAGGCGAAACGCTGATGCGCGCCGGCGACGTGCTGGTGCAGCGCGGCACCAACCACGCCTGGGCGAACCGTTCGACGAAGACCGCGCGGATCGCGTTCGTGCTGATGGACGCGAAGCGCGCGGGCTGAGGCAGGTCCTTACGGCGCCTTGAAGCCGGCGCGCTCGACGGCGCGCTTGAGATCCGCCAATTGCGCGAGCGCGGGATCGAAGCTCACGTTCGCCTTCGCCTGCTCGAGGGACACCTCGACCTTCGACACGCCCTTCACGCCGGTCAGCATGCGCGTGACGCTCTTGACGCAGCCCTGGCAGTCCATGCCTTCGACCTTGAATTCCACGTCTTCCACGATCAGTCCTTTCCTCCGGGCTTCCAGCGGTTCAGCAGCAGCGAGTTCGACACCACGGATACCGAACTCAAGGCCATCGCCGCGCCCGCAATCACCGGGTTCAGCAGGCCTGCCGCCGCAAGGGGAATGCCCAGCGCGTTGTAGATGAATGCAAAGAAAAGATTCTGCCTTATCTTCGACAGCGTCGCGCGCGAAAGTTCGATTGCGTCGGCAACGCCGCCAAGGTCATCCCGCATCAGCGTCAGGTCCGAGGTTTCGATCGCCACGCCGGTGCCGCCGGCGAGCGCGAAGCTGACGTCGGCGCGCGCGAGCGCCGGCGCGTCGTTGACGCCGTCGCCGGCCATGCCGACCCGCCTGCCTTCACCCTGCAGCGCCTGGATCTCGGCGAGCTTGCCTTCCGGCAGCACGCCGCCCTTCCAGCGCGCGATGCCCAGCCGTTCGGCGACCGCAGCCACCGCTTCGCCGCGATCGCCGGACAGGATCACCGGCGCGACGCCCAGCGCCTGCAGCCGCGCCAGCGCAGCCGGGGTCGATTCCCGCAGTTCGTCTTCCAGCGAAATCCATCCGAGCAGCCTGCCGCCGTGCGCAACGCCGACCACCGTGCCGCGCATCGCCGCGGGTTGCTCGGCGCCGACGAACTCCGCCGAGCCGAGTTTCGCCAGTTCTCCGCCGATGCGCGCCGACACGCCGCGCCCGCCGTTCGCCTGGAAGCCTTCGGCCGCGAGCGCCGCGATGCCGGCCGCCGCGGGACAGGCGAGGATTGCGCGCGCGAGCGGGTGCTCGGAGGGCTTCTCCAGCGTCACCGCCACCTGCAGCAGCTCTGCCTCGTTTGCGCCTGTCGCCGCCTGCACGCCGGTCACCACCGGCCTGCCGCGGGTCAGCGTGCCGGTCTTGTCCAGCACCATGGTGTCGAGCTTCTCTGCGCCCTCGAGCGCCTCGGCGTTGCGGATCAGGATGCCGGCCTTGGCCGCGCGGCCTATGCCGACCATCAGCGCGGTGGGTGTCGCCAGCCCGAGCGCGCAGGGACAGGCGATGACCAGCACCGCGACCGCGGGCACCAGCGCGGCGCCGATTTCGCCGCTGATCCATAGCCACGCGCCGAAGGTGATCGCAGCCACCACCAGCACCGCGGGTACGAATACCGCGGAGACCTTGTCGACCAGCCGCTGCACCGGCGGCTTCGAAGCCTGCGCGGACGCGACCAGCCGGATGATGCCGGAGAGCACCGTATCGCGCCCCAGGCCGGTGGCGCGGCAATGCAGCGCGCCGCCCGCGTTCACCGTGCCGGCGTAGACGCGATCGCCCGCGCGCTTGGCGACCGGCAGGCTTTCGCCGGTGAGCATCGCCTCGTCCACCGTCGATTCGCCGCCCTCTACGCGCGCATCCACCGGCACCTGGTCGCCGGGGCGCACGACGAACGCATCGCCGCGCGCAAGCGAGTCGATCGGCACTTCCTCGAGCCTGCCGTCCTTCTCCACCCATGCAGTACGCGGCTGCAGGCGCACCAGCGCCTCGAGCGCATTGGCGGCCTTCGCCTTCGCGCGCGCCTCGAGGTACTTGCCCAGCAGCACCAGCGCGATCACCGTGGCGCCGGCCTCGAAGTACACGTGCTCGGCGAGGCCGAGGAACAGCACCGCGGTGGAAAAGCCGTACGCGGCAGAGGTGCCGATGGCGACCAGCACGTCCATGTTCGCGCTGCCGCCGCGCAGCGCCTTCCAGCTGCCGACGTAGAAGCGGCGCCCGCTCCAGAACTGCACCGGCGTCGCCAGCAGCCACTGCAGCCACAGCGGCAGCAGGTGGTGCCTGCCGGTGAACATCGACACCATCTCGACCAGGAACGGCGCCGCGAGCGCCGCCGCGATGGCGAAATCCACGAGTGCCCTGCGGTGCTCGGCCGAGCGGTCGCGCAGTTCGCCCTCGACCGAGACGTGCGCGTCATAGCCGATGTCGCGCACCGCCGCGATCAGCCGCTCCGCATCCAGCGCCGTGGCATCGAAGTTCACCGCGGCTTTCTCGGTGGCGAAGTTGACGCTCGCCTCGACACCCGGCATCCGGTTCAACACTGTCTCGATGCGCGTCGCGCAGGCGGCGCAGGTCATGCCTTCGAGATCGAGCTCGACTTTCGCGGCCTTCATGGCGTCGGGGGCGTTCACGTGCCGATTTTATTCCGATGCAGGGTGCACGATTGATCTGTGTCAAGAATGACCGGTACCCTAGGGCCTAGGCTTTGCCCCAGTCCAACGCGAGGAGTACGCAATGTTCAAGCACATCCTGGTTCCCACGGACGGCACCAAGCTTTCGATGAAGGCCATCAAGATGGCCCTGCAGCTTGCCAAGACCACCGGTGCCGACATCACCGGCCTGTACGTGGTCGCGCCGTACTATCCGCCGGTCTACGGCGAGGCGATCGCCGCGGTGCCGATGCTCACCGCCGCCGGATACAAGCGCATGGTGGAAAAGGAATCGAAGCGCGTGCTCGACGCAGTCGCAGCGGCAGCCAAGGGTGTGCCGGTGAAGACCAGGGCCGTCACCGGCGGCGAACCGTGGAAGGCGATCCTCGGCGCCGCGCGCAGCGGCAAGTGCGACCTCATCGTCATGGCCTCGCATGGCCGCACCGGACTCGCCGGCCTGCTGCTCGGCAGCGAGACGACGAAGGTGCTGACGCACTCGAAGATCCCGGTACTGGTCTGCCGCTAGGCCGCGGCAGCATTCGCCCCTCGCGGCGGGATCACACCACGCCGTCGCGCCTGAGCTGCGCGAACTCTTCGGCGCCAATGCCGAGGTAGTGTTCCAGCACCTCGCCGGTGTGTGCGCCGGGCACCGGCGCCGGCTGCGCGTGCGCGGCTGCCGAGCGGCTCAGCTTGAACGGGAAGCCCGCGGCCACCACGCCGGTAGCCGTTCCATCCGGACGCGCCAGCTCCTGCACCATGCCGCGCTCGCGCAGGTGCGGCCAGGCGATCGCCTGCTCGGGCGTGCGCACCGGGCTGCAGGCGATGTCCGCGGCGCCAAGTTGCGCGACGATCTCCGCGACCTCGTGCCGCGCGGTCCATTCGCCGACCAGGCGGTCGACCTCGGCATTGTTGGCGAGCCGCCATTCGAGCCGCTTCAGGTCCGCGTGCTCGACGAGGTCCTCGCGTCCCATCACCTTCAGCAGCCGCGGCCAGTCGCCCGGCGTGGCGGCGCCTATCGCCACCCAGCCGTCGCGCGCGGCATAGGCATTGAACGGCGAGAAACGCATGATGCGGTTGCCCTGGCGCGCCTGCAGGCCGAGCTGCGCATAGCAATCCAGCGGCTCGTCCATCATCATCGAAAACAGGCAATCCACCATCGAAACGTCGATCGCCTGTCCCAGCCCCGAGCGGTTGCGCTCCACCAGCGCGGACAGGATGCCGAGCGCCGCGTAGCTGCCGGCGATCATGTCGGAGAGCGGCGCGCCGGTCTTCATCGGCGCACCATCCGGCTCGCCGGTGATGCCCATCAGGCCGGAGGCGGCCTGCGCCATCAGGTCGTAGGCCTTCAGTTCGCGGTCCGGCCCGCTCGAGCCGTAGCCGGTGAGCGCGCAGTAGACGATGCGCGGATTGCGCGCCTGCAGCACCGGGTAGCCGATGCCCAGGCGCTCGGCGACGCCGGGGCGGAAGTTCTCCATCACCACATCGGCGCGCTCGGCCAGGCGCAGGAAAAGCTCCCTGCCCTGCGGCTTCTTCAGGTCCAGCGTCGCCGAGCGCTTGCCGCGCGCGCGCTTCAGGTAGGCGATGCCGTAATCCTCGTTGGAGGCGCGCGAAAACGACACACCGTGCTCGCCCACCAGCGGCGGCGCGCCGGCGGTCGGGTCGCCGCCGGCCGGATCGTCGATCTTGATGACATCCGCGCCAAGGCCGGCCAGCAGCAGCGTGCAGTGCGGACCCGACAGGAAGCGCGTCAGGTCCAGCACCGTCACGCCATCCAGCGCCCCGCTCACGCCGGCTCGGCGTAGGTTCCCTGCCAGACCTTCACCACCTGGCCGAGCGCGTCGGCCGCGCGGCCGCGGATCTCCTCGTCGGTCAGCGAAGACAGCGGATGCTCGATCACCACGGGCAGCAGGCCCTTCATGCCGAGCGCGGCGCGCTGCACCCGCGCCTCGTGCAGGAACGTGGTGGTGACGATCACCGCGGTAGGCACGCCCAGCGATTCAAGGCTGTAACCGTCATGCATACAGCACGACGTGCACGAGCCTCAGTCGCCGATTGCGGTGAATACCAGGTCGTTCTCGGCGCGGATCTGCTCGATCAGCGCAGGGTCGGCGAAGCGCGAAAAGCTTTCCTTGCGGTAGTAGTTCACCGCGCCGAGCTTGTGCCCGGACTGCATCTGGTCGCGCACCGCGCGCAGCAGCTTGTTGGCGTTCCACTTGGTGTTGTCGAGGATCCCGATGCGCAGCCCGTCCAGCTTGCCGACGCGCGGCGCGATCGCGCGCTCGTCGGCGCTGACCACGCCCCTGGGGTCGTAGGCCGCCACGCGGCGGCCCCGGTCTTTCGTTGCAGCAGTCATATCAGACTCCTTCACAGAAAACAGGTGCCGTCGACGCAGCGCGGCCCGCCGTCGCGCTTCGCCGCGGCGACGCCGTCGCGCTCGATCTCGCGCAGCACGGGGGAAGTCATGTGCCCCCAGCCCGGGATGAATGCGGAGAAGCGCCCGGCCTCGCCGCCGATGACGAAAAGATGGATGTTCTCGGGGCTGGGCACGATGGGGATGTGCGAATCGAGGTCGCGCCGGTACCACACCGGCAGGCTGCGGTTGTAGACCTTGCCGTAGCGGTGCTCGAAGGCCAGTTCGCGGAACTTGTTGCCGGCGTACATCCACAGGTACGACTTGATGTCGTTCCTCTTCCAGCCATGCTTGGCGATCGTCGCCGCATGCTCGGGGCCGAGCACCACCGCGCAGTTGCCGCTGGACACCGCGTTGTTGTGCGCGATCGTGCTCATCGCCGAGCAGATCGAATCGAGGATTCCCTGCGGGTCGTTGGCGACGTGGTTGGTGACGCTGTGCGGCGCCTCGGCCGCCATGACGAACACGGTCGAATCCTCGGCGGCGAAACCCTTCTCGACATGGTAGGGCGCGAACGGGCTCGTTTCCTCGTTCTCGCAAACCGCATAGGTGTACTTGGTCGGGTTGCCGAGCGCGCTCTTGTCCAGGTCGCCCGGCCAGCCGCCGCCGACGTTGAGCAGGATCAGCCTGATGGCGCGGCCGATGGTGGCGTTGGCGCGGTTTCCCGAGCCGAAGGCATTGCAGCCGCCGTTCATGCCGATTTCGCGCGCGATGGGACCGTTCACCACCAGCAGCGGCGAGGCCATGTGCGTGGTCGCCTGCACGCCGTTCAGGTTGAACGCGGTCTCGCACAGCGCCAGCATCGCCGCGCGCACCACCGGCGCGTACGAAGGCTTGCAGCCGGCCATCACCAGGTTCACTGCCAGCACCTGCCGCGTCAGCCCGCCCCAGCGCGGCGGCACGCGGCATTCGACCTTGTCGGGCTCGCCGCCCAGCGCGGCGAGCATCGCTTCCACCTTCTCCGGCGTCGGCGGCACCACCGGCAGCCCGTCCGAGTAGCCCTGCTCGTAATACCACTCGACCAGGTCGGTGCCTTCGGGCAGCCAGGACGTTTCTGCGGACGGAGAGGCAAGCTGTGCGGACATGGAAGATCCCGATGGTTGCGAGTTCAGATCAGGTGACGATGGTAGGCGGGCAAGCCATTCCCGGGAAATAGGAAATAGGCCTTCCGGTATAACGTCCTGGCATGGCTTGCTGCGGTCACGCAGGCTAGACTGCGGCACCGGACGCAAAACCGGCGGCACTCTCCAAGCATGCAGCGATTCTCACTCTTCAGCCTGATGCAGCAGGCGCTTGCCGGCCACCAGGGCTGGCAGCCCTTCTGGCGCGATGCCGCGCCGAAGCCGCGCTACGACGCGCTGATCATAGGCGGCGGCGGGCACGGCCTCGCCACTGCCTACTACCTGGCGAAGAACCACGGCATGAAGAACATCGCCGTGCTCGAGAAGGGCTGGATCGGCGGCGGCAACACCGGGCGCAACACCACCATCATCCGCTCCAATTACCTTTGGAACGAAAGCGCGGCGCTGTACGAACATGCGCTGAAACTCTGGGAAGGCCTGAACGACGAGCTGAACATCAACCTGATGTTCAGCCAGCGCGGCGTGCTGAACCTCGCGCACAACCTCGGCGACGTGCGCGAGGCCGTGCGCCGGGTGGAAGCCAACCGCCTGAACGGCATCGACGCCGAATGGCTGACGCCCGAGGAAGTGAAGGCGTTCTGCCCGATCATCGACATCTCGCGTTCGGCGCGCTACCCGGTGCTGGGCGCGACGCTGCAGCGCCGCGCCGGCACCGCCCGGCACGACACGGTCGCCTGGGGCTACGCGCGCGCCGCCGACGCGCTCGGCGTCGACATCATCCAGAACTGCGAAGTCACCGGAATCCTGCGCGAGGATGGCCGCGTCACCGGCGTGCAGACCACGCGCGGCACCATCCTCGCGCCCACGGTCGGGATCGTCGCCGCCGGGCACAGTTCGGTGCTGGCCGCGATGGCGGGCGTGCGGCTGCCGCTGCAGAGCCATGCGCTGCAGGCGCTGGTCTCGGAACCGCTGAAGCCGATCCACCCCTGCGTGGTGATGTCCAACGCGGTGCACGTGTACCTGAGCCAGTCGGACAAGGGCGAGCTGGTGATCGGCGCGGGAATCGACGCCTACAATTCCTACAGCCAGCGCGGCTCGTTCCACGTCATCGAGCACCAGATGGCCGCGCTGATCGAGCTCTTTCCCATCCTCAGCCGCGTGCGCATGCTGCGCAGCTGGGGCGGCATCGTCGACGTCTGCCCGGACGCGTCGCCGATCATCTCGGCGACGCCGGTCAAGGGCCTGTACATCAACTGCGGCTGGGGCACCGGCGGATTCAAGGCGACGCCGGGATCCGGCTGGGTGTTCGCGCACACGCTGGCAACCGGCCGGCCGCATGCACTGAACGCGCCGTTCGCGCTCGAGCGCTTCAGCAGCGGCGCGCTGATCGACGAGCACGGCGCGGCGGCGGTGGCGCACTGATGCTGCTGATCCGCTGCCCCTGGTGCGGCATGCGCGACGAGACCGAGTTCGCCTACGGCGGACAGGCGCACCTCGCCTACCCGAAGGACCCGCATGCCCTCTCCGACGAGGAATGGGGCCAGTACCTCTTCATGCGCGACAACCCCAAAGGCATGTTCGACGAGCGCTGGGTACATAGCCACGGCTGCCGGCGCTGGTTCAACGCCGCGCGCCACACCGTGACGCACGAGATCCGCGCGACATGGAAGCCGGGCGAGCCGCGGCCCGCGGAGGCTACGTGAGCACGGGCGCGTTCCGGCTCGCGCAGGGCGGCAGCATCGACCGCGGCCACCCGCTCGCGTTCACGTTCAATGGGCGCCGGTACCAGGGCTGCGCCGGCGATACGCTCGCCTCGGCGCTGCTCGCCAACGGCGTGCACGTGGTGGCGCGCAGCTTCAAGTACCACCGACCGCGCGGTTTCCTCAGCGCGGGCCATGAGGAACCCAATGCGCTGGTGCAACTGGCACGCGGCGCGTACACCGAACCCAACCTGCGCGCCACCGAGATCGAGCTGTACGACGGGCTGGAGGCCGCCAGCGTGAACTGCTGGCCGAGCGTGGAGTTCGACCTGCGCGCGGTGCATGCGCTCGCCTCGCCGATCCTCGTCGCCGGCTTCTACAACAAGACCTTCAAGTGGCCGAAGCGCCTGTGGCAGGCACTGTACGAGCCTGCGATACGCGCCGCTGCGGGCCTTGGCACTGCTCCGACGCTACCCGACCCGGACATCTACGACCGCATGCACTGGCATTGCGACGTCGTGGTGGTCGGCGCGGGTCCGGCGGGGCTGGCTGCGGCGCTGCCGCTGGCGCGCGCCGGGCTGAGGGTGGTGATCGCCGACGAAGCGCCGGAACCCGGCGGCAGCCTGCTGGCGCGGCCCGCCCTCGTCGATGGCATCCCCGGCCGCGCATGGGCAGCCGACGCCGCCGCCGAACTGGACGCGCTCGCCAACGTACTGCTGCTGCGGCGCACCTCGGTGTTCGGCTACTACGACCACAACTACCTGATGGCGCTGGAGCGGCGCAGCGACCACCTCGGTCCCGGGCGCGCGCCCGGCATCGCGCGCAAGCGCCTGTGGCACCTGCGCGCGAAGCGCGTGGTGCTGGCCACCGGCGCGCACGAGCGCCCGATCGCCTTCGGCAACAACGACCTGCCCGGCATCATGCTGGCGAGTGCGGCGAGCGCCTACGCGCACCGCTACGGCGTATCGCTCGGCCGTGCGGGCATCGCCTTCGTCAACAACGACGCCGGTTTTCGCCATGCGCTGGACGCGCACGCCGCCGCGCGCAACCTCACGCACATCGTCGACGTGCGCGCCGAGGCCGATGCGGATCTCGTGCGCAGCGCCACCGAGGCCGGCATCCGGGTGCTGTCCTCGCAGGTCGTCGCCTGCGCGCACGGCGGCAAGCGCGTCACAGAAGTGGACGTTCGCGCCGTCGCGGGTGGCGGCCGGCAGCGCCTCGCCTGCGACCACTTGCTCGTTTCCGGCGGCTTCAATCCGGTGGTGCACCTGTACAGCCAGTCGCCCGGCGCGCTGCGCTATGACGAGGGAATCGCCGGGTTCGTGCCCGCGCGCACGCCGCAGGCCATGGAAACCGCGGGCGCGATCAACGCCTGTTTTTCGCTAACGCGCGCGCGCGCCGATGGCGCCGCCGCCGCGGCGCGCACGCTTGCCGCGCTGGGCCACCGCGCCGATGCCGTCGCCGTCGAATCGAGCGACGAACTGCGCCTGCGACCGCTATGGTCGGTGCAGGCGCTGCTAGCCACGCCGCTGCCGGGCAAGCATTTCGTCGACCTGCAGAACGACGTCACCGAGGCCGATATCCGCCTCGCCGCGCGCGAAGGCTTCCGCTCGGTCGAGCACACGAAGCGCTACACCACCACCGGCATGGCCACCGACCAGGGCAAGACCTCGAACATGCTCGGGCTCGCGCTGCTGGCAGACGCGCTGGCGAAACCCATCCCCGAGGTCGGCACCACCACCTTCCGCCCGCCGTTCACGCCGGTGACCTTCGGTGCGCTCGCCGGGCGCGACCGCGGCGACATGTCGGATCCGGTGCGCACCACGCCGATGCACGCCTGGCACGCCGCGCACGGCGCGGTGTTCGAGGACGTCGGCCAGTGGAAGCGCCCGTGGTACTACCCGCGCGCAGGCGAATCCATGCACGCCGCGGTGGCGCGCGAATGCGTGGCGGTGCGCTCAGGCGCGGGCGTCATGGACGCCACCACGCTGGGCAAGATCGACATCCAGGGCGCCGATGCCGCGACGTTCCTCGATCGCATCTACACCAACGCCTGGCAGAACCTCGCGGTCGGTGCGTGCCGCTACGGACTGATGTGCAAGGCCGACGGCATGGTGTTCGATGATGGCGTGACCGCTCGGCTGGCCGAAGACCGCTTTCTGATGACCACCACCACCGGCAATGCCGCGCGGGTGCTGGACTGGCTGGAGGAATGGCTGCAGACCGAATGGCCGGAGCTGAAGGTGTACTGCACCTCGGTGACCGAGCAATGGGCCACTGTGGCGGTGGTCGGCCCGCACTCGCGCCGCATCCTGCAGGCGCTGGCGCCGGAGATGGACTTTTCTCCGCAGGCCTTCCCGTTCATGAGCTGGCGAGACGGCATGGTCGCAGGGATGGCGGCGCGCGTGTTCCGCATCAGCTTCAGCGGCGAACTCGCCTACGAGATCAACGTGCCGTCATGGCACGGCCTTGTGCTGTGGCAGGCGGTGATGGCGGCAGGCGAGCCCTTTGACATCACGCCCTACGGCACCGAGACCATGCACGTGCTACGCGCCGAGAAGGGCTACATCATCGTCGGCCAGGACACCGATGGCACGGTGACGCCGCAGGACCTGGGCATGGACTGGATCGTGTCGAAGAAAAAGGACTTCATCGGCCGGCGCTCGTTCAGCCGCGCAGACACCGCACGCGCCGGGCGCAAGCAACTGGTCGGCCTGCAGCCCGAGGACCGCGCCTTCGTCGCGGCCGAAGGCGCGCACCTGGTTGCCGACCCCGTGCGCGCGGCGTTCGACCCAGTGAGCGGCAGCCCGTCGATCGGCCACGTGACCTCCAGCTACTCAAGCCCGAACCTGGGCGGCAGTTTCGCGCTCGCGCTGCTTGCGGACGGCCGCGCGCTGACCGGGCGCACGGTGCATTGCGTGACCGCGCGCGGCACCATGCCGATGACGGTGACGTCGCCGGTGTTCTACGACCCGGAGGGAATGCGTCGTGACGGCATCGACTGACTCGCGCGCAAGCCCGCTCGCCGGCTGGGCAGATCGCTTCGCCGCCGCCAGCGCCGAGCCGGCGCGCTTCGCCATCCGCGAGATCGCGTTCTCGACGCAGTTCAACCTGCGCGGCAATGCGGCCGATCCTGCCTTTGCCGACGCGGCGAGCGGCGCGCTGGGATTCGCGCTGCCGGTGGCTGCAAATACCGTGTCCGGCACGGCAGAACGACGCGCGCTGTGGCTCGGCCCTGACGAATGGCTGCTCACTGCGCCCGCTGGCGAAGCTGCGGCAATCGAGGCTGCGCTCGCGGCGGCGCTGCGCGGCGTCCATCATGCGCTGGTGGAGGTGTCGGCAAGCCGCACGCTGATCGCGATCTCGGGCAGCGATGCGCGCGCGGTACTCGCCAAGGGCTGCGCGCTCGACCTGCACGCAGGCGCCTTCGGCCAGGCGACATGCGCGCAGACCCTGCTTACGAAGGCGCAGGTCATCCTGCACTGTGCCGGCCCCGGATCGTCTTTCCATCTCTACGTGCGCAACTCGTTTGCCGATTACCTCGCGCGCTGGCTCACCGACGCCGCGGCAGAATCGTCCGCGTCGCAGGCGCTGGATGCCGCGCGGCTCGCGGCGCGGCTCGCCTAGCAGCGCGCAGCAGCCTCGACATGGACATCAGCGTCTTCGACCTGTTCAAGATCGGCATTGGGCCTTCCAGCAGCCACACCGTGGGGCCGATGCGCGCCGCGCGCATCGCGCTGGAGGAACTTCCCGAGCTCGCGCGGGTGTCGCGCGTCAAGGTGGTGCTGTTCGGTTCGCTCGCGCTGACCGGGCGCGGCCACGGCACCGACAAGGCAGTGGTGCTGGGACTCGCCGGCCTGCGCCAGGACGAAGTCGATCCCGAGACCGTGCCGGACCTGCTCGCCGCGGTCGCGCTGGACGAAGAGATCGCCCTGCTCGGCCGGCACCGCGTGCCGTTCTCGATGCACGCGGACATCGAGTTCCGCGGCGGCGAGACGCTGCCGCGCCACCCCAACGCGCTGCGCATCGAAGCGCACCTGGCCGACGGCAGCGTGCGCGCGGCGACCTTCTACTCGATCGGCGGCGGCTTCATCCTGCGCGACGGCGAGACCGAGGACCGCGCTGCGGCGGCGCGCGCGCCTGCGCCGCTCGCCTACGCCAGCGCGGCGGAACTGCTCGCGCTCGGCCGCACGCGCCGCCTGCGGATCCCGGAAGTCGTGCGCGAGAACGAGCGCGCCTGGCGCAGCGACGCCGACATCGATGCCGGTCTGGATGCGATCTGGCACGCGATGCACGCGTGCATCGAGCGCGGCCTGCGCATCGAGGGCACGCTGCCGGGCGGACTGAACGTGCGCCGCCGCGCGCCCGGCATGCGCCGCCAGCTCGCGGCAGGCGCCGCGCCGATGCCGCACGAGGTAATGGACTGGATCAGCGTCTACGCCATCGCGGTAAACGAAGAAAACGCCGCCGGCAGCCGCGTGGTCACCGCGCCGACCAACGGCGCCGCCGGCATCATCCCGGCGGTGATGCGCTACTACAGCGACTTCTGCCCCGGCGCGACGCAGTCGGGCCGGCGCGAATTCCTGCTCGCCGCCGCTGCGGTGGGCGCGCTGTTCAAGCGCAACGCGTCCATCTCCGGCGCCGAGGTCGGCTGCCAGGGCGAAGTCGGCGCCGCCTGCGCCATGGCCGCGGCCGGCCTCACCGCGGTGCTCGGCGGCACGAACGAACAGGTGGAAAACGCCGCCGAGATCGGCATCGAGCACCACTTGGGCATGACCTGCGACCCGATCGGCGGCCTGGTGCAGGTGCCCTGCATCGAGAGGAACGCGATGGGCGCGGTGAAGGCGATCAATGCTGCATCGCTGGCGCTGCGCGGCGACGGCGCGCACCTGGTCAGCCTCGACCAGGCGATAGAAACCGTGCGCAGCACCGGCGCCGACATGCAGCACAAGTACAAGGAGACCGCGCTCGGCGGCCTCGCCATCAACGTGCTGCCGGTCAGCCGGGTCGAGTGCTAGCGGCGGGCGCCGTGCGCCGCCGCGCCAGCACCGCGCCGCGCCACGCGCCGCTGTCGATCAGCCGGTGCACCACGTCTTCCAGGATGTCGCGCACCATGGCAGCCGCGCGCGCCGGCGTCTCGCCGCGACCGCTGCACAGGTTCAGGCCGCGCGTTACGGCCGGCCGCACGATGCGCCGGATCGCCAGGCCGCTGCCCGCCTGCTCCGGGTAGAGCGCCGAGCGCGACAGGATGGTGGCGCCCAGTCCCGCGGCCACCATCGCCTTCGTCGTCCACGGCACATCCACCTCCGCGGCGAGCAGGAGTTCCAGCCCCGCCTTGGCGAATGCCTTCTCCACCACCTGGCGGGTCGAATTCTGCGCGCCCGGCAGGATGTAGCGGTGGCGCGCCGCATCGGCCAGCGTCACTTCTCCCCTGCCGCCCGGCGCCTGCGTCACGAGGTACAGCTCCTCCACCAGCAGCGGCTGCTCGTCGATCTGCGCCGAGGGCCGGTTGCGTTCGTACAGCAGGCTCAGGTCGAGCCGGCCGCCGGCGAGCAGGCCCTCGAGCTGCCCGCTGCCTTCCTCGGTGATGGCGAGCCGGATGCCGGGCAGGCGCTCGCGCACCGCGGCCACCAGCGCCGGCGCGAGGATGTTCGACGCGCTGAACGGCATGCCCACCGCGATCACGCCGGTCGGGCTGGCTTCGACCGCGCGCACTTCATCGGCGACGCGGCCGACCTGGCGCAGGATCGCCTGCGCCTGGCGGTAGAACGCGATGCCGGCATCGGTCGGCACCACGCCGCGCGGGCTGCGCACCAGCAGCGCCGCCTTGAACTCGGCTTCCAGCGCGGCGACCTGCTTCGATAGCGCCGGTTGCGCGACATACAGGTCGGCCGCCGCCTTCGACAGGCTGCCCAGGTCGACGATGCGCACGAAGTAACGCAGTTGACGCAGTTCCATGACATTCCGGCGAAATATGACCCCAGACGCGGATCGTATTTCAAAGAATACCCCGGCATGGGTAGGATGCGGACATGAAACTCGCGGCGATTCCCTCGGTGGACCGGCTGCTGCAGGATGCGCGCCTGCAGCCGGCGATCGCGCGGCACGGCCGCGCGCTGGTGGTGGACGAGCTGCGGGCCGAGCTGGATCACCGACGCACGGCGCTGAGAGCCGGCGCGGCGGCACCCGTGGCAGACAGCGGCATCGTCGAGGCGCTGCTCGCGCGGCTGGATGCGCTGGCGCAGCCATCGCTGTGCCGCGTGTTCAACCTTACCGGCACCGTGCTGCACACGAACCTGGGCCGCGCGCTGCTGCCGCGCGACGCGGTCGACGCCGCCGCGCGCGTGCTGCTCGCGCCGGCGAACCTGGAATACGACCTTGCACGCGGCGAGCGCGGCGAGCGCGACGCGCACCTCGAGGCGCTGTTGTGCCGCATCACCGGCGCGGAAGCCGCCACCGTGGTCAACAACAACGCCGGCGCGGTGCTGCTGGCGCTGCACGCCATCGCGCACGGCCGCGAGGTGCCGGTGTCGCGCGGCGAACTGGTGGAAATCGGCGGCTCGTTCCGCATTCCCGAGATCATCGAGGCCGCCGGCTGCACGCTGCGCGAAGTCGGCACCACCAACCGCACCCACCTGCGCGACTACGAGCGCGCGATCGGTACGCAGACTGCGGCGATCCTCAAGGTGCACGCGAGCAACTACGCCGTGGTCGGCTTCACCGCCGCACCCGGGGAAACCGAGCTCGCCGCGCTCGCGCATGCGCACAAGCTGCCCTACATGTCGGACCTCGGCAGCGGCAGCCTGGTGGAGCTGGCGCGCTGGGGCCTGCCCGCCGAGCCCACGCCGATGCAGGCGCTGAGCGCGGGCGCGGACATCGTTACCTTCAGCGGCGACAAGCTGCTGGGCGGGCCGCAGGCCGGCATCGCGGTCGGCAGGCGCGACCTGATAGACAGGATGCGGCGCAGCCCGCTGAAGCGCGCGCTGCGGCTGGACAAGGGGCGCATCGCAGCGCTCGAAGCGGTGCTGCGCCTGTACCTCGACCCGGACCGGCTCGCCGAGCGCCTGCCGACGCTGCGGCTGCTGACGCGCCCCGCCGCCGACATCGAAGCCACCGCCTCGCGGCTGCTGGCGCCGCTCGCCGCCTGGTGCGGCGCAGCCGCGCGGGTCGACATCGCGCCCTGCGCCAGCCAGGTCGGCAGCGGCTCGCTGCCGGTGGACCGCCTGCCCAGCACCGCGCTGCGCATCGCGTCGCGCGGCATCGGCGCGGCGCGCATCGCCGCGGCGTTGCGCGCGCTGCCGACTCCGGTGATCGCGCGCGTGCACGACGACGCGGTGTGGCTGGACCTGCGCTGCATGGATGGCGCCGGCGACGAGGCAGATTTCGTCGCGCAGATCGAGGGTCGCGCGCTGGACGCTGCGCAGTGATCATCGCCACCGCCGGACACGTCGACCATGGCAAGACTTCGCTGGTGGGCGCGCTCACGGGCGAGGACACCGACCGCCTGCCCGAGGAAAAGCGCCGCGGCATGTCCATAGACCTGGGCTTCGCCTACCTGCCGCAACCAGGCGGCGAACCGATCGCCTTCGTCGACGTGCCGGGGCACGAGCGCTTCGTGCGCAACATGACCGCCGGCGTGCAGGGCGTGGACCTCGCGCTGCTGGTGGTGGCGGCCGACGACGGACCGATGCCGCAGACGCGCGAGCACCTGAACATCGTCGACCGGCTGGGCGCACCGAGACTCCTCGCGGTGCTGACGAAGATCGACCGCGTCAGCGAAGAACGCGCCGCCGAAGCGCGCGCCGAAACGCAGGCGCTGCTCGCCGGCAGCCGCTTCGCCGGCGCCGACATCCTTGCCGTATCGTCTGCCACCGGCGCCGGGCTGGATGCGCTGCGCGCGCGCCTCGCAGCCGAAGCCGCGACCCCTGCGCCGCGGCAGGCCGGCACGCGCTTTCGCATGAACGTGGACCGCGCCTTCGTCATCGACGGCCTCGGGCTGGTGGCCACCGGCACGGTGATCTCGGGCACCATCGCCGCGGGCGACGAGGTGCGGCTGCTGCCGCGCGGCCGCTCCGCACGCGTGCGCAGCCTGCGCGCCAATCACGGCGAGGCAATGCGGGCAAGCGCGGGCCAGCGTTGCGCGCTCGCGCTGCAGGGCCTGGCGCGCGGGGACGTGGAACGCGGCGACATCGTCTCCGATACCGCGCCCGCGCCGCGCTCGCGCCACGTCGACGTCACGCTGGAGTCGCTCGCAGGCGCGGGCAACGCGCTGTCGCGGCGCAGCCAGGTCGCGGTGCACCTGGGCACCGCGCTGCTCGCCGCTCAGCTCTCGCCCTTCGTGCATGGCGAGCGCCGCTTTGCGCGCCTCGCTTTCCCTCACGAAGTCAGCGCCTGGCACGGCGACCGTTTCCTGGTGCGCGATCCCGGCTCGCGACGACTGCTCGCCGCCGGCTCGGTGGTAGACCCGCTGCCGCCTGAGCGCGGCGCGGCGAAGCCGCAGCGCCTGGCGCTGCTCGAGCGCATCGCCGAACGCAATGCGGACGAGGCCTTCGCCGCGCTGCTGGAGGGCGAGCCCGGCATGGTGGACACCGCATGGTTCGCGTGCTGCTGGCATTTGTCGGCGGCGGAACTCGCGCGCGTGGAGGCCGCGCACGCGCTCGCCGCATTCCAGGTGCGCAAGCAGCGGCATGTCATGCGCGCGCCGCGCTGGCAGGCGATGTGCGAGGCGCTCGAGCACGCGGTCGCGGACTGGCATGCTGCGCATCCGGACTCGATCGGGCCACGACCGGCAGAGGTCGGCCACGCCGGCTCGCCGGTGATCGACTTCCTCGTCGACGCCGCGCGCCTGCGCCGCGAAGGTCCGCACCTGCGCCTGCCCACGCACCGTCCGACGCTGTCGGCGCAGGACGAAGCGCTGTGGCAGAAAGTCGCGCCGCTGCTGGAAGGCGAAGGCGGCCGCCCGCCGCGCGTACACGAGCTCGCCAGCCTGCTGGCAATGGAATCGAAGGCGGTATCCGACTTCCTGCAGCGCGCCGCGCGCGCCGGCCGCGTTCACGCGGTGGCGTCGAACCGCTACTTCCTGCCGGGTACACTGCAGGCCCTGGTGGATCTGGCGGCGGCGCTCGACGCGGAATCCGGCGGCAGCGGTTTCGGCGCAGCGTTATACCGCGACCGCTCCGGCCTCGGCCGCAACCTGACCATCCAGGTGCTCGAGTTCCTCGATGCATCCGGCTACACGCGGCGCGTCGGCGAAGTCCGCCGCATGCGCAAGTCTTGAATGGAAGAGAAACGTCCCCGGTGGGGCGCCCGGACTTCAAATCCGTGGAGAGGCGTCTGACGTCTCTGGCAAGTTCGACTCCTGCCTCTTCCGCCATCCCCTTCGCCGGCTGGCCGCAGTATGCTGTCCAATCTAACCCCACCACCCCGGGAGGCAGGCCATGGCGAGCGATGACATGAACGTGGGCGACGACGTGCGCAAGGCGATTGCGGAGGGCCGCCGCGTGCAGGAGGCGGTGCGCGACATCACGTTGAAGGCGCTGACGCGCCACGAACTCGACCAGCGCGCGCTGCGCAAGGTGACGAAAGACGCGATGGACGCGGTGCGCGATGCCGCCGCGGTGCAGGGCGCGAGCGTCACGCAAGCGGCGAAGGATGCCGTGGGCGGCGTCGACCAGGCGCTGGCGCACGCCGCGCAGGCGCTGAAGCTCTCGCTGGACGAGGCTGCGAGCCGCGCCGGCAAGTTCACGCAGGAAGACCTCGCGCGTGCGAAGAACGACCTCGCCGACCTGGAGAAGATGTTCCTCGACACGCTGCGCGACACCGCGCAATCGGCCAGCGGTACGGCGAGCGCGATGTTCGAGGACCTCGGCAGGCATGCGCGTTCCAGCGGTACCGCGATCGGCCGCCAGCTTGCGGAAATGGCGCCGCTCGCCGAGCGCATGGCGCAGGCCGGGCAGGCGCAGTTCGAAGCCGGCATGCACGCTGCGGCAACGTCAGGTGCGCTGTTCGCGCGCGCCGCCGCCGGCGTGCTCGCCGGCATCGCCGACACGCTGTCCGGCAAGCACAAGGGCCCGCCCGGCTGATGCTGATGGACCTGGTGGTCACGGCGCGCGACCTCGTCCGGCTGGGCGAGGTCGCCGGGGTGCTCGCGCGCCACGGCTTCGGCGACGCCGCGCAGCGCCTCGGCATCGCGCGTGCGCTGGAGCAGGCTGGACGTACGCTGAACTGGGAGGGTGCCGCGGAGTTCGCTCGGCTCGATCCGCCCGAGCGCGTGCGCCGCGCGCTGCAGGACCTCGGCCCCGCCTACGTGAAGCTCGGCCAGATACTCGCCACGCGCATCGACCTGTTTCCGCCCGAGTGGATCGCCGAGTTCGAGAAGCTGCAGGACCAGGCGCCGCCCTCGCCGGCAGATGCGGTGCGCGCGCAGATCATCGAGGACCTGGGCGCACCTCCAGAAGCGGTGTTCCCGGAGTTCGACGCCGAGCCGATCGCCGCCGGCTCGATCGCGCAGGTGCACCGCGCGCGGCTGCACGACGGCAGCCTGGTCGCGGTGAAGGTGCGCCGTCCGGGCATCCAGGCCACCATCGAGGCAGACCTGAGCCTGCTCGCACGCGTGGCGCAGGCGGCCGAATCCCGGCTGCCTGACCTGGCGCGCTTCCGGCCGCGCGAAGTGGTGCGGCAGTTCACGCAAACGCTGCGCCAGGAGCTGGACCTGGCCGCCGAATGCCGCAGCGCCGGCCGCATCGCGCGCAGCTTCCGCGACGATCCGCACATCGTCGTCCCCGACGTGTACTGGCAGTGGACCGGCGAGCGCATGAATGTGCAGGCCTTCGTCGACGGCCCGGCGAGCCGCGACATCGCGGCGATAGACCGCGCCGGCCTGGACCGGCGTGCGCTGGCGCACCATGGCGCGCGCGCGATGCTGAAGATGGTGATCGAGGACGGCTTCTTCCATGCCGACCCGCACCCAGGGAACATCCGCTACCTGCCGGGCGACCGCGTCGCCTTCATCGATTTCGGCATGGTCGGCCGGCTCGGCGTGCGCCGCCGCGACCAGCTGGTGCAGTTGCTGGACGGGCTGGTCGGCCGCGATGCCGACAGCGTGGTCGAGATCCTGCTCGAATGGGCCGGCACCGTGCCGGTGGACGCGGACGCGTTGGCCGCCGACGTCGAAGCCTTCATCGACCGCTACCACGGCGTGGCATTGCGCGAGCTGCGCATGGGCGCGATGCTCGCCGACCTGACGCGCATGCTGCAGGAACACAAGCTCGCGCTGCCGCCGGACCTTGCGCTGGTGCTTAAGGCCTGCGTGACGCTGGAGGCAACCGGGCGCGCGCTCGATGCCGACTTCGACATGGTGGGCGAGGCGGCGCCGTTCCTGCGCGCCGCGACGCTGGCGCGGCGCAATCCGGCGGCGATCATGAGCCGCGGCTGGCGCGCCACCGGCACCGCGCTGGAACTGCTCGCCGAACTGCCGCGCGACCTGCGCGCGCTGCTGCGCTCGGCGCGCAGCGGCCGCCTGCAGGTGCACGTGGACGTGACCAGCCTCGAACGCTTCGGCCACCAGGTCGACGGCGCCGCCAACCGCCTCACCGTCGGCGTGGTCACCGCCGCGCTGATCATCGGCTCGTCCATCGTCATGACCGTCGAAGGAGGCCCGACCATGTTCGGCCTGCCGCTATTCGGCCTCGCCGGCTTCCTCGCCGCCGCCACCGGCGGCGCCTGGCTCCTCATCTCGATCTGGCGCAGCGGGCGGGTGAAGTAGCGCGCCACGTTCGGCGTGCCCTTCGCTCAGCCTCCCCCGATCGCCGCCAGCACGCGCTCGAAGGCGTCGTCGGCCATGCGGTGCAGTTCCGCCGTGGTGCGGTTCTGCACCGGGTGCGGCACCACGACGAGGGCCGGGTCGAAGCCGAGCGCCTCGCTCTGCGCCGCGGCGGCGCCGGTGAATTCCGAGGTGATGATGTTGACGCCGGCCAGGCCGCGTCCGTCCAGGTTCGTCAGGTCATGCAAACTGCACGACGTGCACGAGCCTCAGTCGGACAATGCGATCACCGCGACCTGCGTCTCCTCGGCCACCTGCTGCAGCAGTTCCACCGGCGCGACGCGGGTGTTGGTCGGCTTCCGGTAGCGGCGCGTGCCGATGCCGCGCGCGGCGAAGTTTTCCTCCAGCCGGTCGATGAACTCGTTGCCGCGCATCTTGCCGATGTCGAGCAGCGCGACGGTCTTGCCCTCCAGGCTCGCGGGCGGCGCGCGGCGCGCCCGGCGCGTTGCCGCCGACTCGGCGGTGGGGTCGCGCAGCGCGACCCCGGTTGCAGCAGTGCTCATCGCAGGATCTCCTTGGTCACGGGTTGTGTTTCCTTCCTGAAGCGCCCGCCGGTCCAGCCGGGCAGGATGCCGGAGAAGAACCCGGCCTCGCCGCCGCCGCGCACCACCAGCAGGCCCTCGGGCCAGAACTTGTCCACCATTTCGTCCGCGCGCGATGCCGGGATGCCCTCGCCCACGCCGCCGGCGCCGTACACCAGGTCCGCGCCCGGGCGCTTCAGCGCCGTGCGCAGCTCCGCTTCCAGGCGCGCGCGGTCCCAGCCGCCGGACTTGAAGATGCGGTAGTGCTCGGGGCCGAGCACCAGCATCGCGTTGGTGAATTCGCACAGCTTCGGGTGCGCGACCGCGGCTAGTCCCATCGCGAGCGAGCGCGCCAGTTCTTCGGGCGTGCGCGAGCGCTGGTCGACGAATCCCTGCACCGCATCGCCCTGGTACAGCGTCACCGCGCTGCGCCCGCGCGGCACGCCGCGCGCCACCGACAGCGGCTCCCAGTCCGGATCGGTCTCGTCCTCTGCGAAGCACAGGCCGATCTTGTGCGGCCCGCCGATGGTGGCGCGGTCGATGCCGCCCGGCACCGCGCCGCCGACGTTGCGCACCACCAGGTTCAGCGCGCGCCCGATGGTGGAGTTGGCGCGGTTGCCCTGCCCCAGCACGTTCATGCCCCAGTTCATGCCGATCGCGCGCGCGATGGGGCCGTTGACGACGATGATCGCGCCGGAGAAGCACGTCGAACACGTCACGCCATGCAACGTGAACAGCGGATCCAGCGCCGCCTCGAGCGCGGTCAGCAGCACCGGCATGTACTCCGGCTTGCAGCCGGCCATCACCGCGTTGATCGCCACCTTCTCGACGCTGCACGGCGCCAGGTTCGGCGGCATCAGGCCGATAACCTCCGCCGGATCGCGCCGCGTGCCGGCCAGCATGCGCAGGATCCGCTCGTCGGTAGGCGGGATCACCGGCAGGCCGTCGGTCCAGCCACGCTCGTAGCAGACTTCCTCCGGGTCGTCCCACACGCCGGTGTCGATGCGCCGCGCGCGTATGCCGGTGTCGCCGTACCGTGCTCGCAGCGCCTCGCTGACGCCGGGCCCCGTGCTAAGCGATCCGCAGCCCGGCTGGAGCGGCGGCAGCTGCGCGCCGATGTCGGCGCGCCCGGTGATGCGCGCCCACTCGGCGCGATCCCAGCCGTAAGTGCGCTCGGCCTCGCTGCCATCGCGCATGCGGATCAGCGTCGGTACCACCTCGACCGCGTGCCGGTACGACCATTCGAGCGGCGTGTCGTCCACCACCTGGCGCATGCCGGCGGGGAAGCCCGCGTCGTCCTGCGAACACACCAGCATCGGCACGCCGTCGCGCTCGAGCTCGCGCAGCAGCGGCTCGATCAGCGCGCAGGTGGGGCATTCGCGCTTGACGAAGACGAGATAGCCGTCCGTCGGCGCCGCCGGGATCGTCATGCGTGATATCTCTGTCGTATTCATTGCCGCGCGATTATGCCCTGCGATCCTGCGCCTCGCGTGGCGCGGTGTTTCTGCTAAGTTGCGGGTTCCGGATCCCGCCCTCGAATGGACACGCCAGATCAACCGGTGCTGAAGGACATCGTGCTCGTCGGCGGCGGGCACAGCCACGTCGGCGTGCTGAAGCGCTTCGGCATGCGGCCGGTGCCCGGCGTGCGGCTGACGGTGATCTGCCGCGACACGCACACGCCCTACTCCGGCATGCTGCCCGGCTACATCGCCGGGCACTACGATTACGACGACGTGCACATCGACTTGAGCCGCCTGGCGACCTTCGCCGGCGCGCGCTTCTTTCACGATGAAGCCATCGCGCTCGACCGCGCAGGGCGCCGGGTGATCTGCCGAAACCGGCCGCCGGTGCGCTACGACAAGCTGTCGATCAACATCGGCTCGACCCCGAGCACCGCCAGTGTCGCGGGCGCGGCACACCATGCAGTGCCGGTCAAGCCGATCCACGCCTTCAACGAGCGCTGGCTGGCGCTGCTCGAACGCGTCAGGCGGCACACAGGGCGCTTGCGCATCGCCATCGTCGGCGCGGGCGCCGGCGGCGTCGAACTGGCGCTGGCGATGCAGTACCGGCTGCAGAACGAACTGCGCGCCATGGGGCGCGATCCCGGGGAACTGCGCTTTCACCTGCTCGAGGCAGGTCCGCTGATCCTGCCTACCCACAACGATGCGGTGCGCGCGGCATTCAGGCGCGTACTCGATGCGCGCCATGTTGCCGTGCTGTGCAACGCGGATGTCACCGAAGTGAGCGCCGGGCACCTGCAGCTCTCCAGCGGCGGCGTGGTCGAGACCGACGAAGTGGTGTGGGTCACGCGCGCCGAGGGCGCGCCGTGGCTGCGCGATACCGGCCTCGAACTCGACGAGTCGGGGTTCATCCGCGTGACGCCGACGCTGCAGTCGGTGAACGACGCGGACGTGTTCGCTGCCGGCGACATCGCCAGCATGGTCGATACGCCGCTGGAAAAGGCCGGCGTGTTCGCGGTGCGCATGGGGCCGCCGCTGGCGCGGAACCTGCGCCTCGCGCTGGAAGGCAGGCCGCTCGCCGCCTACCGCCCGCAGCGCCGCTGGCTGGCGCTGATCAGCACCGGCGACCGCTACGCCGTCGCCTCGCGCGGCATGCTGTGCCTGCAGGGACGCTGGGTGTGGCGCTGGAAGGACTGGATCGATCGCCGCTTCATGGCGAAGTTCGCCGACCTGCCGCTGATGCAGGATGCTGCCGCCGTGCGCAGCACGCTGGCGCTGGACGCGGACGAAAGCGCGCAGGCGATCTCGGCGATCGCGATGCGCTGCGGCGGCTGCGGCGCGAAGGTCGGCGCCGGCGTGCTGTCGCGCGCGCTCGCCGAACTGCGTCCCATCGAGCGCGCCGACGTGCTGATCGGCCTGCATGCGCCGGACGACGCCGCGGTGCTGCGCGTGCCGCCGGGCAAGGCCATGGTGCACACGGTGGATTTCTTCCGCGCTTTCGTCGACGACCCCTATGTGTTCGGCAAGGTCGCCGCCAACCATGCGCTCGGCGACATCTTCGCCATGGGCGCCGAGGCGCAGTCGGCCACCGCGATCGTCACCGTGCCGCCCGGGCTCGAAGCGAAGACCGAGGACGTGCTCTACCAGATGATGTCAGGCGCGATCGAGGTGCTGAACGAGGCCGGCTGCGCGCTGGTCGGCGGCCATACCGGCGAAGGCCGCGAGCTCGCGCTCGGTTTCGCGGTCAACGGCCTGATAGACGAAGGCGCGGTGCTGCGCAAGGGCGGCATGCGGCCCGGCGACGTGCTGGTGCTGACCAAGCCGATAGGCACCGGCACGCTGTTCGCCGCGCATGCGCGGCTGGCGGCGCGCGGGCGCTGGATAGACGCGGCGCTCGAATCCATGTGCCAGTCGAACCGCCTGGGCGCGCGCTGTCTCGCCGAGCATGGCGCCACCGCCTGCACCGACCTCACCGGCTTCGGCCTGCTCGGCCACCTGGTCGAGATGACGCGGCCTTCGGGCGTGGACGCCGAGATCGACCTCGCCGCGCTGCCGCTGCTCGAGGGCGCCGAGGAAACCGTCGCCGCAGGCATACTGAGTTCCCTGCAGCCGGCGAACGTCAGGCTGCGCCGCGCGCTGAAGAACCAGGAGGCGATGGTGAAGCATCCACGCTACGCATTGCTGTTCGATCCGCAGACCGCGGGCGGCCTGCTCGCCAGCGTGCCCGCGGCACGCGCCGAGGCCTGCGTTGCGCGGCTGCGCGAACTCGGATACCTGCATGCCGCGGCGATCGGCCGCGTGCTGCCGCAGGGCGATGCGATCGAGCCGATCCTGCTGCGCGCGGGGGATCGCATTGAGTCATTGGAGCAGACCGCATGAGGGACACAGGCAAGGGCGAGCGGCGCGAACCCGCGTCGATCTCCTGGCGCCCGACGCTGGCGGGCAACCACTACGCGGTGTCCTGCGGGCATCCGCTTGCCGCCGCGGCGGCGGCGCGCCGCCTGGCGCTGGGCGGCAACGCGGTGGATGCCGCGGTCACCGCGGCGATGGCGCTGGCGGTGCTGCAGCCGGACGTGGTGTCCTTTGCCGGGGTCGCGCCGACGCTGGTGTACCTCGCCGGCGAGAAGCGCGTGATCAGCCTCGCCGGCCTCGGCTACTGGCCGGCGGCGACCGACGTCGGACGGCTCGCGGAGGCCGGCGGCAGCAGCGTGCCCGAGGGCATCCTGCGCCAGATCGTGCCGGCAGCGCCGGCGACGCACCTGAAGGCGCTGACGCTGTTCGGCACCCTGTCCTTCGAGGAAGCGGCGACGCCCGCGCTGGAACTGGCGCGCGACGGCTTCGCCATGTACCCGGAACTGCGCGACAGCCTGGAGATCCACGCCGCGCAGATCGACCGCTACGCCGAGAACGCCGCGACCTTCCGGCCGGGCGGCGTGACGCCGGCGCTCGGCAGCCGGCTGCAGCAGAAAAATCTCGCGCGCACCATCGGCCGCATGATCGAGGCCGAGCGCCGCGCATCGGGAGATCGCGAAGCGAAGCTGCGCGCGGTGCACGACTGCTTCTATCGCGGCGAAATCGCGCGCGAGATCGACGCTTTCCACCGCAGGCACGGCGGCTTCCTGCGCTTCGATGACCTGGCCGGCTTCGAAACCCCGCTGGAAGACGGGCTTGCGGCGGACTTCAAGGGCTACCGGCTGCACACCTGCGACGCCTGGTGCCAGGGCATCGCGATGCTCGAGGCGCTGAAGATCCTCGAGGGCATCGACCTTGCCGCGCTCGGCCACAACTCGCCCGCCTACCTGCACCTGCTCGCTGAAGCCCTGAACCTCGCCTTCGCCGATCGCGAGGCCTACGTCGGCGATCCGCGCTTCGTCAACGTGCCTAGCGCCGCGCTGCTGTCGGACGCCTACGCCGCGGCACAGCGCGCGCGCATCGACCGCGCGCAGGCCTTCGGCCGCATGCCGGAGCCCGGCCGCATCGACAGCGTCGCGCCGCCCCCGCTTGCAGCGCTGTTGCCGGGCAGCGGCAGCGTCGCGCCGCCCGCCGACACCATCTACGCCTGCGTCGTCGACGCACAGGGCAACGCGGTATCGATCACGCCTTCGGACACCATGTACGACACACCGATGGTCGAGGGCCTCGGCATCGCGGTCTCCACGCGCGGCATGCAGGGACGGCTGGATCCGGCGCACCCGTGCTCGGTGGTGCCGGGCAAGCGCCCTCGGCTGACGCCCTCGCCGGCAATGGCGCTGCGCGACGGCGAATTCTCCATGGCCTGGGGAACGCCGGGCGGCGACGTGCAGGGCGCGTCGATGGCGCAGGTATTCCTCAACGTGGTGCTGTTCGGCATGTCGCTGCAGCAGGCGATAGAGGCGCCGCGCGTGGCCTCGTACAGCTTTCCCAATTCGTTCTCGCCGCACGCCTACCTGCCCGGCAGGCTGTGCGTGGAGCGGCGCATCGACGCGCCGACCGTGGAAGCGCTTGCCGCGCTTGGCCACGACATCGAGCTGTGGCCCGAGCGTTCCTGGAGCATGGGCGCCGTCTGCGCGATCCGCCGCGATCCGGCGACCGGCATGCTGCACGCCGGCGCCGATCCGCGCCGCGCCGCTTACGCGATCGCCTGGTAGCGGCGCAACGGATGAGCGACGCACCGACGGCCGCTGCGCCGCGGACCTTCCCGCTGTGGCCGCTGCTGGCAACGCTCGCCACGCAGACGCTCGCCACCATGGCGGCGTACTCGCTGCCGGCGCTGGCGCCGATGGTCGCGGCGGAACTGCGCGTGGACGGTGCGCTGATCGGCTATTTCGTCTCGGTGGTGTACGGCGTCGGCATCGGCTCCTCGCTCCTGGCCGCCGGGTTCATCCATCGCCATGGCGCGGTGCGCGCCTGCCAGTTCGTGCTCGTTGCCACGCTGGCGATGCTGCTCATCGCCGCGCAGGGCGGGCTCGCCGCGGTGGCGCTGGGCGCGGTGGCAATAGGCATCGGCTACGGCGCCACCGCGCCCGCGGCCACGCACCTGCTGGTGCCGCGCACGCCGCCGCGCATCATGAACTTGGTGCTGTCGATCCGGCAGATCGGCGTGCCGCTGGGCGGCGTGCTGGGCGCACTGCTGCTGCCGCCGGTCGCACTGGCGCTGGGCTGGCAGAACGCGCTGCTCGTGCAGGCGGTACCGGTAGTGCTGCTGCTCGTGCTGCTCGAATGGCCGCGGCGCAGCTGGGAACGCCAGGCGCCGGCGCCCGGCACGCGCGTGTCGCTCGCCGCCGGACTGCGCCAGCCGTTCGCGCTGCTCGCCAGCCCGGCGATCGCGCGCCTGACCTACGCCAGCTTCATCTTCTCCGGCACGCAACTATGCTTCATCGCCTTCATGACCGTGCACCTCACCAGTCGCGCCGGATTCGAGCTCATCGCCGCCGGGCAGGCGCTCGCCACCTACCAGTTGAGCGGCGTGCTCAGCCGTCCGCTGTGGGGCTGGATCGCCGACAACTTCATGCCTGCGCGCCGCCTGCTGGTACTGCAGGGATTCATCATGGCCGCCGCGGCCCTGGTCGCGGGGCAGTTTGGCGCCGGCACGCCCGGCTGGCTGGTGCTGCTGGTCTGCGTTGCCGCGGGCTCGACTGCCAGCGGCTACACCGGCATCGCTTACGGGGAATTCGCTCGCCTCGGCGGCACGCGCCGCACCGAAGCCACCGGCCTGGGTTCCTCGGCGATGTTCGCCGGCGTGCTGGTGCTGCCTGCGCTCGCCACGGTGGTGGTGACCACACTGGACAGTTACGCCATCGCGTACGGCGCGGTGGCTCTGCTCGCGTTGTCGGCGAGCGCCGTGCTGCTCTTGCGCGCGCCGCGCGCTTGACCTGAGTCAAGCCGCAGCAGCAGGGACTTCCGTAGCATGCGGAAGTCTGATGGTCGCCACTTCCGCTTCCGCCGCGCCCCCGCCGGGTTTTGCGCTGTTCAATCTCGGCTTTCGCCCCTTCTATCTTCTCGCCGGCGCGTACGCCGCGCTCGCGGTGCCGGTATGGGCGCTGCAGTTCAGCGGCGTGCTGCCGAACGGCAACATGCTCTGGCACGCGCACGAGATGATTTTCGGCTACGCGTTCGCGGTGATCGCCGGATTCCTGCTCACCGCGGTGCGCGTATGGACCGGCCGGCCGACGCCCAGCGGCGCGGCGCTTGCCGCGATCGCCGCGCTGTGGGTGGCGGCGCGCGTGCTTGCGCTGTGGTCGCTGCCCGCCGCCGCGGTGGCGGGCGGGCTGTTCGCGCTCGCGGTGGCCTGGGGCATCGGCAGGCCGCTCATCGCCGCAGGCAACCGGCGCAACTACTTCTTCATCGTGCTGGTGCTCGCCATGGGCGGCGCCGGCGCCGCGTTCCAGGCGCGGCCGCAACTGGGCATCGCCATCGGGCTGGACGTGGTGCTGTTCGTCATGGCGGTGGTCGCCGGTCGCGTGGTGCCGATGTTCACCAACAACGGCGTCCCCGGCGCAGGCGCGCGCCGCGTCGGCGCGATCGAAACCGCCGCGCTCGGCGCGATCCTGCTGCTGATTGCCTGCGATGCGCTCGGCCTCGCCAATGCAGCATCCGTCGTCGCGCTTGCGGCGGCAGTGCTTCACGCGATCCGGCTCGGGCTGTGGAACCCGCAGCGCACGCTCGGCAAGCCCATCGTCTGGATCCTGCACGCCTCGTACGCCTGGATCGTGGTGCACCTGGCGATGCGCGGCCTGGCCGGATTCGACATCGTGCCGGCGAACCTGGCGACGCATGCGATCACGGTCGGTGCGATCGGCGGGCTGACGCTGGGCATGATGACGCGCACCGCGCGCGGCCACACCGCGCGCCCGCTGCAGGCCGGGCCTGCCGAAGTGGCGGCATACCTGATGGTGCATGCGGCCGCCGTGGCGCGCGTGCTGGCGCCGCTGGCGCTTCCCGCCGCTTACCTTGCCACCGTATGGATCTCGGCCGCGCTGTGGTGCGCGGCCTTCGCCTTGTTCACCGTCAGCTACTGGCCGGTGCTGACCCGGCCGCGGCTGGACGGCGCGCCGGGCTGATTCAGGACCACAGCGCCGACCACGGCGCCGGATCGCGCGCAAGCGCCACGGCAACGATGTACGCCGCCACCGCCAGCGCGGCGGCGAACGCGGCGGCGCGCCGACCTTTGCTGCGGCCGCGCTTCAGCGCGATGCTGCCGAGCACGATGTAGGCGAGGAGCGCCAGCACCTTCGCGGTGATCCAGCCGTGCACGAACGGCACCTGGCCGAGGAACCAGGCGAGCCACAGCGCGCTCGCCAGCAGCACGGTGTCCACGACGTGCGGCGCGATGCGCACGAAGCGCGCGCGCAACAGCGGCGAGTCGCCCAGCATCAGCACGCCGCGCGCGGCGAACCCGGCGATGCTGGCGAACGCGCAGCCGATGTGCAGCGCGCGCACCGCCTGGTAGGCCTCAGCCGCGTCCACGACCGCCTGCCGCCGCGCGGCGCGCGATCAGCTTCAGCATGGTGTCCAGCGTCACCGAGCCGAGCGTCGCCTGCGCATTGGCGTCGATCTCGGCCAGCACCTCGTCCAGCGCCTGCTCGGCGGCATGCGCGCCGCGGCGCGCGCGCGCCGGCGCCGCACCCACTTCCTCGAACAGGCCGACCACGTCCATCAGCGTGAGGCGCCGCGGGTTGCCGACGAAGCGGTAGCCGCCGCGCGCGCCACGCACCGAATCGACGACGCCGGCGCGGCCGAGCGTACGCAGCACTTTCGCCAGGTGGTGCGGCGACACGCCGAGATGCGCAGCGATTCCCGCCACCGACAACTGGCGGCCGGGCTGCGCGGCGAATTCGAGCACGCTGTACAGCCCGAGCAGGGTGTTCTTCTGCAGCTTCACCCGATGTCCTTTTCCAGCGGGATCACCGGTGCCGCCATCATCCCCTGGCTGCGGAAGAACGACAGCACCAGCCGGTTGTCGCGCGCGATCAGCGTGCGCACGCTCGACACGCCCATGCGGCGGAATTCCGCCGTGATCGCGCCGAGCAGCGCGCTGCCCGCGCCTGCTTCGCGCGTGTCCGGGTGCACGCCGATGCCGAACACCCAGCCGCAGGGCGGCGAGCCGAACTCCCAGTCGCGCACTTCGCCGACGATGTAGCCGACGATGCGCGCACCGGACTCGGCGACCAGGAAGCGGCTCCGCGCGCCGCGCCGGCCGTAGCGGCGCAGGATCCCGGCCCAGTACGCGCGCTTGGCGAGCCCGGTGGCGCGCGCGTCTATGGCGATCACCTGCGCCAGGTCCGCCGGCAGCGCGCGGCGCACGCGCAGGCCCCGCCCGGCGCCGCCGCGCTCGCGCCGGGGCGCTAGTGCCGGCATTTCTTAATGCACATCAAGTCGCCCTCCGCACAGGCACAAATACGCTTAACGGTACCGGAATGTCGGTATCGATAAAAGGAGAAGGGCCATGAAACTGCATGCTTGGTTCGCAGCAGCAATGCTTGCCGCGGCAGCCGCGGCGCAGGCGCAGGCGCCGGTGCGCATCGGGGCGTTCCTCTCGGTGACCGGCCCCGCCGCCTTCCTCGGCGACCCGGAACAGAAGACGCTGGAGCTGTACGTCGAGCGGCTGAACGCCGCCGGCGGCGTGCTCGGCCGCAAGCTGGAGCTGGTGTCCTACGATTCGGCCGGCGACGCCGAGAAGGCGCGCGCCTTCGCCAAGCGGCTGATCGAGCAGGACAAGGTGGATGTCATCGTCGGCGGCTCCACCACCGGCGAGACCATGGCCGTGGTGCCGCTCGCCGAGGCCGCGGGAATGCCGTTCGTGTCCCTTGCCGGTGCGGTGGTGATCGTCGAGCCGGTGAAGAAGTGGGTGTTCAAGACGCCGCACACCGACCGCATGGCCTGCGACAAGGTATTCGTCGACATGAAGGCGCGCGGCGTGACGAAGGCCGCGCTGGTCTCGGGCAGCGGCGGCTTCGACAAGTCGATGCGCGGCCAGTGCCTGGGCGTGGCGAAGAACCACGGCATCGACATCGTCGCCGACGAAACCTACGGCGCGGGCGACACCGACATGACCGCGCAACTGACCAAGATCCGCAATGCCGCCGGCGTGCAGGCGGTGCTGAACGCGGGCTTCGGCCAGGGACCGGCGATCGTCACGCGCAACTACCGCCAGCTCGGCATCAAGCTGCCGCTGTACCAGTCGCACGGCGTGGCGTCGAAGGAGTTCATCAAGCTCGCCGGCGATGCGGCCGAAGGCGTACGCCTGCCCGCGTCCGCGCTGCTGGTCGCCGAGGCGCTGCCGGACAGCGACGCGCAGAAGAAGGTGGTCGTCGCCTACAAGCAGGCGTATGAGGCGCGCTTCAAGCAGGACGTGTCCACATTCGGCGGCCACGCCTACGACGGCCTGATGCTCGCGGTCGAGGCGATGAAGAAGGCGGGGAGCACCGACAAGGCGAAGGTGCGCGATGCGCTCGAGGCGACGCGCGGCTACATGGGCACCGCTGGCGTGGTCAACATGTCGGCCAGCGACCACATGGGGCTGGACCTCACCGCCTTCCGCATGCTCGAAGTGCGCAAGGGCAGCTGGGCGCTGGTGCAGTGAGCGCGCAGCTCGCCCAGTTCCTGCTGTCCGGCCTCACCGTCGGCGCCATCTACGCCCTGGTGGCGCTCGGCTTTTCCATCATCTACAACGCCAGCCACGTCATCAACTTCGCCCAGGGCGAGTTCGTCATGATCGGCGGCATGGCCACCGCCGGGTTCGCCGGCGCCGGCTTGCCGCTGCCGCTCGCGGCGGTGGCGGCGGTGGCGCTCGCCGCGCTGATCGGGCTCGCGCTGGTGAAGCTCGCGGTCGAGCCGGCGCGCGGCGCATCGGTGGTGACGCTGATCATCATCACCATCGGCGCCGCGATCCTGCTGCGCGGCCTTGCCGCGATCGTCTGGGACAAGCGCATCCACCGCCTTCCCGCGTTCTCGGGCGACGCGCCCATCGCCATCGCCGGCGCCACCATTGCGCCGCAGAGCCTGTGGGTGATCGGCGTCACCGCGCTGATCGTCGCCGCGCTGTGGTGGTTCTTCAACCGCACCCTCACCGGCAAGGCGATCCTCGCGGTGTCGCACAACCGCCTCGCTGCGCAACTGATGGGCATCAGCGTGCAGCGGGTGCTGCTTGTGTCCTTCGGCCTGTCTGCGGCGCTCGGCGCGCTGGCCGGCATCCTCATCGCGCCGATCACCTTCACCTCCTGGGACGTCGGCGTGATGCTGGGGCTGAAGGGCTTCGCCGCGGCAATCCTGGGCGGCCTCGGCAGCGGCCCGGGCGCGGTGCTCGGCGGCGTCACGCTCGGGCTGCTGGAGTCGCTCGGCGCCGGATACGTGTCCTCCGCCTACAAGGACGCCATCGCCTTCGTCATCATGCTCGTCGTGCTGGTGCTGATGCCGGGCGGACTGCTCGGAGGCCGCGCCACCGAGCGCGTCTAGCGCCGCGCGCCCGCATGCCTGCCATGCTCGCCAGCGCACGCACCGGGGGAATGCTGGCGCTGGCGGCGGTGGTGGCGCTGCTGCCGCTGGCGCTCGCCAACAACTACCACTACGAGATCGCGATCCTCGTCGGCCTCAACGCCATCGTCTGCGTCGGCCTGAACCTGCTGATCGGCTACGCCGGCCAGATCAGCCTCGGCCACGCGGGCTTCTTCGGCATCGGCGCCTACGGCTCCGCGATCCTCAGCGCGCGCTACGGCTGGCCGCCGCTCGCCGCCCTCGCCGCCGCGTGCGCTGCCGCCGCGGTGCTGGCGTGGCTGGTGGGCCGGCCGATCCTGCGCCTGAAGGGCCATTACCTGGCGATGGCGACGCTGGGGCTGGGCATCATCGTCTCCATCGTCATCGCCACCGAGGACCGCCATACCGGCGGCCCCGACGGCATGAGCGTGCCGCCGCTCGCGGTGGCCGGCTTCAAGCTTGCGGGCGAGCGCGCCTGGTACTGGCTGGTCGGCGCGCTGCTGCTCGCCACGGTATGGCTGTCGCTCAACCTGATCGAATCGCCGCTGGGCCGCGCGATGCGCGCGCTGCACGGCTCGGAAGTCGCGGCCGGCGTTGCCGGCATCGACAGCGCGCGCCACAAACTGCTGGCGTTCGTGCTGTCGGCTGCGGTAGCCGCGTTCGCCGGTGCGCTCACCGCGCATTACGCCGGCTTCATCACGCCCGGCAAGGTGGCGTTCCTGCATTCGATAGAGCTCGTTGTCATGGTGGTGTTCGGCGGCATGGCCTCGGTGTTCGGCGCGGTTGCCGGCGCCGCCGTGCTGACCGCGCTGCCGCAACTGCTCACCGCGTTCAAGGAATACGAAATGGTGGTGTACGGCGGCGTGATGATGCTGACGATGATCTTCATGCCGCGGGGGCTGGTGCCGACGCTCGCCGCCCTGTTCGCACCGCGCGGGAAACCTTCATGAGCCTGCTGCGTGCCGAGGGACTTTCCAAGGAATTCGGCGGCGTGCGCGCGGTCGAGTCGCTGCATTTCGACATCGCAGCGGGCACCGTGTTCTCGATCATCGGCCCCAATGGCGCCGGCAAGACCACGCTGCTCAACATGCTGACCGGCATCTACCGCCCCAGCGCCGGGCGCATCTGGTTCGGCGATCGCATGCTGGCCGGGCGCGCACCGCACGAGTTCGCCGCTGCCGGCATCGGCCGCACGTTCCAGAACCTGCAGATCTTCTTCAACATGAGCGCGCTCGAGAACGTCATGACCGGGCGCCACCTGCTCGAGCGCTGCAGCGTGCTGGCTGCCCTCGTGCGCGCGCCGCGGCTGGCGCGTGCCGAGCGCGCATGCCGCGACGCCGCGGCGGAATTGCTCGCCTTCGTCGGACTGGAAGCCTGGCTGCACGCCGCGGCCGATGCGATGCCCTACGGCGCGCTGAAGCGCCTGGAGATCGCGCGCGCGCTTGCCGCCGAGCCGCGGCTGCTGCTGCTGGACGAACCCGCGGCGGGACTGAATCCCGCCGAGATCGGCGACATCGGCCGGCTGATCGAGCGCATCGCCGCGCGCGGCATCACCGTGGTGCTGGTCGAGCACAACATGAAGCTGGTGATGGGCGTGTCGCAGCACGTGCTGGTACTCGACTACGGCCGCAAGCTCGCCGAGGGCGACGCGCAGACGGTGCGCACCGACCCGCGGGTCATCGAGGCCTACCTCGGTGCCGAGGACGGCTGACATGCTGCGCATCGCCGCGCTGGAGAGCCGCTACGGCCGCATCCCCGCGTTAAAGGGGCTGGACCTGCACGTCGGCGCGGGCGAGCTGGTGGCGCTGGTGGGCGCCAACGGCGCCGGCAAGACCACGCTGCTGCGCGCGATCTCCGGCGTGCAGCCGATTTCGGCCGGCCGCATCGAATTCGACGGCGAGGACGTGAGCGGCGCAGCGCCCGAGCGGCGCGTCGAGCGCGGCATCGTGCAGGTGCCGGAAGGCCGGCAGGTGTTCGGGCCCCTGTCGGTCGAGGACAACCTGCGCCTGGGTGCGTACCGGCGCGGGCGCGCCGCGACGGCGACGTCGCTCGCGCGGGTCTACGACCTGTTCCCCGACCTCGCCGAGCGGCACGCGCAGCCCGCCGGCACGCTGTCAGGCGGCCAGCAGCAGATGCTCGCCATGGGCCGCGCGCTGATGGCGCAACCGCGCCTGCTGCTGCTGGACGAACCGAGCATGGGACTCGCGCCGCGGCTGGTCGCCGGCATCTTCGCCTGCGTGTCGCGACTGCGCGCCGCGGACACCGCGATTTTCCTCGTCGACCAGAACGCGCGCGCGGCACTGGCGATCGCCGACCGCGGCTACGTGCTGGAAACCGGCCGCATCACGCTCGGCGGCAGCGGCGCCGAACTGCTCGCCGACGCCGGCGTGCGCAGCGCCTACCTCGGCTTTTAACCTGGATCAACCCCTGCAACCCGCCACCGGAAGAGGATGAAGCCATGAACGCAATGCTGCAAGCCCGCCACGCGTCCCGGTTGCATGCACGGCCGCGCGCCGCGCGGCGCTGGTACTTCGAGCGCGATGCCGAGACCATGCCGCGGGAGCGCCTGGAGCAGCTGCAGACGCGCCGCCTGCGCGCCAGCCTGAAGAACGCCTACGAGAACGTGCCGCTGCACCGCCGCCGCATGAACACCGCCGACATGCTGCCGCAGGACGTGCGCTCGCCGGCGGACCTGCGCGCGCTGCCGTTCACGCAGAAGAGCGACCTGCGCGACGCCTATCCGTTCGGCCTGTTCGCGCGGCCGCGCGGCAGGCTGGCGCGGCTGCACGCTTCGTCCGGCACCACCGGCAAACCGACGGTGGTGGGCTACACCGCGCAGGACCTCGCGGTCTGGGCCGGGCTGATGGCGCGCTCCCTCGCCTGCGCCGGCGCGCGCCCCGGCGATCTGGTGCACAACGCGTACGGCTATGGCCTGTTCACCGGCGGACTGGGCGCGCACCATGGCGCCGAACGCCTGGGCGCCACCGTGGTGCCGATGTCCGGCGGCCAGACCGAGCGCCAGGTGGCGCTGCTGCAGGACTTCGGCGCGCGCGTACTGTGCAGCACGCCCTCCTACGCACTGAACATCGCCGAGGTCGCCGAGCGCGAAGGCGTGGACCTGCGCGAGG
Organism: Burkholderiales bacterium; assembly: GCA_050248795.1. Lineage (GTDB taxonomy): Bacteria > Pseudomonadota > Gammaproteobacteria > Burkholderiales > SG8-39 > CAZTDU01. Next base: position 72,813 of record JBFWRS010000007.1, on the reverse strand, counting down.
GACGGCTGCAGATCGGCGTGTTCGGCGCCGAGCCCTGGAGCGAGGCGATGCGTGCGGAGCTGGAGCGCAGGCTGGGACTGAAGGCGATCGACGTCTACGGCCTGTCGGAGATCATGGGCCCAGGCGTCGCCGTGGAGTGCGAGGCGCAGGACGGGCTGCACGGCTGGGAGGACCATTTCCTCTTCGAGATCATCGATCCGGACACTGGCGAACCGGTGCCCGAGGGCAAGGCGGGCGAGCTCGTCATCACCACGCTGACCAAGCAGGCGCTGCCGATGATCCGCTACCGCACGCGCGACATCACGCGCGCGGACACCGCGCGATGCGCCTGCGGCCGCACCCACCTGCGCCTGCGGCGCATCACCGGACGCAACGACGACATGCTGATCATCCGCGGCGTCAACGTCTATCCGTCGCAGATCGAGGCAGTGCTGGTCGGACTGCCGGGCATCGCGCCGCACTACCAGCTGGTGCTCGAGCGCGAGGGCAGCCTGGACACGCTGACCGTGGAAGTGGAAGCCGCGCAGGCCGACCCGGGCGGCTACGCGGAAATCGCATCGCGCGTGAAGCACCACATCAAGTCGCTCATCGGCGTCAGCGCCGCGGTCGAGGTTAGGAAGCCCGGCCAGGTACCGCGCTCGCAGGGCAAGGCGGTGCGCGTGCGGGACCTGCGCGCAAAGGAGGCAAGGCCATGAACCTTGAACGCCGCATCAGCCGCAGGCTGTACGAGGAACACGTCGCGATCCTCGACCTGCTCGGACGCTTCTCGCGCGCGCTGGGGAAGCTGGACACGCTGCCGCCCGCGCCGCAGGATGCGCTCTGGAGCCTGCTGCTCGCGCAGCTCGCCACCGCGCTCGAGTACGAAGTGACGCGGCATTTCGAGCTGGAGGAAACCCAGCTCTTTCCGCGCCTGCACGAGCGCGGCGAAGGCGACCTCGCCGAGCTGCTGTTCGCCGAGCACGAGGAAATCCGCCCGGTGGCGCGCACGCTGCTGGGACTGATTCCCGACGCGCGCGCCGGTCAACTCCCGGCTGATGGCTGGCGCCGGCTGAAGATCGCCGGGCTGGAGCTCGCGGACAGGCTAGGCTCGCACGCGGAAAAGGAACAGGGCGCGCTGGTGCCGCTGGTGGACGAGATGCTGGACGAATCGACCGACGAGGAGCTATGGACGCAATACGCGATGTGAAGTTGAGGCGCCTTGCCGGCGCCGACCTGGACGCAGTGGTGGCGCTGGATGCGTCGCTTGCCGGCCGCACGCGGCGCGCCTACTTCGAGCGCAGGCTCGCGGCGGCGCTGCGCCAGCCCGAACTGCACCTGCAGTTCGCCGCGGAGGCCGGCGGCGCCGTCGTCGGCCATGCGCTGGCGCGCGTGCTCGAGGGCGAATTCGGCCTTACGAAGCCGGCGTTGCGGCTCGAGGTGATCGGCGTCGCGCCCGCGGCGCAACGACGCGGCGTCGGCCAGGCGCTGCACCGCGCGCTCGAGGACGAGGCACGCAAGCGCTCGCTCGAGGAGTTCCGCACTGCGGTGGCATGGCGCGATACCGCCATGCTGCGCTTCCTCGCCGGCGCAGGCTATGCGCTGGCGCCCAGCCACATCCTCGACTGCGAGCTGCGCGCCAGCCCGCTGCTCGGCCGCGCCGAGTCGGTCGGCTCGCCCTCGCGCACGAAGTCCGGCGACGCCAACGACTGGAGCGCGCCGGCGGCGAACGACTTCGAGCAGCTTGCACGCGACACGGCCGACCTGCGCCTGCTCACCGCGAAGGACCTGGACGACGTGGTGCGCATCGATCGCCACATCACCGGCCGCGACCGGCAAGCCTACATGCGGCATGCGCTTGACGAGGCCTTGCGCGAATCCGGCGTGCGCGTCTCGCTCGCCGCGCGCATCGACGGCGTGATGGCCGGGTTCGTCATGGCGCGCGCCGACCTCGGCGACTTCGGCCGCACCGAACCGGTAGCGGTGATCGACACCATCGGCGTGGCGCCGGAATTCGCGCAGCGCGGCGTCGGCCACGCGCTGCTGCAGCAGCTGTTCCTCAACCTGGACGCGCTGCGCATCGAGCGCGTCGAAACCGTAGTGGCCGCGCGCGCGCTGGAACTGCTGGGCTTCTTCTACGGCGCCGGCTTCGCGCCGGCGCAGCGACTGGCGTGCTTCAAGCGCGTGGCGGCGTGAGCTGCGCGAGCAGGCCCGCGTTCGGGCAGCCCTCCGGGATCGCGCCCGTGTCGTCGGTGAGCTGCCCGCAGGTGTCGCGCGAGCGGCAGAAGGTGCAGCGCCGCACCGCCTGTCCCAGCCCGTTCGCCCCTGCGGCTTCGCCGAAGCGCGCAAGCGCCAGTCCGCGGCGCTCGAGCAGCCCGAACAGCGGCAACGGTGCATCGTTGCGCATCGCCCGCTGCCAGGCGAAGGCCACGCCCCAGACGAGCAGCGCGCCGAGCACCACCCATGCAACCAACAGTATCGTTGTCAGATGAGTTTCCATGACGCCTCCTTTGCTGCTCCTACGCTACGCCGCGGCCCGCGGCATTCCTTGATCTGGCGCAAGTCCGCGCGCAGTGGAGGCCCGCGTGAGCGCTGACGAGTCGACGGTCTGGGATGCCCTGCGCATGGTGATCGACCCCGAGATCGGCGAGAACATCGTCGACCTCGGTCTGGTCTACCGCGTCGACTGCAGCCCCGGGCTGGTCGACGTGGACGTCACCATGACTTCGCCCGCCTGTCCGGCGGCGGAATCGATCGCCGACGAGGCGCGCGAGGCCATCCGTGACGCTTGCCCCGGGGCGGCCGAGGTACGCGTAAACGTGGTGTTCGAGCCGCCGTGGACGCCCGAGCGCGTCAGCGACGCGGTGCGGCAGCGCTTCGGCCTGTAGGCGGGATGCGCGACCTGCCGCCGTCCGCGCGCGTGCCCTTGCTGGTGCTGGGCGTGATCGCGCTCGCCAGCGGCATCGCCGGCGGGCTGGTGCGGCTGGGCATCTCCGCCCCGGCGCCGACCGCGGGCATCGCCTGGCATGGCGCGCTGATGGCCAGCGCCTTCTTCGGCACGCTGATATCGCTCGAGCGCGCAGTCGCGCTCGGGCGCCTGTGGGCGTACGCGGCACCCATCGCCTGCGGCGCGGGCGGCATCGCGCTGCTCGCCGGCCGCAGCGAGGCCGCGTTTGCCTGCTTCATCGCCGGCGCAGGACTCTTCACCGCGGCAAGCGTCGTCATCTGGCTGCGCCAGCGCGTCATGCACATGGCGGTGCTGGTGCTGGGCGCGGCCGCGCTGCTGGTCGCCAACCTGGCGCTCGCCGCCGGCGTGGCGCTCGAATCGGCGACGCTGGGCTGGATCGCGTTCTTTGCGCTCACCATCGGCGGCGAGCGGCTGGAGCTATCCAGGCTGCTGCGCCCGCCGCCGGCCGCACGCACGGCGTTCGTCGTCATCGCATTGGCGCTGCTGCTCGTCGCCTTCGTCGCACCGTGGTGGACCGACGCCGCGCTGCGCGCAGCCGGGGTGCTGCTCGTCGCGCTTGCCGCATGGCTTGCGCGCTACGACATCGCCTCGCGCACGGTGCGCGCAAGCGGCATCACGCGCTACATCGCGCTATGCCTGCTCGCCGGCTACGTCTGGCTGGCGCTGGGCGGCGCTGCGCTCGCACTCGGCGGCGCCGGCCGCGAGCTGTGGGACGCCGCGGTGCACGCGCTGCTGCTGGGCTTCGTCTTCTCGATGGTGTTCGGGCACGCACCGGTGATCCTGCCCGCGGTGCTGCGGATCCGCTTCCCGTACCACGCGCTGCTGTACGCGCCGCTGGTGCTGCTGCACGCCGCGCTGGCGCTGCGCGTGCTGGGCGACCTCGCGGGTTCGGCAAGCTTGCGCGCTGCCGGCGGCGCCGGCAACGCCGCGGCGATCGCGCTGTTCATCGCCTGCGCGCTCGGCCTGGTGCTCAGCGCACGCAGGCGCTAGGCGTCCCCGACGCCGAGCATCGCACGGGCGAGCGCCTCCTCGCCGCGCTTGCGCAGCTCCTCGGCCGCGTTGATGCGGTCGCGCGCTTCCTTGTTCTGGCCGATTTTCGACTTGCCCACCATGCGCGTCACCTCGACCTCGATGCCGACGATCGCGGCGAGCATCTGGTCTATGTACTCGGGCGCAGAGTCGGTCATCTTCCACGGCTTCGGCGACCCGGTGCCCGCCTCGTGGGTGCGCGTGAGCCGCGCCACGACGCCGCGCACGAAGCGCTCGTCGTCGCGGATGCGCAGCCTGCCGTGCACGTGCACCACGCGGTAGTTCCAGGTCGGCACCTGGCGGTGGGCTTCGTGCTTGCTCGGATACCAGTTGGGCGAGACGTAGGCGTTCTCGGCGCGGAAGATCACCAGCACCGGCTCGCCGTCCTGCGCCTCCTTCCACAGCGGGTTGGCGCGCGCCACGTGCGCGATCAGCTTGCGCGGCGCCTCGCTCGCCTCATCCACCAGGAACGGCACATGGTCGGCATCCGGGCCATCCGGCCGGTTGCGCACCAGCGCGCCCAGCGGATGCGCCGCGATGGTGCGCAGCAGTTCCTCCTCGCGCGCTTCTTCATAGAGCTTCGGCAGGTACATCGGCAACCTCGTGCGGACACGAAGGCTACATCGTACCGGCCAAACCCCCGCCAGGTCTCGCCACGGCGAAGCCGCCCGGCGGCGCCCTGTCCTAGCCGTGCAGCGCCTGGTACTTCTCCTGCAGCTGCTCGGGCGTTTCGGCGAAGTCGGGGTGCTGCACGATGCAGTCTGCCGGGCACACCAGCTTGCATTGCGGCTCGTCGTGGGCGCCCACGCACTCGGTGCACTTCGCCGGGTCGATGACGTAGAGCGGGTCGCCGGCGGTGATGGCTTCGTTCGGGCACACCGAGGGACAGGCGTCGCAGGCGGTGCAGGTGTCGATGATGGTCAGGGCCATGATGTCTCCTTTGCTTTGCGCGCTCAGGCAGCGGCGCGTTCGCGCAACTCGCGCAGGCGCTGGTGCCGGAAGGCGCCCCACAGCGCCGCGCCGATGGCGCCGGCGTAGATCGAATCCGGGTGGCTGATCGCGGCAAGGCCGGCGACCTTCTCGTTTACCAGTTCCTCCTGCAGCGCGGCGAGCAGTCCTTCGTCCAGCGCGAGGCCGCCGGTCAGCAGCACCGTGCCGCTGGTGATACCGGTGACCTTCAGCAGCTTCACCAGCCGCGACGCCATCGAGATGTGGATGCCCTTGAGGATGTCCGCGGTGGCGATGCCGCGCGACACCATGTTGATGACGTCGGTCTCGGCGAGCACCGCGCAGATCGAGCTGACCTTCTCCGGGTTCTGCGAGGTGCGCGACAGCGGCCCGATCTCCTCGACCGCCGCGCCGAGGTAGCGCGCGATGTTCTCGAGGAACTGGCCCGAGCCCGACGCGCACTGGCTGGTCATCTTGTAGGCCAGCACCTTGCCGCGCTCGTCGATCCAGATGGCGCGGCCGTTGAGCGCGCCGATGTCCACCACCGCGCGCGCCTGCGGCTCGAGGAACACGCCGCCGCGCGCGTGCGTGGTCATCGAGTAGAAATGCCCGGTGGCGAAACTGGCGTTCTCGCCCTCGCCGGTGGTGGCGACGTAGTCCACGTCGCGCGCGGCTACGCCCGCCTCCGCGAGCACCTCGTCGTAGCCCTGCTTCGCCAGCTCCATCGGGTCGCGGCGGCGGATGCGCTCGACGCGCCGCGCCAGCCAGTCGCCGTCGCGAAACAGCACCGTCTTCACGCAGCCGGAGCCGATGTCTATGCCCGCGGTGATGCTCATGCCGCCTCCCGGTGTTCGATCGCCTTGCCCTCTTCCATCACCGCGCGCCAGGCGAAGGTCGCACCGCCCAGCGCCCCGGTGTAGATCGAGTCGGGGTCGATGTTCAGCGTCACCTCGCCGTAGTTCTCGCGCACCAGGTCCATCAGCGCCTTTACCGCCGCCTCGTTCTTGGCGACGCCGCCGGTGAAGGTGAACTCGTTGCGGATGCCGCCCGAGCGCGCGAGGATGGACATCGCGCGCAGCACGATGGCGCGATGCAGCCCAGCCATGATGTCCTCGCGCTTCTCCCCCAGCGACAGGCGGTCGCGCAGCTCGGCGCCGGCGAACACCGTGCAGGTGGAATTGATGCGCACGGTCTTGGTCGACTTCATCGCCAGCGGCCCGAGTTCGTGCAGGCCCATGTTCATCTCGTCGGCGATGTAGCCGAGGTAGCGCCCGCAGCCAGCGGCGCAGCGATCGTTCATCTGGAACGATTCGACGATGCCGTGCGGGTCCACCTGGATGGCCTTGGTGTCCTGGCCGCCGATGTCCAGCACCGTCGCGGTGCCCGGATACATGACGTGCGCGCCGAGGCCGTGGCAGAGGATCTCGGAGCGCACGTGTTCCTTCGAGAACGGCAGCCGCGCGCGGCCGTAGCCGGTGCCGATGACGTAAGTCTCCTCCAGCATGGTATCGAGCACGCCCTTGATCGGCGCGGCGATCGCGGACTTCCTGGACAGGGTTTCGGGCATCGCCCTGTACGTGCGCTCGAGCGCGGCGAGCAGGTTCTTCGAGATCGACGCGTCGTAGACCCGGTTCTCGACCTCGATGATCGAGCGGTCGAACGCGTTCAGCAACTGGTCGTAGCGGATGCCGGCGTCCTTCGCCACCGCCTCGCCCAGCGCCAGGTAGCGGCTGCCGGCGATGTCGCGGAAGAAGTCGCTCTTCCGCTTCGCACCGGGGGCGAAGAGCGAGGCCGCCTCGGCACGCAGCAGTTCGAACAGCGTGCCGAGCGCCGCGACCACCCCGGGTACGGCGGCATTGCGCGCGCAAACCTCGGCGAGGTCGGCGAGCTGCTCGAGGAACTGCTCCAGCCGGAAGTCGCGCTCGAGCTGCGCGATGAAGTCCTCCAGCGCGCCGCCCAGCACGCCGCTGGCGCCCAGGGCCTCGCGAAACAGGTGGAACCGCGCCGCCACCAGCGCCTCCTGCTTGGCGATCGCGGCGGCGGTGTCGTAGTTCGAGCGCGAATTGGTGATGCCGCGCCCGAGCACCTTGCGCGCCTCGTCCATCACCACCGCCTTGGTGGTGGTGGAGCCCAGGTCGATGCCGATAAAGGTCTTCATGGCTAGTGCACTCCCGCCGAGCGCTTCTGCTTCACCATCTGGAAGTAGCTCTCCAGCCGGTTCTTGATGTTCGCCGCCGAGAAGTAGCGCGGGTCCACGAGGTCGGATTCGATGAACGCCGCGGGCTTGCCGGTGCGCTTCTCCACCTCGCGCAGGATCAGCAACTGGCCGGCGGAGAAGCTGTTGCAGCTCTTGATCGAGTTGATCAGCAGCCCGTCCGCCTGGTACTCGTCCATGTAGCGGCAGATCATGTCGATGCGCTGCGGGAAGTTCAGGTTCGTGTAGCAGCCGAGGCAGTACTCGGCAAGCGACTCCAGCGGCCGCTCCGGGTCGTGGCGGAAGCCGAAGTCGTAAACGCCGCCCACCTTCGAGTAGGTCGAGGCGACGACCACCGCGCCCTCGTCGTAGAACATCTTCCAGAAGTCGCGGAAGCTGGTCCAGTTGGGCGGCCCCTCGACCACCAGCCGGTACTTCTCCTCCGGCATCTCGCCTTCCGGCGTCACCGGGCCCTTGCCCGCGCGCACGCGCGCGTCCACCTCGTCGCGCAGCACCTGGTAGTACTTCGTCGCCTCGGGCACGCCGCGGAACGCGGTGAAGATCGGGCCGATGTAGTACACCGCGCCGAAGTAACCGTCGATCGGGCTGGGACGCTGCTTCGCGCTCTGCAGCACGTGGACCAGGTGTTCCTCGGCCTTCGCCGATTCGCGCATGTACTGGCGCAGGCGGTCGATGTCGAACTTCACGCCGGACACCCGCTCCAGTGTCGGGATCACCTTCTCCTTCAGTTGCCGCACCACGTAGTCGCGCATCGCCGGGCTGATGGTGCCGTCGCCCTGGTAGGGCACGTGCAGCATCGTGGTCTCGCAGTCGTACTTCTGCCGCACCAGCTCGAACCACTTCATGAAGGTGAAGCAGCCGGTGTACGACAGCAGCAGCACGTCCGGACGCGGCAGCGGTTCGCCGGTGGGACCGGTCTCGCCGGCGAGCATCATGCCGAGGTCGGCCTTGACGTAGGTGCAAACGTCCTCGGAATGCCCGTCGCGCTCCGCATCCAGCACCATGCGGCCGGATTTCTTGCGCATCGCGTTCTGCAGCGCGTTGGTCTCGGGCAGGCTGCGCGCGAAGTCGAAGCACATCAGCAGCTCGTTCAGGTTGCCCGGCACGAAGGTCGCCGACACCTTTTTGCCGCGCTCGCGCGCGGTGGCGAGCTCGTGGTAGTTGCGGTTGATGAGCTCCTTCTGGAGCAGCATCGCGTCTTCCTTGATGACTTCCTTCTTCGCGGCGACTGCGTTCATGCGGCGCTCCACAGTTTGATCGAATCGGCGAAGGTGCCGGCCTGCTCGCGGATCGGCGCCATCTGGCCGGTGTTCTCCGCGTACTTGAAGGCGGTGTAGGGAATGCCGTGCTTCGCCAGCACCTCCTGCAGCATCGGCCGCTCGAGCAGCGCCGGGTCGCAGAAGGACGGCGCGGCGAACACCACGCCCTCGGCGCCGCGCGACTTCACCTGGTGCAGCAGGTGCCTGCCCTTGTCGGCCTTCTTCTCGTCGTACTTCGACGAGGTCTGCGCCGAGCGGTGCAGGAACGCCTTCGACAGCTCCTCGAGCGGGTCGCCCGTGGCCGGCACCTCGTCCAGCAGCCAGCCCTGGATGAGCTGGAAATCGTCGTCGACGACGTAGCAGCCCGCCATTTCTATCGACTTGATCAGCCCGAGCGGCGGCTGCTCGCAGAACGCGCCGGTCAGCACCACGCGGGCGTTGTCGCGCTGCGGACGCTTCTCGGCCTGCGCCGCGGCGAGGTACTCGCGCATCAGCGGCGTGTGTTCCTCGGGCGGCAGCACAGCGCCCGCGCGCAGCACCAGGTACAGCTCCGAAGTCGGCACCTGCCAGGGCTCGCGCGCGCGATAGGCGTAGAGTTCCCTCACCGCGGCGCGATTGTCGTTGTAGACCGCGATCGAGGCGCGCAGCGCGTCGTCGGTGACCGGGCTGCCGCCGAGCCTGCCGAGGTCCTCGCGCAGCGCCTGCATCTCGTGGATGTAGAACCTGCCGCCGGTGGCGTCGTCGTAGTCCTGCGGCAGGTCGACGTACTTGACGTACTTGTCCTTGAAGAGGAGCTGCCACATGCCTGACAGGTTGCGGATGACGTCGCAGATCGACGGGAACAGCACGCCGTCGAGCACGTCCAGCCGCCCGGTGAGCCCGAGCTCGAGCGTCGAGCGCGGGATGCGGCAGATGTAGCTCTGGTAGTAGGCATCGCCCTGGATCACTTCCAGCCGGTCGCCGCCGCCGAATACGCCCACCGGCAGCATGCCGGCGGCGTGGACGATCTCACGCGGCACGTAGATCGGCAGGTAGCCGATAGCCTTGCGTCCGGGCGCGGCGTCCTTCCATGCCTTCACCGCGCCGAATTCGAGGTCCTCGAACAGGCGTTCGCAGCGCGCGACGATTTCCGTGGTGCTCATCGGTGCTCCCATCGCGGCGCGCGCTTGTCGAGGAAGGCGGCGAGCCCCTCCTTCGCGTCGCGCGTCGTCATCAGCTTGTCGAGGTACAGCGCCTCGACGTCCTCGAGCCGCACCCGCGCCAGCTCGGCGAACGGCGCGCGCGCCGCGCGCACCGCGTGCGCGAGCGACGCCGCGCTCTTGCCGGCCAGGTGCCGCACGAAGTACGCCTCCGCCGCCGCCACCGGGTCGTCTGCCACCTCGTTTACGAGCCCCCACGCCAGCGCGGTCGCGGCATCGATCGAACGGCCCGAATAGAGCAGGTCCTCGGCGCGCGCCTGGCCGATGCGCAGCGGCAGCAGCACGGACGCCGCCGGCGCGAACACGCCGAGCTTCATCTCCGGCTGCCCGAACTGCGCGTCCGGCGCCGCGAACACCAGGCTTCCGGCGAGGACGAACTCCATGCCGCCGCCGAGGCACTGCCCGCGCACGCACATCAGGATCGGAAGCGGCCACTCGAGCATCGCGCCCAGCAATGCGTGCAGCGCTTCGAGCATCTGCTCGCTGGCCCCGGGCAGGTGCTCCTCGACGCTGGCGCCGAAGGAAAAGTGCGGTCCTTCATGGTCCACCAGCGCCGCGAGCAGGCCGGTGTTCGCGCGGTGCGCGGAAAATGCGCCGGCGAGCGCGCCTATCATTGCCGCGTCGACCAGGTTGGCCTTCGGGCGCGCCAGGCGCAGCCGCAGCAGCGCGCCGTCGCGCTCCAGCCACGCCTTCAGCGGCGCATCAGCCACGCGGCTTCCCCGGCTGGATCGCGTCATGCAGCGCGTCGCCCCAGCCCTCGCCCGCGGCGAGGCGCTGCCTCAGCAGCACGAAGTCGACCTCGCGATCGTCCTTGGGGCCGCTATTGAAGGCGACGAAGCCGGCGCGCGCCTCGGTCATCATGTTCAGCGCCAGCCAGGCCCGCGCATCCTCCTTGTTGCGGTTCCACGCCTCGAGCTTGGGCTTGCGCAGTTCTTCCACGGTCTTCGTGGTGCAGTCGGGGAAGGTGAGCAGGATCTTCGCGCACAGTTCCTCGACCTTCGCGTCCAGCATCGACAGGTCGACCGTGCCCTGCTTCACCAATGCCTTGCCTTCGGCGAGCGCCGCGCCGGACTTCGGCCGGCCGAAAGCGAGCCTGCCGTAGTCGTCGAACATGCGCTGCGTCTCCACCAGCGGGTTGGCGACGAACTTGCCGTCCACCTTCAGCGCCGGCGCGATGTCGGTGAGCATGCCCATGTGGTAGGCCTCGTGCGCCGAGAACGGCTCGCACAGCACGCAGGCCGCCATCGCACGCTCCGCACCGATCACCACCGGCAGGAAGTCGGTCGCGCCGCCGATCGGCGCCGAACCGTGCTTGGGTCCGGCCTGGCCGAAGCGCGCCAGGTCCTGCGCGACGGAGAAGTCGCAGGCCATGCCGATCTCCTGGCCGCCGCCGATGCGCATGCCGTTGACGCGGCAGATCACCGGCTTGTCGCAGGCGAGGATCGCCGACACCATGTCGTTAAAGAGGCGCATGTACTGGCGGTACTCCTGCGGATGCCCGGCGTAGTACTCGGCGTACTCCTTGGTGTTGCCGCCGGTGCAGAAGGCCTTGTCGCCGACGCCGGTGAAAACCACGCAGTTGACGTCGCGCGCCGCCGACGCGGCGCGAAAGGCGAGGATCACCGCCTTCACCATGTCGGTGGTGTACGAGTTGTACTGCGCCGGGTTGTCCAGCCAGATCCAGGCGTTGTACAGGCCCGCTGCCTCGCTGCCGTCGGGGGTGCGCGCCGGGCGCATCTCGACCTTCACGCCGCTGCAGGAGATCGCCGGCAGGTCGTGGTCCTTGAGGAATCTCGCTTCCGCCTTGCCCATGTGGGAACCTTTCTCGTTAAATCGGTATGCCGTTACCGAATTGACTGCATGAATACGCCCGGCGAAACCGCCGCGGTTTGATTTAGCTCAAGGAATTCGCAGCGCCCTGCACGCCAAATGGCGCCATGGACGCAAGCACAGCCCCCGGACTCGCATCGGTGTCCGCCGCGCTCGCCGGCAGCGGCGGCGCAGGCGTCATGACCGCCGGCAACATGCTGCTGGAGGCGGCGGCCGAGGCCGGCTACTACGGCCTGATGACGCGCACCAGCGGCCCGCAGATCCGCGGCGGCGAAGCGGCCGCGATGCTGCGCATCTCGGGCTTCGCCACCGACGCGCAGGACGACGGCTTTCAGATCCTCCTCGCCATGGACTGGCAGAACGTCGGGCGCTTCGCCGCCGAGCTGCCGCTGGGGCCGGACAGCCTGATCGTCGGCGACCCGGCGCAGGGCGAGCCTCCGGAGGTGTTCACGCGCAGCGGCGCGCGCTACGCACCGGTGCCGCTGAAGGCGCTTGCCGCCGAGGTCAACGGCGGCTGGCCGAACATGGTGGCGCTCGGGCTCGCCGCGGCGCTGATGCGGCTGCCGCAGCAGGCGCTCGAAGCGGCGATGCGCCGCGCGATGAAGAAGGGTCTCGATGCCGGCTTGGCCGCGGCGCGGCTGGGCATGCGCGAGGCGGCTGCACTGCCCGGGTTCGCGCTCGCCGGGCCGCCGCGCACGTCGCCGCGCTGGCTCATCACCGGCAACGAAGCCGCCGGATACGGCGCGCTGCGCGGCGGCGTGCGCTTCGTCGCCGCCTACCCGATCACGCCGGCCACCGAGCTGCTGGAATACCTGGCGCCCGCGCTCGCCGGTATCGGCGGCACGCTGGTGCAGGCGGAGGACGAACTCGCTTCGATCAACATGGCGCTGGGCGCGTCGTTCGGCGGCGTGCCGGCGCTGACCGCCACCTCCGGACCGGGGCTGTCGCTGATGCTCGAGTCGCTGGGCCTCGGCGTAGCAGCGGAAGTGCCGGTGGTGGTGGTGGACGTGATGCGCACCGGCCCTTCGACCGGCATCGCGACCAAGTCCGAGCAGGCCGACCTGGGAGCCGCGATCTACGGCCTGCACGGCGATGCGCCGCACGTGGTGATCGCGCCGAATTCTCTCGCCGATTGCATCGCCGCCACCGAGTGGGCGGTCGGGCTGGCCGAGTCGCTGCAGGTGCCGGCGATCGTGCTCGCCGACCAGTACCTGGGCCAGGCGCGCGGCGTCGTCGAGGCACCCGCCGCCGGTGCGGCACCCGCGAAGCGCCTGACGGCAACGGCCGGTGCGGAAAGCTACCGGCGCTACGCGCTCACCGCTTCCGGCGTGTCGGCGATGGCGATTCCCGGCACGCCCGGCACCACATACACCGCCGACGGCCTGGAGCACAACGAGCAGGGCACGCCATCGTCGCAGGCGAGCGACCACCTGGCGCAGATGGACAAGCGCGCGCGCAAGCTCGCCGGACTCGATCCGGGTGACGCCTGGGCGAGCGTAGAGGGCACCGGCGACACCGCGATCGTCACCTTCGGCTCCTGCACCAGCCCGGCGCGCGAGGCGATCGCGCGCGCCGGCGGCGGCTTCAGGCTCATATCGGTGCGCATGCTGTCGCCCGCGCAGCCCGCGCGCCTCGCGCAGGCGCTGCAGGGAGTGAAGCGCGTGCTGGTGCTGGAGCAGAACCACAGCGGCCAGTTCCTCAGGTACCTGCGCGGCGAGTACGTCCTGCCCGGCGAAGTGCACAGCCTGCGCCGCCCGGGGCCGCTGCCGTTCCGTCCGGCCGAAATCCAGGCCGCGCTGTCGAGCCGGAGTCCGGCATGAACGCGCCGGACGCAGCGATTCCCGTGGCGAAGGATTTCAAGTCCGCGACCAAGCCGGTGTGGTGCCCGGGCTGCGGCGATTATTCCGTGCTGCTCGCGATCACCAAGGCGCTGGCGGCGCTCGAACTGCGCCCCGAGAACGTTGCCTTGGTGTCCGGCATCGGCTGCTCGTCGCGCATCCCGGCGTATACGAGCTGCTACGGCTTTCACGGCGTACACGGACGCGCGCTGCCGGTCGCCACCGGGCTGAAGGCGGCGCGTCCCGACCTTACCGTGCTGGTGGCGAGCGGCGACGGCGACGGCTACTCGATCGGCGGCAACCACTTCCTGCATGCCTGCCGCAGGAACGTGGACCTGACCTACATCGTCATGGACAACCACGTCTATGGCATGACCAAGGGCCAGCCCTCCCCCACCACCGAGCCCGACTGGTCATCCAAGCTCGCGCCCGGCGGCACCGGCCTGCGCGAATTCCATCCGCTGGTGATTGCGCTTGCGTCCGGCGCCAACTACATCGCGCGCGCGTTCTCTGGCGACCCGAACGGCTGCGCCACGCTGATCGCCGACGCGGTGCGCCACCCCGGCTTTTCCTTCATCGAGATCCTGTCGCCGTGCGTGACGTTCCGCCCCGAGCAGCGCGGCTGGAAGCAGTTGGTGCGGCCCTCCCCGGTCGAGCACACCGACGACCCGGCGCGCGCCGCGCGCCGCCTGATGACCGACGACGGCTTCAACATCGGTCTGCTGTACAAGGGTGTGCGCCCGCCATTCCGCGCCGCCCGCGACGTGCACGCGCAATCCATCGAGGAGCTCGCATGCCGGTTCCAACTCTAGAGGACTTCATGGCGCGCGCCTACGCCATGGAACTCGAAGCCCAGGAGCGCTACGCGCAGTTCGCCGAGCAACTGGACACGCACAACAACCGCGAGGTGGCCGCGCTGTTCCGCAAGCTTGCGCACATCGAGTCGCTGCACGCCCGGCGCATCCTCGAGCAGATGCGCTGGCCGAGCATCCCCGCGCTGCCGCCGGCGTTCGCGTGGGAAACGACCGAGGCGCCCGAAACCGCGCCGCTGGATGCGCTGCACTACCTGATGCAACCCGGGCACGCACTCGAGATCGCGCTCGAATGCGAACTGCAGGCGCAGAAGTACTACGAGGACATCTGCGCCGGCGACGTGCCGCCCGAAGTGCGCGCGGCGGCAACCGAGATGGCGGCCGAGGAGCGCGAGCACGTGCAGCTCATCCGCGAATGGCTGGCGCGGGTACCGCGGCCCGAACCCGGCTGGGACGAAGACCCCGACCCGCCGCGCGCCACCGAATGAACATCCTGCAACCGCACGGCTGGGAACCACCCCGCGGCTACGCCAACGGCATCGCCGCGCGCGGCACCGTGGTGTTCGTCGCCGGACAGGTAGGCTGGGATGCGGCGCAGCGATTCCGCTCCGAGGAACTCGCGCCGCAGTTCGAGCAGGCGCTCGCGAACGTGCTGGCGGTGCTCGCCGAGGCGGGCGCGCGGCCCGAGCACGTCTGCCGCATCACCGCCTATTGCTGCGACAAGCCGGCCTACCTCGCCGCGCGCGCCGAGCTGGGCCGCATCTGGAAGCGGCTGATGGGAAGCCACTACCCCGCGATGAGCATGATCTTCGTCTCCGACCTGCTCGACTCGCCCGGTAAGATCGAACTTGAAGCCACCGCCGTGATCCCCGAGGAGCACACATGAGAGGACTGCAAGGCAAGACCGCCATCGTCACCGGAGGCGCCGCCGGCATCGGCGCCGCGATCGTCGAGCGCTTCCGGGCCGAGGGAACGAAGGTCGTAGTGTTCGACCTGCAGGGCGAACCGAAGGTGGACATCACCGACTACGCGGCCGTGCAGCGCGCGGTGGCCGAGGCCGGAGCGGTGGACATCCTGGTCAACAACGCCGGCTGGGACATGTTCAAGCCGTTTCTCAAGACCGACCCGGCGTTCTGGCAGAAGATCATCTCGATCAACCTCATCGGCGCGATGAACCTGCTGCACTGCGTGCTGCCCGGCATGGTCGAGCGCGGCGGCGGCAAGGTGGTCAACATCGCCTCCGACGCCGGGCGCGTGGGCTCCTCGGGCGAAGCGCCCTACTCCGCCTGCAAGGGCGGCATCATCGCGCTCACCAAGACGCTGGCGCGCGAGCTGGCCTCGAAGGGCGTGCGCCTCAACACGGTGTGTCCCGGGCTCACCGAAACCGGCATGCTGGAATCCTTCATGCAGGGCGCCGGAAACCCGGACAAGCTGCGCGAGGCCTACCGGCGCGCGGTGCCGATCGGGCGGCTCGGCAAGCCCGAGGACATCCCCGGCGCGGTGCTGTTCCTGTCCAGCGACGACGCCGATTTCATCACCGGCCAGACCATCAGCGTGTCAGGCGGGCTGACGATGCACGGCTGACATCATGCACTTCATGCTGCTCATTCTCGCCTTCCTGCTCGGTGCCGTGCTGTGGGGATTCTTCCACGCCAACCCCGCGGGCGTGCCGCGCAGACGACTGCTCGCGGTCAATCTCTTCGTGCTCGCGCTCGCGGTCGCAGCGGCAGTAATCGTCGGCCCGCTGCTGCTTGACGATGCGCTGCAGCGGCGCCCGCACGAGGCAGGCATGGCATGGTTCCTTGCGCTGATGGGCGCTGGCACGGTGTTCATGGTGGTGGTCGCCACCGGCGGGCTGTTGCGCAACCTCGTCGTTTTCCCGCTCTCGCGCCGCGCGCACCGCTGAGCGTCACGTCCGCTGCCGCCCTGGCGCGTGACATCCGATGCCAGGTTCAGGATGCCTCGCTCGCTACCGCGGCGCGATCGAACCAGGCAAGCCGTTCGCGCAGCAGCACCACTTCCCCGGCGATAAGCAGCGCCGGCGGGCGCACGCTGCCTTCGATCGCCTTCGCGGGCAGCGACGCGAGCGTACCTTCGATCACACGCTGCGCGGGCAGCGTCGCCCTCTCCACGATCGCGGCCGGCAGCCCGGGAGGCAAACCGTGTGCGACCAGGCCGTCGCAGATCGACTTCAATGCGCCCACGCCCATGTAAACGACGACAGTCTGGCGCGGGCGCGCAATCGCGCGCCAGTCGAGATCGAGCGCGCCCTGCTTCAGGTGGCCGGTGACGAACACGCAGGACTGCGCATAGTCGCGATGCGTGAGCGGGATGCCGGCGTATGCCGCGGCGCCCACCGCGGCGGTCACGCCGGGCACCACCTCGAAATCGATGCCCTGGGATGCAAGCGCCTCGATCTCCTCGCCACCGCGCCCGAAGACGAAGGGGTCGCCCCCCTTGAGGCGGACGACGTGCCTGCCCTGGCGTGCAAGGCGCACCATGAGCGCGTTGATCTCGCGCTGATCGAGCGCATGGTTGTCCTGCTCCTTGCCGACGTAGATGCGCTCGGCTTCGCATCGCGCGAGCTCAACCAACGCCGGCGCGACCAGGTGGTCGTAGAGCACGACGTCCGCGCCCTGCATCACGCGCAGCGCGCGCAATGTCAGCAGTTCCGGGTCGCCAGGCCCCGCGCCAACGAGGCTGACGAAACCCGCAGACGGCGCGTGGGCCCGCACAGACGCCTCGGCCGGCATCGACGGCTTGCCGAACAGCGAGGGCATCGCAAACGTGGAAAGCCCGACGTCGCCCGCAACGTTCACTGGAACTCGCAGCGCGCGCGCCTCGGCCGACACCGCTTCGTTCACCGCAGCGTCGTCGGTGGCGGCGAAGGCGATCGCCACTTCCGCCAGGTCGCCCGGCACGAACCGCCTGGCCTCGTGGCGCATCGCCCCGGCGAGCACCAGACCGGCAAGCTGCGGGCAGAGCTCCGGCGCCACGACCGTGACATGCACGCCGGAGCGCAGCAGCGCCTCTGCGCTGCGCGCGGCGACTGCCCCGCCGCCGACCACCAGGCCAGCCTTCCCGTCAAGGTCGAGTAACGCGACGAAAGGGGCGCGACGCGCGCCCGGAACGAGGCCCATGGCGACACTGTAGGTACCGTGCCGCGCACAGCTTTGATCTAGGTTAAACACCCGGCCGTGCGCTACGGCACGCTGTGTTCATGCGATCGATAGCTGCATTCCTGATCCTCTCGGTAGCCAGCGTCGCGTCGCTCGCCGAGCCGGTCGCGGCACGGCGCGCCGAGTTGCTGCACCTGGTGAAGCAAGACTGCGGCTCTTGTCATGGCCTCAGCATGCGAGGAGGGCTCGGTCCTTCGCTGGAGCCTGCAACCTTCGCGGGGAAGGACGCGGTGCAGATGCGACTGGTCATCCTGCACGGGCGCCGCGGAACTGCGATGCCGCCGTGGAAAGCGCACCTCACCGAGCCGGAGGCGGCGTGGATCGTCGAGCAACTGAGCAAGGGACTGCCGCGATGAATCGTCTTCTCGCATTCGGGCTTGCCGCGACACTGTCTGCCTGCGCCGCACCACCGCAGACCCACGGACTGCGGGGTACCGGCGATCTCGGCCTGGTCATCGAGCGCGCGGCCGGGCGGGTGATGCTCGTGGAGACGAGCGGCCGCACCGCGCTCGCGCGAATCGACGGAATGGGCGACCTGTCGCACGCGTCCGCGGTGTACTCGCGCGATGGGCGCTACGCCTTCGTGTTCGGGCGCGACGGCGGCCTCACCCAGGTGGACATGCTCCGCGCCAGAATCGCGGCGCGCACGATCCAGGCGGGCAACTCGATCGGTGGCGCCATTTCGCAGGATGGCTCGATCATCGCGGTCGCCAACTATTCGCCCGGCGGGGTTCGCCTGTTCGACGCGCGCACGCTCGAGCCGCTCGCGGAGGTGCCGACCGGATCGAAGGTGGTCGGTATCGCGGATGCTCCCGGCAATCGCTTCGTCTTCAGCCTGTTTGACGCGGGCGAGATCTGGATCGTGGACGCAGCCGACCCGCGCAATCCTTCAGTCAGGCGGCTGACGGCGGTGGGCAAGCAACCGTACGACGGATTCGTCACTCCGGACGGCCGCCACTACATCGCCGGGTTGTTCGGCGAAGACGGGCTCGTGCTCGTGGACCTGTGGGAGGCGGAACCGCGCGCGCGTCGCATCCTCGGCGGCTATGGCCGCGGCGAGGACCCGCTGCCGGTGTACAAGATGCCCCACCTGCGCGGCTGGGCAGTCGCCGGTCGCTACATCTTCCTGCCGGCGATCGGCCGCCACGAGGTGCTGGTGCTCGATCGCGTCACCTGGCGGGAAGCAGGCCGGATCGCCGTGCACGGACAACCAGTGTTCGCCGTGGCGCAACCCGGTGCGCGCCGTGTGTGGGTGAACTTCGCCTTCCCCAACAACGGCGTCGTGCAGGTCATCGACGTACCCGGCATGAAAGTGGTGAAGGAACTCAGGCCGGGTCGTGCGGTGCTACACATGGAGTTCACCCCGCGCGGCGAGCAGGCCTGGGTCTCCTCGCGCGACGACGGCAGGGTGATGGTGTACGACGGCGAGAGCTTCGCCGAACTGACACGGATCCCCGCCGAAAGCCCCAGCGGCATCTTCCTCGCCGCACGCAGCGCGATGACGGGGTTCTGACGTGCTCGACGCGATCGACTACCGGCTCCTCAACTCCTGGCAGCGCGGCTTTCCGCTGGTGCCGCGGCCCTTCGCCGAGATCGCGGCAGCGTGCGTGGTCGACGAGGCGGGGGTGATCGCCCGCTTCGGCAGGTTGCGCGAGCGCGGACTCATCGATCGCATCGGCCCCGTTTTCCGGCCCAATACCGCCGGCGCGAGCACCCTCGCCGCGATGGCGGTTCCGCCCGAGCGCCTCGCAGAGGTAGCGGCCCAGGTGAGCGCGCACGCGGGGGTCAACCACAACTACGAACGCGAAAGCCGCATCAACCTCTGGTTCGTCGCCACGGCGCCGGCGCCATCCGCACTTGCGTCGACGTTAGCCTGCATCGAGCGCGAGACGGCCTTGCCGGTGCTGCGGCTGCCGCTGCTCGAGGAGTTCCACATCGACCTGGGCTTCGATCTCGGCAACCACTCGGCGCCGCGCGCAGGCCGGCCCCGCCAGGTGAGGACTCTGGCTGACGCAGAACGTGCGCTCGCTGCGCGGCTCGCCCCGGGGCTGCCGTTCGATCCGCGGCCATTCGCCGCCTTCGACCTGCCGGAGAACGGCTTGATCGACATGCTGCAACGCTGGCTCGACGATGGCGTCGTGCGCCGCGTCGGCGCGGTCGTCCGCCACCGGCGCCTGGGATACAACGCGAACGCGATGGTGGTCTGGAACGTTCCCGACACCGAAGCGGCCGATGCCGGTCGCCGCCTCGCCACTGACCCGGCGGTGACGCTGTGCTACCGGCGCGCACGTGCGCTGCCGGACTGGTCGTACAACCTGTACTGCATGGTGCATGGGCGCGAGCGCACCGAAGTCGCGCGGGATATCGAACGGCTGCGCGCATGCCACGGCCTCGGCACCTATCCGCACGAGGTGCTCTTCAGCAGGCGCTGTTTCAGCCAGCGGGCGGCGCGCTATGCATGAACTCGAACGCGATATCGTCAACCGCTTGCAGGAGGGCTTCCCGCTGTGCAAGCGCCCCTACGAGGAAGCCGCGCGGCGCTTCGGTACCGACGAGGCGACGCTGATCGCCAGGCTCGCCGCGATGCTCGCCGCCGGCACTCTGACCCGCTTCGGGCCGCTGTACGACGCCGAGCGCCTGGGTGGCGCCTTCACCCTGTGCGCGATGCAGGTACCGGCGGCGGATTTCGAGCGCGTCGCCGCACAGGTGAACTCGCATCCGGAGGTGGCGCACAACTACGAGCGCGCCCACCGCTACAACATGTGGTTCGTCATCGCTGCCGCGTCGCGCGCACGGATCGCACCGCTCATCGCGCAGATCGAGGCCGAGACCGGCTACCCGGTACTGGATCTGCCGCGCGAGCGCGAGTACTACATCGGCATGAGGCTGACTGCGTGAACGCCGCCGACGAAGCAATCGTGCGTGCGACCCAGGGCGGACTGCCGCTCGCCGCCGCACCGTATGAAGAGGTGGCGCGCGCGGCCGGCCTCACCGAGGCCGAGGTCACCGCGCGCCTGCGCGCGATGCTCGCGGACGGCCGGATACGGCGCATCGGCGCCGTGCCGAACCACTATGCGCTCGGCTATGCCGCTAACGGCATGTCGGTGTGGGATGTGGACGACGAAGCGGTGGACGTGCTGGGCGCACGGGTCGGCGCCCTGCCGTTCGTCACCCACAGCTATCGGCGGCCGCGGCGCTTGCCATGCTGGCGCTACAACCTTTTCGCGATGGTGCACGGCCGCAGCCGCGCTGAAACCGACGCACGCGTGCAGGAGATCCGTGCCCTGCTGGAACCCGCGCTGCGCGCATACGACGTGATCTACAGCACCAGGATCCTGAAGAAAACCGGCATGAGGCTCTACTGACATGTTCCGCGTCTCGCGCTTCATGCACGGCATCCTCCGACCCGCCACGACCCATGTCGCCGCGCCATCCGGCCCGGTGGTGATCTGGAACCTGGTCCGGCGCTGCAATCTCGCCTGCCTGCACTGCTACTCGGTCTCCGCGGACATCGACTTTCCCGGCGAACTGGGCACCGCCGACGCGATGCGGGTGCTGGAAGACCTCAAGGCGGCACGCGTGCCCGCGCTCATCCTTTCCGGCGGCGAACCGCTGCTGCGCCGCGACCTGTTCGACATCGCCGGGCGCGCGCGCGCGCTCGGCATGTACACGGCGCTGTCCACGAATGGCACGCTGATCGACGAGCCTCTCGCGGCGCGCATCGCCGCCGCGCGCTTCGACTACGTCGGCATCAGCCTCGATGGCATGGAAGCGACGCACGACCGCTTCCGCCGCTGCAAGGGTGCGTACGCCAGGTCGTTGTCCGCGCTGCGCATCCTGCGCGACCTGGACGTGAAGGTCGGCGTTCGATTCACGCTTACGCGGGATAACGCCGACGACCTGGGCGGGCTGCTCGATCTCGTCGACGCCGAGCGAATCGGCAAGTTCTACCTGTCGCATCTGAACTACGCCGGCCGCGGCAACGTCAATCGCAGGAAGGACGCGCATTTCCGGGTCACGCGCGACGCGCTCGAACTTCTCTATGCGCGCGCATGGGACGCCGCGCGCCGGGGGCTGCCAAGGGAATACGTAACCGGCAACAACGACGCGGACGGCGTGTACCTGCTGCACTGGGCACGCCGTCACGTGCCTGCGCATCTCCCGGATTGGGACGGCGCGTCCCTGCGCGCCGCGCTCGCGGCATGGGGCGGCAATGCCTCCGGTGTAAACGTCGCCAACATCGACAACCTGGGCAACGTGCACCCGGACACCATGTGGTGGGACTGCACGCTGGGCAACGTCCGTGGGTGGCGCTTCGGCGACATCTGGGCGGATACGCGCCACCCGGTGATGGCCGGCCTCAAGCGGCGTCCGCGCCCGCTGAAAGGGCGCTGCGCGAGCTGCGCGTTCGTCGACGTCTGCGGCGGCAACACGCGCGTGCGCGCAATGAAGGTATCCGGCGACCCCTGGGCCGAGGACCCGGGTTGCTACCTGGATGACGTGGAGATAGCCGCATGAGGCACGCCTTGCTCGCACTCCTGATCGTCGCGATGCCTGCCATGGCAGCCGACCTGTACGGGGAGCACTGCGCCGGCTGCCACGGCGCACATCGCCTCGGTGGCATCGGTCCAGCGCTGCTGCCAGACAACCTCGTACGCCTGAAGAAACCCGATGCTGCGCGCGTCATCCGCGACAGCCGCCCCGGCGTGCAGATGCCCGCTTTTGGCGGCACGCTGAGCGAGGCAGAGATCGCCCGGCTCGTCGCTTTTATCTACACCCCGCTCGCGCAGGCGCCGACCTGGGGCGAGGCCGACATCCGCGCCTCGCGCGAGGTACATCGCGCCGCGCCCCGGCTGGCGCGGCCGCGCCACGACGCCGATCCGCTCAACCTGTTTCTAGTCGTCGAGTCCGGCGACCACCACGTTACCGTTCTCGACGGCGACCGCCTCGAGGTGATCACGCGCTTCGCCTCGCGCTTCTCGCTGCACGGCGGGCCGAAATTCTCGCCAGGCGGGCGGTTCGTGTATTTCGGCTCGCGGGACGGCTGGATCTCCAAGTACGACCTGTGGGCCCTTGAGACGGTGGCCGAGGTGCGCGCGGGGATCAATACGCGCAACATCGCGGTCTCCGGCGACGGGCGCTACGTCATGGTGGCGAACACGCTGCCGGGCAACCTCGTGCTGCTGGATGCAGACCTCGAGCTGGTGAAGGTGCTGCCGACCGGCTCGCGCGTCGCTGCGGTCTACGACGCGACGCCGCGGCGCAGCTTCGTCGCAGCGCTGCGCGACGCGCCCGAGATCTGGGAGGTCTCCTACGATCCGAAGGCGGAGCCGATCGCCGCCGGCCTGGTGCACGACTACCGTCACAAGGAGGGCGAGTTCGTGAGCGGGTTCCTCAACCCCCGGCGCACGAAGCTCGACGCCGTGCTGCAGGATTTCTTTTTCACGCCAGACTTCCGCCACGTGGTCGGCTCTCGGCGGGGCGCTACCGGCGGCCAGGTCGTGCATCTCGACGTGCGCCGCGCCATCGCCGCAATCGACGTGCCGGGCCTGCCGCACCTTGCGTCGGGGATAAGCTGGACGCGCAACGGGCGACGCGTCATGGCCACACCAAACCTGCGGGAAGGAATCGTCAGCGTGTTCGACGTCACCGACTGGAGCACCGTCGCCCAAGTAAGCACGCTCGGACCGGGCTACTTCCTGCGCAGCCACGAGAACTCCCGTTATGCCTGGGTCGACTCGATGATCGGCCCCGCCGGGCGCGACACGTTGCAGGTGATCGACAAGCAGTCCCTCGAGGTCGTCGCCAGGCTTACGCCCGCGCCAGGGCGCACGCTCGCGCACGTCGAGTTCGACCGCTACGGCCGTTATGCGCTTGCCAGCCTGTGGGAGGACGACGGCGCGGTGATCGTGTTCGATGCGGCGACGCTGAAGGAAGTCAAGCGCCTGCCGATGCGGCGTCCGGTGGGCAAGTACAACGTGCACAACAAGCTGATGCGCTCGGAGGGTACCAGCCCATGAGCTCGCGGCGCCCGCCTCCGATCAAGATCCAGGCGTTCCTTGCGAACCTGCCGATGTTCAGCGAGATGAGTGCGGCCGAGCTCGACCGTGTCGCTGCGGCCACCGTGCCACTGCACGCCGACAAGGGCCAGTCGATCTGCCAGTGCGGAGACACCTGCACTGGTTTCCATGTCGTGGTCTACGGACAGGTGAAGCTCGGCTTCACGTCTCCGCAGGGGATCGAGAAGGTGGTCGAGATCGTCCACCCCGGGCAGAGCTTCGGCGAGGCGCTGATGTTCCTGGACAAGCCCTATATCGTGTTCGCGCAGGCGCTGTCGGACGCGATGCTGCTGCACGTCGCCAAGCACGCCGTGCTCGAGGAACTTTCGCGCGACCCGCAGTTCGCGCGTCGCATGCTCTCGGGGCTCGCGCTGCGGCTGCACAGCCTGGTGCGCGACGTCGAGGCGTACACATTGCGCTCGAGCCAGGAGCGCGTCATCGGCTACCTGCTCGCGGCGGTCCCCGATAGCGCAAACGGGGGAGCGACAACCGTGCACCTCACGCCGGGCAAGAGCGTGATCGCCTCGCGCCTCAACATGACGCCGGAGCACTTCTCGCGCATCCTGCATGAACTGGGCAATGCGGGCCTCATCGACATCCAGGGCCGCGCGGTGCACATCCCGGACCTGGCGAAGCTGCGGCACGGCGGCTGAACAGCGGAGGCGCGAAGCCGGAGCACCGATTGAACCGACCCGGATACCCGAGAATCGCCCGGAAGGCCTTGGCGCTGCTGGCTGTACTGTTCGGCGCGATGACCATCCTTGCGGGCGTTCGCGTCCTTTCCGGGACGGATCCCGGATACGTCGTGTTCCTGCCCTTGCTGATCTACAACACCGTCATGGGCTTCGCGTATGTCGCGGTTGGAGCCATTTCCTGGCGCAGCCTTGATCGCGGCAAGCGCGGCGCATTCGCGATATTCGCACTCAACCTCGTCGTCCTGGCGGCAACCGGCATCGCGCATGCATCGGGCGGCGAAGTGGCGATCGACAGCGTACGCGCGATGACGCTGCGTACGGTTGTCTGGCTGGCGATATTCTCCGGCTTGTGGTGGCTGGGCCGCAGGCGTGCTGGCCCCGCGCGCCATCCCTAGGGGCCCTCCGGCCGGTCGACCCTCAACCCGACTTCAGGACCCAGTCGACCAGCTTCTGGATGTCCGCGTCGGGGACCGCCGGGTTAGGCGCCATCGGGATGCTGCCCCAGACGCCGCTGCCGCCTTTCTTCACCTTGGCTGCGAGTTGCGCCGCGACGTTCTGCCCCTTGTACTTCCTGGCGATGTCCTTGTAGGACGGACCGACGGATTTCTTGTCGATCTGGTGGCAGGCGAGGCAGTTGTACTTTTTCGCGAGCGCCTCGTCGGCCCCGGCCGGGGCCGCGGCAAGCAGGCTCGTCCCCGCCAGTGCTGCTGCGATAAGGACCTTCATGAAGTTCGTCTCCTAGTAGATATCGTGGGTGGTGTTGTAGACGTTGAAGTGGCCCGTGGGCGTGATGATGTCCTTGCCCTTGATCACTGTTTTCAGCTTGCGTGTGCGGTCGTCGACCACCACGAGCGCGGACTCCTGATTCTTCGCGCTCCACACCGCGAACCATACCTCGTCACCCGCCTTGTTGTACTCGGGCTGCACGATGCGCTTGGCGCCCTCGCCCAGCTTCGCCCACTCGCCGATCGGCAGGATCTCGGGCTTCCTGTCGAGGTTGCGGATGTCGAAAACAGCAACCGACTGCGCGATCTTCGGGTCCGGGTTCAGCGGCGTGTCCACCCACAGGTTCTTCGACTTCGGGTGGGTCTTGATGAACAGGTTGCCGCCGCCCTGGCCCTCGAGCATCTGCACCACCTTCCACGCGTTCTTCTTGTGCTTCACCGGGTCGGTGCCGATCAGCGCGATCTTCTCGCTGCCAAGGTGGCCCGTGGCCCAGACCGGCCCGTACTTCGGGTGCACGAAGTTCGCGCCCCGACCCGGATGGGGAATCTTGTCGACGTCGACCAGCTTCTGCAGGTCTCCGCTCCTGGTATCGATCACGGCAATCTTGTTCGACTGGTTCGCGGCAACCAGGAAGAAGCGCTTCGTGGCGTCGAAGCCGCCGTCATGCAGATACTGTGCGGCATCGACGATCTTCACGGTCAGCGATTTGCCGATGTCCTTGTAGTTGACCAGCATGATCTTGCCGGTCTCCTTGACGTTGACGATGAACTCCGGCCTGAAGTGCGAGGCGACGATCGCGGCCACCCGCGGCTCGGGATGATATTCCTGCGTCGCCACCGTCATGCCCCGTGTCGAGGCAATGGCGATCGGCGCGAGCGTATCGCCGTGCATGATCACGAACTGTGGCGGCCAGTAGGCGCCGGCGATCGCGTACTTGTCCTCGTAGCCCTTGTACTTGGAGGTCTCGACCGAGCGCGCCTCCAGCCCGATACGAATCTCGGCGACGTTGTCTGGCTTCTCCATCCACAGGTCGATGAGGTTGACCTTGGCGTCACGCCCGATCACGTACAGGTAACGCCCGGAGGCCGACGCTCGCGAGATGTGCACCGCGTAGCCGGTCTTGACAATGTTGATCACCTTCTTGGTGTCACCGTCGATCAGCGCCACCTCGCCGGTGTCGCGCAAGGTAGTGGAGAAGATGTTGTCGATGTTGTACTTGTTCTCCTTCTTCTTCGGCCGCTGCTCGGGCGGCACGATCAACTTCCACGTGCCCTTCATCTGCGCCAACCCCCACTCCGGCGGGGTCGGCGGCGTGTTCTGTATGTAGCGCGCCATCAGGTCGACCTCGGCATCGCTCAGGTCGCCAGCGGTGCCCCAGTTCGGCATGCCGGCCGGCGATCCGTACTTGATGAACACCTTGAGTATCTCGGTGCCCTTGGCGAGCGTGAGGTCGGGAGTGAGCGGCTTCCCGGTGGCGCCTTTCCTCAGCACGCCGTGGCAGCCCGCGCAGCGTTCAAAGTAGATCTGACGCGCCTTGTCGAACTCCTCCCTGGACATCTTCGGCGCCTTCGGATTGATGTCCTGGTGCATGTCGACGCCCTCCAGCGGCGAGCCGCCCGCCTGGTAGCGGATCTCGGATTCGGTCACGGGAGCGCGACCGGGTTGTGTCGGCTGCGCATGCACAGCGGCAGCCGCCGCGGCGAGCGCAAGCAGGGCTGTCACGCGGGTGATGCTGGGTGTAAACGAAGCCACGGTTATCTCCTTCATCGTGATGAGCGGTCTTCCTGTGTTCCGCGCCCAGCGTGCCCGGCCATCAGGCGGCCGGCTTTGATGTAGCTTAAAAATCGCGCTCGATCAGCAGTTCGTAGCCGCCATCCGGCCGGGTGGCGCCGCTGCAACGGAAGCCGCGCTCGGCGAGCAGCGCGTACAGCGGCACCGGTTCGTGGGGCAGGATGGCCCGCAAGGGTTCGCCAGGCGCGCGCTCGAGCGCGTCGAGGATGCGCATGATCGGCTGCGGCGGCTGCAGACCGCGAAGGTCCAGCGCCCGCGCCTCCGGCTGCGGACGCCAGGTCCGAAGCACCACGGCGCTACGAGCGCGCAGTGCGGCCGCGAGTTGTTCGAACGCGGAGACGCAGCCTTCGGGATCGAACTGCGGCGCCGCCGCGCCGAGCGTCTCGAACTGCCGGCGCAGTTCCTCGTCCTGCTCGATGAGGACCGCGCAGCCCGCACGCAGCTGCGCGAATCGCATTCGATAGGCTCCCCAGTCGCCGACGCGCGCCGCCCGCAACGCATCGTCGATCACTGGCTCGGCAGACTGAAGCATGCATCAACCTTCGCAAGGCGTGATGCGTCCTCCCTTGATATGTGTCAAGTAAGGCGGCCGTGCGCCCATGCCGCACCCGCGACGACAAGCGCGGCGGCGGCCGCGTGCGTGAGCGCGACCGCCGCTGGCGCGTTCATCAGCGCCGACACCAGTCCCGCGACGGGCGCCGCGACGGCGGCTGCGAGCAGCGGCCACGCGCGTATGCGCAGCGCCACCAGGCCCAGCACGACGGCGGCGGCAAGGCCCAGCGCCATGTGGACGAGAAGCGCGAACGTCCACGTCTCGCCTTTCTCGAAGATCGTGCACCAGGCGCCGAGCAGCACCTGCGCGGCGGCCAATGCCGCCGCTGCATGCGCGAGCGGCGCGCCGCCGCGGCGGCCGCCGCGCCCCAGCCACCAGGCAAGCAGGGACGCCAGCATCAGCCCCCCGAGCAGGTTGCCTGCGGCCGCAAGCGGCGGCGGCTCGGTTCCGGTCAGGGCGCCGAGCGCGGAGAGCGCGAGCATCAGCGCGACGACCAGCGCCGATGTCGCGCGCTCACCCGTGCGCCAGCCGTACCAGCCCGCAACAAGAATCGCGATCGCCGCGGCCGAGGCGGCAAAGCGATGCACGCCGCGTACGAACGGCAGCGCCGCGCCCAGTTCGTCGCCCGCGAGGCGGATCAGCGCGCTCGCGAACACCACGACGAATACCAGCGCGAGGCTCGCAGCGATCCATGCCCGGCGCGGCCGTGACGCCGCATCCGCGAAATCTCCTCGCCTGCTGCCGTGTTCTGACATGCAGCAATGGTGCCGGGGTCCGGCCCGGAAAGCTTGATAGGTATCAAATTCCTGCGCTTGCCGTGCTGCTTAACTAGCCGCCATCGGAACCACGCGGGGAAAGCCATGAACGCCGAACGAATGGAAGACGACGTGCCCGAGGAGCCTGTACCCGTCATGCAGCAGGTGCTGGACAACCCGTTCCTGCTGCTGTTCCTGGGAATCGTCATGCCCACCGTGCTCTACATCGTGTGGGGCGTGATGGAGATCCTCTCCATTCCGCTCGCGAAATGAGGGGGGAGCCATGAGCGCAATCCTGCCGCCGCCGGAGCGGGTGTGGTGGAAACAGCCCCTCGACCGCGCGGAACTGATCTGGATAGTGGTGGCACTGATCTGGTGCCTGATCATGTTCTTCATGATGCCCTACTGGCACATCTACGGCCGGCAGAACCTGTCGAACGAGGCGTATCGGTCGAACCCCGAGGACTTCGTCAGGAAGGCCGACGCGATGATCGCGAAGTACAAGGTCCGCGAAGACGGCGGCGATCTCAAGGTGCCGGTGGTGCGTCCGCCCGCGGGCAGCGACGTGTACCTGATCGCGCAGCTCTGGCGCTGGTACCCGATTCTCGAACTGGAGGCGGGGAAGTCCTACCGCATCCACCTGATGTCGCTCGACTGGCTGCACGGGTTCTCGCTGCAGCCCGAGAACATCAACATCCAGGTCCATCCAGGGTACGAGCACGTGCTCACGGTCACGCCGACCAACCCGGGAACCTATTCGATCATCTGCAACGAGTACTGCGGCATCAACCACCACACGATGGTGAGCCGCCTGTACGTGGTCAAGTGAGGGAGAGGCCATGAGCGTCAACCGGATGTTCCGCACCTGCCCGTCGAGCGGGCTGGTGTTCCACGAGCCCGCCGAGAAGCTGATGCGCTGGAACGCAGTGGCGGCGGTGGTTTCGCTGCTGATCGGCGGGCTGCTCGCGATCGGCGTGGTGCTGACGCGCTGGCAGGCGGTACACCTGCTGCCGCCCGACATGTTCTACCAGTTCCTCACTGCGCATGGCCTGAACATGCTCGTGTTCTGGATCATCTTCTTCGAGATCGCGGTGCTGTACTTTGCCAGTTCCACGCTGCTGAAGGCGCGCATCGCCACGCCGGGCATGGCCTGGGCGGGATTCTGGATGATGGTCGTCGGTGCGCTGGTGAACAACTACTCGGTGTTCCGCGGCGATTCCAGCGTCATGTTCACTTCCTATGCGCCGATGGGAGCGCACCCGACGTTCTACCTCGGGCTGATACTGTTCGCGGTCGGGGCGCTGATCGCCTGCTTCGTGTTCTTCGGCACGCTGGTGGTGGCCAAGGCCGAGCGTACCTACCAGGGGTCGGTGCCGCTGGTGACGTTCGGCGCCATCACGGCCGGCATCATCGCCGTGTTCACCATCGCCGCCGGCGCGATCATCCTGATTCCGACGTTCCTGTGGTCCATCGGCCTGGTGGCGCACATCGATTCGCTCATGTACCGCACGGTATGGTGGGCGTTCGGGCACTCGTCGCAGCAGATCAACGTGGCCGCGCACGTCTCGGTCTGGTACGCGGTGGCGGCGATCGTCTTCGGCGCCAAGCCCATGTCGGAGAAAGTGAGCCGAACCGCGTTCCTGCTCTACATCCTGTTCCTGCAACTGGCGAGCGCGCACCACCTGCTGGCCGACCCCGGGCTGACCTCGCACTGGAAAATATTCAACACCAGCTACGCGATGTACCTGGCTGTGCTGGCGTCCATGGTGCATGGCCTCACGGTCCCGGGCGCGATCGAGGTTGCGCAGCGCGAGAAGGGGTTCAACAACGGCCTGTTCGAATGGCTTCGCAAGGCGCCCTGGAGCAATCCGGCGTTCTCCTCGATGTTCATGTCGCTCATCGGCTTCGGCTTCCTCGGCGGCATCTCGGGCGTGATGATGGGCACCGAGCAGTTGAACCTCATCATCCACAACACCATCTACGTGCCCGGCCACTTCCACGCCACCGTGGTGGTGGGAACCACGCTCGCGTTCATGGGGCTCACCTACTTCCTCATCCCGGTGCTGTTCCGGCGCGAACTGGCGTTCCCGAAGATCGCCCAGTGGCAGCCGTACGTGTTCGGCCTGGGCATGATGGCGGTGTCGCTGTTCCTCATGGGGGCCGGCACGCTCGGCGTACCGCGCAGGCACTGGGACATCGGCTTCGCCGGCAATGCATTCGCGCACGAGTTTCCGGGCGCCGCCTGGCTGATGATGGCGCTCGCCGGCATCACCGGGATCATCGCGATCATCGGCGGCGGCATGTACCTGCTGGTCACGGTGTACTCGGTGTTCCTCGGCAAGCGGATCCAGACGCCGGAGTTCGCGCACGTTCGCGCCCGGGACGGCATCGCACCGCCGCCGCGCCCGGTCGCGGCGGCCATCGCCGCGCACCATTCGGGGGTCGGCGCAGGCGGCATGGTGGCGCCGGGGACGTTCGTACTGGCGATGGTGTTCCTGGTCGCGTTCGTGCTGTACTACTTCATCAACTGGAAGTACCTGTCGACGGTCTGGCCGCTGAACTGACGTGAAACAGGTACTCAACCTCTTCAAGCTCAGAATCGGCGTCGCCATCGCGCTCGCCGCCGCGGCCGGTCTTGCGGTCGAGACCGGCGCGGGGCCCGGCGCCGGCGCCGCGGCCGTGCTCGTCCTCGCGGTGCTGGTGGCGTCGGCTTCCGCCGGCGCATTCAACCAGTATGCGGAGCGCGACCTGGACGCGCGCATGGGCCGTACGCGCAGCCGTCCTTTCGTCACCGGCCAGCTTCGCCACGGTCCGTTCTGGCTGTGGGTGATCGGCGGCATGCTCGCTGCATCTGTACTCGCTGCCGCCATCGCCGCCAATGCGCTCGCAGCCGCATACGTGTTCCTCGGCGCTTTCACCTACGGCGTCGTCTACACGGTATGGTTGAAGCGGCGCACGTGGTGGAACATCGTCGTCGGTGGACTCGCCGGCAGCTTCGCCGTGCTGGCTGGCGCGGCGGCGGTCTCGCCCTCGCCCGGGCCGGAGGCGCTGTGGCTGGCGGTGGTGCTGTTCCTGTGGACGCCGCCGCACTTCTGGAGCCTCGCCATCGTCTGCCGCGACGACTACGCGGCCGCAGGGGTACCGATGCTGCCGGTGGTGGTGGGCAATGCGCGCGCCGCTCGTGCCATCTTCGCAAGCGCCGTGCTGCTGGTCGCGGCGTCACTGGTCCCGGCTGCCTATGGCCTGGGCTGGATCTATGCCGCCTGCGCGGCCGCGGGAGGCGCATTCTTCCTCGCGCGCTGTCGCGCGCTGGTCGTCCGCCAGACGCGTCTCACGGCGCGCGCCGCATTCCTCGCCTCGCTCGCGCAGCTTGGCGCGGTCCTCGCCGGCGCCATGCTCGATGTGGCGATTCTTTCTTAGCCTCTCGCTGGTCTCCCTGCCGTTATCCGCCGCCGCGCTGGATGAACGCGCCGCGCTGCGCGAAAGCCAGGCCGCGATCGGCCGCACGGTCGGCGACTACGCGCTGCGCGATACCGATGGACGCACCGTGCGCCTCGCGGACCTGCGCGGCAAGCCCCTGGTCGTGCAGTTCATCTATACCGGATGCTTTCAGGTCTGTCCGGTGACCACGCAGTTCCTCGCCACCGCGGTGGCCGAGGCGGAGCGTACGCTGGGCAAGGGCGCATTCCGCGTCGCCACCATCGGATTCAACCTGCCGTTCGACACGCCGGCGGCGATGAAGGGCTTTGCCAGGAAGCACGGCACGTCCTCGCCCGACTGGCTGTTCCTGTCGCCCGACGCAGCCACGCTGCCGGCGCTGGTGGCGGACTTCGGCTTTCGTTACGAATCGACCGCATCCGGATTCGATCACCTGCTGCAGGTGAGCATCGTGGACCAGCAGGGAAGAATCTACCGGCAGGTCTATGGCGACTCCTTCGATGTGCCGATCTTCACC
This sequence comes from Burkholderiales bacterium, assembly GCA_050248795.1. GTDB lineage: Bacteria > Pseudomonadota > Gammaproteobacteria > Burkholderiales > SG8-39 > CAZTDU01. Next base: position 41,026 of record JBFWRS010000007.1, on the reverse strand, counting down.
GGACCACTGCTGCAGCTTGCGCAGAATGCCCCGGTGCCGCAGGGCAGCCTGCTCGCGCTCTACGAGCAGGTCAAGCTGCTGTGCACCGTCTACGACCCGGTCGCGGGCCGCTATCGCCTGAACTATGTCATCGTTGCCGAACTCCTCGTCGGCACGAGCATCATCCTGGGCATCGTCGGATTTCTCGTCGTCGAATGGCGGCGCCGGCGCCGTCCGCTCGATGCTTAACCCACATCAATAAACGCCCTGCCGCCGCGGCCTAGCATGGCCGTGTGATTCGTCGCATACACCTGATCGGGCAGTGGTTTTTCATCAAGGTCGAGTCGCTGTTCAACCTCGCTTTCGGCGACAAGCTGAACCCGCTCTACTACCTCGGCCCGATCGCGTACTACCTCATGTGGCTCGCGGTCGCCAGCGGTCTGTACCTGTACGCGTTTTTCGAGACCAGCGTCAGCGGCGCCTACAGTTCGGTAGAGTCGATTACGCACGGCCAGCGCTACATCGGCGGCGTGCTGCGCTCGATTCATCGCTACGCTTCCGACGGCATGGTGCTGGTGATGCTGCTGCACCTGGCGAGGCACTGGACTTTCGATCGCTACCGCGGCTTTCGCTGGTTCTCCTGGATCAGCGGCGTGGCGCTGCTGTGGCTGGTGTACGCCTCCGGCATCAACGGCTACATGCTGCCGTGGGACAGCCTGTCGCAGTTCGTCGTCATCGCGACCGCGGAGTGGCTCGACTGGCTGCCGATATTCAAGGGCGCGTTGATACGAAACTTCATCCTCCCGGAGAACGTCAACGACAGGCTGTTCTCGCTGCTTTCGTTCATCCACATCGGCGTGCCGCTCGCGGTGCTCGCGCTGCTGTGGGTCCACACGCAGCGCGTGCCGCAGGCGCGCACGGCGCCGCCACTGCCGGTGGCGGTAGCGCTGACCGCGGCGCTCGTGGCGCTCTCCCTCGTCAAGCCCGCGGTCAGCCAGGCGCCTGCAGACCTCGCTGCCGCGGTCGGGACGATCGACTTCGACTGGTTCTACCTGCCGGTGTACGCGTTGCTGTACCGCACATCGCCCGGCGAGATCTGGCTGCTGCTCGGCGGCGCAACGCTGCTCCTGCTCGCGCTGCCGTGGCTGCCGCCGAAGCGCAAGGGCGCCGAGCGCTACATGCTGGTGCGCCCCGACAACCGCATCATCGCGGTGCGCGAGGGCGAAACGCTGCTCGACGCCGGCTTGCGCGAGGGAATCGCGCTGCCTTTCGAATGCCGCAACGGCGGCTGTGGCCAGTGCGCGGCGACGCTCGTCCACGGCGAGGTCGACTACGGCGCGTATCAGCCCGCGGCGCTGCCCCAGTCCGACCGCGACGCCGGCAAGGTGCTTACCTGCTGCGCGACCCTGCGAGGCGACATCGAGCTCGAATACGTTCCCACCAGAACGCTCGGCGATATCCGTCCACGGGAATGGAGCGCGAGCGTCGCGTCGCTGGACCTGCTCGCGCCGGACGTGATGCGGATCGTGCTGCGGCTGGACGGCGGCGAGCGCATATCGTTCTACGCCGGCCAGTACATCAACGTGATACTGGCGGACGGTGCCAGGCGCAGCTTTTCGTTCGCCACCGCGCCCACGGTAGATGACCGCATCGAGCTGCACGTCCGGCGCATCCCTGGCGGCCGCTACACCAGCCACGTGTTCGAGCGCATGAAACCGGGCGACCAGGTGCGCTTCGAAGGCCCGCTCGGCGCGTTCTTCCTGCGCGAGGATACCGACAAGCCGGTCATTTTCGTCGCCGGATCCACCGGCTTCGCGCCGGTGAAGAGCATGCTCGAGTACGCCTTCGGCAAGGGATCGCGCCGCAGGATGCTCCTGTACTGGGGCACCAGAACACTCGAGGACATGTACCTCGTTGACCTGCCCCTGAGATGGGAGACCGAGCACGACAACTTCACGTTCGTGCCGGTGCTGTCCGACCCGGCGCCCGGAACGCGCTGGGAAGGCCGCACCGGCCTCGTGCACGAGGCGATCCTGGCCGACTTCCCCAGCCTTGCCGGCCACCAGGTCTATGCCTGCGGTTCTACCGCGATGGTCGAAGCGGCGCACCCTGCGTTCCGCGCCCGCGGCCTGGCGCAGGACGACTGCTTCTCCGATGCGTTCCGGCCCGCCGCGCCACGGCAGCCGGAGTTGGCCCGGCTCGGGGGAGGCAGCGCATGACCAGGCTGCTGCGCATCGGCGCGCAGCTTGCGCTTTACGTGCCGTTGATGGCGCTCATCGGGTATTTCTCGACGCACCCCCCATATTCCACGCTTGGGGACGACGAGGCGCTGCTGCGCCTGTCGTTCATTCACGCCGCCCAGCGCAGCGCACCCTGCCGCGAGCGCACGCCTGCGGAACTGGCGAAGCTCGCCCCCAACATGCGCGCGGCCCTTGAATGCCCACGGCAGCGTGCGCCCTTGCATGTCGAACTCGAGGTCGACGGCAAGGTCGTGCTTCGCCGCGTGGTACCGCCTTCGGGCGTACAGCGCGACGGCAACGCTACCGTCTACCATCGCATGCCGCTTCCGGCAGGCCGGCACCGGATCGTCGCCCGGTTGCGAGACCGGCCCGGCGAGGGCTTCGACTTCGTGCGCGAGGAAACGCTGGATCTCCGGCCCGGCGCAGCGCTGCTCATCGACTTCTCGGCGAACCATGGCGGATTCCTGTTCCGACGCTGATATCCCAGGCGGCGCCCGCCTGCTCGCGCCGCTACGCCACCTCGGTGCGCTCGGCTTTGCGCTGTTCTGGATGCTGGCGGCCAGCGGCATCTACCTTTACATCCGCTTCGATACCAGCGCGGCCGGCGCCTACGATTCCATCGGCGAGATGGAATGGTGGTTCGGTGGCGTATTGAGGAGCCTGCACCGTTACGCCGCCGATGCCTTCGTCGTGGTCGTGGCGGCGCACATCGTGCGCGAACTCCTTGGCGGTCGCTTTCGCGGCTTTCGCGCGTTCTCCTGGATCTCGGGAGTGCCGCTGGTGTGGCTGCTCTACGCCTCCGGAATCGTCGGCTACTGGCTGGTATGGGACGTGCGCGCGCAATTCTCCGCGCAGGCGACCGCCGAATGGTTCCTCGCACTGGGCATCGGCGCCGAACCGATGGCGCGCAACTTCCTCGGCGCGGAGAGCATTACCGATCGCCTCTTTTCGCTGTTCGTGTTCCTGCATGTAGGCTTGCCGCTCGCGCTGCTGGCCGGCATGTGGGTACACGTACAGCGCCTCGGCCGCCCGGCGACGGTGGCGCCCGCGGCCCTCGGCTGGGGACTCGCCGCGGCCCTGCTGCTGCTCGCGATCGCCGTGCCCGTCGCCTCTGAGGCGCGCTGGGATCCACGCGCCGTACCCCGGGAGTTCGCGCTCGACTGGTTCCTGCTCTCTCCGCATCCGCTGATGTACGCCACCTCCGGCGCCATGCTGTGGCTGCTGGCAGGCGGGCTCACGTTTCTGCTCGTCGCGCTGCCCTTCCTCGCGCCGCGCCAAGTGGCGCCGCCGGCCAGGGTCGATGCGGCGAACTGCAATGCTTGCGGCCGCTGCGTCGCCGATTGCCCCTACGAAGCGGTGACGCTGCGGAACGGCAAGGCGCTGGTGATCGACGACCGCTGCGCCGCCTGCGGCATCTGCGCAGGCGCGTGCCCGTCCTCGACGCCGTTTCGCAGCGTGGCAGAACTCGTCTCCGGCATCGACCTTCCGGACTACACGGTACAGACGCTGCGCGGACGCTTGCAGCGCACGCTTCCCGCAGACGAAGTCGTGTTCCGCTGCGAACACGCCGGCGACGGCGACGGCATCATGCTGCGCTGCCTTGCAATGCTCCCACCCTCGTTCGTCGAGTATGCCCTTCGCAACGGGGCGCGGCGCGTCAAGGCGATCGGCTGTGCCGAGGACGGGTGCGAGTGGCGCCTGGGCGCGGACCTTGCCGCTGCGCGCTTCTCCGGTGCCCGCGAGCCGCATCTGAGATCCAACGTACGGCACCGAAGACACGGCAATGACCACGAGTTCTCTCTCCGCTGACGCGATTCCGGCACGGCAGCCGGCGCGGTACGCGCTCGCAGTTCCCGTCGGCGCACGGGCGCGGTTGGCCACCGGCTGGCTGTGGCTGGCGCTGCTCGCGCTGCTGGGCTCCGGCCTGTTCTCGATCCTGCTCGTACTGGCACGCGCGCCACTCACGCAGGATCTGTTCGCCACTGCGGATTTCTTCCGCGTGGCGCTGGTGGTGCACGTGGACCTTTCGGTGCTGGTGTGGTTTTCGGCCTTCGCCGGGCTGCTGTGGACGCTGAGCGCCGGCGAGCGCGCGATACGTGTCGGGCGCGCCGGCCTCGCCGCCTGTGCCGCCGGCACGCTCGCGCTGTGCGTCGCCCCCTTTGTCGGACGCGAAGCACCGGTGATGAGCAACTATGTTCCGGTCCTGGACGGCCCGGTGTTCCTTGGTGGCCTCGTGCTGTTCGCCGCGGGCGCGGGGCTGCTCGTCGGACGCACGATGTTCGCAGCCAGGCGCGTGGGCACGCGTCCGGATGGCAACGCCGCGCTGGTCTTCGGCACCAATGCGGCGGCAATCTCCGCGGCGGTGGCCCTGCTCGCCTTCGCCTGGTCGTATGCCGCGCTGCCGCGCAGCCTCGATGGCAAGGCCTACTACGAGGTGCTGTTCTGGGGCGGCGGCCACGTGCTGCAGTTCACCTGGACGCTGCTCATGTTCACCGCCTGGCTCGCGCTTGCCGACGCCTCGGGAGCGCGCGTGCCGCTGACCCCGCGCGTGGCCATCCTGCTGTTCGCGATCGGCCTGGCAGCGGTGTTCGCGACGCCGGTGATCTACCTGGCCTACGACATCACGTCGGTCGAGCACTACCGGCTGCAGACCTGGTTGATGCGCATCGGCGGCGGGCTCGCCATCGTGCCGTTCTCGGCCGCCATGCTCTACGCGCTCGCCACCGCGCCCCGGGCGCAGGGCGAAGAGCGTCCCTTGCGTGCCGCGCTGGGCTGGTCGCTCGCGCTGTTCGGCGCTGGGGGCGTGATCGGGTTCCTGATCGACGGCAGCAACGTCAAGATTCCGGCGCACTATCACGGCGCGATCGTCGGCGTCACGCTCGCCTTCATGGGACTGACCTATCATCTCCTCCCGCGCCTGGGCCTCGCACGGCCGGCGCCGCGCCTCGCGGCATTGCAGCCCTGGCTCTACGGCGCGGGGCAACTCGCGCACATCACGGGCCTGGTATGGTCGGGAGGCTATGGCGTGCAACGCAAGGTTGCCGGCGCCGCACAGGCCCTGCAGAGCGCCGAACAGGTGGCTGCGATGGGCCTGATGGGGTTCGGCGGCCTGGCCGCGGTCGCGGGCGGCTTCGTCTTCGTGCTTATCGTGCTCCGATCCGCATGGACCTGCTCTGGTTCTCGCTGATCGCGGTCGCGCTTTACTTCGGCGCCGAGCAGATCCTGGAATGGATCGAGCGCAGGCGCGGGGCGCGGTTCGAAAACCGGCAGGTGGCGTTCTTCGCCATCATCCTGCCGCTATCCCTCGCCTGTTTCTGGCTGATGCGCCAGTTGTCCGGGCCGGGCGGCTGAGCACCGCGCCGCGTCGGTCCCTGGCGGCCGGATCGTGCCTAGCGCGTGCCGTGCGGCGCGGACGCGCGCGTCTTCTCGCGCAGGCGCTGGCACTCGATGCAGCGCTTGGCGGTGGGGAACGCCTTGAGTCGCGGGTAGCCGATCTCGGCCTCGCAGTCGATGCACAGGCCATAGCGCCCGGCCTCGATTCGTGCCTGCGCCGCTGCAATGTCGCGCACCTCGCCCACATCGCGCGTCACTTCGGCCTGCTGCACGTCGCGTAACAGGTTGGCGACCGATTCATCGCCCGCGTCGCCCACCTCGCCGAGCAGGTCCGAATAGTGTTCCGATCCTGCGCGCGCCAGGCCCTCGCGTATCTCGCCCATCAGCTTGCGCTTGCGCGCTTCCATGCCCGCGGCGAGCCCGTCGAGTTCGTCCTTGCTGAGTCCGTTCATAGACGCAGTATAGCCTGCGGCAGATGCTTCAGCCTGCATCGCCCATCCGGGTTCCCGCTCCGGGCTATCATCAGAATGCACTCACCGCAAGGAAAGGCGATGGCTGACAGATTCCGCATCCTGGTTGCGAGCGATGGCTCGCCTTCGGCATCCGCTGCGATCGACACGGCGCTGGCGTTTCCGTGGCCGCTCGCCTCGCGCGCGCGCGGCGTGGTGGCGCTGCGCGAGTCCGGCATCCTCGGTGCCGCCACGCGCGGCGCGCTCGCGGCGGGGCTGCGTGTCCACGCCGAGCTGTTGCAGCGCACGCTGGCGCAACGCTGGCCGGGCGCCGATGTCGCGACGCCGAACGAAGCACCCGCCGCCGCGGTGCTCAACGCGGCCCGGCGCTTCGAGGCCGACGCAATCGTGCTCGGCTGGCGTGGCCATGGCGCCTTCACGCGCCTGCTTGCCGGCAGCGTGTCCCGCGCAGTCGCCGAAGCCGCGCCCTGCCCGGTACTTGTCGCGAGAACCGCGCCAAAGGCGATCCGGCGCATGGTCGTAGGACTGGACGGTACGGCAAACTCGCGCCGCGCGGTGCGGCTGCTGGAGAAGCTGCATCCGCCGCGAGGCAATCGCATCTTCCTCGTACACGTGCTGACGCCGATCGCGCTGATGGCGCTCGGGCGCGTGCCCGCGCAGACGCGCGCGATGGTGCGCGAGGAGGTGGCGCGGGCGAATGCCGCCAACCGGCGCCGGGCGCAGAAGCGGCTGGACGCCGCGGCGGCCTCGCTGATGCGGCGCGGCTGGCACGTCACGCGCATGCTGCGCGCCGGCGACCCGCCCGGACTGCTGCTGCAGCTGGTGCGCGAGCGGAATGCCGATGTGCTGGTCGTCGGCGCCACCGGCAAGTCGGGCGTGACCCGGGTCATGCTCGGCAGCGTCGCCGTCGGCGCGCTGAACCACTCGCCGGTGCCGGTGCTGATCGCGAGGTAGGTCCGAACCGACCGCCGCCGCCGGGCCAAACGGCGGCTTTGATCCACATCAAGGCCGGCCTGGCGCGCGGCGTGCCACGGTGTCCCGGACCGACGACAGCCACCGGAGGCAGGCATGGGGATCACCGAACGCATAGACCGCATCACGCTGCTCACCGACGAGTGGCGCTCCGAGACGCCGCCGATTCCGCGCAGCGTCAAGATCGAGCTCACCGCGCGCTGCGACTTCCGCTGCTTCTTCTGCGCCAGCGCGATGCGCCTGCGCGACAAGGGCGAGATCAGCCCGCATCTGTTCTTCCGCCTGCTCGCCGAGATGCGCACGCTCGGCGTCGAGGAGATCGGACTCTTCTACCTCGGCGAATCGTTCCTGTGCGGGTGGCTGCCCGACGCCATCCGCTACGCCAAGGAGGATTGCGGCTATCCGTACGTCTTTCTGACCACCAACGGCCGCATGGCGACTCCCGCCCGGGTCGCGGCCTGCATCGAGGCGGGACTGGACAGCCTGAAGTTCAGCTACAACTTCGCCGACGCGGCGCAGTTCCACGAAGTCACCGGCGTGCGCGCGGCGGATTTCCGCAGCGTCGAGGAGAACCTGAAGGCCGCTCGCGCCATCCGCGACGCGGTCGAGCAGAGGAGCGGGCACCGCTGCGGGCTCTACGCGTCGAGCATCCGCTACGACGACGAGCAGGGCGAGCGCATGGCCGCGGCGGTGGCGCGCATCGCGCCCTTCCTCGACGAGCACTACTGGTTGCCGCTGTATGGCCAGGCCGGCCTGACCACCGGCGCCCACGGCACCGTTGCCACCGCCGGAAACCAGGGACGCATCGGTGCGCTGCGCAAGCCCCTGCCCTGCTGGTCGCTGTTCACCGAAGGGCACGTCACCTGGGACGGGCGGCTGTCGGCCTGCTGCTTCGACCACGACGGACGCTTCGACATGGGAGACCTGACGCGGCAGGGCTTCGCCGAGGCCTGGCACAGCCTGCCGTTCCGGGAACTGCGGCGCGCCAACCTCGCCGAGGACGTGCGCGGCACGGTCTGCGAGAAATGCATCGCCTATGACTGATTCGAACGCGTCCGGGACAGGCCGCTGGCCCGGCCGGTACTTCCCTCAATCCATCCCGGCAAGCACCCGCAGGTGCTGCACGGCGCTGCGACCGAGGGCAGAAAGCGCGTAGCCGCCTTCCAGCACCGACACCATGCGCCCGCCGCAGTGCCTGTCGGCGACCGCCTTGAGTTCGCGCGTCACCCAGCGGTAGTCGTCGTCGGCGAAGCGCAGGCTGGCGAGGTCGTCCTCCGCATGCGCATCGAATCCGGCCGACACGATCAGGAGCTGCGGCGCGAACTCCTCCAGCGCGGGAAGCCAGTGCTTCGTCACGGCCTCGCGAAACTGTTCCGAACCGGCTCCCGCCGACAGCGGCACATTGACCATGTTGGAAGCCGGGTTGTCGGTTCCCGAGTACGGATAGAAAGGATGCTGGAAGGTCGAAGCCATCAGCACGTGTTCGTCGTCCTCGAAAATCTCCTCGGTGCCGTTGCCGTGATGCACGTCGAAGTCGATGATCGCGAGCCGCTCCACGCCATGCGCATGAATCGCGTGACGCGCGGCGATCGCGACGTTGTTGAACACGCAGAATCCCATCGGCCGGGTGCGGCAGGCGTGGTGCCCGGGCGGGCGCACGCTGCAGAACGCATTGCCGGCCTCGCCCTTCATCACCAGGTCGATGGCGAGCACCGCGGCTCCCGCGGCGCGCAGGCAGGCCTGCAGCGTATGCGGATTCATCGCGGTATCCGGGTCCAGGTGCACCCTGCCGGTTGCCGGCGCCGCCTCGCGGATCGCCTGCACGTACTCGATCGGGTGCACGCGCGCGAGCTGCTCGTCGGTCGCGAGCGGCGCATCGAACCGCGAGAGGAACTGGCCCACGCCGGAGGCGATGAGCTGGTCCTCGATCGCGGTAAGGCGCGCGGGCTGCTCCGGATGGCCGGCACCCATTTCGTGCTTCAGGCAGTCTGGATGTGTAATGAATGCGGTGGTATTCACGACTGAAATGATATCCCATCGTATCGCATCGATTAGAATCGACCCATGCTGCTCAAGCCCCAGTTCCACGGACAGTCCGTGTCCGCATCCCCTGTCGCACGCATCATCGAGACCGCAGCCCAGATCATCCTCGGCAAGGAAATGCAATTGCGCCTCGCGCTCGCGTGCATGCTCGCGCGCGGCCACCTGCTGATCGAGGACATGCCCGGCGTGGGCAAGACGACGCTCGCGCAGGTGCTGGCGAAGACGCTGGGCCTCGGGTTTCATCGCATCCAGTTCACCAGCGACATGCTGCCGGCGGACATCATCGGCGTGTCGATCTACGATCGCGAAAAGGGGAGCTTTCGCTTCCATCCCGGGCCGATCTTCGCGCAGATCGTGCTCGCCGACGAGGTGAACCGCGCGACGCCGAAGACGCAGTCGGCGCTGCTCGAGGCGATGGAGGAGCAGCAGGTCACCACCGAAGGCGAGACGCGCAGGCTCCCCGAGCCGTTCTTCGTCATCGCCACGCAGAATCCGCAGGAGCAGGTCGGCACCTTCCCGCTGCCCGAGTCGCAACTGGACCGCTTCCTGATGCGCATCGAGATCGGCTACCCGGACAGCGCGGCGGAGCGCACGCTGCTTTCGGGTGTGGACCGCCGCGACCTGCTGGCGACGCTCAAGCCCTGCCTCGAGCCCGAAGAACTCGCCGGATTGCAGGCCGCGGTGCAGCGCGTGCATGTGGCGCCGGCGCTGCTCGACTACGTGCAGGCGATCGTCGCGCACACGCGGCGCTCGCCCGACTATGCGGCGGGCCTGTCGCCGCGCGCCGCGCTCGCGCTGGTGCATTCGGCGCGCGCCTGGGCGCTGATCGAGGGCCGCGACAAGGTGATCCCCGAGGACGTGCAAGCCGTGTTGCCCGGCGTTGCCACGCACCGCCTGCGCCCGGCGCAGGAAGGCGCGCGCAGGGTGGACATAGGCGCACAACTTCTCGCCGCGGTGCCGATTCCCTGACCGGCCCTATCGCGGCGCGGTCCTGCGCACCAGCAGCAGCAGCAGGATGCTGGCGAAGGCACCGAAGGCAAGCAGGCGGAAGTCCGCCGCATAGCCGAGCATGGACGCCTGGCGGCCGATTTCGCGCTCGATGTGCGAAAGCCCGGCGATGCTGCCGAGGTCCCAGCCTCGCGCGATCGCCTCGTACCTGAGGTTCTCGTTGTACGGCGTGACGTGCTCGACCAGGCGGGCGTGGCTGGCGATGGTTTCACGCGTCAGCAGCGTAAGCGCGATCGACACGCCCATGCTGCTGCCCACGCTGCGCGTCAGGTTGAACACCGCCGCCGCCTCGGTGCGCAGGTGCGGCGGCAGCGCCGGGAACGCGATCGCCTGGATCGGCACCAGCAGGATGCCCGCGCCGGCCCCCTGCACGAAGCCGGTCCAGACGATCGGCCATGCGCCTACGTCGAGGTTCCAGCGCGCCATCTCCCAGCTCGACACCGCGAGGAAGGCGAGGCCCACCGCGATGAGGATGCGCGGATCCATCCTGCCGGTGACCCGACCGCCGATCAGCAGCGCGACCACCAGGCCGATGCCGCGCGGCGACTGCAGCAGGCCGATGGTGTCGATCGGGAATCCGCGCAGGTCCTGCATGAACGGCGGCATCAGCACCATCGTCGGCACGGTCAGCAGGCCATAGAGGAAGATGAACACCAGGCCGACCGCGTAATTGCGGTCGGCGAACAGGCGCGGGCTCAGGAACGGGTTCCCGGCAGTGAGGATGTGCGCGGTGAACAGATACAGCCCGAGCGCCGCGATGCCCGCCTCGATGACGATCTCGTGCGACGAGAACCAGTCCAGCCTCTCGCCGCGGTCCAGCATCAGCTGCAGCGCGCCGATGCCGGCGGCGAGCGCAAGGAAGCCGAACCAGTCCAGGCGCTTGCCGGGGTCGCGCTTCGTTTCCGGCACGAAGATCGCCGTTCCCGCCAGCGCAAGCAGGCCTACCGGCAGGTTGATGTAGAAGATCGCGCGCCAACTCATCAGCTCGGTGAGGTAGCCGCCGAGCGTCGGGCCGATCACCGGCCCGAACACCGAACCCAGCCCCCACAGCGCCATCGCCTTGCCCTGCTCCGCCGGCGGATAGGTATCGAGGATGATCGCCTGCGACAGCGGCACCAGGAACGCCCCGCTCATGCCCTGCACGATGCGCGCGGCGACCTCGACCTCTATCGAGTTGGCGGCGCCGCAGACGACCGACGACGCGATGAAGCCGCTCATCGCGAACAGGAACACGCGCTTCCTGCCGAAGCGGGTCGACAGGAAACCCGCGGTCGGCATCATGATCGCCGAGGCGACGATGTAGGACGTGATCACCCAGCCGATCTGGTCCTGGGTGGCGGAAAACGTGCCGCGCATGTGCGGCAGCGCCACCGCCGCGATGGTCCAGTCGATCGAGTACAGCATCGTCGCCAGCATCACCGAGAAGGTGATCAGCAACGGATGTCGCGGCCTGGCCGCCTCCGCCGCCTCGCCGCCCGCGGCGGCGGCGTTCATCGCCTGTCCGCGAGCGCCGGGCGCAGCAGCGCGCGCAGGAAGCCGGGCAATTCGCGCTCATGCCCGGTGTCCACGCTCACCGTGACGGTCATGCCCGCGCGCAGCGGCGGCTGTCCGCCGGCCTTCTCGATGTCGAGGATCACCGGCACGCGCTGCACCACCTTGACCCAGTTGCCGGTCGCGTTCTGCGGCGGCAGCACGGCGAATTCGGCGCCGGTGGCCGGCGCGATCGCGCTTACCCTCGCGCGCCAGCGCACGCCGGGATAGGCATCCGCTTCGACGGTCGCGGGCTGCCCCTCGCGCATGTAGGAGAGTTGCGTTTCCTTGTAGTTCGCCTCGATCCAGGGCGCGCCGCCTTCCACCAGGCTGAACACCGGCATGCCGCGCTGCACGTGCTCGCCGGGCTGCAGCCGCATGTTGCTGACCACGCCGCCTGCCGGCGCGCGCACGATGGCGCGCTCCAGGTCAAGCTTCGCCTCCTCGCGCGCCGCGCGCGCCTCGAGGTAGCGCGGATGGCGTTCGACGGGAATCTTCGGGTCGCCGCCCAGGGCGGCCAGCACGCGCGCGGCGCGCTCGCGCGAGGACACCACGCGCCGCTGCGCGGTGTCGAGGTTGTTGCGCGCCTCGTCGAACTGGTCCTCGCGGCTCATGCCGCGCTCCTTCAGGCGCTCCTGGCGCTCGAGCTGGCGGCGCAGGTAGCCGATCTGCTCCTCGGCCTCGGCCACCTCGGCGAGCGCGACCCGGTACTCGCCGCGCAGCGACTCCACCTCGGTGCGTACCACGGCCATCTGCGCCTCGGCGCGCAGCATCGCGACTTCCATGGGCGCGGTGTCGACGCGAAACAGCGGCGCGCCCGCCTGCACCGGCTGGTTGTCGCGCACCGCGACCTCGAGCACACGGCCCGCCACCTCGGCGCTGATCGCGATCACTTTCGCCTTGACGTAGGCGTTGTCGGTTTCGGCATAGCGACCGCCGCGCGCATAGATGACGAGGCCGATCCCGATCGCGACGAGCGGAACGATGATGAGCAGGACGAAACGCAGCAGCCGGCGCCCTGTGCCGCGGACGGTCATCCGCGGATGTTAGCGTGATTCGCCGCCGCTACGGCTTCGATTCCCCGAGCGGCTCGAAGGCAGCCACGCCGGCATGGAACACCGCGTAGACCAGCACCGGAATCGCCAGGTCGCCGAGGTGCCGCTCGATCAGCGGCTTCACGTCGGCCCAGTCCAGGCGGCCCACGCCTGTCGCGAGGCGCGGCAGCGCGATGCTGGTGAATTTCTCCTTGCCGGCGAGCGCGTGCAGTTCGCGCAGGCACTTGCCGACATGGTTCAGGTGCGCCCTGCCAGGCTTGCCGCCGTGGTGGCCGCCCGCGCCTTCCTGCGTGAACAGGCTGACGATGCGCAGGCCTCCCGGTCCGCCCCAGGTCCACAGTTCGCCCGGCGACGGGCCCTGCGTCTGGCAGTAATGCCGGAAGTCCTTGTACATCGCGGGCCAGCGCTCGCGCAGGCTGAGCGCGAGCCCGGTATGGAAATCGTCGTTCGGCGCGACGCCATGCGCGATCACGTGAGACCTGCTCAGCAGCAGGTCGCCTTCGACTTCATGGATCAATGCCGTCCTCCGTTGCGTGTGTGGTGATGCTCCGGCAGCCACGGTAACCGCAATGCCCGATGCGCGGTTTGACCCTGATCAAACGCGGACTCAGGCCGCGGCGCGCTCTGCCCGTCGGCGCTCGTGTTCCTGCAGGTGGCGCTTGCGCAGCCGGATCGACTTCGGCGTGATCTCGACCAGCTCGTCGTCGGCGATGAACTCCACCGCCGATTCGAGCGTGATCTGCACCGGCGGCGTGAGGTCGATGTGCTCGTCCTTGCCGGAGGCACGCACGTTGGTGAGCTTTTTCTCGCGCACCGGGTTGACGACGAGGTCGTTGTCGCGGCTGTTGATGCCGACGATCATGCCCTCGTACACCGGGTCGCCCGGCACGGAGAATAGCCTGCCGCGCTCCTGCAGCTTCCACAGCGCGTAGGCGACCGTGACGCCGTCGTCCTGCGAAACCAGCACGCCGTTCCTGCGCTCGGCGATTTCGCCGGCGAGCGGCGCGTAGTCGTCGAACACGTGGCTCATGATGCCGGTGCCGCGGGTGAGCGTCATGAATTCGCCCTGGAAGCCGATCAGGCCGCGCGCCGGGATGCGGTACTCGAGGCGCACGCGCCCGCGCCCGTCGGGCTGCATGTCGCGCAGCTCGCCGCGGCGGTGGCCGAGTTCTTCCATCACGCCGCCCTGGTTCGCCTCCTCCACGTCCACGGTCAGCAGTTCCCAGGGCTCGTGCTTCTCGCCATTGACGACCTTGGTCACCACGCGCGGGCGCGACACGGCCAGCTCGTAGCCCTCGCGGCGCATGTTCTCCAGCAGGATGGTCAGGTGCAACTCGCCGCGGCCATGCACGACGAATACGTCCGCGTCGGCGGTTTCCTCGACCTTGAGCGCGACGTTGCTCATGCACTCGCGCGCCAGGCGCTCGCGGATCTGCCGGCTGGTGACGTACTTGCCTTCGCGCCCCGCCAGCGGCGACGTGTTCACCTGGAAGTTCATCGTCAGCGTGGGCTCGTCCACCTTCAGCAGCGGCAGCGCCTCGGGCGTGGCAGGGTCGCAGATGGTCACGCCGATGCCGATCTGCTCGACGCCGTTCACCAGCACGATGTCGCCCGCCTGCGCCTCGGGCACGACTTCGCGCTCGAGGCCCTTGAAGGTCAGCACCTGGTTCACCTTCGCCATCACCGGCGAGGCGCCCGGGCCGTTCATCACCGCGACCTGCTGGCCCGAGCGGATGCGGCCGCGCTGCACGCGACCGATGCCGATGCGTCCCACGTAGCTGGAATAGTCGAGCGAACAGATCTGCAGCTGCAACGGGCCTTCGGGGTCGGCGTCGCGCACCGGCACATGCTGCAGGATGGCGTCGAACAGCGGCCGCATGTCGGTGCCGGTGGTGTCCGGCTGCATGGTGGACCAGCCCAGAAGCGCGGATGCGTACACCACCGGGAAATCGAGCTGCGCCTCGGTGGCGCCGAGCTTGTCGAACAGATCGAAAGTTTCGTTCACCACCCACTGCGGCCGCGCGCCCGGCCGGTCGACCTTGTTGACGACGACGATCGGCTTCAGCCCCAGCGCCAGCGCCTTGCGCGTGACGAACCGGGTCTGCGGCATCGGGCCCTCGACGGCATCGACCAGCAGCAGCACGCCGTCGACCATCGACAGCACCCGCTCGACCTCGCCGCCGAAATCCGCGTGGCCGGGCGTGTCGACGATGTTGATGTGCGTGCCCTCGTACTCGACCGCGCAGTTCTTGGCGAGGATGGTGATGCCGCGCTCGCGCTCGAGGTCGTTGGAGTCCATGACGCGCTCCTGGACGTGTTCGTGCGCGGCGAACGTGCCGGAGGACTGCAGCAGCTTGTCAACCAGCGTGGTCTTGCCGTGGTCGACGTGTGCGATTATTGCGAGGTTGCGCAGGGCGCGCGCCATTGCGTTGATCCGAAAGCAAAAAAAGGTTGCACATTGTACGCGACTTGACTGCGATCGTGTTGCGCTGCATCACACGAGAAGACCGACCATCGCGGCGGTGAGGCAGGTGGCGAGCGTGCCCGCGACGATCGACTTGAAGCCCAGCGCGACGATCTCGGCGCGTCGCTCCGGGCACATCGTTCCCATGCCGCCGATCATGATGCCGAGGCTGCCGAAGTTGGCGAAACCGCACAGCGCGTAGGTCATCAGCAGCCGCGAACGCGCCGAGAGCTCGCTTTCGGCGAGCTTCGCCATGTCCAGGTACGCCACGAGTTCGTTCACCACGATCTTGGTGCCAAGGAGTTCCCCCGCGAGCCCCGCTTCGCTCCACGGCACGCCTGCGAGCCAGGCGAGCGGCGCCAGCAGCACGCCGAGCATGCCCTGCAGCGTGTAGGGCGCGATGGCGAGGTTCACCAGCGCCACCAGCGCGACGAACACCACCAGCATCGCGGCGATGTTCAGCAGCAGTTGCGCCGCGCCGAGCGTGCCCTGGGTGAGCGCATCCATCGCGCCGGATGCGTCCGAGCGCAATGCGAGCCTGCCGCCGGTGGCCTCACCCTGCGGCGGCACCATCAGCACGGCGACGACGATCGCCGCGGGCGCCGAGACGATGGACGCGATTAGCAGGTGCGCAAGCGCATCCGGCACCACCGGCCCGAGGATGCTGGCGTAGAGGAACAGCACGGTACCCGCGATCGAGGCCATGCCTCCCGCCATGATGATGAACAGCTCGCCACGCGACACGCGCGCGAGCCAGGGCCGCACCACCAGCGGGGCCTCCACCATGCCGACGAACACGTTGGCCGCGGTGGACAGCCCGACCACGCCGCCGACCCGCATCGCCCGCTCGAGCAGCCAGGAAATCGCCCGCACCAGCGCACCGAGGATTCCCCAGTGGAACAGCAGCGCCGACAGCGCCCCCACGACGAGCACGATGGGCAGCGCGCGAAAGGCGAGGATGAAGCTGGAGGCCGGATCCGACACCGCGAACGGCGACGGCCCGCCGCCGAGATAGCCGAACACAAGCGAGGTACCCGCGGCGGTCGCCTTCTCCAGGCCACCGAGCACGCCGTTCAGCCACAGGAACGCGTCCTTGGCGCCGGGCAGCTTCAACAGCAGCAGCGCGAGCGCGAACTGCAGCAACAGGCCGGACCACACCGTGCGCCAAGGCACCTGACGGCGCGATTCGCTCAGCGCCCAGGCGATCGCGAGCAGGCCGAGTATCCCCGCGCAGGCCTGCAGCATCGTCAGGACGTGAAACTTGCCGAAATGGTGTCCTGGATCGCCAGCGCCGCGGCGCGCGGGTCCGCGGCATCGCGCACCGGCCGGCCGACGACGATGTAGTCTGCGCCGTTGGCGAATGCCTGCGCGACATCCACCGTGCGCTTCTGGTCATCGTCGCGCTTCGCGGATGCCGGGCGGATTCCGGGCGTGACGACGAGCAGCCGGTCGCCGAACGCAGCCTTCAGCTTCGCCGCCTCGAGTCCAGACGAGATCACGCCGTCGCAGCCCGTCTCCGCCGCGCCGCGCGCGCGCGCGAGCACCAGCTCTTCCAGCGTGGCGCTGGCGCCCATTTCGTGCAGGTCACGCGCGTCGAAACTGGTCAGAACCGTCACGGCGAGGATCTTCATCGCCCCCTTCTCCTTCGCCGCGGCTTCCATGATCGAACGGTGCCCGTGCACGGTGAGGAAGGTGGCGCCGCTGTCGCGCAGGTTCGCCACCGCGCGGCGCACGGTCTCCGGGATGTCATAGAACTTCAGGTCCGCGAACACCTTGCTGCCGCGCGCGGCCAGCCAGCGCAGCAGCTCGAAGTAGCCGCCGGACGTGGACAGCTCGAGGCCGATCTTGTAGAAGCAGGCGGCGTCCCCGATGCGCTCGACCAGCGCCCTCGCGTCGGCGACCGACGGGACGTCCAGCGCGACGATCAGGCGCTCACGGCGCGAAATGGCGGTCATGTTGCGGCACTCCCTTCTCCAAGCAATGCGGTGACGATCGCCCCGCCCAGCACCACCACCCAGGACACGTAGATCCAGAGCAGGAAGATCGGCAGGACGGCGAATGCGCCATAGATGACGGTATAGGTGGGGAACTGCGCGATGTACCAGCCGAAGCCGCGCTTGGCGATCTCGAATGCGACGCCGGCCAGCACCGCCCCGATCATGGCATGCGGGGTGGCGACGCGACGGTTGGGCACCAGCTTGTACAGCAGCACCAGCGCGATGAACGTGAAAATGAAGGGGATCGCGCGCAGCACGTCCTGCATCAGCGCATCCAGCTCGCGCACCATGCCCAGCGAATAGCCGACCAGGAAGGTGGTCATCGAGATCGAGCCGCCGACCAGCACCGGGCCGAGCAGCAGCAGCAGCGTGTCCACCGACACGCGCCGCATCAGCCCGCGCGGCCGCTTGACGCGGAAGATGCGGTTGAACACGTCGTCCACGGTGAGCATCAGCATGACAGCCGTGACGACGAGGAACGCCAGGCCGATCAGCGTCAGCTTCGCGGCATTGGCGCGGAACGTCGAAATCTGCGAGATGATCGCCTCGACGCCGCGCGTCTGCGGCAGGAAGTGCTCGATCGCCAGGCGCCGGACTTCCTCCACCAGGTCGTCGAACATCGGGAACGCACTCGCCAGCGACAGCGCCACGGTGATGATGGGCACGATCGCCAGCAGCGTCGTGAAGGCGAGGCTGCCCGCGGTCTGGAACCCGCGGTCCTCGTCGAATCGCTTCACCGCCGCGATGCCGAACTGCCAGGGGCTGCGCATCAGTTACGTCGCCGAGTCGTCGCCATGTGCGCCGGTATCATATCGGAGACCCATGGAACTCCTCGTCCTTTACTACTCCAGCGGCGGATCGGTGCGCCGCATGGCCGAACTCGTCGCCGAGGGCATCGAGCGCGTCGAAGGCGCAAGCGCGCGACTGCGCACGGTGCCGCGCGTGGCGCCGGTCACCGCGCGCGCCGAGCCGGCAGTACCGGACGCAGGCGCCCCGTACGCCGAGCTGCGCGATCTCGAGGAATGCGCGGGGCTCGCGCTCGGCTGCCCCACGCGCTACGGCAGCATGCCGGCGGCGATGAAGCATTTCCTCGACGGCACCTCGGCGCTGTGGCACAAGGGCACGCTCGCCGGCAGGCCCGCATGCGTATTCACGTCCACCGCGAGCCCGCATGGCGGCCAGGAGGCGACGCTGATCTCGCTGATGCTGCCGCTGCTGCACCACGGCATGCTGGTGCTCGGCCTGCCTTACACGCACGCTGAACTGAACACCACGCGCGGCGGCGGCACGCCGTACGGCCCGAGCCACCTCGCGGGCGTCGCCGACGATCGCGCCATCGATGCCGACGAACGCGTGCTGTGCGTCGCGCAGGGACGGCGCCTGGCGGAGCTGGCGCGAAAGCTCGGCGCGTGACGCGCTCGCTCCGCGTCACGGCGAGCGCCTCGCTCGCCGCGCTGATCGCGCTGTGCGTCGCCTGGGAGCTGTGGCTGGCGCCGATACGGCCTGGCGGGTCCTGGCTGGCGCTGAAGGCGCTGCCGCTCGCGTTGCCGCTCGCAGGGATCGTGCACGGGCATCGCCGCACCTACCAGTGGGCAGGCATGCTGATCCTCGCCTATTTCATCGAGGGGGTGATGCGTGCGTGGTCCGAGCGCGGCGTGGCGCAACTTCTCGCCGGCGCCGAGATTGCGCTCAGCCTCGTGTTCTTCGCCGCGGTGCTGGCGTACGCGCGACTGACGCGAGCAGCCGCGTAGCGGCAGCGTGGATCGGCACCTCGATCCACGCGCCGTCGACCTTTGCCCGGTCCTTGCCTGCGGCGCGGGCCTTGTCGAATGCGGCGACGATGCGCCGCGCCCTGGCGATCTCCGCCGCCGACGGCGTGAACACGCGGTTCACCACCTGCGCATGCGCGGCGATCACCAGGCTCTTCGCCCGATAGCCGAGCTTCTTCGCAGTGCGCGCGTCGGCGGCAGCGCCCTTCGCGTCGCTGAAGGTGTAGGGGCAATCGATCGCCTCGACGCCTGCAGCCCGGCATTCGACCAGGAACCGCGCGCGCACGTAGGCGAGCTCCCCGCCGCGGCGGCTGCGCACCGTGCCCAGGTCAGCCACCATGTCCTCGCTCGCCACCAGCAACGCGGCGACGCGCGGGCTCGCCCTGGCGATGTCGAAGGTACGCATCAGCCCGGCCGCCGATTCCACGTTCGGCACCAGCTTCGTCGCGCCCGGCGCGATGCCGTGCGCGCGTTCCAGTTGCGTCACCTCTACGTCGAGGAGCGCCACCTGCCCCGGGGTCGATACCTTGGACATCATGACGAAGTCCGGCCCGCCCGGCATCGCGGCCTCGAGGTCGGCCAGCCCGTCGCCTTCCAGGGGATTGATGCGCACGCCCACCGCGGCGCCGCGCCGCCGCCAGCGCTCGAGCAGCGCGGGAGACAGTTCGCGTGCGCGCGGGCGCAGCGCGGGAGGCGTGAAGTCCTCGAATTCCTGCACCAGCACGTCCGCGCCGCTGCTCGCCGCCGCGGCATGCGCCGCCGCGTCGGCGCCGGCAACGAAGAGCCAGGTACGCGGCGCTTGCGCGTTCACCGGCAGGCCTCGTTTACCTCTTCCTGCTGCCTGGCAATGCGCGCGGCGGCGGCCGCTTCGTCCAGGAACTCGCGCTCGCCCTTGGCATTGCGCACGTAGAGGCGCGACCGTGAAAGCCTGTTGAGCTCCGACTGTGCTCTCGCGCAGCGGCGCTCGCGCTTGCTTGCCGCGGCGGCCGACTTGCGTGCCGCTTCGCCGCGCTCGATCTGGCGGCGCCGGAACTCCCGCTCCTGCTCGCCGATGCCCACCGCGGGGGCGCGCTCGGTGCCGGAAGGCGGCGGCAGCGGCTTGACGTCCATCGCCCTGCCCGTGCATCCCGGCAGCGGCTGCTCGGTGTAGTGCGTCACGCCCTTCGCATCCACGCACTTGTACATCTGCACCGCCCCAGCCTGCAGCGATGCCAGCAGCAGCGCGGCGGGGACGAGCCGCATCACACGGCGTGCTGCGGGTTCAGGCGCTCGACCTTGCTCGCCAGCCGGTTCAACGCGCTGATGTACGCCTTGGCGGAAGCGACGATGATATCGGTGTCGGCGCCGACGCCGTTCACCACGCGCCCGCCCCGGGACAGCCGCACCGTCACCTCGCCCTGCGACTCAGTCCCCTGCGTCACCGCGTTCACCGAATACAGCAGCAGCTCCGCGCCGCTCCCCGCGATCGACTCGATCGCCTTGAAAGTCGCGTCCACCGGGCCGTCGCCCTGGGATTCGGCGCGCTTTTCGGCGCCCTCGTCCATCATCACCACCGCCGCCTGCGGCCGCTCCCCCATGCCGCTGGACTGGTTCATGTGCACCAGGCTCCAGCGCTCGCCGGCCTGCGCCGCCGCCTCGTCGGTGACCAGCGCGAACAGGTCCTCGTCGAAAATCTCGGACTTCTTGTCGGCAAGGTCCTTGAAGCGCTGGAACGCCTTGTTGACGCGATCCTCGCTTTCCAGCTCGATGCCGAGTTCCTTCAGCCGCTGGCGGAACGCGGTCCGGCCCGAGAGCTTGCCGAGCACGATCTTGTTCGTCGACCAGCCGACGTCCTCCGCGGTCATGATCTCGTAGGTGTTGCGCGCCTTCAGCACGCCGTCCTGGTGGATGCCCGATGCGTGCGCGAACGCATTCGCGCCGACCACCGCCTTGTTCGGCTGCACCACGAACCCCGTGATCTGCGAAACCAGCCGCGACGCAGGGACTATCTGCGTGGTGTCGATGCGCGTGGACAGGTTGAAGAAATCGGCGCGCGTCCTCAATGCCATGACCACCTCCTCGAGCGCGGTGTTCCCTGCGCGTTCGCCGAGCCCGTTCACGGTGCACTCGATCTGTCGCGCGCCGCCGATCTGCACCGCGGCAAGCGAATTCGCCACCGCCATTCCGAGGTCGTTATGGCAGTGCACAGACCACACCGCCTTGTCCGAGTTCGGGATCCGCTCGCGCAAGCTGCGGATGAACTCGCCGAACTGCTGCGGCACCGCGTAGCCGACCGTGTCGGGCATGTTGATCGTGGTCGCGCCCTCGCTGATCACCGCGTCGAGCACGCGGCAGAGGAAGTCCGGATCCGAGCGGCTGCCGTCCTCGGGCGAGAACTCCACGTCCGGACATGCATTGCGCGCGTAGCGCACCGCGACCTTCGCCTGCTCGAGCACCTGCTCGGGCGTCATGCGCAGCTTCTTCTCCATATGCAGCTGGCTGGTCGCGATGAAGGTGTGGATGCGCCAGGACTTCGCCGCCTTCAGCGCATCGATGCCGCGCTGGATGTCCTTGTCGTTGGCGCGGCACAGGCCGGCGACCGTCGAATCCCTGATCACGCCGGCGATCGCGCGCACCGCCTCGAAATCGCCGTTCGAAGATGCGGGGAAGCCCGCCTCGATCACGTCCACGCGCATGCGCTCCAGCGCGCGCGCGATACGCAGCTTTTCTTCCTGCGTCATCGAGGCGCCCGGCGACTGCTCGCCGTCGCGCATGGTGGTGTCGAATATGATCAATTTGTCGGTGCTCATGGTGTTTCCTTCCGCTGGATGGAACTATCCCTTGCCGCCTCGCGGGCGGATCGGGTACTGCCGAATTGTGGAGTGGGGTATTTAGCGCGCGGGGCGCAGCAGCAGGCCAGCGAGCGAGAGCAGGCTGGAGAGGTACAGCGTGACATTGCGGGCCGGGGCCATGGCGGAAACTATAGCGGCAAGCGCGAGGGCGCGCAAGTCAGCCCGGCCAGCGCCTCAAGGCATCGGCCTTGCCCGCGTGCCCATCGCGTACAGCACGTACCCTGACAGGCCGTAGCAGCAGAACAGCACGAACAGCACGATCGGCGGATCGAAGGACACCAGCACGAACGCCAGCACGATCAGCAGCAGCGACCAGAAGGGCACCGCCTTGCGCGGGCTGATGTCCTTGAAGTTGTAGAACGGCACGTTCGACACCATCGTCAGGCCGGCGTAGAGCGTCAGGAACCCTGCCACCCACGGCAGCCCGTACTCGTCCAGCGGGAGCTTGTTGTCATGCGCAAGCCAGACGAAGCCCGCCACCAGCGCCGCGGCCGCCGGGCTGGGCATGCCCTGGAAGTAGCGCTTGTCGACGACGCCGGTGTTGACGTTGAAGCGCGCCAGGCGCAGCGCGGCGCTGGCGCAGTACACGAAAGCCGCGATCCAGCCGAAGCGGCCGAGGTCCTTGAGCGCCCATTCGTACATCACCAGCGCCGGCGCCGCGCCGAAGGACACCATGTCTGACAGGCTGTCGTACTGGGCGCCGAACTCGCTCTGGGTGCGAGTCATGCGCGCCACGCGTCCGTCCAGCCCATCGAGGATGCCGGCGACGAAGATCGCCACCGCGGCAACGTCGAATCGCCCGTTCATCGCCTGCACGATGGCGAAGAACCCGGCGAACAGCGCCGCCGTCGTGAACAGGTTGGGCAGCAGGTAGATGCTGCGGCGTCGAAACTGGCCCAGCCGCGGCGGCAGGCCGGGCTGGCGCGGGCCGGGCGCTTCAGCCATTGGCGGGCAGCGTCGCGAGGACGCTGGTTGCGGCCTGGACCTTGTCGCCCAGCGCCGCGACCGGCCGCGCGTCGGTCGGCAGGTAGATGTCTACACGGGAGCCGAAGCGGATGAAGCCGTAGCGCTGGCCCCGCTGCAGCTCGGAACCGTCGGACACGTAGCAGAGGATGCGCCGCGCGATCAGGCCGGCAATCTGCACGCAGGTCACGTCGCGTCCGTCCCGCGTGCGCATCCATAGCGCATTGCGCTCGTTCTCGGTGGAAGCCTTGTCCACCGCGGCATTCAGGAACTTGCCCGCGTGGTACCAGCGCTGCCTGACCGTGCCATCGACCGGCGAGCGGTTCGAGTGCACGTTGAACACGTTCATGAACACCGAGATCTTCAGCGCATCGCGCTCGAGCCAGGGGTCGCGCGCGCGCTCGACCGCGACGATGCGGCCGTCCGCGGGAGACACGACCGCGGACGGATCGTCAGGTACGTCGCGCGCCGGGTCGCGGAAGAACTGCAGTACGAACAGCGCCGCGATCCAGAACGGCACCGACCACGCCCAGCCCGCGAACCACGCCACTGCCGCCGAGACGCCCACCGCAATGGCGAGGAACGGCCAGCCTTCGCGCGCGATCAGCGGATGCGGGTAGGCCGGGCGCGACATCGGCGGCTACTGCCTCTTCTCGGCGTCGGCATTCCGCTCCGCGCCCTGCTGCAACGCACGCGTCGTGTTCTCCACTGCACGATCGCGGGTCTGCGCCGGGACGTTGCCGAGCTCCTTCGCGGCTTCCGACTGCGGCACCTTGTCGCCGCAAGCGGCAATCGCCATCACTGCCGCAGCCGCGAGAAAGACGCGCACGGGCTCAGTTCTTCGAGGTATCGACAAGGCGGTTCTTGCGGATCCACGGCATCATCTCGCGCAGCCGCGCGCCCACCTTCTCGATCTGCAGCTCGGCCGTGATGCGCCGGCGCGACAGCAGCGTCGGAGCGCCGGCGCGGTTCTCCAGCACGAACTCCTTCGCGTACTCGCCGGTCTGGATGCGATCGAGCACTTCCTTCATGCGCTGGCGCGTGCCCTGGTCGATGATCTTGGGGCCGCTCACGTACTCGCCGTACTCGGCGTTGTTGGAAATCGAATAGTTCATCGTGCCGATGCCGCCCTCGTACATCAGGTCGACGATCAGCTTGAGTTCGTGCAGGCACTCGAAATACGCCATCTCGGGCGCATAGCCGGCCTCGACCAGCGTGTCGAAACCCGCCTTCACCAGCTCGACGCAGCCGCCGCACAGCACCGCCTGCTCGCCGAAGAGGTCGGTTTCGGTCTCTTCCTTGAAGTTGGTCTCGATGATCCCCGCCTTGCCGCCGCCGATCGCGGCGGCGTAGGAAAGCGCCATGTCGCGCGCCTTCTTCGACGGGTTGCGGTGCACGGCGATCAGCATCGGCACGCCGCCGCCTGCGGCGTAGGTCGAGCGCACGGTGTGGCCCGGCGCCTTGGGCGCCACCATCCAGACGTCGAGGTCCGCACGCGGCTGCACCTGCCCGTAGTGGACGTTGAAGCCGTGCGCGAATGCGATCGACGCGCCCTTCTTGATGTTCGGCTCCACTTCGGACTGGTATACCGCGGCGATGTGCTCGTCGGGCATCAGCATCATGACGACGTCCGCGCCCTTCACCGCGTCGGCAATCTCGGCGACCTTGAGGCCCGCCTTCTTCGCCTTGTCCCACGAAGCGCCGCCCTTCCTCAGGCCGACGGTGACCTTGCCGCCTGATTCGTGCAGGTTGAGCGCATGCGCGTGCCCCTGCGAGCCGTAGCCGAGTATGGTGACCTTCCTGCCCTTGATGAGCGAGAGGTCGGCGTCCTTGTCGTAATAGACCTTCATTGAAAACCCCCTGGATATGAACCGAAGGGCCGGACCGGCGTCCGGCCCCGCCTAAACCCGCAGTACCCTGTTGCCGCGGCCGATGCCGCTCGCGCCGGTGCGCACCGTCTCGATGATCGCACCCGCGTCGAGCGCGTGGATGAACGCATCGAGCTTGGCGCCGTCCCCGGTCAGCTCGATGGTGTAGGTGTTGTCCGAGACGTCGATGACGCGGCCGCGGAAGATGTCGGCCATGCGCTTCATGTCCTCGCGCTCCTTCGCGCCGGCGCGCACCTTGATCAGCATCAGTTCGCGCTCGATGTGCTCGGCTTCCGACAGGTCGACCACCTTGACGATCTCGACGAGCTTGTTCAGCTGCTTGGTGATCTGCTCGACGATGTCCTCCGACCCGGTGGTGACGATCGTCATGCGCGACAGCGACGCGTCCTCGGTAGGCGCCACGGTGAGCGACTCGATGTTGTAGGCGCGCGCGGAAAAGAGCCCGGAGACCCGCGACAAGGCCCCTGCCTCGTTCTCCAGCAGGATGGAGATGATGTGGCGCGACATCTACAGCTCTTCCGACAGGATCATTTCCGAGATGCCCTTGCCGCCCGGCACCATCGGGAACACGTTCTCGGTCTGGTCGGTGATGAAATCGAGGAACACCAGCTCGTCCTTGCGCTTGAACGCATCGCGCAGAGCGGGCTCGACGTCGGCCGGCTTGTCGATCAGCACGCCGCGATGGCCGTAGCCCTCTGCGAGCTTGACGAAGTCGGGCAGCGCGTCCATGTACGACTCGGAATAGCGGTTGCCGTGGAAGAACTCCTGCCACTGGCGCACCATGCCCATGTACCGGTTGTTCAGGTTCACGATCTTCACCGGCAGGCGGTACTGCTTGCAGGTCGAAAGCTCCTGCAGGCACATCTGGATCGACGATTCCCCGGTCACGCAGGCCACCTGTGCGCCCGGGTTGGCGAGCTGCGCGCCCATCGCCGCCGGCAGGCCGAAGCCCATGGTGCCCAGGCCACCGGAATTGATCCAGCGCCGCGGCTTGTCGAACTTGTAGAACTGCGCCGCCCACATCTGGTGCTGGCCGACATCCGACGTGACGATCGCGTCGCCACCGGTCACCTCGTACAGCTTCTCGATGACGAACTGCGGCTTGATGATCTTCGACGAACGGTCGTACCTCAGGCAGTCCTTCGCGCGCCACTCGCCGATCTGCTTCCACCACGCGGCCAGCGCCGTTTCGTCGACCTTCACCCCCGGCGCCTTGAGCAGCTTCAGCAGCTCGTCCAGCACGTCGGGGACGTGGCCGACGATCGGCACGTCGACCTTGACGCGCTTCGAGATCGACGACGGGTCGATGTCGATGTGGATGATCTTGCGCGGGTTCTGCGCGAAGTGCGCCGGGTTGCCGATCACGCGGTCGTCGAAGCGCGCGCCGATCGCGATCAGCACGTCGCAGTTCTGCATCGCCATGTTGGCTTCGTACGTGCCGTGCATGCCGAGCATGCCGAGGAACTGCTTGTCGGTGGCGGGATAGCCGCCCAGGCCCATCAGCGTGTTGGTGCACGGGAATCCGGTCAGCCTGACGAACTCGGTGAGCTGCGGGGCCGCATCCGACAGGATGATGCCGCCACCCGTGTACACCATCGGCCGCCTCGCGGACTGCAGCAGCTGCACCGCCTTCCTGATCTGCCCGGAGTGGCCCTTCTTCACCGGGTTGTAGCTGCGCATGGCGACGGTTTCGGGGTAATGAAACTCGCAGGTGTGCATGGTGACGTCCTTCGGGATGTCGACCAGCACCGGACCCGGCCGCCCCGACGCGGCGAGGAAGAACGCCTTTTTCATCGTCGCCGCGAGGTCCTTCACGTCCTTGACGAGGAAGTTGTGCTTCACGCAGGGCCGGGTGATGCCGACCGTGTCGACCTCCTGGAACGCATCCAGCCCGATCGCGGCCGTCGGCACCTGGCCGGTGATGACCACCATCGGGATCGAATCCATGTATGCGGTGGCGATCCCGGTCACCGCGTTGGTTACGCCCGGACCTGAGGTCACCAGGCAGACGCCGGTCTTCTGCGACGAGCGCGAATAGGCATCGGCGGCGTGCGCGGCGCCCTGCTCGTGGCGCACCAGCACGTGGCGAACCTTGTCCTGCTTGAACAGTTCGTCGTAGATGAAGAGGACTGCGCCGCCGGGATAGCCGAATACGTAGTCCACCCCCTCTTCCTGAAGGCAGCGAACGACGATTTCCGCGCCACTCAGCGTGGCGCCCTTGACTCGATCCATGACGGCTCCGGAAACACAGCGAAAGCTTTGAAGATTAAAGATTTATTGCAGTGCGGTCAAGGCGCGCAGGCGGCGTGCGTCGGGGGGGTTTTGCTACCATGACGAAAACAAGCACAGGGCAGAGCCCGAGGGACGGAACCTGGCTTCGCGCAACGAGTTGTCGGCGTTCCTCGCGGACGTGGAGCGGCGCGCTTTCAAGCAGGCCGTGTTCGCCGTCCGCGACGAGCAGGCTGCGCTCGACATCGTTCAGGACGCGATGATGCGGCTCGCCGAGAGCTACGGCGACCGGCCCGCAGCGGAACTGCCGCCGCTGTTCCAGCGCATCCTGCAGAACGCGATCCGCGACTGGTTCCGCAGGCAGAAAGTTCGCTCGCTTTGGGTGATGCTCTATTCGTCGTTCACCGCCGGGCGCGAGGACGAGGACGCGGATCCCCTGGACATGCTGTCGGAGGCAGACGGCAATTCCCGCGATGATTCGCCGCTTGCACTGCTCGAGAGATCACAAGTCATTGAAATAATAGAGGAAGAAGTAGCCAGGCTGCCCGCGCGTCAACGCCAGGCCTTCCTGCTGCGTTACTGGGAGGAACTGGACGTGGCCGAGACTGCCAAGGCGATGGGCTGCTCCGAGGGCAGCGTGAAAACGCACTGCTCCAGGGCGGCTGGTGCATTGTCCGCGGCGCTCCGTGCCCGCGGGGTGAATCTTGATCGATAATCGACCCGCATCCGGAAGAACAGCATGAATGAACTGCAATTCGGCGACACCATCAGGCAGGCGCTGAACCGGCGCTCGGCACAGTTGTCACCCGACGTGGCCGAGCAGCTGCGCATCGCCCGCGAGCAGGCGCTGTCGCACCAGCGGCCCGAACAGCCCGAGCGCGCAACCGTGCTCGCCGGCGCCGGCACAAATCGCAGTTGGGGCCGCTTCTCGCTGCGCTGGCTGCTGCCGGCCGCGGCCCTGCTGATCGGCCTGAGCGCAATCTACTCGTGGCAGCAGAAGTTCCGCGTTGCCGAGGTGGCCGAGGTGGACGCGCGGCTGCTGACCGACGAGCTGCCGATCGATGCGTATCTGGACAAGGGCTTCCAGGCCTGGCTGAAGAAGCGCGCCGCGGAACGATGAAGGCGGGAACCGCAGCGACGCGCCTGCTGCGCTACCTGCTCCTCGCCGTCGCGTTCGCGCTTGCAAGCGCCGGCACGGTGGTCGCGGCGCCGGCGAAGAAGAACCCGGGCTGGGGCGAACTCAAGCCGGAGCAGCAGCGCATCCTCGCCCCGCTCGAGAAGAGCTGGGACGAGCTGAGCGGGGAACGCAAGCGCAAGTGGCTGGACGTCGCCCGGCGATACCCGAAGATGACGCCGGTGGGCAAGACACGCGTACAGCGCCGCATGGAAGCCTGGGCGAAGCTGACCCCGGAGCAGCGCAGGCAGGCGCGCGAGAACTACCGCAAGATCCGGAAGCTGCCGCCGCAGAACAAGCGCGACCTGGAACAGGAGTGGCGCGAGTACCAGTCGCTTTCGCCCGAGGAACGGCGAAAGCTGCGCGCCCAGTCCGCGAATACCAAACCCAAGGAACGCAAACCCCGCGCGAAACGGCCGAAGCAGGACACGGCGCCCTCGCCGCGCACGCAGCCTCCCACCGAACCGTGAGCGGCGAGGCGCCCGCCGACGTCGCAGAGGTGCCGAGCATCCGCCGGCGCCTCGCATCGATGCTCTACGAGGCGGTGCTGCTCGCCGCGATCGCGTTCTTTGCCGGCGTGCTGTTCCTCTTTGCCAGCGGCGGCCGCGAGGCGAGCGGATGGCTGCGCATCGCGCAGCAGGCCTACCTGCTGGTGGTGTTCGCCGCCTACTTCATGTGGTGCTGGCTGCGCGGCGGGCAGACGCTGGCAATGAAGGCCTGGCGCATCCGCCTGGTCGCACCCGGACACGCGCGGCTGCCAGCCCTGCTCGCGCTGCTCCGGTTCATCTACGCCGCCCTGTTCGTCGGCGCGTTCCTGGTCTGCATCGCGGCCGCGTTCGTGCATCGAAGCCCCTTGCTCGCGTTCGCGACGCTGGCGCTCAGCGGCGTCGGCCTGGGCTGGGCGCTCTTCGACCGCGACCGGCAGTTCCTTTACGACCGCCTCGCCGGGACGCGGCTGGTGCTGGTTCCGCGCCGCTAGCGGCGCTCCACCAGCCACATCATCGCCATCGCGGCGAGGAAGAACGCGGCGCTCGGCACCGCCGCCGCCGCCACCGGCGGCCACGCCTGCAGCAGGCCCACGTGCGCGAACAGGCTGTTCAGCATGTGGAAGAAGATGCCCAGCATGATGCCGAGGAACACCTTGACGCCGACCATGCCCGAGCGCGCGTGCAGGTAGGCGAACGGCAGCGCCAGCGCCATCATCACCAGCGTCGCCACCGGGTAGAAGAGCTTCTTCCACATCGCGATCTCGTAGCGCTCGGTCTTCTGCCGGTTGTCCGAAAGGTGCTGCATGTAGCGGTACAGGCTCCACGCCGACATGCGTTCCGGGACGACGACGAGCACGTTGACGAGTTCGGGGTTCACCGCCGAGCGCCAGTCGGCCTCGGCGAAGGCCTGCGTGCGCGGCCCCTCGGCGTCGAACGTCGTCTGCACCACGTCCCGCAGCGTCCACAGCCCCGCGCCGCGGTACTCGGCGCGCTGGGCGGCGCTGATCAGTCGCAGGCGGTAGTTGGCGTCGAACTCGTAGATCTTCACCGCGCCGAGCATGCTGGCGTCGCGCGCCTCGCCGACGTTGATGAACGAGCGCTCGTCCTTGAACCACAGGCCGGACTTGAGATCCTGCCCGATCAGCGAACTCATCGCCTTGCGGCGCACCTCCTGCGCCGCCTGCTCCGCGTACGGCGCCACCCACTCGCCGATCGCGAATGCGGCAAGCGCCAGCACCACCCCCACGCGCAGCAGCGCGCGGCCCGCCTGCCAGGGCGACATGCCCGCGGCGCGCATCACCGTGTACTCGGAATTGCTCGCCAGGTGCGCCAGCACGTACAGCGTGCCGATCAGCACCACCACGGGGAACAGCTCGTAGGCATGCGTCGGCACCGACAACAGCACGAACAGGAACACCTTGCGCAGGTGGTAGTCGCCGATGCCGAGGTCCCCCAGTTCGCGAATCAGGTCGAAGAACGCGAACAGCGCGAGGAATCCGACCAGCACGAACGCGATCGCGCCGTAGATCTGGCGCCCGAGGTACCTGTCGATGGTGCTGGCGGCCACGGCTACCTGCCGAGCCGCAGGCGCAGCGGCGCGAGCTGCCGCGCGAACAGCAGCACCAGCACCAGCAGCATCACGCCATGCACCAGCCACCAGCCGGTGGAAAACGGCATGCGGCCCTGCGCCACCCGCGCCTGGCTGACCGACAGCAGGTTCGAATAGACCATGTACGTGAGCAGCGCGAAGACCAGGTTCACCGAGCGGCCCGCGCGCGGATTGACGAAGCTCATCGGGATCGCCAGCAGCGCGAGGATCAGCGCCGAGATCGGCACGCCGACCCGCCACAACAGCTCGCCCAGGTTCGCGCTCGCCGGGTAGGCGATCAGCGCGAGCGTAGACAGCCCCTTGTGCGTCTCGACCGGCGCCTCGCCCTGGCTCGATTCGATGCGCGTCGCATAGCGCTCGAACTCCATCACGCGGTACTCGGCCTCGCCGGGGGTGCCCTCGTAGCGCCGTCCCGAGAGCAGCACGAGGAAGCGGTCGCCGTTGGGCGCCGTCTCGGTCAGGCCGCGCTCGGCGACCATGACGCCGTCGCGCGAGTGCTGCTGCGTGTTGACGAAGACGTTCTGCACCGTCGTCGAATCGCCGGCGATCGACTCGACGAAGTACACCCGCTTGGTCGAGCGCGACTCGCCGAACACGCCCGGATCGACCCGCGAGATGTCGTCGCGCGAATCGATGCGGCTCTGGTACTGCTCGCTCATGCGGTAGGCCCACGGCGAGCCGAAGATCGACAGCGCGCCGATCACCAGCACGATCGGCGCGGCGAACACCAGCACCGGCTTCAGCCACGCGGCGATCGACAGCCCGGAATTGAACCAGATCACCATCTCGGAATCGCGGTAGCTGCGCGTCAGCGTCAGCAGCACGGTGATGAACAGCGTCAGCGACAGCAGCACCGGCAGCGCGTGCAGCGCGAAGAACCCGAGGAACGCGATCACCGACTCCGACGGAATCTTGCCGCTGGCGGCGTTGCCGAGCAGCCTGATCAGGCGCGTGGTGAGGGCAATCAGGAACAGCGTCATGAACACCGCTGCGGCGAGATTCGCGAACTCCCTCAGCAACGCCCGCTGGAAGATCATGCGATACTTGCGCCGAGGGATTCTGGCTCTATGTTCATGGGAGATTGCAGTGGAATTTAGCATACGCGCGCTCGCACCCGAGAGGGTTAAGACCGGCTGCCTGGTCGTCGGCATGTTCGAATCAGGCGGCACGCTGACCAGGGCCGCGCAGGCCGTCGACAAGGCGAGCGGCGGGCAGATCCGCAAGGCGCTGTCGCACGGCGACCACGCCGGCCGCAGCGGCACGACGCTGCTGTTGCGCGCGCTGCCCGGCGTCGCCGCCGAGCGCGTGCTCGTCGTCGGGCTCGGCGAGCGCGCCCGCTACAACGAAACCGCATACCTGGGCGCGATTCGCGCCGCCGCGAACGCGCTGAAGGAGCTCGGTGCGACCGACGCCGTGTTCGCGCTCGCCGACCCCGCGCCCGGCAGGCGCGCGCTGCCCTGGATCGCGCGACAGGCGGTGCTCGGCATTCGCGACGCCTTCTACGTGTTCGACCAGTTGAAGACCCGCAAGAAGACGCCGCCGCGGGCGCTGCGCTTGGTGACGATCGCGGTGACCGGTGCACCGGCAACGCCGCAGGCGCAGGCCGCCGTCAGGGAAGCCGCGGCCACCGCCGACGGCGTCGAGCTCGCGCGCACGCTCGGCAACCTGCCCGCCAACATCTGCACGCCGGCGTACCTCGCCGACGAGGCGAGGAAGATCGCGCGCGAGTTCAAGCTCGGCATCGAGGTGCTGGAGCAGAAGGACATGGAAAAGCTCGGCATGGGCGCCCTGCTCTCGGTCGCGCGTGGCTCGCGCCAGCCGCCCAAGCTCATCGTGCTGCGCTACAACGGTGCGGCGAAAACCGTGAAGCCTGTCGTGCTGGTCGGCAAGGGCATCACCTTTGACACCGGCGGCATTTCTCTGAAGCCCGCCGGCGAGATGGACGAAATGAAGTTCGACATGTCCGGCGCGGGAAGCGTGCTCGGCACGCTCAGGGCGCTCGCCGGCATGCGCGCGGCGGTAAACGTGGTCGGCATCGTCGCCGCGACCGAGAACATGCCCGGCGGCAACGCCACCCGGCCGGGGGACGTGGTCACCACCATGTCCGGCCAGACGGTGGAGATCCTCAACACCGACGCCGAAGGCCGGCTCATCCTCTGCGATGCGCTCACCTACGCCGAGCGCTTCACGCCTGCGGCGGTGCTCGACATCGCCACGCTCACCGGCGCCTGCGTGATCGCGCTCGGTCACGTCGCGAGCGGGCTCTTCGCCAACGACCAGCGGCTCGCGGACGCGGTGCTCGCCGCTGCGGACGATGCCTGGGACCGCGCCTGGCAGATGCCGCTGTGGGCCGATTACCAGGAACAGCTGCGCTCGAACTTCGCCGACTTCGCCAACATCGGCGGCCGGCCGGCCGGCAGCGTGACCGCGGCCTGCTACCTGTCGCGCTTCACCGACAAGCTGCGCTGGGCGCACCTGGACATCGCCGGCACTGCCTGGAAGGGCGGCCGCGAGAAGGGCTCGACCGGACGCCCGGTACCGCTGCTGACGCGATTCGTGCTGCGGCACGCGGGAAAGCGCTGACGCTCGCGCGGCCAGGGCCTTGACCAGCATCGATTTCTACTTCAATGCACCAGACCGGCTGCAGGTGGCCTGCAGGCTCGCGGCAAAGGCGCTGGCGCAGAAGAAGCGCATGGTGGTATTCGCCCCGGAAGCGGAGCTCGCGCAGAAAATCGATCGCCTGCTGTGGACCTGGCCCGCGACCGGGTTCGTGCCCCACTGCACCACGCACGATCCGCTCGCTGCCGACACGCCGGTGCTGATCGCCACCGAGCCCGAGGATGCACCCGCCTGCGACATCGTGCTCAACCTCGGCGCCGAATGCCCACCGAGGTTCGAGCGCTACGAGCGCGTGCTCGAGATCGTGTCCACCGACGACGCCGAGCGCAGCGCCGGCCGCGCGCGCTTCAAGTTCTATCGCGACCGCGGCTTCGCCATCGCCAGCCACGACCTCGCCGCGGTCGCCAGGGAGGGGCCGGCGGCATGAGCGACGACGCCGTCCGCCGCGAGCGCAACGCGCTGATCCGCCGCGTCGATGAACTCGCGCAGCGCCAGCAGCAGTCGCAGGAGGAGGTGCCCCTGCTCACCGAGGTGGTCGATGCGGCGGAGCCGGCCGCCAGCGGCATACCTCCCGAGGAGCTCGAGGCGCTGGCGGTGAAGCTGGAGCGCATGGTGCTCGAGCAGATCGCCCCCGAGATCGACCGCATCATCGCGTCTGCGCACGAGAACCTGAAGTCGGAGATCAAGGCAGGCATCCACCGCTCGGTGCGCGAAGCACTGGCCCCTCTCGCAAAACCCTGAACATGGAACTGGCAAAGAGCTACGACCCGGCAGCGGTCGAGACCTGGTATGCCCGCTGGGAAGCAGCGGGATATTTCGCGGCAAAGTCGAATGAAGGCGCGTCGCCCTACTGCATCCAGCTGCCGCCGCCCAACGTTACCGGCACGCTGCACATGGGGCATGCGTTCCAGCAGACGCTGATGGACGCGCTGGTGCGCTACCACCGCATGCGCGGCGACGACACCAACTGGGTGGTGGGCACCGACCACGCCGGCATCGCCACGCAGATCGTCGTCGAGCGCCAGTTGCAGGACGAAGGCAGGACACGCCACGACCTCGGCCGCGAGGCATTCGTCGAGCGGGTGTGGAAGTGGAAAGGCGAATCCGGCGCCAGCATCATGCGCCAGATGCGCCGCCTTGGCGCCTCGGCCAACTGGGACTACGCCGACGCAGACGGCGGCCGCGCCGGCTACTTCACCATGGACGCGCGCATGTCGCGCGCGGTCACCGAGGTGTTCGTCAGGCTGCACGAGGAAGGCCTGATCTACCGCGGCAAGCGCCTGGTCAACTGGGATCCTGTGCTCGGCACCGCGGTGTCGGACCTCGAAGTCGACATGGAGGAGATGCAGGGAACGATGTGGCACATCGTCTACCCCTTCGTCGACGGGCCGCAGCAGACGCCCGCGGGCGAGCTTCGCGGCATGACCATCGCCACCACGCGCCCCGAGACCATGCTCGCCGACGGCGCGGTGGCGGTGCATCCCGAGGACGAGCGCTACCGCCACCTCATCGGCAGGCACGTGGTGCTGCCGCTGTGCGACCGCACCATCCCTATCGTCGCCGACACCATGGTCGAGCGCGAATTCGGCACCGGCTGCGTGAAGATCACCGGCGCGCACGACTTCAACGACTACGGCGCGGCGATGCGCCACGGCCTGCCGCTGATCGTCATCTTCACGCTCGATGCGAAGATCAACGACAACGGGCCGGCGCAGTTCCGCGGCATGGACCGCTACGACGCGCGCAAGGCGGTGGTGGCGCAGCTCGAGCGCGAGAGCTTCCTCGTCAAGGCCGAGCCGCACAAGATGATGGCGCCGCGCTCCGGGCGCACCGGCGTCATCGTCGAGCCTATGCTCACCGACCAGTGGTTCGTGAAGATGGACGGGCTCGCCGCGCGCGGGCTGGACGCGGTGGCCAAGGGCGACGTGAAGTTCTACCCCGAGCACTGGACCGCCACCTACAGGCACTGGCTGGAAGGCATCCAGGACTGGTGCATCTCGCGCCAGCTCTGGTGGGGCCACCAGATCCCCGCCTGGCATGACGACCAGGGCAATATCTTCGTCGCGCGCAGCGAGGAAGAGGCTCGCGCCAAGGCGGGCGGCGCGGCGCTGACGCGCGACCCGGACGTGCTGGACACCTGGTTTTCCTCGGCGCTGGTGCCGTTTTCCTCGCTCGGCTGGCCCGAGAAGACCCCGGACCTGGCGCGCTACCTGCCTTCGAACGTGCTGGTCACCGGCTTCGACATCATTTTCTTCTGGGTCGCGCGGATGATCATGATGTCGCTGCACTTCACCGGCGAGGTGCCGTTCCGGCACGTCTACATCAATGCCCTGGTGCGCGACGCCGAGGGGCAGAAGATGTCCAAGTCCAAGGGCAACACGCTGGACCCGCTGGATCTGGTCGACGGCATAACGCTCGACGCGCTGCTGGAGAAGTCCACGGTGGGCCTGTTGCGCAAGGACCACAAGGACAAAATCGCGAAGTACCTGAAGAAGAACTACCCGAAGGGCATTCCGGCCTTCGGCGTCGATGCGTTGAGGTTCACCTTCGCGTCGCTCGCCAGCTTCGCGCGCACGCTGAACTTCGACCTGAACCGCTGCGAGGGCTACCGCAACTTCTGCAACAAGCTGTGGAACGCCACACGCTTCGTGCTGATGAACGTCGAGGGCAAGGACTGCGGCACCGACGAAGCCCTGCCGGTGGTGCTGTCGCCGGTGGACCGCTGGATCGTCAGCCAGTTGCAGCGCACCGAGGCCGAGGTCGAAACCGCGTTCGCCGAATACCGCTTCGACAACGCCGCCGGCGCCATCTACCGCTTCGTCTGGGACGAGTACTGCGACTGGTACCTCGAGCTGGCGAAGGTGCAGTTGCAGTCGGAAGACGCGGCGGTGCAGCGCGGGACGCGGCGCACGCTGCTGCGGGTGCTGGAGGCGACGCTGCGCCTCGCGCATCCGCTGATCCCGTTCATCACCGAGGAGCTGTGGCAGAAGGTCGCGCCGCTGGCGGGCAAGTCGGGGGCGACGATCATGCTCGCGCCCTACCCGCGGCCGCAGGCGGAGAAGATCGACCAGGCGGCAGAGCGCGAGATGGCACTGCTGAAGCAGGTGGTGGACGCCTGCCGCAACCTGAGGAGCGAGATGAACCTGCAGCCCGGCCAGCGCGTGCCGCTGTACCTGCAGGGCGACATCGGCGCCATGGCGCCGTACCTGCAGTTCCTCGCGCGGCTCGAATCGGTGCACGCGGTAGCGGAACTGCCTGCCGCCGACGCCCCGGTGGCGATCGCCGGCGACGTGCGCCTGATGCTGCACGTGGAAATCGACCGCGCCGCCGAGCGCGTGCGCCTCGGCAAGGAGATCGCGCGCATCGAGGCCGAGCTGGCGAAATGCCGCGGCAAGCTCGGCAACCCTTCCTTCGCCGAGCGCGCGCCCGCCAGCGTGGTCGCGCAGGAAAAGGAGCGCCTCGCCGGCTTCGAATCCACGCTGGCGAAGCTGCAGAGCCAGCTCGACAAGCTCTCGCCGGGCTGATCCCGATGCGCCTGCCGCACGGCCTGCGCGCCTTCCGGCACCGGGATTTCCGCTACTACTTCGTCGGCAAGGGCCTGTCGCAGACCGGCATGTGGCTGCAGAACATCGCCACCAGCTGGCTGATCTACCGCCTCACCGGATCCACCTTCCTGCTCGGCCTGGCGAGCTTCGCCATGCTGATCCCGATCACGCTGCTGGCGCCGGTGGCGGCGGTGTGGGTGGACAGGCGTTCCAAGCGCCGCGTGCTCGCCTACGCGCAGGGCGTCGGCCTGGCGCAGGCGGTGCTGGTGCTCGCGCTGCTGCTGTCCGGGCATATCGAGCCCTGGCACCTGATCGCGGCCAATTTCGTCATCGGCCTCGTAAACGCGGTGGACGGGCCGGCGCGGCAGTCGCTGATCATCGAGCTGGTGGGCGGTCGCGAAGACCTGCCCAATGCCATCGCCTTCAGCTCGGCGCTGATGAACAGCGCCCGCTTCGTCGGCCCGCTGATCGGCGGCGCGGTCATCGCCGCGTTCGGCGAGGCATGGGGCTTCGGCCTCAACGCCATCCTCTACTGCGCGGTGCTGTACGCGCTGTGGGCGATCCGGCCGGTGCCGCGCAAGCCCGAGGCGAGCACTGAGTCGTGGTGGACGCAACTCGGCGCCGGCTTTCGCTGGGCCTGGGGCTTCCTGCCCACGCGCAGCGCGCTGCTGCTGGTGGGCACCGTCGCGCTCACCACCTCGCCTTACCAGGCGCTCGCGCCCTGGTTCGCCAAGGAGGTGTACCACGGCGATTCAGGCACGCTCGGCATGCTGATCGGCGCCGGCGGCCTGGGCGCGGTCACCGGCCTGCTGTACCTCGCCTCGCGGCCCAGCGTGCGCGGCCTGTTTACGCTGATGCCCGTCGCGACGGCAACCTGCGCCACCGCCCTGATCGCGTTCACGTTCACCCGCACCGCGTGGCTGGGCGCGCTGTGCATCTACTTCGTCGGCATGGGCACCATGCTCGCCGCCACCGCCACCAACACCGTGCTGCAGACCATCGTCGAGGACCGCCTGCGCGCGCGCGTCTCCGCAATCTACATGGTGTCGTTCCTCGGCATGTCGCCGATCGGCGCGCTCATCGCGGGCTGGGCGGCCGAGCGCATCGGGCCGCCGCTCGCGCTCGCCATCGGCGGCGCCATCGCGCTGATGGCCGCGGGCGCCTTCGCGCACCGCCTGCCCGCGATCCGCGCCGCGATCCGGCCGGTGTACGAGAATCTGGGCATCGCGGCGGCGAAGGCCTGAGGGGACGCAATGGGAGCCGAACAGATCATCATCGTCGCCATCGGCGCGCTGGCCGGCGGATTCGTCGCCGGCTTCGCCGGCTTCGGCACCGGCATCACCGCGCTCGGCATCTGGCTGTACGCGCTGCAGCCTGCCGCCGCGGCCTCGCTGGTCATCATCTGCTCGGTGATCACGCAGGTGCAGACCATTCCGGTGATCTGGCGCCACATCGACCGCAAGCGCGTGCTGCCGTTCATCGTGCCGGGGCTGCTCGGCGTGCCGCTGGGCGTGCTGCTGCTGTCGTCGCTGGACGTGCGGGTGCTGAAGATCGGCGTCGGCGTCGTCGTGCTGGCGTTCTCGCTGCGCATGCTGGTGCGCAGCTCGCGCAAGAACCGCTGGGGCGGCCGCGGCGCCGACGGCGTGGTGGGCTTCGGCGGCGGCATCCTGGGCGGGCTCGCCGGCCTGTCCGGCCCGCTGCCGACCATGTGGTCCACGTTTCGCGGCTGGACCAAGGAAGAAAGCCGCAGCGTCATCCAGGCGTTCAACCTGACCATCCTGTCGACCGCGCTGGTGTCGCACGCCATCGGCGGCTTTCTCACTGCGGAAGTCGGCTGGGCGGTGCTCGCCGCGCTGCCGGGAACCGCGGCGGGCGGCTACATCGGCGCCAAGGCCTACGCGAAGCTGAGCGACCAGCGCTTTCGCCAGATCATCCTCGGCCTGCTGTGCGTGTCCGGCCTGTCGCTGATCCTCACCAACCTCTGAGGCCCGTACCGGGCACGGGCACGCCTCAGCAGGCTCAGTAGGTCTTGTACGGCGCGCCGCTGGCGACGAACGGCGGCTCGCGGCCCACCAGCGCCTCGAGCATGACGAGTTCGGCGTCCGTGTGGTTGATCACCGGGCCTTTCATCATCATCTGCGGCATGCCCTTGCGCATCACGTAGCGCGGCTGCTCGTGGTGCTGCGTCACCACCTGCTCGGCGGCCGCGGGATCGTCCACCGGCACGATGTCCACCACGCCGTAGCAGGTGCAGACGTAGGTCTTGTCGGGCTCGGATTCCACGTAGATGCCGGTACCGCGGATGCCGATGGTGGCGGTGCTGGAGCGGATCGTGCGCCGCTGGCGCGACGGGAACACCGACAGCAGCGCGCCGGTCACCACCCGCAGGCCGGTGAGCACCACCGAGCCCACCGCCCCTTCGAGTTCGACGCGCGAGTTGGCGCGCACGAGGAAAGCGTCGCGGTTGACGACGAACACGATCTCGCCGTCGGCGAAGGTCTGCACCACGTCGCCGGCCTTGACGTCCATGCCCGGCTTCGCGGCGGCGCCGTTGATGCGTGCATCGCCGCGCACGCGCGCGACGCCCTTTTCCACGTCGCCGGCGGCAAGCGCGTCGCGCAGCAGGAACAGCGCCGCCGAGGCGCCGAGGAGCTGCCGCCGCTTCACCATGTGCGCCTCACCATGCGAACTCGCTCCTCGCGCCGGCCATCGCGTCCGCCTCGACCGGGGTCGGCCACGAGGTTTCGAAGCGCCAGTCGTGCTGCGCCTCGATGCGCAGCCTGAATGCGTCCTCGACGTGCCGCTCGACCGGGAACGGTATGGTCATCGATGCCGACGTCACCATGCACGCGCCCACTTCCTCGGTGCGACTGCCCGAAAACCTGCGGCCATGCAGCCGCAGTTCGCCCTCGTCCAGGTACACCGGCATGTCGAACTGCCGGCACAGCGCGATCGCCGGCGACAGCGCCCACGCGCTCCAGCGCGACGGCCGCCCGGGGGCGAAGCGCCGCGGCACGATGAGCGCGAAATCGTGGCGTGCCGCCCCCTGCACCCACATCAGCACAGGCGGCGAGGTTTCCCGCTGCGCGTCCGCCAGCGCCGACGCAATCGCCCAGCGCCCGTCCTCGTCCTCGATCGGCGCGACGCGGATCCAGCGCGCGGGCCAGGCCATTACGTCGGATCCGGCTGCATCGCGCCTCGCCCGCCCGCAGCGCTAGCGCAGTTCGAGGTCGTCGCGGATCGCGGCAATGCCGGCGGCGGCGCAGACATCGTCCTCCTTGCCGCCGGGCGCGCCGGAGACGCCGATGCCGCCGAACGTCGAGCCGCCCGCCTCGACCATCAGACCGCCGCCCACCATCGCCACGCGCGGCCGGTTGCGGATGCCGCTCTGCGGCGATCCCGGCCGGGTGGCCGCAGCGAGCTCGGTGGTGCTGGTGCGAAAGCTCACCGCGGTCCACGCCTTGTCGCGCGCCATCGAGATGGTGTGCGGGCCGGCGAAGCGGTCGCGCAGCATCACCTGCATCACGCCCATGCGATCGACCACCGCGACCGCCACCTGGAAGCCGTTGTCGCGGCAGCGCTTCAGCGCCGCCTGCGCCGCCTTCAGCGCCGCGTCCGGCGTCAGCATGCGCATGGCGAAAGTCGGGTCGGTGCCCTGCGCCTGCGCGCCGGTGGCAAACACCGCCGTCAGCAGCAATGCGATGATGGTTTTCATGTCAGCTCTCCTCGATTGATCGTTACGCGAGCGTGCAGCGCCTAGGCGACGCTGCCGAAGCCCTTGTCGGTGGCGCCCGCCGGCGGCTTCAGTCCCGCGAGCCGGCAGCCCTGCGCCACCGGCCCGCCGGGGAACAAGCGGTACAACTGCCGGATGCCGCCCTCGGCATGGAACTTCTCGTCCAGCGCGTCGTGCAGCGCGCGCAGGTTGATGCCATCGTCGCCGTGCCGCGCGTAGTACGCCTGCAGCGCGCGCAGCGCTTCCCAGTGCGCTTCCGTGAGTTCGAGGTTCTCGCTGCGCGCGGCTTCAAGCGCCCTGTCGCGCGTCCAGCCTTCCGGTGCGTGGGGAAACCCGGGTTCCTTGCCGCGGTCGGCGTCGCCGCGAACGATTTCGTCTATCAGGCTCATATGGTCAGCGCTGCCTGGAGAGTGCACGAATATTAAAATCAGTATATACCCGCGATCATGACGCACGACACCTACCAGCTCGCCAGCGTGGTGCAGCGCAACTGCGACATATCGGACGCGCGCCACGCCGGCGACTACGGCCTGTGCACGTTCCTGCTGAAAATGCGCGAGTACTACCGCTGGGAGAACGAACTGTCCTTCGCGCACACGCTGCCGAAGGACGACCTGGGCGAATGGTTGAAGGCGCGCGAGCAGGAATGGGACCGCGTGGAAGAAGAGGCGTTCGCGCCGCTGCCGCTCGGGGGCGGCGAGCTCGATCCCTTCGACGCCGCGGCGGCCAACGCCGAGTTGCTCGCGCGTGGCTGCATCTACGGCGCGGGCTACGGACGCATGCACAAGCCGGTGTTCTTCCTCGGCAGCCTGCTGCGCGTCGAGCAGCGCGAAGGCCTCACGGTGTACGTCTCTTCCTGCGAGTACGCGCGCGAGCTGGCCGCGCCGCCGGCGATGCTGCAGGGCCGCAGCATCTACGTGCGCCAGGAATCCGTGCGCCGCTACCTGTGGGAAAAGATCGAGGAGTGGCAGTGGCGCAAGGCAGGCCACGCCATGCAGCGCGTGCTGGCGGACTACGATTTCCTCGCCGACCCGGAATCGGCGCTGCGGCGCATGGCCGACAACGAAATGGAAACCATGATCCTGC
>JBFWRS010000006.1:1247-122338 GCA_050248795.1 Burkholderiales bacterium | reverse complement strand
CGCGAGCTGTGCGGATCTCGCTTGCCGACAACGACGAGGACTGGTACCGGGCGCACGGACACGACATGCGCGCGCTGAAGCGCTTCGGCGCCGTGCTGATGCGCAAGGACCCGCCGTTCGACCTCGAGTACGTCACCAGCACCTGGCTGCTGTCGGCAGCCGAGCGCGAGGGCGCGAGGGTGATCAATTCGCCGACCGCCGTGCGGGACCACAACGAGAAATTCGCCATCGCGGAGTTTCCCCGCTTCACCGCTACGAGCATGGTGGCGCGCGACATGGCGTTGCTGCAGTCCTTCATCGAGGCCGAGGGCGACGTCATCCTGAAGCGGCTGGACGGCATGGGCGGCGCCGGCATCTTCCGCGTCCGCGCGGATGACCCGAACCGCAACGTGATCGTGGAGACGCTGAGCGAGTTCGGCGTGCGCATGGTGATGGCGCAGCGCTATATCCCGGAGATTCGCGAGGGCGACAAACGCGTGCTGCTGATAGGCGGCAGGCCGGTGCCGCACTGCCTCGCGCGCATCCCGAAGAAGGGCGAATCCCGGGGCAACCTCGCCGCCGGCGGCACCGGCGTTGCGCGAGCGCTGACGCCGCGCGATCGCGAGATCGCCGAGACCCTCGGCCCGGTGCTCGCCGCGCGCGGGCTGCTGCTGGTGGGACTGGACGTGATCGGCGACTGGCTCACCGAGGTCAACGTGACCAGTCCGACGTGCTTTCGCGAGATCACGGACCAGACCGGATTCGACGTCGCCGGCATGTTCATCGAGGCGCTGGAGGCGGACCTCGCCGGAAGGCCGGCGGCATGATCGGCATACTCATCGTGTCGCATGGCGCGCTCGGCGAGTCGATGATCCATGCCGCCAGCCACGTGCTCGGCAAGCGCCCGCTGCGCGTGCGCCAGGTCGGCGTGACGGTACACGACGATCCCGAAGCCATGCTGGCGCAGGCGCGCGAACTGGTGAAGGGGCTCGATGACGGCAGCGGCGTGCTGGTATTCACCGACATCTACGGTGCCACGCCCGGCAACATCGCGCTCAGGCTGCTCGAGCCGTGCCGGGTCGAGGGCATCTCCGGCCTCAGTCTGCCGATGCTGGTGCGCGCGCTGACCTACCGCGAGATGCCGCTCGACCAGGTGGTGGAGAAGGCGCTCTCGGGCGGGCACGAAGGCGTGGTGCACATGACAACCGATCCCTGCAATGCCGTCGATCGAAGCTGAGATCGTCAACGCGCTCGGCCTGCACGCGCGCGCCGCGGCCAAGCTGACGCAGACCGCGGCCCGCTACGCCAGCGAGGTCTGGGTGTCGCGCAAGGGCCGCCGCGTGAACGCCAAGAGCATCATGGGCGTGATGATGCTGGCGGCGGGAAAGGGCGCCACGATTTCCATCGAGGCCGAAGGCGAGGACGCCGCGGCCGCGATCGAGGCGATCCGCACGCTGATCGCGGACAGGTTTGGCGAGAGCGAATGAGCCTTGCGCTGCACGGCGCCCCCGTGTCCGCCGGGATCGGCATTGGCTACGCGCACCTGGTGAGCAGCGCGCGGCTCGAGGTCGCGCACTACGACATCGCGGACGAACAGGTTGCGGAGGAGGTCGCCAGGTTCGACGCAGCCGTGGCGCGCGTCATGCAGGACCTCGATGCGCTGGAAAAACACGTCACCGAGGACGCGCCGGCGGAACTGGGCGCGTTCCTCAGGATCCACCGCATGATCCTCGAGGACTCCTCGCTGTCGCAGACGCCCCGGGAGCTGATCCGCGAACGGCGCTGCAACGCGGAGTGGGCGCTGGTGCAGCAGATGGAGCACCTGGTCCAGCAGTTCGAGCAGATGGAGGACGCGTACCTGCGCGAGCGGCGCGCCGACATCGAGCAGGCGGTCGAACGCGTGCTGAAGGCGCTGATGGGCAGCAAAGCGGGGCCTGCGCCCAAGGCCTCGGACGAGCGCGCCTACGTCGTCGTCGCGCACGACCTGTCGCCCGCCGACATGATCCTGTTCAAGCAGCATGCGTTCGGCGGCTTCGTCACCGACGCCGGCGGCGTGACCTCCCACACCGCGATCCTCGCGCGCAGCCTGAACATCCCCGCGGTGGTCGGGCTGCACCATGCGCGCAGCCTGATCCGCGAGAACGAACTCGTCATCGTCGACGGCCTGCAGGGCGTGCTGGTCGTCGACCCGGACCCGGCGGTACTCGCCGAGTACCAGCTGCGCCAGTCGCAGCACGCGCTCGAGCGCCAGAAGCTGAAGCGCCTGCGCTCCACCCCGGCGGCGACGCTGGACGGCACGCCGGTGGAGCTGTTCGCCAACATCGAGCTGCCGCAGGACATCGACGCCGCGCTGGACAGCGGCGCGCAGGGCGTGGGGCTGTTTCGCACCGAGTTCCTGTTCCTCAACCGCGCCGCCCCGCCGGACGAGGACGAGCAGTTCGAGGCCTACCGCGAGGTGGCCGAGGCGATGCAGGGCAAGCCGGTGGTCATCCGCACGCTGGACGTGGGCGCAGACAAGGCGCTCGCGGGCACGCAGCACGCCATGCCCAACCCCGCGCTCGGGCTGCGCGCAATCCGGTTCTCGCTTGCCGAGCCGCAGATGTTCCTGGTGCAACTGCGCGCCATCCTGCGCGCATCGCGACATGGCCGCATCAGGATCCTCTTGCCGATGCTCGCGCATGCGCACGAGATCGAACAGGCGCTTGCGCTGCTGCGCCAGGCCCGGCGCCAGCTCGACGATCGCGGCATCGCCCACGATCCCGCGATCGAGGTAGGCGGCATGATCGAGGTGCCTGCCGCGGCGCTCGCACTGCCGCTGTTCATGCGCAAGCTCGATTTCCTCTCCATCGGCACCAACGACCTGATCCAGTACACGCTCGCGGTGGATCGTGCCGATGACCAGGTCGCGCACCTGTACGACCCGCTGCATCCCGCGGTGCTGCGTCTCGTCGCGCAGACGATCCAGACCGCGACCAGGGGCGGCACGCCGGTCGCGGTCTGCGGCGAGATGGCGGGCAACCTCGAATTCACGCGCTTGCTGCTCGGCCTGGGCCTGCGCTCGTTCTCGATGCACCCCGCCCAGCTTCCGGCCATCAAGGAACGCGTGCTGCGCACCAGCCTGCCGGACGTGCAAGCGCCAGCGCAGCGCACGCTGCGTCAGACCGACCCGGCGAAGACGCGCGAACTGCTCGCCCGGCTCAATGCGTGAGGACGACACGGTGAGCGGACCGCTGGATGGCGTTCGCGTGATCGACCTCACGACGGTGGTGATGGGGCCGTATGCGACGCAGATCCTCGCCGACTTCGGCGCCGACGTGGTGAAGGTCGAACCGCTGGAAGGCGACGTGCTGCGCCACAATGCGCCGATGCGCTCCCCCGCCATGGGGCACGGCTTCCTGAATGCCAACCGCAACAAGCGCAGCGTCGCGCTGGACCTGAAGCATCCCGCCGCGCACGCAGCGTTCCTGGCGCTGGCGAGATCCGCCGACGTGCTGGTCTACAACGTCCGCCCGCAGGCAATGGCGCGCCTGAAGCTCTCGTACGAGGACGTCCGCGCGGTGAACGAGCGAATCCTGTACGTCGGCGGGTTCGGCTACAGCCAGCGCGGGCCCTACGCGGCGAAGGCGGCGTACGATGATCTCGTTCAGGGCGCGGCCGGTCTGCCGTGGCTGTACCAGGCGGCCGGGGGCGAGGCGCCGCGCTACACGCCCGTGATCATCGCGGACCGCACGGTCGGCCTGCACATCGCCAACGCGG
The DNA here is from genome assembly GCA_050248795.1 of Burkholderiales bacterium. Classification (GTDB taxonomy): domain Bacteria; phylum Pseudomonadota; class Gammaproteobacteria; order Burkholderiales; family SG8-39; genus CAZTDU01. The sequence continues at coordinate 118,603 of JBFWRS010000006.1, read as the reverse complement.
TATGCGCCGGCCTGTATCGCCGCAGCGTGACCGGAAAGGGCCAGCGGATAGACGTGCCGATGTTCGAGAGCCTGCTGCAGTCGGTGCTTGGCGAACACATGGGCGGCAGTACGTTCGTACCCCGGCACGGCGAGCCGGGCTACGCGCGCCTGCTATCGAAGGACCGCCGGCCCTACGAGACGAAGGACGGCTACGTCTGCGCGCTCATCTACAACGACAAGCAGTGGCGCGCGTTCTTCGCGCTGATCGGCAGGCCCGAGCTGGCGAATGATGCGCGCTTCGCCAACCAGGAAGCGCGCAGCCGCAACTACGATGTCGCCTACCGCCTGGTGGCGCAGGAGATGAGACAGCGCACGACGGCCGAATGGCTGGCGGCGCTTGAGGATGCCGACATCCCGGTGCAGCGCATGAACAGCCTCGAGGACATCCTCGCCGACCCCCACCTCGCCGCGATCGGGTACTTCCGCGAAGTCGAGCACCCGAGCGAGGGCCGCATCCGCTCCATGGCGGTGCCCTCCGAGTGGTCGGAATCGCCGCCGCGGTATCGTCGCCATGCCCCGCGCCTCGGCGAGCACACGCGCGAACTCCTCGCCGAAGCGGGCTACGATCCGGCGCAGATCGACGCCCTGATCGCTACCGGCGCCGCCGCATGATCGTCGAGGCGCGCACAGCGGGCTTTACCGAACCGCTCAGGCTCAAGAGCGGCGCGGTGCTGCCGCAGTACGACATCACCTACGAAACCTACGGCGAACTGAACGCCGCGCGCTCGAACGCGGTGCTGGTATGCCACGCGCTGAACGCCTCGCATCACGTCGCGGGACGCTACGCGGACGACCCGGAGAACGTCGGCTGGTGGGACAACCTGGTCGGTCCCGGCAAGCCGCTGGACACCAATCGCTTCTTCGTCATCGGCTCGAATTACCTCGGTTCCTGCTTCGGCTCCACCGGCCCGGCGTCGATCAATCCGGCCACCGGCAAGCCCTGGGGCGCAGGTTTCCCGGTGGTGACGGTGGAGGACTGGGTGGCGTCCCAGGCGGCGCTTGCCGACCGGCTGGGCATCGAGCGCTTCGCGGCGGTGATCGGCGGCAGCCTTGGCGCCATGCAGGCGCTGCAGTGGACCCTGTCGTACCCGGAGCGCGTGGCGCACGCGGTGGTGATCGCGGCGACGCCGAAGCTGTCGGCGCAGAACATCGCTTTCAACGAGGTCGCGCGCGCCGCGATCATGACCGATCCGGACTTCCACGGCGGCGACTACTACTCCCACGGCGTGGTGCCAAAGCGCGGCCTGCGCATCGCCCGCATGATCGGCCACATCACCTACCTGTCCGACGAGGCGATGATGGAAAAGTTCGGCCGCGTGCTGCGCGGCCGCACCGAGCTCGGCTTCGGCTTCGACGTCGATTTCGAGGTCGAGTCCTACCTGCGCTACCAGGGCGACAAGTTCTCGACCTACTTCGACGCCAACTCCTACCTCCGGATCACCAAGGCGCTGGACTATTTCGACCCTGCAGCGGCATTCGGCGGCGACCTGTCGGCGGCGCTGGAGCGCGCGCGGGCGGCGTTCCTCGTCGCCTCGTTCACGTCGGACTGGCGCTTCTCTCCGGCACGGTCGCGCGAGATCGTCAAGGCGCTGCTCGACACGCGCAAGATCGTCTCCTACCTCGAGATCGACGCGCCGCAGGGCCACGACGCGTTCCTGCTTGACGACGCGCGCTATCACGGCGCGCTGCGCGCCTACTTCGGGAACATCGAGCTGTGACAGAGGCTGACACCATCGTCCGCTGGGTGGCGCCCGGGGCGCGGGTGCTGGACCTCGGCTGCGGCGACGGGCGCCTCCTGCGCCGGCTGTGGGACGAGAAGCAGGCGCCCGGCTACGGCATCGAGATCGAGGACGCCCACGTACTCGAGTGCGTGCGCAACGACGTCAACGTCCTGCAGATGGACCTCGAGGACGGCCTCGCGGCGTTCGCGGACCGCTCCTTCGACTGCGTAATCCTTTCGGAAACGCTGCAGGCGATCCACCGCCAGGAGGCCCTGCTGCAGGAGATGCTGCGCGTCGGGCGCGAGGCGATCGTCTCCTTTCCGAACTTCGGCTACTGGCGGGCGCGCGTGCAGATCGCGCTCGGGGGCCGCATGCCCGTGTCGAGGGAACTGCCCTACCAGTGGTACGACACGCCAAACGTGCACCATTGCACGCTGCAGGACTTCGAGATGCTTTGCGCGAAGCTCGGCGTCGACGTCCGCGAGCGCGTCGTGCTGACGCGCGGCAACCCGGTCACGCTGCTGCCGAACCTGCTCGGCAGCCTCGCCGTCTACCGCTGCTCCAGGGGCTGATCCAGCGCGTCGATCCGCTCGCGCATCCACCACAGCAATGCCAGCCCGGGCAGCGCGATGACGAAGGTGGCGAGGAAGAAGTCCGCCCAGCCGAGCGCGGCGACCATGTACCCGGCGCTGGGCCCGACGTAGACGCGGCCGACCGCGGACAGGGCCGACAGCAGCGCGTACTGCGTGGCCGAGAACCTGCGGTCGCACAGCGCCATCAGCAGCGCGACGTAGGCGATCGTTCCCATGCCGCCGCAGATGTTCTCCAGCCCCACCACCGCGACCATCAGTGCATGGTTCTTGCCGGCGATGGCGAGCAGCATGAAGCCGAGATTGGTGACCGCCTGCAGGATGCCGAACGCGAGCAGCGCGCGGTACAGCCGCATGCGCACCATCATCACGCCGCCGGCGAGGCCGCCGGCGATCGTGGCGAGCAGGCCGAAGCCCTTGTTGAAGGCGCCCACCTCCGTCAGCGAAAAGCCGGGGCCGCGCAGCAGGAACGTGGTGGTGAAACTGCCGGCGAAAGCGTCGCCGAGCTTGTAGAGCACCACGAGGGCCAGCATCAGCACCGCGGCGTCGCGCGAGAAGAATTCGCGGAACGGCTGCACCACCGCGGCGTCCAGAGACCTCGGCGCCCCGCCCTCCACCTCGGGCTCGATGACGAACCAGGTGGCAACCATGCCCACCGCCATCAGCGCGGCCATCAGCCAGTAGGCGCCACGCCAGCCCAGCCACAGGTCGGCGAGGATCAGCACACCCGCGCCGGATGCAAGCATCGCGATGCGGTAGCCGAGCACGGACACCGCCGCGCCGGCGCCCCGCTCGTCGCGCTCGAGCCAGTCTGTACGCAGCGCATCGAACACCACGTCCTGCGACGCCGACAGGAACGCCACCAGCAGCGCGACCGCGCCGAGCAGCCACGTTGATTCGGTCGGCTTGATCGTCCCCATGAAGGCGATCGCCGCCGCCAGCGCAACCTGCGTGACCAGCAGCCAGCCGCGCCGGCGGCCGAGAAAGGGCAGCGCGTAGCGGTCCATGAACGGCGCCCAGAGGAACTTGTACGTGTACGGCTGTCCAACCAGGGCAAACCAGCCGATGGCAACGATGCTCACCTGTTCGGCGGCAAGCCATGCCTGCAGGGTTCCGGCCGTGAGCGCGAGCGGCAGGCCGGACGAGAATCCGAGGAACAGCAGGACGAGAATCTTCCTGCTGCGGAACACCTGCGCGTAGGCTGCGGCCGTCATGCGAGTCGGCGCAGTGTAAACGGGTCAACGGTTGCCTTGCACTGCAAAAATCTGTACGCTTTCCGTCCTTTCTGCACTCAAAACTCCTCACGATGAGCACCGAAAACATGAGCACCGACGCCGCAAAGGAAAAGTTCGTTTCCGACATCAGGGTCCTGGTGGCCGACACCGAGGAGCTGCTGCGCGCCACCGCGTCGCAGGCAGGCGAAAAGGCCGCGGTTGCGCGTGAGCGGATCCAGGCGACGCTCGCCACCACCAAGGCGAGGCTGGTCGAAGCCGAGCACGCGCTGCTGGACAAGACGAAGCTGGCGGCGAGGGCCACCGACGACTACGTTCACGACAACCCCTGGCAGGCGGTCGGCGTGGCCGCAGGCATCGGCTTCCTGCTCGGCCTGCTGATCGGCCGGCGCTAAGTCGCGCGGCCGGGCCCTGCGCGCATGATCGGCCCGGTCAAGGAATTCGCTCGCACGCTGATCGGATTCGCCGAGACGCGCGCGCGCCTCGCGGCGAGCGAGCTGGAAGAGCAGACGCTGCGCTTCCTCGAGATTGCGCTATGGGCGGTGCTGTCGATCTTCTTCTTCGGCGTCGCCATGGTGTTTCTTGCGATGCTCGTCGTGCTGCTGGCATGGGATGCGAACCGCCTGCTTGCCGCAGGCCTGCTCGCTGCCCTCTTCCTCGGCGTCGGTATTGTCGGCGCCGTCATCGCCGCGCGACTGCTCAAGCAGCGCCCGAAGATGTTCGCGGCAACGCTCGAAGAACTGGCGAAGGATCGCGACCGCGCCGCGCGAGGCGCGGAGCGGGGCTCCTGATGCGCGCAAGACTCATGGCCCTCCAGGCAAGCCGGGCCGGCCTGGTCGCGCGCGCTGCTGCCGAGCGTGAGTACGTCGGCACGGTCCTCGACCGGGTGGATGCGGCAAGCGGCTGGATGGACTCGGCCACGAAGCTTGCAGCGGAGGCCGGGCGTCATCCGCTGCTGCTCGCCGCCGGCGCAGCTTTCCTGGTGGCACTGTGGCCGCGACGCGCGCTCTCGTGGGCGCTCAGGGGCTGGTCCCTCTACGTGCTGTACCGGCGGGGCGCGGCGCTGTGGCAGCGCGTTTCCCCGCGCCTTCCCCGCGCACTCCCCTGAATGCCACGCATCAACGCTCCTGCTCCCATCAGGCGCGCGTTTGAACTAGCCGAACGCGAGAAGCGGCACCTGTTGTCCGAGATGATGCAGGTCAAGGGCCTGATGCCGCTGCTGATGAAGCCGCGCAACAGGATGCACTGGACCAGCGAGGACAAGGCCGAACTGCGCCAGCACCTGACCCGCCTGTCGAAGCTGTCGCCCTACCTCGTCGTGGTCGTCATGCCTGGCGGCTTCGCCATGCTTCCGGTGCTGGCGTGGTGGCTGGACCGGCGCCGCAACCGCGGCGTGCGCGTCGCCTGAGCCCGCTCAGAACTCCCACTCGTAATCGATCGTAAGCGGCGCGTGGTCGCTGAAGCGGCTGCGCGTGTGGATTGCCGCCCTGTGCGCAGTCGCCGCCACCCGCGGCGTCGCGATCTGATAGTCGATGCGCCAACCCACGTTCTTTGCCCAGGCCTGGCCGCGATTGGACCACCATGTGTACTGGTCCGGCTTCTGGTTCAGGCGCCGGAACACGTCGACCAGGCCGACTTCATCGAAGACGCGGCTGAGCCAGGCACGCTCCTCGGGCAGGAAGCCGGAGTTCTTCTGGTTCGATTTCCAGTTCCGCAGGTCGATCTCCCTGTGCGCGATGTTCCAGTCACCGCACAGGATCACCTCGCGCCCCGAACCGGCGAGTGCGCGCAGGTGGGGGAGAAACTCTTCGAGGAAGCGGAACTTCGCCGCGAGCCGGACCTCGCTGCTCGCCCCCGATGGCAGGTATACCGACACCACCGACAGGTTGCCGAAGCGCGCCTCCAGGTAGCGCCCCTCGGCATCGAACTCGCTGCTGCCGAAGCCCCGGACGAGCGCGTCCGGTTCCCGGCGCGAATACAGTGCGACGCCGCTGTAGCCCTTCTTCTCGGCCGGCAGGAAGCTGCCGGTGTAGCGCGCGGGGGCGAGCATGGCGGGCTCGAGGTCGGACTCGTGTGCCTTGATCTCCTGCATGCAGACGATGTCGGCCTTGTGCGAGGCCAGCCACCGGAACACGCCCTTGCGTGATGCCGAGCGGATGCCGTTGACGTTTAGGCTGACGACCCGCAAACCGGAGTCAGGCCGAAGGGAAGCTCGAAACGCCGCCGTGGGCCGCCGACCACGCGGCCGGGGAATGCAGGAACTTCTCGATCTCGTCGACCTGCGCCGCGGCAAGGTAGTTGCCCTGCTTCACCACGCGCAGCACGTCCCACCAGGTCGCGAGATGATGCAGGCGCACGTTCAGGTCGGCGAGGGTCTTCTTAGATTCCGGGAAGATGTCGTAGTAGAAATTCACGTACACGTGCTCGACCACCGCGCCGGCATCGCGCAGCGCCCTGCAGAAGTTGATCTTCGAGCGGCCGTCGGTCGTCAGGTCCTCGACCAGCAGCGTGCGTGCCCCTTCTCGGATGTCGCCCTCGATCTGCGCATTGCGGCCGAACCCCTTGGGCTTCTTCCTCACGTACTGCATCGGCAGGCCGAGGCGGTCGGCGATCCACGCCGCGTACGGGATGCCTGCGGTTTCGCCGCCCGCCACCATGTCGAACTGCTCGAACCCGGCATCGCGCAGGATGGTGCCCGCGGCGAACTCCATCAGCTGATCGCGGATGCGCGGATAGGAAATGAGCTTGCGGCAGTCGATATAGACCGGACTCGCCCAGCCGGAGGTGAAGATGAAGGGCTTGTCCGCGGAGAACAGCACCGCCTGCACCTCGAGGAGCATCCTGGCGGTCATGTCTGCGACTAGCGATCGGTCGGCAAAGTTCATGGCGTGTTCATGGGCGCGTGCGCGGCGGATTCTAGCAGTTCGGGCATCTGCGGCAGCGCGCGATGTCAGAAACGCTAGAATACGGGCAGGTTTCGTGAACCGGGGGGTTACATGCGCTTCTGGGTCTTGGCTTCGGCATTGCTCGCGTTCCCGTTCGCCGCGGACGCGCAGTCCTATCGCTGCACCGGCAAGGATGGCAAGAAGTACTACGGCGCGACCATCCCCAACCAGTGCATCGGCCAGCTCGTCGAGCAGCTGAATCCGCAGGGAATGGTGATTCGCCGCATCGAGCCGCCACTGACCCCGGAGCAGCGCGCCAAGCGCGAGGCAGAGGAGAAGGCCGCGGCCGAAAAGGCGGCGCAGGACAAGGAAGACGCGCGGCGCAACCGGGCACTGCTTGCCACCTACCAGTCCGAGAAGGACATCGAACTGGCGCGCCAGCGCGCGCTGGACGACAACGCCAAGGCGATCGAGCAGATCGAAAGCCAGATCGCGCAGATCAGGAAGCGCCAGGACGGCTACAAGAAGGAAATGGAGTTCTACAAGGGCAAGAACAAGCCGCCGGCGAAGTTCGAGATGGACGTGAAATCCGCCGCGAAGGACCTCGAGGTCCAGGAAAAACTGCTTGCCTCGCGCCAGGAGGAAGTAAAGAGCATCAATACCAAGTTCGACGACGACAAGCGCCGCTTCCTGGAACTTACCAAGGGCAGATAGCTAGCCGCCGAGCTTGCGGCGCAGGACTTCGGTCACCTGCGCGGGATTGGCCTTTCCCTTCGTCGCCTTCATCACCTGCCCGACGAGGGAGTTGAAGGCCTTTTCCCTGCCGGCGCGGTAATCGTCGACCTGCTTTGCGTTCGCGGCGAGCACGGCGTCGACCAGCTTCTCGATCTCCCCCGCGTCCGATATCTGTCGCAGGCCGCGCTTCGCGACGATGTCGTCCGCGGCGCCCTCGCCGGCCCACATGGCGTCGAAGACTTCCTTCGCCATCTTTCCCGACAGCGTGCCGTCGGCGATGCGCCGCAGCAGGCCTGCCAGCGCCTCGGCGCTTACCGGGCTGGCATCGATGTCCAGCTCATGGCGGTTCAGTGCGGCGGCAAGCTCCCCCGCCTGCCAGTTGGCGCACAGCCTGGGCTCCACCCCGGATGCGCCCACCAGCGCTTCGAAGTACGCCGCCGCCTCGCGCGACGCCGACAGCCCGGCGGCATCCTGCGGCGACACGCCATAGTCGCGCACGAAGCGCTCGCGCATCGCCTCCGGCAGCTCCGGCAACGCCCGCCGCGCGCGCTCGAGGGCATCTTCTCCGACGACCAGCGGCAGCAGGTCCGGGTCGGGAAAGTAGCGGTAGTCGTGCGCGTCCTCCTTGGAGCGCATCGCCCGCGTCTCGTCGCGGCCCGGATCGTATAGCCGGGTTTCCTGCTCGACGACACCGCCGGACTCGATCAGCTCGATCTGGCGGCGCGCCTCGTAACCGATCGCCTGCTCCATGAAGCGGAACGAGTTCAGGTTCTTGATCTCGCAGCGCGTGCCGAGCGGCTCCCCTGGCCGGCGCACCGATACGTTCGCGTCGCAGCGGAACGAACCCTCCTGCATGTTGCCGTCGCTGATGCCGATCCAGCGCACCAGCGAGTGCAGCACCCGCGCATAGGCGACCGCCTCCTTCGCACCGCGCATGTCCGGTTCGGTGACGATCTCGAGCAGCGGCGTGCCCGCGCGGTTGAGGTCGATGCCGGTGGCGTCGGCGAACTCCTCGTGCAGCGACTTTCCCGCGTCTTCCTCGAGATGGGCGCGCAGGACGCGCACCACGTTCGCACCGACCCTGAGCGTTCCATGCCGGACGATCGGCAGCTCGTACTGGCTGATCTGGTAGCCCTTCGGGAGATCCGGGTAGAAGTAGTTCTTGCGCGCGAACACCGAGCGCCGGCTGACCTCGGCGCCGATGGCGAGGCCGAACCTCACGGCGAACTCCACAGCCTGCCTGTTCAGCACCGGCAGCACGCCCGGGAGCGCGATGTCTATCGCCGAGGCCTGGGCATTCGGCGCTGCGCCGAATGCGGTCGCGGACCCGGAGAAGATCTTGCTCCTGGTGGCGAGCTGCACGTGCGTCTCGACGCCGACGACGACCTCCCAGCCCACGGCGCTCACCTGCGCTGCGGATGCAGGAGCATGCACTCCCCGCGCCTGTCGACGAGCATCGGCTCGAGGTACGCCTGCGAGCCGCAGAACTCGGCGCAGTCTTCCGCGCTGATTCGCACGTAGTCGCCGAGGTCGCGCAGCGTCACCGTGCACTTGCCGGCGCTGAAGCGCAGACTGCCCGCCTGGCTCGACTGCGCGACCGGGCCGCGCGCACCCACTGCGCACAGGTGGCCGCTCGGCGCGAGCTTCGAGCGCCACTCGAAGCTGCGTGCACGCAGCCTGCCCGCTTCCACCGCATACGCAAGCGTGGAACTGTAGCGACCATCGCTCACCTCGCAGCGTACCGACGCGGTATAGCCGTCCATCGGCGGGAACTCCTCGGAGAACTCGAACCGCTCGCGCTCCTGGCCGCCGGGTGCCAGGCGCACGCCACTGAACCTGCCTTCGCGCCAGGTGCCCTGCAGCGTGCCGCTAGGCGGGCGGCCGAAGAGGATCGGCGTCACGCCCTCGCGCAGCGTGGTGACACCAAGCTGCGGGCTGCGCTCCCCTTCCAGGTAGCGCCGTATCAGCGACGGGATCAGCACATACTCGCCATTCACCCGCCAGTCGCCAACGGCACGCTGGGTCGAGGACAGCACCAGTACCGCCGTGCTGCGGCCCATGCGGCCGAGCATCTCGCGGGTCTCGGTCACTTCCTGCGACTGCGCTCCGGCGGCGCAGACGAAGGCTAGAGCGGCGATCAGGGTCCTCACAGTGGCGCCTCCGTGGGCACGCGCAGGTGCCAGTCCGTGGCCTGCTGATAGGCATGTGCGATGCCGAGCAGCTTCGCCTCGGAAAAATGCCGGCCGATCAGCTGCAGCCCGGCGGGCAGCCCCGCAGCGTCGAAGCCGCAGGGAATCGACATCGCCGGCAGCCCGGCAAGCGGCGCGGGAACGGTGAACACGTCGTTAAGGTACATCTTCACGGGGTCGGCGGCGTTCGCGCCGATCGGGAACGCCGTGGTGGGCGCCGTCGGCCCCATGACGACGTCGCAGCGCTCGAATGCCTGCGCGAAGTCGCCTGCGATCAGCCGCCGCAGCTTCTGTGCCTGCAGGTAGTAGGCGTCGTAGTAACCGTGCGAGAGCACGTACGTGCCGATCAGGATCCGGCGCTTCACTTCGGCGCCGAAGCCCGCGGCCCGCGTGCGGCAGTACATCTCCTCGAGGTCGGCGTACCCGGCGGCGCGGTGGCCGTAACGCACGCCGTCGAAACGGGAGAGGTTGGACGAAGCCTCGGCAGGCGCGATCACGTAGTACACGGCGATGCCCAGATCGGTGTTCGGCAGCGTGATGTCCACGGTCACCGCGCCGCGCGACCGATACCAGGCCACCGCCGCTTCGACGCACGCGCGCACCCCGGGCTCGACGCCGTCGCCGAAGTACTCGCGCGGCAGGCCTATCCTCAGCCCCTCGAGGCCGGAACCGAGTTCACGCGTGTAGTCCTCGTCCGGACGTTCCAGGCTGGTCGAGTCACGCGCGTCGAACCCCGCCATCGCGTTCATCAGCAGCGCGAGGTCCTCCGCGCTCTTGGCGAGCGGCCCGCCCTGGTCAAGCGACGAGGCAAACGCGACCATGCCGTAGCGCGACACCACGCCGTAAGTCGGCTTGAGGCCCGAGATGCCGCACATCGCCGCAGGCTGGCGTATCGACCCCCCGGTGTCCGTGCCGGTCGCCGCCGGCGCCAGCCGCGCGGCCACCGCGGCGGCCGAGCCGCCCGAGGACCCCCCCGGGACCCGCGCGACGTCCCAGGGATTCGCCACCGGGCCGAAGTGCGAGTTCTCGTTCGACGAGCCCATCGCGAACTCGTCCATGTTGCACTTGCCCAGCCTCACCGCGCCGGCCGCGTCGAAGCGCTCGATGACATGCGCGTCATAGGGGCTGACGAAGTTGGCGAGCATCTTCGAGCCGCAGGTCGTGAGCATGCCCCGGGTGCAGAAGATGTCCTTGTGCGCGACCGGGATCCCGGTGAGCGGACCGGCCTCGCCCGCGGCGCGGCGTTCGTCCGCCGCACGGGCGCCGGCCAGGCTCGCTTCCTCGTCCACCGTGATGAAGGCATTCAGCGCGCCGTTCAGCCTGGCGATGCGCGCCAGGTACATGCGGGTCAGTTCCACGCTGGACACCTGCCGCTCGGCAAGCGCCGCCGAAAGGCCGCTCAGGGTCGCCCCGAGCATCACTCGATGACCTTCGGCACCAGGTAGAGGTCGCGCTCCACCGCCGGCGCGAGCGCCTGGAAGTCGGCGCGGCGGTCCCGCTCGGTGACCTCGTCCGGCCGCAGCCGCTGCCCGCCGGGCACCTGAGCCTCCAGCGCATGTGCCATCGGGACCACCCCCGTGGTGTCGACCTTCTGCATCGCGTCTACCAGCTCGAGCACGCGGTTCAGCTCCTCGCGCACGGCCTCACCCTCGGCCGGCTCGATGCTGATGCGGGCCAGGCGGGCGATATGCCTGATCTGGTCTGGGGAAAGCGACATGGCTGAAGGGCGGCGCAACGGCCCGAAGAGGGCTTGCTGCGCCCTGTTGAGAGTATTATATGCCCTTTGGCAACACGGCTTTAGCTCGCGAAGTTAAGGCCGAACCGGAAAGGATCGCGCCACGCAAATGTTCGGTTTCCTGCGCAGCTATTTCTCCAACGACCTCGCGATCGACCTCGGCACCGCGAATACGCTCATCTACGTGCGCGGCAAGGGCATCGTGCTCGATGAACCGTCGGTCGTCGCGATCCGGCAGGAAGGCGGACCCAATGCGAAGAAGACGATCGCTGCGGTCGGCAAGGAAGCGAAGATGATGCTCGGCAAGACGCCCGGCAACATCGTCGCCATACGACCGATGAAGGACGGCGTCATTGCCGACTTCATCATCACCGAGCAGATGATCAAGCAGTTCATCAAGCGCGTTCACGACAACAAGCTGTTTTCGCCCAGCCCGCGCATCATCATCTGCGTGCCCTGCGGCTCGACGCAAGTCGAGAAGCGCGCGATCCGCGACGCCGCGCTCGGCGCCGGCGCCGGACAGGTCTACCTGATCGAAGAACCGATGGCGGCGGCAATAGGCGCCGACCTCCCCGTCGCCGAGGCGACCGGCTCGATGGTCGTCGACATCGGCGGCGGCACCACCGAAGTGGGCGTCATCTCGCTCGGCGGCATGGTGTACTCGGGTTCGGTGCGCGTCGGTGGCGACAAGTTCGACGAGTCGATCATCAACTACATCCGCCGCAACTACGGCATGCTGATCGGCGACCCGACCGCAGAGATGGTGAAGAAGACCATCGGCTCGGCGTTCCCCGGCTCGGAGGTGCGCGAGATGGAAGTCAAGGGCCGCAATCTCGCCGAAGGCATTCCGCGCAGCTTCACGATCAGCTCCAACGAGATACTCGAGGCGCTGACCGAGCCCCTGAACCAGATCGTCAGCGCGGTGAAGAATGCGCTGGAGCAGACGCCACCGGAACTGGGCGCCGACATCGCGGAAAAGGGCATGGTCCTCACCGGCGGCGGCGCCCTGCTGCGCGATCTCGACCGGCTGCTGATGGAGGAAACGGGCCTGCCGGTCATCGTCGCCGAGGATCCGCTGACCTGCGTCGTGCGCGGATCGGGCAAGGCCCTCGAAAAGATGGAGCTGTTCGGCCCGATCTTCACCAATGACTGACTGAGGGGGGCATGGAACACAGCCCCCCTCCATTCTTCCACCGCGGTCCGGCACCGCTCGTACGCCTCGCCTTCTTCGCCTCGCTTTCGCTGGCGCTGCTCGTTCTCGATGCGCGATTCCGCTATGCCGAGTCGATCAGGACCGCGCTCGCGGCCGCGGCGTGGCCGCTGCAGGTTGCTGCGACCGCGCCGGTTCGCTTCGCCGAGCGCGTAGCCGGACACTTCACCAGCCAGGCGCAGTTGCGCGGGGAGAATGCCGAGCTGCGCGCGAAATTGCTCGCGCTCACTCACGAGTCCCAGCGGCTTGCCGCCGCCGCGGCCGATGCGGAGCGACTGCGGCTGCTCACCGCCGCGGCCGAGCGCATCGAGTTCCACACCACTCCGGCGCAGATCCTGTATTCGGGGCGCGACCCGTACTCGCGCAAGGTCATCGTGGACAAGGGACGCCAGCACGGGGTCGTGGCCGGCCAGCCGGTGGTGGACGAAGCGGGCGTGCTTGGCCAGGTCACGCGCGCGCACCCGCTCGTGTCGGAGGTCACGCTGCTCACCGACAAGGGCCAGGCGATCCCGGTGCAGGTGGAAAGGAACGGCCTTCGCGCCATCGCCTTCGGCGCCGGCGTGTCCGGCCAGCTGGAACTGCGCTACGTCGCCTCGAACACCGAGATCCAGCATGGCGACCGTCTCGTCACCTCCGGCATCGACGGCACCTACCCGCCCGGCCTGCCGGTTGCGACGGTGATCGGCATCGAACGCGATTCCTCGCAGACGTTCGCGAGGATCGTGTGCCAGCCCGCGGCGGGCATCGACAAGCATCGCTTCGTGCTCGTCCTCGCCGGCGGCGAGGCACGACCGGCGCCGCCCGCCGAAGGCAGCGACGCGGCGCCGGGCAGGCGTGCGGCGAAAACCCGCAAGGCGCGCAACCGGAGCGCCGATGGATAGCGTAGCAGCGCCCCAGCGCATCCTGCTGCCCGTGCGCATGAGCACCATCGCGCTTTCCTTCGCCGCGGCGCTGGTGCTCAATTTCCTGCCCTGGACAAGCATCATGCTGGTGCCCGATTTCGTCGCCGTGGTGCTGGTGTTCTGGTGCGTGCGGCAGCCGCGCACGATCGGGCTGGGGGTCGGCTGGACGCTGGGACTGATCGCCGACGCCGGCAACGGCGTGCTGCTGGGACAGCATGCGCTGGCGTATTCGCTGCTCGCGTTCGGTGCCATCACGCTGTCGCGACGCATCCTCTGGTTCGGCCTTTCGCAGCAGGCGCTGCACGTGGCGGTGCTGCTGGTGGCGGCCGAGGCGATCGAGCTCGTCGTGCGCATGGCGGCCGGCGCGGAGTTTCCCGGCTGGCCCATCTTCGTCGGGCCGCTCGCAGGGGCGCTGCTGTGGCCGGTGGCAACGCTCGTGCTGCTCGCGCCGCAGCGCCGAGCGCTGGAGCCCGATCCGGCCCGGCCGATCTAGCCCATGCGCCTCGCGGAACTGAAGAACCACCAGCGCGAGCTGTACAACTTCCAGGTACGTGTCGCCGCTGCCGCGCTCGCAGTGCTTGTCGCGTTTGCGATCCTCCTGGGGCGGTTCGCCTACCTTCAGGTGGTGCAACACGACGCCTATACGGCCAAGGCCGAGGACAACCGCATATCGGTGGTGCCGATAGCGCCCAGCCGCGGCCTCATCCTGGATCGCAATGGCGTCGTGCTTGCGCGCAACTACTCGGCGTACACGCTGGAGATATTTCCCGACCGCGTGCGCGACCTCGAGGCCACCCTGATCGCGCTGTCGGAGATCGTCGAGATCCAGCCCAGGGACCGCGCGCGCTACAAGAAGCTGCTCGCCGAGTCCAGGACCGCCGAGAGCCTGCCGATCCGCACGCGGCTCTCAGATGAGGAGGTAGCGCGGTTCGCCGCCAACCGCTACCGGTTCGAGGGCGTGGACATCAAGGCCCGGCTGTTCCGGCAGTATCCGCAGGGCGCAGTCGCGTCCCACGTCATCGGCTACATCGGCCGCATCAACGAGCGCGACCAGCAGCGGCTCGAGGAGCTCGGCGTCGCGGCGAACTACCGCGGCACGGATTTCATCGGCAGGTCGGGCGTCGAATCGAGCTACCAGCAGGAACTGCATGGCATCACCGGACTCGAGCAGGTGGAAATAGACGCCGCCGGCCGCGGCATCAGGACCCTGTCGCGCACGCCCGCGCAAGCGGGAAACAACATCACCCTGACCCTCGACGTCAGGCTGCAGCAGGTCGTCGAACGCGCCTTCGCGGGGAGGCGCGGCGCGCTGGTCGCACTCGAGCCATCGACCGGCGGCGTGCTCGCGTTCGTGTCCAGCCCGGGCTTCGACCCGAACCTGTTCGTCGATGGCATCGATGCGCAGAACTGGTCCGCGCTGAGCGGCTCTCCCGACAGGCCGCTCAACAACCGCGCCATCGCGGGGGTCTACCCCCCTGGATCCACCTTCAAGCCGTTCATGGCGCTCGCCGCACTCGAACTCGGCAAGCGCACGCCGCAGAGCGCGATCCATGACACCGGCTACTTCGACTTCGGCGAGCGCCGCTTCCGCGATTCCAAGCCCGGCGGGCACGGCTATGTCGACCTGCACAAGTCGATCGTGGTGTCCTCGGACGTGTACTACTACCAGCTCGCCAACGACATGGGCATAGAGGCGATCGCGGGCTTCATGGGCCGCTTCGGCTTCGGCGCCTACACCGGAATCGACCTGGAGGGAGAAGCAAAGGGCGTCCTGCCCTCGCCGGCGTGGAAGCGCGAACGTTTCAAGCGCCCCGAACAGCAGAAATGGTACGCGGGCGAGACCATTTCGATCGGCATCGGCCAGGGCTACAACATCTACACGCCGCTGCAGCTCGCGCAGGCGACGGCTGCGCTCGCCGCGAACGGCGCGCTGTACCGGCCGCGTCTGGTCGCCCACGTCGACGACCCGCGCACCGGCGAGCGCAGGCATTTCGAGCCGCAGCTGGTGCGGCAGATCCCGCTGCGGCAGGAGAACATCGAGTTCGTCAAGAATGCCATGGCCGGCGTGAACCGGGAAGGAACCGGCGCGCGCGTGTTCGCCGATGCGCAGTACAGCAGCGGCGGCAAGACCGGCACCGCGCAGGTGATCGGCATCAAGCAGAACGAGAGGTACGACGAGAAGAAGGTCGCCGAACGGCATCGCGATCATTCGCTGTTCATCGCCTTTGCGCCACTGGAGAGCCCGAAGATCGCCGTCGCCGTACTGGTCGAGAACGGCGGCTTCGGCTCGCGTGCGGCAGCACCGCTTGCCCGCATCGCGCTCGACTACTACCTTCTCGGCAAGCTGCCAGCGGGAAGCGCGGATCCTGCGCTCGGCGCCGACTCAGGCAAGGAGCGCCCATGATGCAGGCGCTCGCGCTGCGCAGGCTGGGTGCGAGGGCGGTCGAGGGCATCGACGGCGCACTGCTCACGATCGCGCTGCTGCTCACCGCGCTCGGGCTGGCGGCGCTGTATTCGGCGACGTATGACACGCCAGGACGTGTCGCGAGCCAGCTTGCGAACCTGGCGGTCGCGCTTGCCGGCATGTGGCTCGTCGCGCGCATCCCGCCGCCGACGCTGATGCGCTTCGCGGTGCCGGCGTACGTCGCAGGCCTGGTGCTGCTCGTCGCGGTGGCGGCATTCGGCGACGTCGTCAACGGCGCGCGGCGCTGGCTGAACATCGGCATCGGCCGCTTCCAGCCCTCCGAGATCATGAAGTTCGCCGTGCCGCTGATGCTCGCGTGGTACTTCCACAAGAACGAGGCCTCGCTGCGCCTGCGCGACTTCGTAGTCGCCGCCGTGCTGCTTGCCGTGCCGGTGCTGCTGATCGCGCGCCAGCCCGACCTCGGCACCGCGGTACTGGTAGGGGCGGCGGGCTTCTACGTCATCTACTTCGCAGGCATCGGCTGGAAGATCCTCGCCGGCCTGGGCATCGCAGGGGTCGCCGCGCTGCCGGTGCTGTGGGGCCTGCTGCACGACTATCAGCGGCGCCGAGTCCTGACGCTGCTCGACCCGACCCAGGACCCGCTGGGCGCCGGCTACCACATCATCCAGTCGACCATCGCGGTGGGCTCGGGCGGCGTGTGGGGCAAGGGCTGGCTGAAAGGCACGCAAACGCACCTGGAGTTCATCCCGGAGCGGCACACCGATTTCATCCTCGCCGTCTACTCGGAGGAGTTCGGCTTGGTCGGCAACTGCGTGCTGCTGGTGCTCTACGCGGCATTGATCGCGCGCGGCCTGATGATCGCCGCCAACGCGGCCACCTTTTTTTCCCGGCTGCTTGCGGGGTCGGTGACGCTGATCTTCTTCACCTATGCGTTCGTCAACATGGGGATGGTGACCGGTATCCTTCCGGTGGTTGGGGTGCCGCTGCCTTTCCTGTCGTACGGCGGCACGGCGCTGGCGACCCTGTTCGCCGGGATCGGGCTGCTGATGAGCATCCACCGCCACCGCAAGCTGGTACAAACCTGACCGGGCCGGACTGCGCGCCGATCCTGAGGATCCTTGTTTGCGATGCACCACCAGAATCGCCATGCGTATCTAAGCGAATGATTATAATTACTATTTGATCTCTGCCTGCGCTTGTTGCGGCGCCGCAATAAGGCGGGCTATCATGGCTTTCCTGTCGACTGCCGAGGAGAACCATGAACGCCACCGCAAAAGAAATCGCCGCGCTGGAGCAGGACTGGGCGCACAACTCCCGCTGGAAGGGGATTCGCCGCAACTACAGCGCCGCAGATGTCGTGCGGCTTCGCGGCAGCCTGAAGGTCGAGTACACGCTTGCCCGGTCCGGCGCTGAGAAGCT
This sequence comes from Burkholderiales bacterium, assembly GCA_050248795.1. Taxonomy (GTDB): domain Bacteria; phylum Pseudomonadota; class Gammaproteobacteria; order Burkholderiales; family SG8-39; genus CAZTDU01. The sequence continues at coordinate 101,519 of JBFWRS010000006.1, read as the reverse complement.
GTGGGCGATGGTCAACGAACGCCCGTTCGTGAGCTCCCTAGGCGCGCTAACCGGGAACCAGGCGATGCAGCAGGTCAAGGCCGGCGTTCCCGCGATCTACCTGTCCGGATGGCAGGTGGCAGCGGACGCGAACGACTCCCTGTCGATGTACCCGGACCAGTCGCTGTACGCGGCGTCGTCGGTGCCTACGGTCGTGCGGCGCATCAACAACGCCCTGATGCGTGCCGACCAGATCCAGACCATGGAGGGTCACGGAACGATCGACTGGTTCGCGCCGATCGTCGCTGACGCCGAGGCCGGCTTCGGCGGCGTGCTTAACGCCCACGAACTGATGCGCGCGATGATCGATGCCGGAGCCGCGGGCGTACATTTCGAGGACCAGCTCGCGTCTGCCAAGAAGTGCGGGCACATGGGGGGCAAGGTGCTCGTGCCGACGCAGGAGCACGTGCAAAAGCTCAATGCGGCACGGCTCGCTGCCGACATCATGGGCGTGCCGACGGTGCTGCTGGCTCGCACCGATGCCGAGGCCGCGGACATCATCACCTCCGACATCGACCCGGCCGACCGGCCTTTCCTCACCGGCGAGCGCACCCCCGAGGGCTTCTACCGCACCAGGAAGGGATTCGATCAGGCGCTTGCACGCGGGCTCGCCTACGCAGAGTACGCAGACATGGTGTGGTGCGAGACGGGGACACCGGATCTGGAGTTCGCGAGGCGATTTGCCGAGGGAATACATCGCCGCCACCCCGGGAAGCTTCTCGCCTACAACTGTTCGCCGTCGTTCAACTGGAAGCGCAACCTCGATGACGCGACGATAGCAAGGTTCCAGCGCGAGCTCGGGGCCATGGGCTACAAGTTCCAGTTCATCACGCTCGCAGGCTTCCATTCGCTGAACTACTCGATGTTCGAACTGGCCCACGGCTACGCCCGCGGGGGCATGACCGCCTTCGTCGAACTGCAGCAGAAGGAGTTCGCGGCGGGCGAGCTCGGGTTCACCGCTGTCAAGCACCAGCGCGAAGTCGGTACCGGATACTTCGACGAAATCACACAGGTTGTGTCCGGCGGCGCCGCGTCGACCACGGCACTGCGCGGTTCGACCGAGGACGCGCAGTTCCTTGATACCGACGCGCCAGCGGTGAAAGCCGCCTGACCGCGGCATGCAGGCGAGCGCAGGTTCGCTTCTGCCGCACCCGGCGCCAGGGCCGCGCGCCGCGGAGGTAGCGCGCGCGGTCCTCGCCGGATTCGATCGCCACTACCAGCTCTTCCGCGACGCAGCGCGCCGCGCGAAGCGGCTGTTCGAGTCCGGCGACTGGCAGGCGCTCAGGTTAGTCGCGCGCGCGCGCATCGAGATGTACGACCGGCGCGTCGAGGAGACCGTGCTCGAAGTGCTGAAGCGCTTCCCGGACGCCGAGACCGACGAAGTGCTATGGCCGGAGATCAAGGTCGCCTACATCGGATTGCTTCGCGATCATCGGCAACCCGAGTGCGCAGAGACCTTCTACAACTCCGTTGCCTGCGCCGTGCTGCACAGGCGCTACTATCGCAACGAGTTCATCTTCTGGCGCCCCGCGATCGCCACCGAGCATCTCGAGGGCGAGGAGCCGGCATACCGGTCCTACTATCCCCTGAGGGGCGGGATGCGCCAGGCGCTGCGGCGTGCCATCGCCGACTTCGGACTCGCGTGCCCCTTTGAAGACCTGGCACGCGACCTGAGAAGCGTGGTGCGCGCGCTGCGTGCGCTCTTTCCGCGCCCCGCACGTGCCAGGCCGAACCTGCAGGCCCAGTTGCTGGGAAACCTCTTCTACCGGAACAAGGCCGCGTACGCCCTCGGCCGCCTCGTCAACGGAAGCCAGGAGATTCCGTTCGCGATCCCGATTCTTCGGAGCGCGCGCGGCGAGTTGTACCTGGACGCGCTGCTCGCCGGCCCGGACGCGCTGATCGTGCTGTTTTCATTCGCGCGCGCGTACTTTCTCGTCGACATGGAAGTACCCGCCGCGTACGTCTCGTTCCTGCGCCAGCTGATGCCGGGAAAGCCCCGTGCGGAGATGTACATGGCGGTGGGCCTCGCCAAGCAGGGCAAGACGATGTTCTACCGCGACCTGTTCTACCACCTGAAGCATTCGTCGGACAACTTCACGACGGCGCCGGGCATACGGGGCATGGTAATGCTGGTGTTCACGCTGCCGTCCTTTCCGTACGTGTTCAAGGTGATTCGCGACCGCTTCGCGCCACCCAAGGACATCGATCGCCAGGTGGTGAAGGACAAGTACCAGCTCGTCAAGATGCACGACCGCGTCGGCCGCCTCGCAGATACGCTCGAATACTCCCTCGTCGCGCTGCCGCTGGAGCGGTTCGCTCCAGAGCTGCTGGCGGAACTGCAGGCCGAGGCTGCGTCAGGTATCGAGATCGAGGGTGGCAGCATCGTGTTTCGCCACATGTACATCGAGCGGCGCATGCAGCCACTGAACCTTTACCTCGAGGAGGTCACAGCCGATGGCGACGCCGCGCGCCTGCGGCACGCGTTGTGGGAGTACGGCTACGCGATCAAGGAGCTCGCCGGCGCAGGGATCTTTCCCGGCGACATGCTGCTGAAGAACTTCGGCGTCACGCGCCACAACCGCGTGGTGTTCTACGACTACGACGAAATCGCGTACATGACCGACTGCAACTTCCGGCGCATCCCCCCGCCCCGCTCGCTGGAGGACGAGATGTCCGCCGAGCCCTACTATTCCGTCGGCGCCAACGACGTATTCCCCGAGCAGTTCGCAAGCTTCCTCGTCAGCGATCCGCATTCACGCAGAATCTTTCTCGAGAGGCACGCCGACCTCATGGACCCCGCGTTCTGGATCGCCAGGCAGGATCGCATCCGGCAAGGGATCGAGGACGACGTATTCCCCTATCCGCAGGGCGCGCGTTTCAGGCGCCGATGAACGCCGCTCCCGCCGCGAGCGCCCTCAGATAGGCAACCGGGATGAGCAGGATCTGCAGCAGGACGATCAGCACCAGCGGCGACAGGTCGACGTTCGCGAGCGTCGGCACGATGCGCCGCAGCGGGCGCAGGAAGGGCCGCGTCAGCGCGTCGAACATCGGGCCCACGGGCGAATAGGGGTTCACCCAGGACAGCACGGCCTGCACGATCAGCGCGAACATCAGGATGTACAAGCTGTAGCGCAGCAGGTCTACCAGCGCGACGCCGGCAAGCGCGACGAACGCCTCGGTCGATCCCGGCGTCCTGCCGATCAGGTAGAGCGTGAGGAAAAGCGCGAGCCCCTGCAGCAGCCAGGCCGCAGCCAGCGTCGCCAGATCCAGCCCGGCGAGCGCCGGAATCAGCCGACGCGCGGGCAGCACGATCCAGTTCGTCGCCGCGATGATGAACGCGCCGATCTGGCTGCGGAAAGACACGTGCAGCCAGTGGAAATGGAATCGCGCGAGCAGCAGGAACACGAACAGGCCGAACGTGACATCGACGAGAAGCTGGCCGATCTGGGAAAGCACTAGTCCCTGTCCAGCAGGTCGCCGAGCTCCGCGCCGCGCCGGCTCGCGGCCTCGAGTGCACGCGCCAGGCCCTCGCCCAGCTTCTCCGCGGCGATGACCTTCAGCGCCGCTTCGGTGGTGCCGCCTTTCGAGGTCACGCGCTCGCGCAGCACGCCAGGCGGGTCGGCCGAGCCGGCGGCGAGCTTCGCCGCGCCCAGCACCGTATGCAGAGCGAGCTTGCGCGCCGCCTCCGGCGCCAGGCCGAGCGACACTCCCGATTGCGCAAGCTGCTCGATGAACCAGAAGACGTACGCCGGCCCGCTGCCGGATACTGCGGTTACCGGGTCCAGCTGCGCTTCGCTTTCCACCCAGACGCACTCGCCCACCGCGCCCAGCACCTGCTCGGCGCGGCCGCGCTCCGCCGCACCCACGCCCTGCGGCGCATAGAGCCCGGTGATTCCGGCGCCGATCAGCGCCGGCATGTTCGGCATGCAGCGCACCAGCGCGGCGTGCCCTCCCAGCCAGCGCGACAGCGTCGCGATCCGCACGCCGGCGGCAATGCTGATCACCAGCCGCCCGGACACGATCGGCGCAAGCACCGACACCGCCGCCTTCATGTCCTGCGGCTTGACCGCGAGCACCACGGTATCCGCGCTCCGCGTCGCCTCGTCGGGCGCGGCACTGACGTGCACGTGGTAGGTGGCGGCGAGCTTCTCGCGCGCCGCGGCGACCGGCTCGATCACGGACATGTCCGCGACGCCGAAGCCGCGCGCGCAAAGCCCGCCGATCAGCGCGTTCGCCATGTTGCCGCCGCCGAGAAATGCGATGTTCATGCCGCGTCCTTCACCCTGTTGCGGGGGCCGAAGATCGCGGTGCCGATGCGCACCATCGTCGCGCCCTCGGCGATCGCCGCTTCCATGTCATCCGACATTCCCATCGACAGCGTATCCAGCGACAGCCCCTCGCTCGCGAGCTGCTCGAATATCCGGCGCACCTGGGCAAAGCGCGCGCGCTGCACGCCGACATCGGCAGTCGGCTCGGGGATCGCCATCAGCCCGCGCAGCCGCAGTCGCGGCAACGCGGCAACCGCGCGCGCCAGCGCCGGCACCTCGGCAGGCGACGCGCCGCTCTTCGTCGCCTCGCCCGAAACGTTCACCTGCACCAGCACGTCCAGCGGCGGCATCGATGCGGGGCGCGCCTCGGCCAGGCGCCGGGCGGTTCTCTCCCTGTCCAGCGTGTGCACCCAGTGGAAATGCTCCGCGACCTGACGCGTCTTGTTGCTTTGCAGGGCCCCGATCAGGTGCCACTCGATGTCCAGCGCAGCCAGGACGGCCATCTTCTCCAGCGCCTCCTGCACGTAGTTCTCGCCGAACGCCGTTTGTCCGGCGCGAAAGGCCTCCTCGATCCGGCCGGCGGGATGGGTCTTGGACGCCGCGAGCAGGCGCACCGCGACCGCAGGCCTCCCCGCCTGGACGGCGGCGGCGGCGATGCGGGCACGCACAGCTTGCAGATTGTCGCCTATCATTGCCATACTTTTGCCTGGAGGATTCTAATGGATCTCACCGAACTGCTCGCCTTTGTCGTCAAGAACAAGGCGTCCGACCTGCACCTGTCCTCCGGCCTGCCGCCGATGATTCGCGTGCACGGCGACGTGCGACGCATCAACGTGCCCGCCCTGGAGCACAAGGACGTGCACGGGATGATCTACGACATCATGAACGACGGCCAGCGCAAGTTCTACGAGGAAAACCTCGAATGCGACTTTTCGTTCGCGGTGCCGAACCTGGCGCGCTTCCGCGTCAATGCATTCGTGCAGCAGCGCGGCGCAGCCGCGGTGATGCGGACGATCCCGTCGAAGATCCTCTCGCTGGAAGACCTGAAGTGCCCGAAGATCTTCAAGGACATCGCCGATTATCCGCGCGGCATCGTGCTCGTGACCGGCCCGACGGGTTCCGGCAAGAGCACCACGCTCGCGGCGATGATCAACCACAAGAACGAGGACGAGTACGGCCACATCCTGACGATCGAGGACCCGATCGAGTTCGTGCACGAGTCGAAGAAGTGCCTGATCAACCAGCGCGAGGTGGGGCCGCATACGCTGTCCTTTGCCAACGCCTTGCGGTCGGCGCTGCGCGAGGACCCCGACGTCATCCTGGTCGGCGAGATGCGCGACCTGGAAACCATCCGGCTCGCGCTGTCGGGCGCCGAGACCGGCCACCTGGTATTCGGTACGCTGCACACCTCGTCGGCGGCGAAGACGGTCGACCGCATCGTCGACGTGTTCCCGGCGGCGGAAAAGGAGATGGTGCGCGCGATGCTGTCGGAAAGCTTGCGCGCGGTGATCTCGCAGACGCTGCTGAAGACCAAGGACGGCAACGGGCGCGTCGCCGCGCACGAGATCATGATCGGCACCCCGGCGATCCGCAACCTGATCCGCGAGAACAAGATCGCGCAGATGTACTCGGCGATCCAGACCGGCGCGCAGATCGGCATGCAGACGCTGGACCAGAACCTGCAGGACCTCGTGAAGCGCAACATCGTGTCGGTGGCCGAGGCTCGCGGCAAGGCGATGAACAAGGACAACTTCGTAGGCTAGGGTCCGCAGTCCGGGACAGCAACGCAAGGGGAGCAAGCTCATGGAACGCGAACAGGCAACCAAGTTCATCTACGACCTGCTGCGGGCGCTGCTCGCGAAGAAGGGCTCCGACCTCTTCATCACTGCCGGATTCCCTCCGGCGATGAAGATCGACAGCAAGATGACCCCGGTCTCCAACCAGGCCCTGACCGCGCAGCACACGGCAATGCTCGCTCGCGCGATCATGAACGACAAGCAGGCGGCGGAATTCGAGGCGAACAAGGAGTGCAACTTCGCCATCAACCCCGCGGGCATCGGGCGCTTCCGCGTCAACTGCTTCGTCCAGATGGGTTGCGTGGGGGCGGTGTTGCGCGTGATCACCACCGAGATCCCGAAATTCGAGGACCTGAAGCTGCCGCCGGTACTCAAGGACGTGATCATGACCAAGCGCGGCCTGGTGCTCTTTGTCGGCGGCACCGGCTCGGGCAAGTCGACTTCGCTCGCGGCGATGATCGGCTACCGCAACGAGAATTCGCACGGGCACATCATCACCATCGAGGATCCGGTCGAGTACGTGCACCCCCACAAGAACTGCATGATCACGCAGCGCGAGGTGGGCGTCGACACCGACAGCTGGGAAAGCGCACTGAAGAACACGCTGCGGCAGGCGCCGGACGTGATCCTGATCGGCGAGATCCGCGAAATGGAGGTCATGGAGCACGCGGTGGCATTCGCCGAGACCGGCCACCTTGCGCTGGGCACGCTGCACGCGAACAACTCCAACCAGGCGATGGACAGGATCATCAACTTCTTCCCGGAGGCGCGCCGCCACCAGTTGCTGATGGACCTGTCGCTGAACCTGAAGGCGGTGGTGTCGCAGCGACTGATACCGCTGAAGGAGGGCAAAGGCCGTGCCGCTGCGGTCGAAGTGCTGCTCAACTCGCCCCTCATCAGCGACCTCATCTTCAAGGGCGAGATCCACGGCATCAAGGAGATCATGAAGAAGAGCCGCGAGCTCGGCATGCAGACCTTCGACCAGGCGCTGTTCGACCTGTACGAAGCCGGCCGCATCAGCTACGAGGACGCGCTGCGCTTTGCCGATTCGACCAACGAAGTGCGCCTCAACATCAAGCTGCACGGCAAGGAATCGAAGGACAAGGACCTCACCAAGGGCATCGAGCACCTCGACATCGTCTGAGGCTGAGCTGATTGGAGGCAGCGCGCGCTGCAGGCTTCGCGCGATTGCCTTAGAATAGCGTCCGCAGTACCCCGTCCAGCGGCCGGTGCCCGTGTGCCGGACCGTGCAGGTTCCTTTCAATGCATTGCAGGCGGACCGCCCCCCTTTGCGGGGCTGATGTCCGGTTGCCCATCACGGAGGCGACGACATGAAACCCAGCCAGTACAACATCCGGTTCCCGGCCACCGAGCCGCACCGGCTTGACCAGGACGAGGCCTTCTTCCACGTCCGCGAGGATGGCGGCGAGACCACGCTGCGCTTCCACGACTATGGCGAGATCTACAAGCGCCCCGGGCTGTACGAGCAGCTGTTCTACCAGCGGCTCAAGTGCACGTCGCCGGAGAAGATCTGCGGCATCCTCGAAGAGGTGCTGCGCGACAACCACATCGAGATGAGCGAGCTGCGCGTGCTCGACCTGGGCGCCGGCAACGGCATGGTCGGGGAACTGCTGCAGGCCGCCCGCGTGGTCGGCGTGGACATCTCGCCGGAAGCCTACGAAGCCTGCGAACGCGACCGGCCGTACGCCTACGACGCCTACTACGTCGCCGACCTGTCGAACCTGGACGACGCCAGGCGCCAGGAGTTGCTCGACTGGCAACTCGACTGCCTGACCTGTGTCGCGGCGCTGGGCTTCGGCGACATCCCGACCAAGGCCTTTGCCACCGCCTTCAACCTCGTGAAGGCCGGCGGCTGGATCGCCTTCAACATCAAGGAAACCTTCCTGCAGGAAAGCGATACTTCGGGGTTCTCCCGGCTGGTGAAGCACCTGCTGGTGACGGACACGCTGGAAGTCCATCACCTCGAGCGCTACCGCCATCGCATTTCCATCGACGGCAAGCCGCTGTACTACTACGCCATCGTCGGCAAGAAAGAGTCGGACATCTCCGCGAAGATCATGCAGGAGACCGGGAACGGCTGACGCGGTTGGACCCCGCGACAATCCTGAATTCGTAGAGCCGGCATTCGAGCGCGCCGTTGAACAGCGGCGTGCGGCGCGAGGGCTCCAGCCGGATCAGCTTGGGCAGGCGCAGGTCAGCGGTGAGGATGTGGCAGTTCCAGCCGGCGAAGTTCTTCTTCAGCGCGTTGCCCAGCCGCGGGTAGAAGAGCGCGAGTTCTTCCTGCGAGCCGATGCGTTCGCCGTAAGGCGGATTGGCGACCAGCACGCCCGACGCCTCGGGCGCGCGGCGCGTCAGCACGTCGGCGAGTTCGAGCTTCACCCAGCGCTCCACGCCTGCCTCTGCCAGGCTGCGCCTCGCGACCGCCAGCGCGCGCGGATCGCTGTCGCTGCCGTAGAGGCGCATCGCGGCGAGCCGCTTCGCCGGCCGCGCCGCGTCGTCCTTGAGCTTCTGCCACAGCTTCGGGTTGTGCGCGGCCAGTTTCTCGAAGCCGAAGCCGCGGCGCAGCCCGGGCGCGCGTCCGCGCGCGATCGCCGCCGCCTCCACCAGCAGCGTCGCACCGCCGCACATCGGGTCTAGCAGCGCCTGTTCCGGCGTCCAGCCTGCAAGCCCGAGGATGCCCGCCGCGAGGTTCTCGCGCAGCGGCGCCTCCACCGCCGCGGCACGCCAGCCGCGCTTGAACAGCGGCTCGCCCGAGGTGTCCAGATACAGCGCGCCGCGCTTGTCGTCCAGGAAAGCATGCACGCGCACGTCCGGCTTCGCGCGATTGATGCTGGGACGCACGCCGGTGTCGTCGCGGAAGCGGTCGCATATCGCATCCTTGATCCTCAGCGTGGCGAATTCCAGGCTCTTCAGCGGGCTCTTGTGCGCGGTGACGTTGACGCGCAGCGTGCGCTCGGGACGGAACATGCGCGGCCAGTCAACCGCGCGCGCGTTGCCGTAGAGGTCCTCTTCGCCACCATAGGCGAATTCGCTGACCCGCCACAGCACGCGCGAGGCGATTCGCGACCAGAGGTTGGCGCGATAGCAGGCCTCCCAGCCGCCGGAGAACGCCACGCCACCCGGAACCTTCCTGGCGTCCTGCGCGCCCAGCACGGCAAGCTCCTCCAGCAGCAGCGATTCCAGCCCGCGCGGCGCAGTGGCGAAGAAGGCTTCCATTTGCAGCATACTACGCGCGAACATGCACGCAGACGATGCCCGCGCCTGGTACCGCCTCGGCAACCGGCATGAAGACGAAGGTCGCGACGAGGAGGCGCTTGCGTGCTTCGAGCACGCGGTGGCGGCCGACCCGCAGTACGCCAAGGCGTGGAACAACCTCGGCGCCGCATGCCAGCGCCTGGGCCACATGGCGCGTGCCGAGGACGCGTATCGCACCGCGTTGCGCCACGATCCAGCGCTGCTTCAGCCCGGCCTGAATCTTGGCCGCCTGCACGAGGCGCGGGGTGAGTTCGCACTCGCTGCCGCGTGCTACCGCGAGGCGCTGGCGCGCCATCCGGGGGATGAGATGCTCGAGCACCTGTACGCGGCGGCCTCCGGCCGCAATACGCAGCGCGCTCCCGCCGGCTACGTGCAGGCGCTGTTCGACGAGCAGGCGCCGCGCTTCGACGCCCACCTGGTCGGCGAGCTCGAATACCGCGTGCCACAGCAGCTTGCCGCGCTGCTGCGACCGGCGCTGCCCCGGACCGGCGCCCGCGTGCTCGACCTGGGCTGCGGCACCGGGCTGGTCGGCGCCGCGCTGGCCGGCACCGGCGCGGAGATCACCGGGGTAGACCTCTCGGCGGGCATGCTGCGCGAAGCGAAGAAGCGCGGCCGCTACGCCCGGCTGCTGCAGCTCGACGCGCACGACGCGCTCGCGCAGTGCGGCGAGGCGGGCTTCGATGCGGTCGTCGCCGCCGACGTCTTCATCTACATCGGCGACCTGCGCAGCATATTCGCCGCGACTGCGCGAGCGCTTTCGCAGCGCGGGGTGTTCGCGTTCTCGGTCGAATCGCTCCAGGACGGCGACTATCAGTTGCAGCCTACCGGGCGTTACGCGCACTCGCTGCGCTACATCGGGTCGCTTGCGGCTGCCACCGGGCTGCGGCCCGGGCAAACGGTGCCGACGCGGATCCGCCGGCAGGGCAAGGGCTACGCCGGCGGCACGCTCGCGGTCCTCAGCCGGGCTTGAAGACCACCAAGAACACGGCCGCAAACAGCACCAGTACCGGTACCTCGTTGAACCAGCGGTACCAGACATGGCTGTGCACGTTGCGCTCGCGGCGGAAGTCCATCATCAGCTTGCCGCACCAGACGTGATAGCCGACCAGCAGCGCGACCAGCCCGAGCTTGGCGTTCAGCCAGGCGCCGGAGTAACCCCAGCCCAGCCATAGCCAGGTGCCGAATACGATGGTCAGCAGCGCACCCGGCGTCATGATTCCCCAGTAGAGCTTGCGCTCCATGATCTTGAAGCGCTCGATGGAGACGCGGTCCTCGGCGAGCGCGTGGTAGACGAAGAGCCGCGGCAGGTAGAACAGCCCCGCGAACCAGGTCACCATGAAGCCGATGTGCAGCGCTTTCAGCGTGAGCATGTCGTTGTCAGGTAGAGAACCGCCGGCGCGCGATGACCACCGCGAGCCAGTACGCCGCGACAGCATAGCCCAGCAGCACCAGCACGTGCGCGAGCGCGCCATCGGGTACGCGCCCGGCAACGAACGCGCGCACCAGTTCGACTCCGTGATAGAGCGGCAGCGCCTGCGCCACCGCCTGCAGCGCGGTCGGCAGCCTTTCGGCGGGGAAGAACACCCCCGAGATCATCATCATCGGCGTCAGCACCAGCGTCATGTAGTAGCTGAAGAAGTCCCAGCCGCGCGCGAGCACCGTCATCACCAGCCCGATTGCCGAGAACGCGAGACCGACCAGGAATGCCACCGGCAACGCGAGCACGGCAAGGAACGAGCCGGAGAAGCCGAACACCGCGATCACGGCGAGGATCGTCGACCCGGTCAGCCAGGCCTTGCTTGCTGCCCACACCAGTTCGCCGGTCACCACGTCGTCGATCGTCAGCGGGCTGTACAGGATCGCGTCCCACGTCTTCTGGCCGTGCATGCGCGAAAACGCGGAGAACATCGATTCGAACGATGCCGTCATCATGGTGGCCGAGCACAGCGACCCGGCGGCGAAGAACGCCACGTACGACATGCCGGCGATCGAGGGCAGCAGCGCACCGAGGCCGTAGCCGAGGGCGAAGATCATGATCAGCGGGTCGGCGAGGTTGCCGAGTATCGACGCCGCGATCAGCTTGCGCCACACCAGCAGGTTCCTGCGCCAGACCGGAACCCAGCGCAGTCCCGGCTGCGGGAATTCGTGGCGGCGGCCCATGCTCAGTCGCGCAGGTCCCGCCCGGTCAGCTTGAGGAACACGTCCTCGAGGTTCGCCGGTCGGTGCAGGTAGGCGAGCTCGCTCTGCCCGGCGAGGCTGGATATGATCGGCTCGACGTTCGCCGCATAGCAGAAGGCGGTTTCTCCGACCAGCTCGACGCGCGCCGCGAGCCCCCGGGCCCGCTCGGCCCAGGCCTGCAGGCCCGGACCGTGCACTTCGACCACCTGCGGCTCGATATGCCCTGCGATCAACGCACGCGGCGTGCCCACGGCGACGACGCGCCCTCGATCCATCACCACGAGGCGGGTGCACAGGCGCTCGGCTTCCTCCATGAAATGCGTGGTCAGCACCAGCGTCTTGCCTTCCGCGCGCAGCTGGCGCAGCCGCTCCCAGATCAGGTGCCGGGCCTGCGGGTCGAGTCCGGTGGTCGGCTCGTCCATGAATACCACCGCAGGGTCGTTCACCAGCGCGCGCGCCAGCGTCAGGCGCCGCTTCATGCCGCCGGAGAGCGTGTGCAGCTTCGCCGCGCCGCGGCCGGCGAGGCCCGCAAACTCCAGCAGCCCCGGCACGCGCGCCTCGATCTGCTCACCCGCGAGGCCGAAGTAGCGGCCGAACACGACGAGGTTTTCGGTAACCGTGAAATCGGGATCGAGGTTGTCGAACTGCGGCACCACGCCGACGCCGTGGCGCGCCGCGGTGGCCGCCTGTGGCACCTCGTGCCCGAGCAGCGTGACGGCGCCGGCATCCGGTTCGAGCAGGCCGAGGCAGAGCTTCAGCGTCGTCGTCTTGCCGGCACCATTGGGGCCCAGCAGGCCGAAGCACTCTCCAGGCTCGACCTCGAAGTCGATGCCGCGCACCACTTCCTCGGCGCCAAAGGATTTGCGCAGCCCGCGCACGCGCAGCGCAGCGCTCATCGCAGGTATCGTGCCACCAGGTCGCGCAACAGGTTCAGCCTGCGGTGGAAAAAATGGTCCGCGCCGGGCAGCACGATTACCGGCAGCTCCTGCGGCCGCGCCCAGTCGAGCACGGCGGCAAGCGGCACCGTGTCGTCCAGCTCCCCGTGCACCACCAGCGCGCCGGAGGGCGCGTGCGGCAGCTCGAACGCGGTCACCGCAACGCCGACCAGCGCGAGCCGGGCGGGCATCACGCGGGCCGCAAGCTGCACCTGCAGTGCCGCGCCGAACGAGAAGCCGGCCAGCGTCACCGGCAGCGCGCCGTGCTGCCGAGCCGCGTAGGCGAGCACCGCCGCCAGGTCCTCCAGCTCGCCACGCCCGCCGTCATGCACGCCCTCGGTAGCGCCGACGCCGCGGAAGTTCGGTCGATACGCGACCGCGCCCTGGGCTACGCATGCCCTCGCGAGGGTCTGCGCGACCTTGTTGTCCAGCGTGCCGCCATACAGCGGGTGCGGGTGCGCGACGAGCGCGATCCCCGCCGGCGCGCCATCCGGCGCGTCGACCGCGCACTCGATGCGCCCCGTAGGGCCGTCGACGTACTCGCGTCGTGTGCTTGCGCGCATGGGGGCGCGATTCTAGCGCGGCCCGCGCGCCGCCAGCGCAATCGCGTAGGTGAGCGCAGCGAACGGCCATAGAGCGGACACCAGCCGCGTCAGCCCGTTGAAGTTGAGGAAATGTCCCTGCTGCCACACTTTGAGCGTGGCATCCATGTACGGATTGGGCGGCGCCAGGTTCACCAGCACCGTCGCACCCATGAGCAGCACCGCCGCCAGCCCCAGCTTCGCGGTGCGTGGCAGTGCCATCGCCGCGTATGCGAGCACGATGCCGGCGATAAGCCCCTGCGCCGCACCCCGGGTCAGCCAGGCGAACACGTCCTCGGCGCGCATCAGGATGGCGAAGGCAGCGGTGCGCACTGCCAGCGCGGCGAGGATCAGCACCGGCACGGCGAGCCGCGACAGCGAGTCGCCCTGGGTGATGGACGACAGCAGCAGCGCGATGGCAGCCGCGTTGGCGGCGGCGATCAGCGTCTCGACGGCGACGAAGAATCCCGGCAAGCGCGCGCGCCCGTGCTCCAGTTCCATCAGGTGGCGCAGGTCGCCTGCGCCGAAGAGCAGCGTGGTCGGATCGAGCTGCGTGAACAGCCACAGGCCGAGCAGCACCAGCCCGGCGTCGGCCAGCGCACCGTGCCTGAGCAGCGCATGCCGCGCCCGCCTCAGCGGTCCGCTGGCGAGCAGCCACGGCGCCAGGCGCCAGGCAAGCAGCGCGCCGAGTGCCGCACCGGCGGCGTTGCAGGCGAGATCCAGGTTCGACGGAATGCGCTCGGGCAGGTAGGTCTGCGCCGCCTCGAGCAGCAGCGCAACCAGCGCCGCCGCGACCGTGGCCACTGCGACCGCGACGGCACCCCGCAGCCGCGGATAGCCCGCGAGCAGCGCGAGCGCGCCGAGCGGAAAGTAGGCGACCAGGTTCGCCACCAGGTCGAAGGCAGTGACGTAGCGCGGCCAGGCCGCGCCGAGGTACGCGAACGCGTGCAGGCCCTGGTCACGCCAGCCCGCGAACGGGTGCAGCGAGGCGTAGACGACGAGCCCGAGGTAGGCGGCGAAAAGGTAGCGCGCGAGCGGGGAGCCGCGCACCACCTGCTACTTCTGCGGGTGGGGGTGTGGCGCCGGCGTGGCGAGCGAGCCCGCGACCATGCCGACGACGCTTACGCCCAGCCCCACCAGTTGCGGCGGCCAGGTGCCCTCAGGTGCGATCACCTCGGTGAGCAGCCACGCGCCTATGCCCAGCACCGTCGCGGCGAGCGCGCCGACGTTGTTCGCCCGCTTCCAGTACAGGCCCGCAACCAGCGGCACGAAGGCGCCCGACAGCGTCACCTTGTACGCGTTCTGCACCATCTCGTACATCGTGCTGGTGGAGTTCAGCGCGAACAGCGTCGCCGCCAGCGTGAAGCTGACCAGCACCAGGCGCAGCGTCAGCAGGAACTGGCGGTCGCCCATGTGCGGCACGAAGGGTCGCAGCGCGTTCTCGGTGAACAGCGCGCTCGGCGCCAGCAGCGCGCCGCTCGCCGAGGAAAGGATCGCCGACAGCAGCGCGCCGAAGAACATCACCTTGGCCCAGACCGGAATGCCGTCCCCGAGCACCAGCTGCGGCAGGATCAGCTGAATCTCGCGCCCGTCCTCGGATTCGAACAGTTTCGCCATCTGCGGATCGACGACCAGCGCCGCGTAGGCGATGAAGATCGGCACGAACGCGAACAGGAAGTAGACGATGCCGCCGATCAGCGTGCCCTTGACCGCTACGGATTCGTTCTTCGCCGAGGTGACGCGCTGGAACACATCCTGCTGCGGGATCGAACCGAGCGCGAGCGTCATCCACGCCGCGGCGAACGCGAGCCATTCCGCGGTTCCGCCCGTGGGCCAGAACTCGAACTTTCCCGCCTCGATTGCTGCCGTGATCACCTTGCCGGTGCCGCCAGCCATGTCGGAGACCAGCCATGCCACCGTCCACAGCCCGATGACGATGACGATCGACTGGAACAGGTCGGTGAACGCGACCGACCACATGCCGCCCCAGACCGTGTAGAAGAGCACGATCGCGGCCCCGAGCATGATGCCCTGGTTGATCGTGATCGCCCCGTCCGAGAGCACCGAGAACACCAGCCCGATCGCGGTGAGCTGCGCCGACGTCCAGCCGAGATAGGACACGGTGATGGCAAGGCTGGTCAGCACTTCCACCTGCTTGCCATAGCGCTTGCGGTAGAAGTCGCCGATGGTCAGCAGGTCCATGCGGTAGAACGCCTTGGCGAAAAAGAGCGCGACGAAGATCAGGCAGAAGCTCGCGCCGAACGGGTCGGCGACGATGCCGCCCAGGCCGTCCTTGGCGAAAGTCGCCGACACCGACAGCACGGTCTCGGCCCCGAACCAGGTCGCGAACACCACGGCGATGCTCATGTACAGCGGCAGGCTGCGGCCGGCGACAATGAAATCCTTGGAGTTGTGCACGCGGCGAGCTGCCCACAGGCCGATGGCAACGACGGCGATCACGTAGACGGCGACGAACGCACTCAGCATTGGCTACCCCTGAAAACCAGCCGCGGCATCATAGCCGCCGTTGCCATACCTGCCAATGCTCCCGCCCCCGGAACACCGGCAGCGATTCCTCCGCCGGCACCTCGCGCGACTCGGCCAGGCTGAACGCCGGCGCAAGCAGCGCATCCAGCGTTGCCTGGTCGGTGCCGAACGGCGGCCCCCGCGTGTTGTCGTCGATGTAGTACAGGCCCGCGAGCGCGCCGCCGGGCCGCACCAGCTCCGCCATCTTCGCCGCCCATGCCGGCCACGCCCGGCGTGGCAGCGCGCACATCAGCGCGCGCTCGTACACCAGGCCCCAGGTGCCCTGCAGCGCGAAGAAATCCGCCTGGCGCACCAGGCCGGCCAGCGGCCCCAGCGTACGCTGCGCGGCGCTCACCGCGGCATCGCTGAAGTCGATGCCGAGCACATCGTGCCCGTGCGCGTGGAACGCGCTCACTTCGTAGCCGCTGCCGCAACCCGGCACCAGCACGCGACGGCGTTCCGTGTTCGCCGCCAGCCACAGCGTAAGCGAGCGCGGCACGCCGCCTGCGTCCCAGGGCGTGACGCCGCCCCGGTAGCGCGTGTCCCAGAACTCCGCTCGCGAACTGTCCTGCGCCACCTAGAAGATCCACGCGAACGCCATCGCCGCCACCGCACCGAACACGATCAGCAGCAGCGATTGCAGCAGCTGGTTGCGCCGCGCGTGCTCAGCGGCGAGCCGATCCACCGCGCGGCGCAGCTCGCCGACGCGATCCTCGGCGAGCGCCAGGTGCACGAGGCGCGGCAGTTGCGGCAGCGTCGCTGCCCAGTACGGCGCCTCGGCCTTCACGGCGCGCAACAGGGCGCGCACGCCCACCTGCTCGCTCATCCAGCGCTCGAGGTACGGCTTTGCGGTCTGCCAGAGATCAAGCTCGGGGTCGAGCTCGCGGCCCAGCCCCTCGATATTCAGCAGCGTCTTCTGCAGCAGCACGAGCTGCGGCTGCACCTCGACGTTGAAGCGCCGCGACACCTGGAACAGGCGCAGCAGCAGGCGGCCGAAGTAGATTTCCTTCAGCGGGCGGTCGAAGATCGGCTCGCAGACGGTGCGGATCGCCGCCTCGAAATCGTCCAGCCGCGTCCCGGCCGGCACCCAGCCCGCGTCCAGGTGCGCCTGTGCCACGCGCCGGTAATCGCGGTTGAAGAAGGCGAGGAAGTTCTGCGCCAGATACCGCTTGTCGGTGTCGGTGAGCGTCCCCATGATGCCGAAGTCGAGCGCCACGTAGCGGCCCTCGTGCACCAGGATGTTTCCCGGATGCATGTCGGCGTGGAAGAAACCGTCACGGAACACCTGCGTGAAGAAGATCTCCACGCCGGCACGCGCGAGCGCCTGCAGCTCAGCGCCCTGCGCCAGCAGTTCGTCGATGCGCGAGATCGGCGTGCCGTGCATGCGCTCCATGACCATCACGCGCTGCGTGCACCTGTCCCAGTGGATCGCGGGGACCGCCAGCAGCGGCGAACCCTCGAAGTTACGCCGCAACTGGCTGGCATTGGCCGCCTCGCGCACCAGGTCGAGCTCGTCCTCCAGGTGGCGGGCGAACTCGGCGACGACTTCCCTCGGCTTCAGCCGCCGCCCGTCGGCCCACAGGCGCTCGACCAGCGCAGCCCCGGTCTCGAGCAGTTCGAGGTCCCTGGCGATCGCCACCTCGACCCCGGGTCGCAGCACCTTGACCGCGACTTCCCGGCCGTCATGCAGCACGGCGAAGTGGACCTGGGCGACCGACGCGCTCGCCACCGCCTCGCGCTCGAAGGAAGCGAACACCTCGCCGATGCCGGCCTGCAGCGCGCGCTCGACCTCGGCGGCGGCGGCCTCGGGAGCGAACGGCGGCACGCGGTCCTGCAGCCGCGCCAGCTCGTCGGCGATATCCAGCGGCAGCAGGTCGCGTCGCGTCGACAGCACCTGGCCGAACTTGACGAAGATCGGGCCCAGCTCCTCCAGCGCGCGGCGCAGGCGCACGGCACGCGGCTCGGCGGTGGCGCCGGCGAGCATGGCGAGCAGCGGATTGCGCGCGAGCCGCGGCACGAACTCATGCAGGCCGAAGCGCAAGCCTATCGCCACTATCCGCAGCAGCCGCGCCAGCCTAGCCACCGGTACGCCCCAGGCGCTCCAGCCGCTTCTCCAGACGCTCGATGGCATCGCGCAGGCCCGCATTCGCCTGCGCCAGCTCGTCGTACTCGCCGCGGCGCACGACCAGCTGATGCTCGTCGAGCGAGTATTCCATCAGTGCCTCGGCCAGGCGCCTGCCTGAATCGGCGACCGCCCGTGCCAGGCCCTGCGCTTCGCCGACGACGCGATGCGCCAGCGCGTCGCCGATGAACCCCGACAGGGCCTCCTCGGCATCCCAGCGCAGGTGCCGGACGAGGAACAGGACCTCGCTGGCGAGGCGTGCGTTTCCCTCCACGGCGATCTCCCGCATCGCGAACTCCACGCCCCGCGGCAGCGCAGCGAGCGCCTCCGGCTTCACGGTCAGCGCAAGCGAAGGCGGCGCATCGCGCGCCGCGCCCTGTACGGTGCCGTCAGCGGCGATGAGCAGGCGCACCGCCGGCAGCGGTGGCGCGCGAAACTCCACGCTCTCCCCGATGTAGGGAAGCAGCCGCTCGCGCGCCCAGGGCTCGGTCCGGAGCAGGCGGTTCAGCACACGGGAAAGCGGTGTCTCGATCAGATCCATAAACGACAAAGGCCACCGCGTGGTGGCCTTTGATGATACTGCCGGTAGGTCAGTGAATCTGCTGGATGCCGGCAAGCAGCCAGCCTGTGGACCCGTCCACCGGCTTGGACAGGCTCCATACCTCCTCGAAAGCCTCGGGGGCGCGATCCGGCGTCTCGCGGATCAGGCCCGAGAAGCGCACGCTCGCCCAGTGCGTGTCCGCCTCGGTGCTGACTTCCAGCAGGTCCGCGTTCAATTGCACGACATCGGTCTGCTGCGTGCCGGCGGCACGCTCGGCGACCTGCCGCTCCAGTTCCGCGTACATCGCTGGCGTGGTGACCTCGCGCAGCTCCTCGACCTTGCCCTGGTCGTTGGCCACCTGCAGCCGGATGAAGTTCAGCTTCGCCCCCCTGAGGAAGGCCGCGACATCGAAGCCCGCCGGGATGCCACCGCCTGCGGACGCGGAGGGCACTGCACCCGCGTCGAACCCGGCCATCTGCGAGGGCGGCGGCGCGGCAACCGTCTCGCTGCCCAGGCCCGCGTACTGCAGCGGCCGCGCAGGCTCGTCGCGTCTCTGCGACAGCATGCGGTAGACCGACAGCGCGGCGAAGGCCAGCAGGCCGATCATCAGCGCGGATAGCAGCAGGCCTCCCATGCCGTTGCCGAACATGGCGCCGAGCATGCCGCCGATCGCGAGGCCGCCGAGCATCGGTGCCCACCGCGACAGCCCGCTCGCCGGCGCCGCGGCTGGCGTCCCCTGCCGCGCACCTTGCGCTTGCTGCGCCTGCTGGGTCTGCTGGGCCGGTCTCGCCGGCGGCGGCGTCACGCTGCGCTGCACGCCGATCGAACGCGCGCCACCCAGGCGCCTCGCTTCCGCTTCAGGGACCGCGATCGCAAAGCCGATCACGGCTATCGTCAATCCGAGCAACCACTGCTTCATTCACGCCTCCTGCAGGTGATCCTGTCCATGGGGTGATGCTAACCCAGTTTGTAGCCTCGATGCAGCGCGACGACGCCTGCGGCAAGGTTGAAGTATTCGACCAGTTCCAGTCCGGCGCGTTCCATCATGCCGGCGAGGCTCGCCTGGTCGGGGTGCATGCGGATCGATTCGGCGAGGTAGCGATAGGCGTCGGCGTCGCCGGCGATCCTGCGGCCCAGCCACGGCAGCACCGAGAACGAGTAGGCGTCGTAGGCCTTCTCCAGCGGCTTCCAGACCCGGGAGAACTCCAGCACCAGCAGCCGTCCCCCGGGCCTGAGCACACGGGCCATCTCCGCGAGCGCAGCGTCCTTGTGCGTCATGTTGCGCAGGCCGAAGGCGACGCTGACGCAGTCGAAGCTGGCAGACGCAAACGGCAGCCGCTCGGCGTCGCATTGCAGCGCGGGCGTGGGCAGGCCGGCGTCGAGCATGCGATCCCGGCCGCGCGCGAGCATCGCGCCGTTGATGTCGCTCATCACCACCTCGGCGCCGCGCGCGGCGAACGCCCGCGCCAGGTCGCCGCTGCCGCTGGCGACATCCAGCACCCGCTCGCCCGGGCGCACGCGGGCGAGGCAGACCGCGAACGCCTTCCACGCCCGGTGCAGGCCGGCCGACATCAGATCGTTCATCAGGTCGTAGCGATCCGCCACCGAGTCGAACACGCGGCCGACGCGCGCCGCCTTCTCCGCTTCAGGCACCTTGCGGAAACCGAAATCGGTACTGCCACTCATCGGCTCGCGCCTGCCTGCTGCAGCCGCGCCAGGTACTCCGCCCACTTCGCGTCCTGCTCGATGCCCAGTTCGTAGAGATAGTCCCAGGAGTAGATGCCGGTGTCGTGGCCATCCGAGAAACGCGGCTGCACCGCGTACGAGCCGACCGGCTCGAGCGCGACGATGTCGACTTCGCGCTTGCCCGACTGCAGCACCTCCTGCCCGGGGCCATGGCCCCGCACCTCCGCCGAAGGCGAGTACACGCGCAGGTACTCGAACGGCAGCCGGTACGACCTGCCGTCCGCGAACGCGATCTCCATCACGCGCGATTTCCGGTGCAGCGTAATTGCGGTGGGTTCCGGCGCACCCACCTTCAGGCCACCATTTCGTAGGCGACGCGCTCGAAGTCGCTGCCGCGTTCCAGCAGGTCGGCCAGGCGCACCCTGACGGGCGCATTGACGTATACCTCGACCACGCGCTTGGGCTTGTACCACCCGGTCGGCAACAGCAGCGTCGGCGGCGTCTCGAGCGCGGCCACCGCGGTAAGCGTCAGCGCCTGCACCCATTTCTCGTCCTGCACGTTCAGGCCGGTCGCGCGCACCGCGGTCGCCGCCGGCACGCCAGGCAGCGTCTTCATGCCGGCATAGAGGTCGCCGTTCTCCGCCGACATCAGCCAGCGCACCTGGCCGAGGATGAAGCTCTTCGCGTCGGGCGGGCGCACGCCGATCAACTGGCCGTTTGAATAGCGCTTGCCGGGGGCGCCTGCGCGACGCACGATCTTCAGGCCCTGCAGGCTTTCGTCCATGATGTGCCAGGTCTCCAGCGAGTATCCGCGCGAGACGCTGTAGTCATCCTCGTCGCGCGTGCTGACGCGGCCGAAGGTGGCGATCTCCTCGCGCTGCTTCTTGGTGAGTTCACGCTGCTCGCCGGGCTGCCTGAACACCTTGCCGGATATGTAATAGTGCAGCGCCGCCATGGACTGGCAAGCCAGGGCCTTGTCGGTCGCACTGCGGCGCTCGCTCGAGCGTTGCGCACGCAGCTGGCACCACTGGCGGTACAGGAACACCAGGAGCTGTTCGCACGATGGCTGCACGCAATCCTCGCCCAGCGCGAGCTTGGCCGGGGATTCGCCCTTGCGCAGCAGGCCGATGCGGTTGCGCATGCTCTTGGCGAGCTTCGAGACGTCGAGATACCTCGGGTCTGCCGCGCCTGCGTCGGTACGGTCCGCGCAGCGGTCGCCCGCGAGGTCGGCAACCAGCGGCGGCAGGTCGCCCTCGGTCACGGGCGTGCGCGACACGCCCACCTTGGCCGCCCAGCGCTCGAGCAGGAAAGCGACGAACGTGAGCTGGCGCTGCGCCAGCTCGTTCGGGTTCGCCAGCCCCATCATCACCGCCCTGACGTAGGCGATGCGCGGCGAGGTGTCGTGCACGTCGCGGTTCAGGTAGTCCTTCACCTCTTCCTCGGCGACATCGAGCGCTTCGGACTGGGCGTAGACCGCGTGCAGCGCCCGCCAGTCGGCCGCCGGCACCTGCCGGTAGGCACGGTAGTGGTGGAACATCTTCAGGCCGGAGTACACCAGGGCGCGCTGGCAGACCGTCGCGCCCTGGCCGCGCATGCCCGCGTCGCCGGAAGCGCAGGCTTCCAGGCAGCGCAGGTAACCGATGCGCATCTGTTCCCACAGCTCGATGGTGTCGGCGAAGACCTGGGCCTCGTTCTCCGCCATCGGCAATGCGCGGTTGGTGAAGCGCTTCGCCTGCTCGATCTGCACGAAATTGACCGCCTCGCGCAGCGCCTCCAGCACGGCGAAGCGGCTCGAGGCCTTGGTGGGCAGGCGATTGAACTCCTCCAGCTGGTCGAGCAGCTGGCGCTGCGCCTCGATGACGTTGGCGAGCGGCACATGCTCGAGCCACGCCTTTACCGAGTCTTCGTCGGTGAACTCCGGCGAAGCCTCGGCAGACAGTTCCGGCAGCGCAAAGTCGCTCATGCGCCTACCCGAGCAGCGCCGCAAGGCGCGCCATGATCTGTTCGTCGGTCACCACCGCGTGCGCCGCCGGCGCCGCGCGGCGCGGCGTCCCCCAGGCAGGTTCCGGGAAGTGCGGGTCGTCGGCGTGGCGAGCGATGACATGCCAGTGCAGGTGCGGCACCTGGTTGCCGAAGCTGGCAAGGTTCACCTTGTCCGGCTTGAACAGTTCCCTCACCACCGACTCTGCCGCCCAGACTGCGTTCATCAGCCTCGTCCTCTCGGACTCTTCAAGGTCAGTCATCTCGCGCACGTGCCGGTTGAGGATCACCCGCAGAAACCCCGGGTAGCCCTGCTCCTGCGCGCGCACGATCCTGCAGGTGACGTCGCGCCAGAGCGCCGGGGAATCCCCGGCATCGCAGAGCACGCATGTGCTCACAGCAGCACCCGCTCGATGCCCCCGGCGTTCGCCTTGCCGACGAACTCCGGCAACCATTGCGCACCGAGCACGTGGCGCGCCATCTCCACCACAATATAGTCGGAACCGGTGCCAGTGTCATCCGAGAACCGGGCGAGGCCCTGCAGGCACGACGGGCAGGAGGTGAGTACCTTTACCTCGCCGCCGAATCCGTCGCCGCGCACCGACAGTACGTCCTTGCGCAGCACCTCCTCCTTGCGGAAGCGCACCTGCGTCGACACGTCCGGGCGCGTCACCGCGAGCGTCCCCGATTCGCCGCAGCACCGCTCCGACAGCCCGACGCCACCGCCCATCAGGGCGTTGACGACCCGCATCGGCTGCTGCGTCCGGATCGGCGAATGGCAGGGGTCGTGGTACAGGTAGCGCGTCCCGGTCACGCCTTCGAGCTGCATCCCCTTCTCGAGCAGGTATTCGTGGATGTCGATCAGCCTGCTGCCGGGAAAGATCCGGTCGAACTCATAGGCCTCGAGCTGGTCCATGCAGGTGCCGCAGGAAACCACGACCGTGCGGATGTCGAGGTAGTTGAGCGTGGTGGCGAGGCGATGGAACAGTACCCGGTTCGCGGTGATGATCGCCTCGCCCTTCTGCGCCTCGCCCGCGGCCGTCTGCGGGTAGCCGCAGCACAGGTAGCCCGGCGGCAGCACGCACTGCACGCCGGCGTGGTAAAGAAGCGCCTGCGTGGCCAGCCCGACCTGGGAGAACAGCCTCTCCGAGCCGCAACCCGGGAAGTAGAACACCGCCTCGGCGTCCTCGGCGGCACGCATCGGGTCGCGGATGATCGGCACGATCTTCGGGTCCTCGATGTCCAGCAGCGCGCGCGCCGCGCGCTTGGGCAGGTTGCCCGGCATCGGCTTGTTGACGAAGTGCACCAGCTGCGCGCGCAGGGTCGCAGGGCCTGTGGTGGCCGGAGGGCGCGAGGTCTGCGCCCGCGTCAGCCCCAGGCGCTTCGCCACGCCGTGCGCCGCGCGCTGCGCCGCGTAGCCCCAGTCGATCATCAGCTTGCGCGCCAGGTTCACCGTGCGCGGGTCGGTCGCATTGAGGAAGAACATCGACGCGCGCGTGCCCGGGTTCAGCCGGCGCTTTCCGCTCCTGCGCAGGAGGTTCCTCAGGGCGATGGAAACGTCGCCGAAGTCGATGTCCACCGGGCACGGGCTCGCGCACTTGTGGCAGACGGTGCAATGGTCGGCGACGTCGGTAAGCTCATCGTAGTGCGCGAGCGCGACGCCGTGGCGCGTCTGCTCCTCGTACAGCACCGCCTCGATCAGCAGCGACGCGGCGAGGATCTTGTTGCGCGGGGAATAGAGCAGGTTCGCGCGCGGCACGTGCGTCGCGCACACCGGCTTGCACTTGCCGCAGCGCAGGCAGTCCTTCATCGATGCGGCGATGCCCGACAGGTCGGTCTGCTCCAGGATCAGCGACTCCGCGCCGATCAGCGAGAAGCTCGGCGTCCAGGCATTCGCCAGATCGCCGCCCGCCATCAGCTTGCCGGCATTGAAGCGCCCCTCGGGATCGACCGCGCGCTTGTACTCGCGGAACGGCGCCAGCGCCTCCGGCTCGAGGAACTCCAGCTTGGTGATGCCGATGCCGTGTTCGCCCGACACCACGCCGCCGAGCGACACCGCGAGCCGCATGATGCGGCCTACCGCCTCGCGCGCGCGCTGCAGCATGGCATAGTTGTCCGAGTTGACCGGGATGTTGGTGTGCACGTTGCCATCGCCCGCGTGCATGTGCAGGGCGACGAACACGCGGCCGGACAGCACGCGGGCATGCACCGCCTCGAAGCCCTCGACGACGCGGCGGAACGCGGCACCGGAGAAGATGCGCCGCAGCTCCTCGCGCAGCTCGGTCTTCCAGGACATGCGCACGACCTGCGGCCGCAGCGCCTCGGGGTCGGCGGCGAGCTGCAGCCAGCGCCTGCGCACGCCCGCAATCAGATCGAGCGCGCGGCGCGCGCGGTCGCCCAGCAGCTCGCCGTAGGGCAGCAGGCTGTCCTCGCGCTCGAGCGGAAGTTCGCCGCTGAAGTAGGCTTCGAGCGCATCGAGCAGCTCGAGCTTGTTGGCCGCGGACAGCTCGATGTTGATCGCCTCGACGCCGTCGGCGTAGTCGGCGAGCCGCGCCAGCGGAATCACCACGTCCTCGTTTATCTTGAAGGCGTTGGTGTGCCGCGCGATTGCGGCCGTGCGCGCGCGATCGAGCCAGAAGCGCTTGCGCGCCTCCGCCGACACGGCGATGAAGCCCTCGCCGTGCCGCGCGTTGGCGATCCGTACCACGGCGGAGGCCACCGACGCCGTCTCGTCCACGTTGTCGCCGGCGATGTCCGCGAGCAGCACCATGCGCGGGCGCTCGCTGCGGCGCGACTTGGTCGCGTAGCCGACCGCCTTCAGGTAGCGCTGGTCGAGGTGCTCCAGCCCCGCGAGCACGACGCCGCGATGTGCCTCGACGTGCTTCACGACTTCGACGATCGCGGGAACCGCCTCGCGCATCGAGCCGAAGAACTCCAGGCACACGGTGCGCGTGTGCGCGGGCATGCGGTGCAGGATGAAGCGCGCCGAGGTGATGATGCCGTCGCAGCCTTCCTTCTGCACGCCGGGCAGGCCGCCGAGGTACTTGTCGGTGACGTCCTTGCCGAGCCCGGGCTTGCGGAAGGACGCGCCCGGCAGCTCGAGCTGGCGCTCTTCCAGCAGCTTGCGGCCGTCCGCGCCATAGCGACGCAGCCGGAAGCGTGCGACATCGGCGTCGTGGATCTTGCCGAGGTTGTGCCCGATGCGCTCCACCTCCAGCCACTCGGCATCCGGCGTCACCATGCGCCACGAGGCGAGGTTATCGAGCGCGGTGCCCCAGATCACCGCCTTCTTTCCGCCGGCGTTCATGGCGACGTTGCCGCCGATGCACGACGCGTCCGCGGAGGTGGGGTCGACCGCAAACACCAGCCCCGCCGTTTCCGCTGCGTCCATCACGCGCCGCGTCACCACGCCCGCGCCGCAGCGGATCACCGGCGCCTGCCGTCCGAGCCCCGGAAGCTCGGTCCATTCGACCTCGCCAAGAGACTCGAGCTTTTCGGTATTGATCACGGCCGAACGGCGCGTAAGCGGCACCGCGCCGCCGGTGTACCCTGTGCCGCCGCCGCGCGGGATGATGGTGAGGCGAAGCGCGACGAGCTCGCGCACGATCGCCACGACCTCCTCCTCGGTGTCCGGCACCAGCACCACGAACGGATACTCGACGCGCCAGTCGGTGGCGTCGGTGACGTGCGAGG
The DNA here is from genome assembly GCA_050248795.1 of Burkholderiales bacterium. GTDB lineage: Bacteria > Pseudomonadota > Gammaproteobacteria > Burkholderiales > SG8-39 > CAZTDU01. Next base: position 75,898 of record JBFWRS010000006.1, on the reverse strand, counting down.
CGCGCGCGAAGCCGTCGAAAAGGATGTTGTCGCGCCGCGTCACGCGCGAGAGCCGCTTGAGCGCCCGGGCGCGCAGCTCGCGCGTCTCGCCAAACGAGGATTCGAACCGTGCGAGCGCGCTGCGCGTTTCGGCCAGGAGCTTGTCGACCAGCGCATTGTCGCCACGCCTGGCGTCGATCTCGGCGAGCCTGCGGCGCATGCCCTCGACCACGTCCACGCGGCGGCCTGCGTGCTCGATCAGGTCGTCCTCGAGGTAGGGATTGCGCGCCACCGCCCACATCTCGCCAAGCACCTCGTACAGCATGCGCGCGGACCTGCCGGTGCGTCGCTCGCCGCGCAGCGCGAGGATCGCATCCCAGCACTCTGCGCCGAGCAGGCGCAGCACGATCTCGCGGTCGGAGAACGACGTGTAGTTGTACGGAATCTCGCGCAGGCGTGCGCTCATCGCGGTCAGCTCTCGGCCGGGCTGCCGAATACGTCGCGGTAACTGGCGTAGAAGCTGCCGAACATGGTCGGCATGACGACGAGCAGCAGCGGGAACAGCAATCCCGCTGCCGTGAGCTGCGACTTGCCGCCGGTCAGGGCCGACATCAGCAGCACGGTCACGAACGGCACCACCAGGGTGAACACGGCGGTGACGACGCCATAGGCGATGAACGCGCGCCAGTTCATCAGCACCGCGAAGTAGCTGAAGAACAGCGCCTTGGCCACCGGCACGCCGTGCCAGGCGGCAAGCACCGGCGAGAACCAGAACAGCATCATTACCTGCGTGTACATCGCGGCCGCGATCAGCAGCGCGGCGCGAAAGCCGTCGGTCTGCACCACCGCCGCATCCGGCCGCTTTCCTGTGGCCAGCCAGCGCGCGAATGCACCGTCATCCGCGAGCGTCGTGGCGGCAAGCAGCAGCATGACGCTCGCAAAATAGATGCATCCCAGCGTGATCTGCGCCGGAAGGCGCTCGCGGAAGCCCGAGAACAGCAGCCCCAGGCCGACGTCGGCCGCCTGGTCCGCGGCGCGGCTCGCCGACATGAAGCTGACCGAGAACGCCGGCACCATCACCATCGCCGCCACCACCCCGACCAGGGGCAGCACGCTGACGAAGGTCATGAACAGCGTGTACGCGAACACCAGCGCCAGCCATCCCAGCGGCGCGGACTTGAAAATGCGCCAGCCCCACGCCAGCCAGCGCGCGCCCTGCAACGACGTGGCGATGCGCGCCTGCATCAGACCCAGGGCGCGCCGCCCGGCGCGCAGCGCAGCGCGAGCACGTCACGGAAGTGCTCCGGATCGTGCGCGTGCACCAGCATGCCGGGACGCGGCAGGTGGAAGTCGTAGAGTCGCGACAGCCAGAAGCGCAGCGCTGCCGCGCGCAGCATCACCGGCCAGGCGCCGCGCTCGAGATCCGTGAACGGGCGGACCGCGGCATAGGCGCCGAGGAAGGCAAGCGTGCGCGCTTCGTCCAGGCGGCGGTCTGCGGCAGGGTCGGCCAGGCACCAGTCGTTCACGCACACCGCGCAATCGAACAGCTGGCACTCGACGCCGGCAAAGTAGAAGTCGATCACGCCGCGGATGCCGCCTTCCTCGAACAGCGCGTTGTCGCGGAAAAGGTCGGCGTGGATCGGCCCGCGCGGCAGGTCCGGAAACCTGTGCTGCGCCTGGAAACGCAGTTCGTCGTCGAGCAGCGACTGCCGTTCGGCATCAAGGAATCCGCGCACCGCGCTCGCCGCCATGCGCCACCAGCGCGGTCCGCGCGGATTCTCCAGGTAGCCGTCGTAGGAGCGCCCCGCCAGGTGCATGCGCGCGAGCAGCGCGCCAAGCTCGGCGCAGGCCGCCGCGTCCGGTTGCTCCACCGAACGGCCGGGCAGGCGGGTCACCAGCGCAGCGGGCTTGCCGTTCAGCATCGAGAAGAATCCGTCTGCAAGGTCCGCGATCGGTGCCGGGCAGGGAATGCCGTGGCGCGCGAGGTGCGCCATCAGGCCGAGGTAGAACGGCAGTTCCGCCGCTGGCAGGCGCTCGAAGAGCGTGAGGACGTAGCGCCCCTGCACCGTGGTGACGAAGTAGTTGGTGTTCTCGATGCCCGCGGCGATCGGCGCGAACTCCAGCACCCTGCCGACCGAGTACCTGGCGAGCCAGCCGGCGAGTTCTGCATCGGATACGGGCGTGAAGACCGACATGGTCCCTGATGATCGTTGTGGAGCCGGGCGGTAGGGCGCAAACGCGGGTGGTACGCGCCCGGGCAGTCAATCGAACGTGAAGATCGTCCACTGCGGCACGCGCAGGCCGCTGTCGAGGGTACGGCGAACGTAGCTGCCGTCCGCCTGCTCGACCAGGTAATACGTCGGGCCGTTCTCGGGCGTCACCCGCAGGATGGAGCGCCCGGCGTCGCGGTACACCTCGACCTTGTCGCCTTCCCCGACCGGTATGCGCACGCGCGGCTCGTCGGGCTCGGCGTCGCTGAACCCGGGAGGCGGCGGCGGCACGTCGGGCAGCGGTTCGAGCTGGGGCGGCTGCTGGGCAGACGCCGCGAAAACGGCGCCCAGCAGGGCGAGGGCAAGTAAGCGTCGCATGGCCGCGATTCTACTACCTCGGTACCACGCCGACGAACGCCGCTACAGGTTGAGCAGCACCTCCCGCTCGGTCGGGGAAAGCTGGAAGCCGCGCTTTTCGTAGAAGGAGAAGATGGCGTCCACGACGTGCTCGGGCGCGTCCACCACCTGCACCAGGTCCATGTCCTCGGCCGCGATCATGCCCTCGGCCAGCAGCCGGCCGCGGATCCAGTCGATCAGCCCCTGCCAGTACGGCGCGTGCACGAGGATGATCGGCACGGCGCGGATCCTGCGCGTCTGCACCAGCGTCAGCGCTTCGAACAGCTCATCGAGCGTGCCGAACCCGCCCGGGAAGCACACGTACGCCGTGGCGAAGCGCACGAACATCACCTTGCGCACGAAGAAGTAATGGAAACGCAGCGAGATGTTCTGGTAGGCGTTCGCGCGCTGCTCGTGGGGCAGCTCTATGTTCAGGCCTACTGCGGCCGACTCGCCATGGAACGCACCCCGGTTCGCCGCTTCCATGATGCCGGGGCCGCCGCCCGAGATCACCGCGAAACCCGCATCCGACAGCAGCCGGGAGGTTTCTTCGGCGAGCCGGTAGTACGTCGACGCCGGCACGGCGCGCGAACTGCCGAACACCGTTACCGCGGGCTGGATGCCGGCGAGGCGCTCGGTGGCCTCGACGAACTCTGACATAATGCCCAGGAGGCGCCATGCTTCATGCGCCGACCCTGCGCGGCCCGGCAGAAGTGAATTCCTGAGTTCTTTCTTTCCCATCTTGTCCGCGAACGCTCCCGAAAAGACGCTGCTGCTGGTCGACGGTTCGTCGTACCTGTACCGGGCGTTCCACGCGTTGCCCGAACTGCGCAACCCCAAGGGCGAACCGACCGGCGCCATCTACGGCGTCGTGAACATGCTACGGCGGCTCGCCGCCGACCACAAGGCAAGCGCGCGCGCCTGCGTCTTCGACGCCAAGGGCAAGACGTTCCGCGACGACGAATATCCCGAGTACAAGGCGAACCGCGCGCCGATGCCCGACGACCTGGTCGCGCAGATCGAACCGATACACGAGGCGGTGCGCGCACTGGGCTGGCCGGTGCTCGCGGTCGACGGGGTCGAGGCGGACGACGTGATCGCCACGCTCGCCGAGCAGGCGAAGGCGCGGGGCTGGCGCTGCATCATCTCCACCGGCGACAAGGACCTGGCGCAGCTCGTCGACGAGCGCGTCACGCTGGTCAACACCATGTCGAACGAGACCCTCGACGTCGATGGCGTGACGCAGAAGTTCGGCGTGACGCCCGAGCGCTTCGTCGACTACCTCACGCTGGTCGGCGACACGGTGGACAACGTCCCCGGCGTCGACAAGGTCGGGCCCAAGACCGCGGCGAAGTGGATCGCACGGCACGGCACGCTGGACGAGGTCATCGCCAATGCGGACGCGGTACCGGGCGTGGTCGGCGAGAACCTGCGCAAGAGCCTCGACTGGCTGCCCAGGGCCCGGCACCTGCTCACCATCAAGCGCGACGTCGCACTGCCGGTCACGCTGGATGCGCTTGCCGACGGCGAGCCGGATGCGGAGCGGCTGCGCGAACTGTTCTCGCGCTTCGGCTTCCGGACCTGGCTGCGCGAACTCGAGTCCGGCGCAGTGTCCGCGGCGCCGGCGGCTACCCAGGAAGCCGCGGCAGATCCGGCCGCGCCCGCGCGCCGCAAGGTACGCACGCTGCATGGCGAGGCAGAGCTGCGCGAGTTCCTCGCCGTGCTGGACGCCTCGCCGCTGACCGGCTTCGACACCGAGACCACCAGCCTCGAGCCGATGAGCGCGCGGCTGGTCGGCATGTCGTTTGCCGCCGGCGACACTGCGGCGTACCTGCCGATCGCGCACGAGTATCCCGGGGCGCCCGCGCAGATCGGCGTCGCGCGCGCGCTGGAGCTGCTGGCGCCCTGGCTGCAGGACCCGGCGCGCCGCAAGGTTGGCCAGAACGCGAAGTACGATTCCCACGTGCTCGCCAACCACGGCCTTGTGCTGGCGGGGATCGTCCACGACACGCTGCTCGAATCGTACGTGCTGGAAGTGCACGAGCGGCACGACCTGGAATCGCTGGCGCAGCGGCACCTTGGATGGAAGACGATTTCCTACGACGAAGTGACCGGCAAGGGCGCTGCGCGGATACCTTTTTCGTCGGTCGAGATCGGCCGCGCCACCGAGTACGCAGCCGAGGATGCGGACTGCACGCTGGCGGTGCACGAAGCGCTGTACCCGAAGATCGTGGCCGACGAGAAGCTGCGCTTCGTCTACGAGAAGATCGAGATGCCTGTGCTGCCGGTGTTGCTGAAGATCGAGCGCAACGGCGTGCTGCTGGATGCGGGCAAGCTCGAGCGCCAGAGCCACGAACTCGGCAAGGAACTCCTCGAGATCGAGCAGAAGGCCTACGCGGCGGCCGGCCAGCCCTTCAACCTCAATTCGCCCAAGCAGATCCAGGAGATCCTGTTCGAGCGGCAGAAGCTGCCGGTGAAGAAGAAGACGCCATCGGGACAGCCGTCCACGGACGAGGACGTGCTGTCGGAACTCGCGCTCGACTACCCGCTGCCGCGGCTGCTGCTCGAGTTCCGCGGGCTCGCGAAGCTGAAATCCACCTACACCGACAAGCTGCCGCGGATGGTGAACCCATCGACTGGCCGCGTGCACACGACATATTCGCAGACCGGGGCGGTCACCGGGCGCCTCGCCTCGAACGACCCGAACCTGCAGAACATCCCGATCCGCACGCCGCAGGGGCGCCGCATCCGCGAGGCCTTCATCGCGCCGCCGGGCTCGAAGATCGTCAGCGCGGACTACTCCCAGATCGAGCTGCGCATCATGGCGCACATCTCGGGCGAGCCGGCGCTGAAGCGCGCGTTCGAGCGTGGCGACGACGTGCACAGGGCCACCGCGGCCGAGGTGTTCGGCGTGCCGCTGGACAAGGTCAGCGCGGACGAGCGCCGCGCGGCGAAAACGATCAACTTCGGGCTGATCTACGGCATGAGCGCGTTCGGGCTGGCGCAGAACCTGGGCATCGAGCGCGCCACCGCACAGGCCTACATCGACAGCTACTTCGCGCGCTACCCGTCGGTACGGCGCTACATGGAGGAAACGCGGGCCAAGGCGCGGAACGAAGGCTACGTCGAGACGGTGTTCGGCAGGCGGCTGCGCCTGCCCGAGGCGAGAAGCGGGAGCCCGCAGCGCCGCCAGGCCGCCGAGCGCGCCGCGATCAACGCGCCGATGCAGGGCACCGCCGCCGACCTGATCAAGATGGCGATGGTGTCAGTGCAGCACGCGCTCGAGGCGCGGCACCTGCGCGCCAAGCTGATCATGCAGGTGCACGACGAGCTGGTACTCGAAGTGCCGGATGAGGAACTGGACGAGGTCCGCGCGCGCGTGAAGTCGCTGATGCAGGACGTGGCGCAGCTGGACGTCGCGCTGGTGGTCGAGGTCGGCACCGGCGGCAACTGGGACGAGGCCCATTGAGCGCGCTTACTTCAGTGCGCCGAATACCTTCCTGAGTATGTTGCTGCCCGCCTGCACCGGGTTCTCGCGGATTTTCTTCTCCTCTTCCGCGACCATGAAAAAGAGCCCGTCCAGCGCCTTCTGCGTGACATAGCTGTCCAGGTTCGCGTCTTCCTTCTTCAACAGGCCGAAGCGCGCGCCCTTTTCGGCGTACTGGTTGTACTTTGCAGCCAGGTTCACCTTCTTCGTCGCGTTCTGCACGATGGGCAGGAACTTCGCGCGCAACTGCTCGGAGGTGGCGCGCCTGAAATACTCGGTGCCCGCCGTGTTGCCGCCGGTGAGCACGCCTTTGGCGTCCTGCACGCTCATCTTCTTCACCGCGTCGATGAACAGCGCCTTCGCTTCGGGTACCGCGGCTTCCGCCGCGCGGTTCATCGTCAGGATGAGTTCGTCGGCGTACTTGCCCATGCCGACGCTGCGCATGATCTTCTCGGCGCTGCGTATCGACTCGGGCAGCGGGATCTTCACCCGCGGATTGCCGAAGAAGCCGTCGGTCCTGCCCAGCGCGGCCACCGCGACGCCGGAACCTTTCTCCAGCGCGGCTTTCAAACCCGAGACCGCGTCCTGGTTGGAAATCCTGTCCAGCTGGGCAAGCGCCGGCAGCGCGGCGAACGCGGCGCAAAGGGCGAGGATTCGGGCGAGAATGCGGGCTTTCATCGGAATCTCCCAGTGAAGCATCAGGGCAAGCTTATCGTCGTCGTGGCCGCAGCGGCAATCGCCGCGGGAGTTGCATTGTCGCTGGCGAAGCGCCCGGATGCGCCGGAGGCGCAGTTCGCGACGCTGTCCGGCGAATCGTTCGCCACCTCCAGCCTGCGCGGACAGGTGGTGCTGGTGAACTTCTGGGCCACCAGCTGCGTCACCTGCGTGCAGGAAATGCCCAGGCTGGTGGAGGCGCAGCAGCAGTTCGGCCCGCGCGGCTACACCACGGTCGCCGTGGCGATGAGCTACGACCACCCCAACCGGGTGGCCGAATTCGCCAACGCGCGCAGGCTCCCGTTCAGGATGGCGCTGGATGCGAACGGCGAAGTGGCGCGGCGCTTCGGCAACGTCAGCGTGACGCCGACCACCTTCCTCATCGACCGCCGCGGCCGCGTGCTGAAGCGCTACCTGGGCGAGCCGGACTGGGCGGAGTTCCACGCGCTGGTCGAAAGCGCGCTCGGCGACCCGGCCTGAATGCCATGCCCGGCGCCGCGTTCAGGCGCCGCCGAGCACCTCTTCGGCCTGCGCATCGGCGTGGTACGAGGAGCGCACCATCGCGCCCACCGCCGCGTGCCGGAAGCCCATCGCGTAAGCCTCGCGTTCGAACATCGAGAAGGTGTCCGGGTGCACGTAGCGTTCCACCGGCAGGTGGTGCGCCGAGGGCGCCAGATACTGGCCGAGCGTGAGCATGTCCACGTCGTGCGCGCGCAGGTCGCGCAGCGCAGCGAGGATCTCCTCGTCGGTCTCGCCCAGGCCGACCATCAGCCCCGATTTGGTCGGTACCGCGGGATGGCGTTGCTTGAACGTCTTCAGCAGCCGCAGTGAATGCGCGTAGTCCCCGCCCGGCCGCGCCTGCCGGTAAAGGCGCGGCACGGTCTCCATGTTGTGGTTCATCACGTCCGGCGGCGCGGCGTCCAGCACCTCCAGCGCGCGCTCAAGCCGGCCGCGGAAATCCGGCACCAGCACCTCGATGGTGGTCGCAGGCGAGCGCTCGCGCACCGCACGGATGCAGGCGACGAAATGCCCCGCGCCGCCGTCCCTCAGGTCGTCGCGGTCGACGCTGGTGATCACCACGTAGCGCAGCTTCAGCCGCGCGATGGTGTCGGCGAGGTGCGCCGGCTCCGCCGCATCCGGCGCGAGCGGCCTGCCGTGCCCGACGTCGCAGAACGGGCAGCGGCGGGTGCAGATGTCGCCGAGAATCATGAACGTCGCGGTGCCCTTGCCGAAACACTCGCCGATGTTCGGGCACGAGGCTTCCTCGCACACGGTGTGCAGGTTCTGCTCGCGCAGGATCTGCTTGATCTCGTAGAAGCGCGTGTTGCCGCTTGCCGCCCTGACGCGGATCCAGTCGGGTTTCCTCAACGGCGTGCGCGCGACGACCTTGATCGGGATGCGCGCGGTTTTCGCGGCGCCCTTGTGCTTCACGCCGGCTTCACGCATCGCCTATCCTCTGCGCGAGCATCTCCGCGAGCCGGGCACCGAGCGCGTCCGGCGTGTCGGCGATGCCGAGTTCGCGCGCCTGGGTCACCCGCAGTCCGGCCATGCCGCACGGATCGATCGCCGAGAACGGCGCGAGGTCCATGTCGACGTTCAGTGCCAGGCCGTGGTACGCGCGGCCACGCGTGATGCGGATGCCGAGCGCGGCGACTTTGGCGCCTTCGACGTACACGCCGGGCGCGCCGGGCCTGCGCCCGGCACGCACGCCATGGTCCGCGAGCAGGTCGATCACCGCCTGCTCGAGCAGGCAGACGAATTCGCGCACCTTGATGCCGCGCCGCGCAAGGTCGACCAGCGTGTAGAGCACCGCCTGGCCGGGGCCGTGATAGGTGATCTCGCCGCCACGCTCGACCTGTACCAGCGGGATGCCGTTGTCGACCCGGGGGCCGTGCGCGCGGTCGGCAGCGAGGCCGAGCGTGTAGACCGGCGGATGCTCCAGCAACCACAGCTCGTCGGGCGTCTCCGGCGTGCGCTGCGCGGTGAATTCGCGCATGCGCGTCAGCGCGTCTTCATAGGACACCCGCCCCAGGCACCGCACGCGCACCGCATCGGCGACTGCGCTGCTCACAGCACCATCACCACGGCCGGGTGGTCGCAGAGTTCGCGGTACAGCGCATCCAGCTGTTCGCGCGAGGTCGCATTGACGGTGACCGTGAGGCTGAGATACCGGCCCTGCCTGCTCGGGCGCATCTCCATCGATGCCGGCTCGAAATCCGGCGCATGCTTCAGCACGATCTCCATCACCGCCTGCGCGAATCCGCCCTCGCGGCGCCCGAGTATCTTCATCGGGAAGTCGACCGGAAACGAAAGCAGCGTTTGCTGCTCTGTGTCCATGCCTATGCCGCGGCGCGCTCCGCGCCGGCGCGCATGACGCGCTGCTTGAACTCCTGGTAGAGCTGGTGCATGCGCCTGAAGAGCGGCCCCGGCCTGCCGTCGCCGACTGCCCTGCCGTCGAGTTCCACCACCGCCAGCACTTCCTTGGACGACGAGGTGACCCAGATCTCGTCCGCGGCGCGGACTTCTGCCTCCGGGATGTCGCGGATCTCGAGCGGCAGCTTCGCCGACTGCGCGAGTTCGACGACGACATCGTAGGTGATGCCCGGCAGGATGAAGCCGGATTTCGGCGGGCCCATGACGACGCCGCCCCTGACGATGAACACGTTCGAGGCCGACGCCTCGGTCAGCAGGCCGTCGCGGAACAGGATCGTCTCCACCGCGTCTACATCAGCGGAAACCTGGCGCAGCAGGCAGTTGCCGATCAGCGAGATCGACTTGATGTCGCACCTCTGCCAGCGGAAATCGTTTGCGCTGACGCACTTCGCGCCGCGCTCGACCAGTTCCTTCGGCGGATTCACCAGCGGATTCGACATCATGAACACCGTGGGCGCCGCATCCTTCGGGAAGGCGTGGTCGCGCCTGGCGACGCCGCGCGTGACCTGGAAGTACACCCCCTGGTCCTCGAAGGGCTGCTGCGCGATGAGCTTCAGGATGATGTCGCGCCACTCTGCGCGGGTGTAGGGGTTGCGGATGCGGACTTCCGCAAGGCTGCGTTCAAGCCTTGCAAGATGCTCGTCGATGCGGAACGGCACGCGCGAATAGACCGGGACAAGTTCGTAGATGCCGTCGCCGAAGATGAACCCGCGGTCCAGCACCGGCACCATCGCGTTCTCGATGGGCATGAACTTTCCGTTCAGGAAGACCATGTCGTCCTCGCTATTTGACCCAGAGCCGCAGTGTATCCCAGGCACGCCCGAAGAAGCCCGCGGCCGGCACCGCCTCGAGCGCCACCAGCGGATACTCGCCCATGGGTTTTCCGTCGAGTGACACGCGCAGCATGGCGACGCGCTGGCCCAGCGCGATCGGCGCCACCAGCGGCGTCTGCGAAACGAGCTCGGCCTTCAGCTTGTCGGCCTGCCCCTTCGGCACGGTGACCGCAATGTCCTGCTGGAAACCCGCCTTGAGCACGTCACTGGCCCCCTTCCAGACTTCGAGGTCTTTCACCGGCTGCTTCGCTGCGTACAGCTTCACGGCGTCGAAGAAGAGGAACCCCCAGTTCAGCAGCTTCTGCGACTCCTGCACGCGTGCGGATTCGGACGTGGAGCCAAGCAGCACCGATAGCAGGCGCCGCTCGCCGCGCCTGGAGGATGCGATCAGGCAGTACCCGGCGGCCTCGGTGTAGCCGGTCTTCACGCCGTCGACAGTCGGGTCCAGCCACAGCAGGCGGTTGCGATTCGCCTGCGTGATCTTGTTGTAGCGGAACTCCTTCTGCGAGTAGTACTGCGCGTACTCGGCAGGGAAGTCGCGGATCAGCGCCGCGGCGAGCAGCCTCAGGTCGCTCGCGGTGCTGTAGTGGCGGGGATCGGGCAGGCCCGACGCGTTGGTGAAGTTCGACGCCGTCATGCCCAGGCGCTGCGCTTCCCGGTTCATCAGCTGCGCGAACGCCTCCTCGGAACCGGCGACCGCCTCGGCAAGCGCGATGCACGCATCGTTGCCCGACTGCACCACCATGCCGCGGATGAGGTCGTCGACGCTCACCGGGTGGCGCGGTTCGATGAACATGCGCGAGCCGACGGCCTTCCACGCACGCTCGGACACCTTCACCTGCTGATCGAGCGTCAGCTTCTTGTCACGCAGCGCCGAGAACACCACGTACGCAGTCATCAGCTTGGTGAGCGAGGCCGGCTCGAAGCGCTCGTCGGGCTTTTCCGCCGCGAGCACCTGGCCGCTGGAGACATCGAACACGATCCACGCCTTCCCGACCACCGCCGGCGGCTGCGGTGCCTGTGCGTGCACGGCAAGTGAGATCGCGGCCAGGACCGCGAATACGGCTGGAATGAAGATTCGCATCATGGAAGGGCGCGAATTATACGCGCTATGGTCTTACGAGCACCGGTGCGAGCTGCAGTTCAGCGTCGATCCGCTCTGCGACACGCCGCGCATCGTCCGCGGATGCGTACGGCCCGAGGTGCAGCCTGTAGAGCCCGCCTTCACCTTCGCGCACGTGGATGGCGTCGTTCAGCCACGCGAGCTGCCGGTAAACGCGCGCGCGAAAATTTTCCGCGCCCTCGCGCGCCGAGAACGCACCCAGTTGCACGTACACCGCCCCCGACGCGGAGGGCGCGGGCGCAGGCGCGCGGGCCGGCGCGGGCGCGGCGGCAGGCGCAGGCGCAGGTGCCGCAGTCACCGGGGGCGACGCAGTATCGACCACCTCGAGCTCGACCTGCGCACTCCCGGCTCCGATGTAGCCAAGCTTGAGCGCGGCGGTGTAGGAAAGATCGATGACGCGGCCGGCAAGGAACGGCCCGCGGTCGTTTACCCGCACGACGACGCTGCGCCCGTTGGCGAGGTTGGTGACGCGCACGTAGCTCGGGATCTGCAGCGTGGGGTGGGCCGCCGTCATCGCGTACATGTCGTAAGGCTCGCCGCTCGAGGTGCGCTGGCCGTGATAGCGTCGCCCGTACCAGGTCGCAGTGCCGCGCTCGCGAAAGCCGGCTGGCCGCGCAACCGGCACGTAGCGCCTGCCGAACACTTCGTAGGGCCGGTTGGCGAACCGGTGCGGCGGCTCCTCGCGCGGGACCGCGTCGGGCGTCTGCTCGAGATCGCGCGGTGCGTTGGCGCCCGGACCGTCGTCCTTGTAGTAGCCACCCTTGCGCGGCGCATGCTCAGGCGGCGCTGCCCCCGGTTCGCCGGGGGACTGCGTGCGGGGTGGTGCCGAACCGCAGGCAGCGAGCAGTAGCGCGATGGCGAGCGCCGCGATGCGCCGCATCAGGCCTGCTCGTACACCACGTTTCCGGCCACGACGGTGTAGCGTACGCGGCCTTCGAGTTCGTGTCCGAGGAAGGGCGAGTTCTTCCCCTGGCTCTTCAGCGCCTGCGCATTCAGCAGGAAAGGCGCGTGCGGATCGAAAATCGCCAGATCGCCGGGCGCGCCGACCTCGATGCGGCCCTGCGATACGCCGAGTATCCGCGCCGGATCGCTGGTCACGCGCGCCAGCGCAGCGGGCAGCGCGAGGCCGCGAGCGTCTGCCCACTTCAGCACCAGCGGCAGCAGGGTTTCCAGTCCGCTCGCGCCCGGCACCGCTTCTGCGAACGGCAACTGCTTCTGGTCCTCGTCCAGCGGCGTGTGGTCCGAGCAGACGCAGTCTATGCTGCCCTCGGCGAGCGCCCGGGCAAGCGCATCGCGGTCGCGCTGCGTGCGCAGCGGCGGGTCGAGCCGGCACTGAGGATCGAAGTAGCCGATGTCCATCTCGGACAGGTGCAGGTGGTGGACGCCGACGTCGCAGCTCACCGGCAGGCCTTCATCGCGCGCGCGACGGATCATCTCGACCGCACCGGCGGTGGAGATGCGACAGACATGCACGCGCGCCTGCGTGGCGCGCACGAGCTCCAGCAGCGCCGCCAGCGCCACCGTCTCGGCGAACGCCGGGATGCCGGGCAACCCCAGGCGCGTCGCGACGTCGCCGTCGTGCGCCACGCCTCCCTTCGCCAGCCACGGATCCTGCACCCGCAGCCACACCGGGAAGCCGAAGGTGCCGGCGTACTGCAGCGCCCGCCACAGCACCTGGCTGTCGGCGATCGGCATGTTGGCCTGCGAAAACGCGACGCAGCCGGCCTCGGCCAGTTCCGCCATCTCGGTAAGCGACTCTCCCGCCAGCTTCACCGTCAGCGCGCCGACCGGATACACGCGCGCGCGCCTGAGTACCTTGGCGCGCCGGCGCAGCATGTCGACCAGGCCCGGCTCGTCCAGCGGCGGGTCGGTATCGGGCGGACACGCCAGGCTGGTGACGCCGCCGGCGACCGCCGCATCCATCTCTGACTCCAGCGTCGCCTTGTGCTCGAAGCCGGGTTCGCGCAGCCGCGCCGCAATGTCGATCAGCCCGGGCGCCACGACCAGTCCCCTGGCGTCGATCGTGCGCCCGGCCGCGGCGCCGCGCGCCGCGGCATCCAGCGCGACGATCCTGCCCTCATCGAGCAGCACATCCCCGGTGGCGTCGCGCCCGGTTCGCGGGTCGATCACCCTGCCGTTGGCGACAAGCAGGCTCATTGTCAGTTGCCCGCCACGATGGACATCACCGCCATGCGCACCGCGATGCCGAAGGTGACCTGCGGCAGGATCACCGATTGCGGGCCATCGGCGACCGGCGAATCGATCTCGACGCCGCGGTTCATCGGCCCCGGATGCATGACGATGGCGTCGGGCCTGGCCACCGCCAGCTTTTCGTCGGTGAGGCCGTAGTGCTTGAAGAACTCCTGCGCACTCGGCAGCAGCGCGCCCTTCATGCGCTCGCTCTGCAGCCGCAGCATGACGATGACGTCGCAATCCTTCAGGCCGGCGCGCATGTCGTGGAACACCCTGACCCCCAGCGCCTCGATGCCGGCGGGCACCAGCGTGCGCGGGCCGACCACCCTGACCTCGGGAACGCCGAGGATGTTGAGGCCGTGTATCAGCGACCGCGCCACGCGCGAATGCAGCACGTCGCCCACCACGGCGACCGTGAGCGCGGAGAAGTCGCGCTTGTAGTGCCGTATGGTGTACAGGTCGAGCAGCCCTTGCGTCGGGTGTGCGTGCCGGCCGTCGCCCGCGTTGATGACGTGCTCGTGCGGCTTGACGTGCCGCGCGATCATGAACGGCGCGCCCGAGGCCGAGTGGCGGACGATGAACAGGTCCGCCTGCATCGCCGAAAGGTTCGCCACCGTGTCGAGCAGCGACTCGCCCTTGGTCTGCGAACTCGCCGCGATGTTGAGGTTGATGACATCGGCCGAGAGCCGCTTGGCGGCGATCTCGAAGGTGGTGCGCGTGCGCGTCGACGGCTCGAAGAAGAGGTTGAACACGCTCTTGCCGCGCAGCAGCGGCACCTTCTTCACTTCGCGCTCGGTCACGCCGACGAACGACGCCGCGGTGTCGAGGATCTGCAGCACGATCTCGCGCGGCAGTCCCTCGATGGACAGCAGGTGCTGCAGCGCGCCGCTCGCGTTCAGCTGCGGGTTACGCTGCATGCTGCAGTTCCAGGTAGAGGCGCTCGTCTGCGGCCTTCTTCAGGCGAAGCCGCGCGCCCTCGGGGACTTCGATGCGCGCGCCGCAGTGGCTGGCGCAGATCGGCAGTTCGCGGCCGCCGCGGTCTGCCAGCACCACGAGCGAGATCGACGCCGGACGGCCGTAGTCGAACAGTTCGTTCATCGCCGCGCGCACCGTGCGGCCGGTGTACAGGATGTCGTCCACCAGCAGCAGGTCGCGGCCCTCGATGCCGAACGGGATGCGCGTCCGCTTCGGATCGTGGTGCAGGCCCTGCTTGGCGTAGTCATCGCGATAGAACGCGATGTCCATGGTAGCCAGCGGATCCTGCAGCGCGAGCGCCGCGTGCAGCCGTTCGGCGACCCACACGCCGCCGGTGTGTATGCCGATCATCGCGCTTGCCGGCCGCAGCGCCGGGCGCAGCTGCGCGGCGAGCTCGGCGCACAGCGCCTCGGCGTCAGGCAGGCTGTCGGCCAAGGTACTGCTCCAGTATCAGTTGCGCGGCCTGCGAATCGAGCGCGCGTGCGCGGGAGGCCTTCGCGGCAAGCCTCGCGCCCGCCGCCTCGCGCAGCCTGCCTTCCGCCTCGACCGAGCTGTAGCGCTCGTCCACCAGCGCGACCGGCAGGTGAAAGCGCCCTTCGAGCCGGCGCGCAAAGCGCTCGGCGCGCCGCGTCTGCTCGTGCGGCGTGCCGTCGCTGGCAAGCGGCAGGCCCACCACCAGCTGCGCCGGCCGCCATTCATCGACCAGCCTTGCCACGGCTGAGAATGCGTCATCCCCGCTCGCGACGATGCCCGGCAGCGGGTGCGAAGTCCCCAGCCCCTCGTCGCCCACCGCGACGCCAATGCGTTTCAGGCCGAAATCGAAGGCGAGGACGGTGCGCGTCGCCTTGTCAGGCATGTCCCGCCACGTCGGCGAGCCGCGCGTAGTCCAGCCCCAGCAGTTCCATCGCCGCGGGCAGCCGCTCGCCTGCCGGCAGGTCGAACAGGATCGCGTCCTTCGCCTCCACGGTGAGCCAGGCGTTCTGTGCGATCTCGCTTTCGATCTGGCCGGGCGACCAGCCCGAATACCCCAGCGTCACCAGCATGCGCGCCGGGCCCGCGCCCTGCGACACCGCCTCCAGAATGTCCTTGGAGGTGGTCAGGCCTATCGCCTCGTGCACGCGCAGCGTGGACTGCCAGTCTCCCGCGGGCTCGTGCAGCACGAAGCCGCGGTCGGTCTGCACCGGCCCGCCGAAATAGATCGGCGCGCTGCCTGCTTCGCGGTCGATCGGCTTGAGGGAAAGCCTCTCGAGCAGGTCCTGCAGGGTCATGTCGATCGGGCGGTTCACCACCACGCCCAGCGCGCCATTGTCGTTGTGCTCGCAGACGTAGGTCAGCGTCCTCGAGAAATGTGGATCGGCCATGTTGGGCATGGCGATCAGGAAGTGGTTCGTCAGATTGATCGAGGACACGCTTGGCGCTATTTTAGCGCAATGCCCGCCACAGGCGCAGCGCTGGTGTGGTTCCGGCGGGACCTGCGCGACCACGACCACGCTGCCCTGCACGCCGCGCTGACCGCACACGAGGCGGTGCACTGTGCGTTCGTGTTCGATCGCGGAATACTCGACGCCCTGCCCTCGCGCAAGGAGCGCCGCGTCGAGTTCCTCCATGCCAGCGTTGCCGAGCTCAAGTCCGGCCTGGAAAGGCTCGGTGGCGGCCTGCACGCGCTGCAGGGGCACCCGCAGGACGAGATTCCGCGCCTGGCGCGCCGCCTCGGCGTCACGGCCGTCTACGCCAACCGCGACTACGAGCCCGCGGCGATCGCACGGGACGCCGGGGTTGCCGCAGTGCTAGCGCGGGAGGGCATCGGCTTTCACACGCGCAAGGACCAGGTCGTCTTCGAGCTGGACGAGGTGCGCACGCGCGCGGGCGGCGCGTTCAGCGTGTACACACCATACCGCAACGCCTGGCTGAAGAAGCTCGCGCCGTTTCACGTCCAGGCGTACCCGGTGGCACGGCATGCCGCCCGGCTCGCGCCGGCGCCGGACGCGGCGCTGCCGACGCTCGATGAGCTCGGATTCGCGCGCACCGACCTCGCCGCGCTCGGCATCGGCGCCGGCATGTCCGCCGCGCGCGCGCTCTTCGACGCGTTCAGGCAGCGCATCGACGCCTATCGCGACCAGCGCGACTTTCCGGCGCGCGAGGGCACCTCCCGCCTGTCCGTGCACCTGCGCTTCGGCACGCTGTCGATCCGCGAGCTCGCGGGATTCGCGTGGCGGCGCGGCGGCGCGGGAAGCGACACCTGGCTGTCGGAACTGATATGGCGCGACTTCTACTTCATGATCCTCGCCGCGCGGCCGGATGTCGTCGACTCGCCCTTTCGCCGCGAGTACGCGCGCGTGAGGTTCGATTTCCGCGACGACTGGTGGCAGGCCTGGTGCGAGGGAAACACCGGCTACCCGCTGGTGGACGCGGCGATGCGGCAACTGAACCGCACCGGCTACATGCACAACCGCCTGCGCATGCTGACCGCGTCTTTCCTGGTGAAGCACCTGGGCATCGACTGGCGGCACGGCGAGCGCTACTTCGCCGCGCGGCTGAATGACTACGAGCTCGCGTCGAACAACGGCGGCTGGCAGTGGGCGGCTTCGACCGGCTGCGACGCGCAACCCTGGTTCCGCATCTTCAACCCGGTGACGCAGTCGGAAAGATTCGACGCCGATGGCATGTTCATCCGCCGCTACGTGCCCGAGCTTGCCGACGTGCCGCTGGAGCACCTGCACGCGCCCTGGACCGGTGGCGGCGCCCCGGGCTATCCGGCGCCGATCGTCGAACACGCCGAGGCGCGCAAGCGCACGCTGGAACGCTTCGGCGTGCTGAAGCAGCGCGCCTGATGAACCGTCCCTAGATCTCCGTCATCTCGAAGTCTTCCTTGCGCGCACCGCACTCGGGACAGGTCCAGTTGATGGGGACATCCTCCCAGCGCGTGCCCGGGGCAATCCCTTCTTCCGGCAGGCCGGCAGCTTCGTCATAGACCCATCCGCAGATGAGGCACATCCATGTCTTGTATTGGATTTGGTTCTCGGCCATGTTGGAGAGCGGGTTAGAATCGCCCGGCATATTACCTTGATCCGCGACTCCAATCGCCGCGGAATTTCCTCATGCCGACCCTGCCCCGCTTCGTGCTGAGCTTTGCCGCGTCCGACCCCACCGGCGGCGCCGGCATGCAGGCGGACCTGCTCACGTTCGCCAGCATGGGATGCCATCCGCTGTCGGTGCTGACCGCGATCACCGTGCAGGACACGCATGGCGTCGAGGCGATCCAGCCTGTCGCTGCCGACTGGGTGAGCGACCAGGCACGCGCGCTGCTCGACGAATTCCGGGTGGCGGCGTTCAAGCTCGGCGTACTCGGTTCGGCCGCAAACGCGGCGGCAATCTCCCGCGTCGTCGCCGCCCATCCCGGCGTGCCGATGGTGCTGGACCCGGTGCTCGCTTCGGCGCGCGGCGACGCGCTTGCCTCCGGCGAGATCCTCGACTCACTGCGCGAGCTTCTGCTGCCGCTCGCAACGGTGGTGACGCCCAACAGCCTCGAAGCACGCGCGCTTGCCGCGCGCGGCGACGATTCCGGCGCCCCCGCACTGGAAGAATGCGCGCGGCGCCTGCTGGAGCTCGGCTGCAGGCACGTGCTGATCACCGGCACGCACGAAGACACGCCCGAGGTGACCAACACCCTGTTCAGCGCCGGGGACGCGCCGCGCAGCGCGCACTGGACGCGGCTGCCCGGGAGCTATCACGGCTCCGGATGCACGCTCGCCGCAGCGATCGCGGCGAGACTGGCGCACGGCGCCGGCGTCGACCAAGCAGTACGCGAAGCGCAGGAGTTCACCTGGCAGGCGCTTGCGACCGGCTACCGGCCGGGCAGCGGACAGCATCTGCCCGACCGCTTCTTCTGGGCACGCGGCATCGCCGCCGCCGCGCCGTGAGAGGGCTGTATGCAATCACCCCCGAGGGTGCCGCGGGCGAGCGCCTGGTCGCGCTCGCCGCCGCCGCACTCGCGGGCGGCGCCGTGGTCCTGCAATACCGGAGCAAATCCTCCGACCATGCGCAGGCGCTGCACGATGCACGCGCGCTGCGCTCGGTTTGCCGCGATCATGGTGCGCTGTTCATCGTCAACGACGACCCGCGCCTGGCCCTCGAGTCGGAGGCCGATGGCGTGCACCTTGGCCGCGACGACGCCGGGCTGGCCGCGGCGCGCGCGCTGCTTGGCCGCCGCATCATCGGCGTTTCCTGCTATGACAGCCTTGCGCTCGCACGCGCCGCGGCCGCTGCCGGCGCGGACTACGTCGCCTTCGGCAGCGTGTTCGCATCGTCGACGAAGCCCGCGGCCGTGCGCGCACCGCTGGAACTGTTCGTGCAGGCGCGGCACCTGCGGGTGCCGCTGGTCGCCATCGGCGGAGTAACGCTGGACAATGCCGCGCAGGCCATCGGTGCCGGCGCCGACTGCGTGGCGGTGATATCGGATCTTTTCTCGGCAAGCGACGTGAAGGCGCGGGCGCGCGCCTATGCAGATCTGTTCAACAGACGGAAGGTTCCCGCATGAGTACCAGCAACGAATCCCTCTATCAGCGCGCGCAGCAGCACATCCCGGCCGGTGTCAACTCGCCGGTACGTGCGTTCCGCGCCGTGGGCGGCACGCCACGCTTTTTCGCCCGCGCCTCCGGTGCCTACCTCTGGGACGTCGAAGGCACCCGCTACGTGGACTACGTCGGATCCTGGGGCCCGATGGTCGCCGGGCACACGCACCCCGAGGTGGTCAAGGCAGTGCAAGGCGCAGCGGCGAACGCACTGTCGTTCGGCGCGCCCACCGAGAGCGAGGTGCTGCTCGCCGAGGCGATCTGCCGCCTTGTGCCCTCGATCGAGATGGTGCGGCTGGTGTCCTCGGGAACCGAGGCGACGATGACCGCGCTGCGGCTGGCGCGCGGCTTTACCGGGCGATCCGCGATCGTGAAGTTCGAGGGCTGCTATCACGGCCATGCCGACAGCCTGCTGGTGAAGGCCGGTTCGGGCGCGCTCACCTTCGGCAACCCCAGTTCCGCCGGCGTGCCGGCGGAAACTGCCGCGCATACCCTGGTACTCGATTTCAACGATACCGCGCAGTTGAAGGCCCTGTTTGCCGCGCGCGGCGCCGACATCGCCGGCGTCATCGTCGAGCCGGTGGCTGGCAACATGAACCTGGTGCTGCCTGCGCCGGGATTCCTCGAAGCGCTGCGCGAGGAGTGCACGCGACACGGCGCAGTGCTGATCTTCGACGAGGTGATGACCGGCTTTCGCGTCGCGCCGGGCGGTGCGCAGGCGCACTATGGCATCCGGCCGGACCTCACCACGCTCGGCAAGGTGATCGGCGGCGGCATGCCGGTGGGCGCGGTAGGCGGGCGCAGGGACATCATGGAACGGATCGCCCCGCTCGGCCCGATCTACCAGGCGGGCACGCTGTCGGGGAATCCGGTCGCAGTTGCCGCGGGCCTCGCGACCCTGAAGCTGGTCGAGGCTGCGGGCTTCCAGGATCGCATCGCCGCGACGACGCGCGCGCTGGTGGAAGGCCTGGTCGGCGAGGCGAAGCTTGCCGGCGTGACGTTCTCGGCGCAGTCGATCGGCAGCATGTTCGGCCTGTATTTCAGGACGTCGCCGCCGACGAGTTTCGCCGAGGTGATGCAGTGTGACAAGGACCGCTTCAATCGCTTCTTCCATGAGATGCTCGCGCGCGGCATCTACCTCGCACCCTCGGCCTACGAGGCGGGCTTCGTCTCCGCCGCCCATGGCGAGGCGGAACTGGCACTCACGTTCGCGGCGGCGAAGGCTGCGTTCGCAGCGCTCTAGAGCAGGAACAGCGTCGCGAGGCCGAGGAAGATGAAGAAGCCGCCTGAATCGGTGCACGCGGTGATCAGCACCGAGGAGCCGATCGCCGGATCGCGGCCGAAGCGTGCGCGCAGGTACGGAATGAGCACGCCCATGAACGCGGCGAGCAGCAGCGTCAGCAGCATTGCGAGCGCCATCACGCCGCCCAGCGCGACGCTTTCGTAGAGCCAGTAGGCCACCGCGCCGAGCAGCACGCCCCACAACACGCCATTCAGCGTCGCCACGCCGAGTTCCTTGGCGAGCAGCTTTCTCCAGTAGCCGGGCTGCATCTGCCCCAGCGCCAGCGCGCGCACGATCATGGTGATGGTCTGGTTGCCCGAGTTGCCGCCGATACCGGCGACGATCGGCATCAGCGCCGCGAGCGCGACCAGCTTCTCGATCGAGCCCTCGAACAGGCCGATTACGCGCGAAGCGACGAACGCGGTGACCAGATTCACCGCCAGCCACGACCAGCGGTTGCGAAAACTGTTCCACACCGGCGCGAAGATGTCCTCCTCCTCGCTCAGGCCTGCCTCGGCAAGCTGCGTCTCCGCGCTCTTCTCGCGGATATGGTCGACTACCATGTCCACCGTGAGCCGGCCGATCAGCCTGTCGAACGCGTCCACCACGGGTGCCGACACCAGGTCGTAGCGCTCGAACGCGTTCGCCGCGTCCTCGGCGCTGTCCCCCGAGAAGAACGTCACCGGCTCGTGGTCCATCACCTGCGTGACCTCGGTTTCGAGGTCGGTGACCACCAGCCGCGTGATCGGCAGCGTACCCTTGAGCTTCCGCGCCCGGTCGACGACGAACACCTGGTCGGTGTTCGGCGGCAGTTCGTCCAGCCGCCGCAGGTAGCGCGTCACGGTCTCCAGCGTCACGTCCTCGCGCACCGTCACCATCTCGAAGTCCATCAGCGCGCCCACCGTGCCCTCGGCGTGCGACATCGCGGCACGCAGGCGCTCGCGCTCCTCCGCAGGGAGCGAGCGCACCACCTGCTCGGCCACGTCCTGCGGCAGGTCGTTGATGAGGTCCGCGATCTCGTCCGCGTCCAGCGATTCCACCGCCGCGACGAGTTCCTTCGGGTCCATCGCGGCGATGAGCGTGTCGCGAACCGCGTCGGACACCTCGAGCAGGATCTCGCCGTCCTGCTCGGCCTTGACCAGATCCCAGGCGACCAGTCGGTCGTCCAGCGGCAGGGCCTCGAGCACCACCGCCACATCGGCCGGATGCAGCTTCTTCAGCGTCGCGTGCAGTTCGGCGAGCGCGGTCCCGCGCAGTTGCGCATCCTCCTGCAACTCGTCGCCGAGGGAATGACGCTGCAGCAGATCCTGCACTTCCTGCAGGTTCCGCTTCAGGTCTTCGATTTCCAGCCGGGGGCGACGATCGGGCACAGGGCCCGAGTTTAGGACACTCTGAATTGTTCGCCGCGAGCTGCGGCCCCATCGTCCGTCGCAGCCGCGCGGGAGTAGGTCAGGGTGTCCTCTACGGAATCTGCGCGCTCGCCATGCGCCCGAGTATCGTTTCCACGCGGGAGGCGACGTAAGGCGTCACGCGGCCCGCCTCGTAGCGGCGCGGGCTGGGCAGCACGGCCGCGAGGTATGCCGCCTGCGCGGCACCGATCCGGTCGGCGCCGGTGCCGAAGTGATGACGCGCCGCCGCCTCGGCGCCGAACACGCCTTCGCCCCATTCGGCGACGTTCAGGTAGATCTCCAGGATACGGCGCTTGGACATGGTCGATTCGAGCATCCATGTGATCACCGCTTCCTGGCCCTTGCGGACCCACGAGCGATCGCCCGACAGGAACAGGTTCTTCGCCAGCTGCTGACTGATGGTGGAGCCGCCCGACACCACGCGTCCCTTCTTCTCGTTGCGCTCGAGCGCACGCTGGATGCCCTCGAGGTCGAAGCCCTCGTGGCTCATGAACTTGGCGTCCTCGGCAGCCACCACCGCGCGCTTGAGATTCGTCGAGATGCGCTCATAGGGCACCCACCTGTGCTGCAGTCGCGCCGCCGGGTCCTGCTCGCGCAGGCGCTCCAGCCGCATCGCCATGAACGCGCTCGCCCGGGGATTGTGCGACTCCCACCACCACACGTGCGCGAAGAACCACGCCTGCACCGCGAACACCGCAAGCACCACCGCACCCAGCGTGTAGCAGTACCACTTCCAGCCCAGCCGCAGCAGGCGCAGCATCGCCTCAGTCCGCACGCAGCGCTTCCAGCACCTCGGCGGTATCGGGCCGCACACCTCGCCAGATGAAGAAGGATTCGGCCGCCTGCTCGACCAGCATTCCCAGGCCGTCGCACGCACGCACGCCCAGGGCGCGCGCCTGCGCGAGGAACGGCGTGTCGCGGCCGTAGACCATGTCGTAGGCGATGCCGGCGGGATCGAATGCATCCGCGGGAATCGGCGGCGCCCCACCGGACAAACCGGCCGAGGTTGCATTGATGACGAGATCGAAGCGGCGACCCGCAAGCGCGTCGTAGCCACAGCCCTGAACTCCCGGAAAGCGTGCTGCAAGTTCGCGCGCACGCGCGGCGTTGCGGTTCGCGATGGCCAGCGTCGCCACGCCGGCGTCCAGCAACGGCCGCAGCACGCCGCGTGCCGCGCCGCCCGCGCCTGCGATCAGCACCTGCCGTGCCTTCAGCGCAATGCCGAGATTGCCCTCGAGATCGCGCACCAGGCCGACGCCATCGGTATTGTCGGCGTAGATGCCCGTGGCATCGAACCTCAGCGTGTTTGCCGCCGCGGCCGCCCTGGCCCGTGCCGAGCTCGTCGCCGCGATGTCGAACGCCTGCTCCTTGAACGGCAGCGTCACGTTCAAACCCCTGCCGCCGCCCGCGCGGAACGTCGCCACTGCCCGCGCAAACCCGTCCAGCGGCGCCTCGATGCTGCCGTAGTCCAGGTCCTGCCCGGTCTGGCGCGCGAACCGGGCGTGGATCCACGGCGACTTCGAATGCGCAACCGGATTGCCGATTACCGCGTAGCGATCGTGCATCGTTTCGCTTGTATGTTGGGGGGTGCGGGGGGAAACGACTTCAGTTTCCCCCTGTTCCATTACTCCGTCCGGATCGTGTCACCCTGCGAGAAGAACCAGGTCCGCGTGATCACCAGCAGATCGGTGTCCTTGCGGATCTCGGGCGGAAATGCGGCGTACGGCGCCGCCATGCGCACGATGCGGAACGCCGCCCGGTCCAGCACCTTCAGCCCCGAGGAACGGTCCAGCGTCACCGATTCCACGCTGCCATCGGGCCGTATCGTCACCGTGAGGCGGAGGTTGCCGTAATGCTTGCCGCGCGCCTCGGGCGGATAGTTCAGCGTGCCGAAGCGCTCCACCTTCATGCGCCATTCCTCTTCGTACTGCGCGAACCGGTACTCGCTTGCGCGCGCGCCAATGAACTGCTTGCGCGGCCGCTTCTGGTAATCGTCGATCCGCCGGTCGATCTGCGCCTGCAGCCGCATCGCCGCAAGCGAAAGATCCGCCAGGTCGCGGCCGCTCGGCGTCGGCACGGCCTCGCGCTCGGGAGCCTGCCGTGGCGCTTCAACCGGGGCCGGAACCGCCGCTCGAGACTTGTGCGCCTGCGCGAGCAGCTTCTTCTGCTGCGCTTCGAGTTGCTCCACCCGCTTCTTCGCCTGCGCGAGGTCGCGGCCGGGCGTGTCCGGCTTGGTCACCGGCAGCGGCGTTTTCGCGCGCCGGTCCTCGTCGGTGTTGCCGCCCCCATCCAGGTTCGCCTGTGCCAGCGCTTCGGCCTTCGCCGGCGCTTCGCGCGTCCGCGCGTTCACCAGTATCACGTCCAGCGCCAGGTTGGCCGAGCGGCGCATCGCCTCGGGAAGCCGGAAGTGGATCGACAGCAGCACCGCGTGCAGCAGCAGGGAAACCGCGAGGCACGTATAGAGCACGCGCGACTGTCGGTCCAGCGTCTCCCGGTATTCCTCCGGGCTCTGCAAGTAGGGGGCGGCAGCCGCCGTCAATTCTGCTCCTTGCCGGGAAATCGCGTCATTCTAGGGCCTTATCACGCCTCCCGCTGCGCCGGCAGCGGCACATTCCCGGCGGCGCTGTCCAGGGTCTCGACATACGTGCACTGCAGCCTGCGCTCCAGCAGGTCGATCTCGTCGATTCTGACCCGCACGCGCCTGCCGGGTTCCAGTCCCGGCAGTGACGGCACCTTGACCACCAGCGGCATGCCGTCGATGCGCACCAGATTGTCCCGCAGCACCACGCCGGCGGTGTGCGCGACGCTCTCCTGCTGCAGCCAGCGCAGGCACCAGTAGTTCTCCATCGTGCGCTGGTGCTCGTCGTAGCGCGCGTAGACCACCTCGAATGCCCGGAGTGCCGTGAGCAGCCCTTCCGACGCCCGGGTGAACGGCGGCCTGCGGCCCGACACCGCCGCGATCAGCTGCCACTGGTTCACCAGGTCGACATAGCGGCGCAGCGGGGAACTCATCCATGCGTAGCAGCTCACGCCGAGTCCCTCGTGCGCTTCCGGATGCACCGACAGGCGCACCTTGCCGGTGGACTGCACGCGGTAGATCGCGGCGATGTCGCGCTCCGCGAGCAGGCTGCCCCAGCCGCTGTTGGCAAGGATCATCAGTTCGGAAACGAGCTTCTCCAGCGGCGCGCCGCGGCGGCGTGGCACGATGGTGACGCGCCCGTCCTCGACTTCGAAGTTGTAATCGAGCTGCGCGGCATTCACGCTCGGCCTGCCACGCGCGGCCTCCAGCGCGCCGGCGAAGTGCCACAGCACGCGCAGCGCGTCCTCGTGCGGCAGGCCGAGCGTGCTGCCCTCCTCGAACGCGTGGTTCAGCGCATCGCAGTCGGCATGCCGCAGGTTGGCGGCGATGCGCACCCGCTCGAGCCGGGTGCCGCGCGCGCGCACCGAGAAATCCACGGCGGATACGGTGAGGTACAGCGACACTGCGGGCCGATAGCCACCTTCGTCCAGCGAGAAGCGCGCCACGACGTCGTCGGGCAGCATGGTGAACTTGCAGCCCGGCATGTACGCGGTGGACAGGCGCGCGCGCGCGATGGCGTCCAGCGGCGACCCCGGCGCGATGGCAAGGCCGGGCGCGGCGATGTGGATGCCCACGCGCCATTCGTCTTCCGACACCCTGCTGAGGGAGAACGCGTCGTCGATCTCGGTGGTGCCGGCGTCATCCAGGCTGAAGGCGTCGGCCTCGGCCATCGGCAGGTCATCCGGCGGCAGGGGTACTTCGTGCGCCGCGAAGGCCTCGCCCAGCGGGTGGAACTCGTAGAGGAACCTGTTGAGGTGATAGGCGTGGCTGTCCTGCAGCAGGCCGCAGCGCGCAAACAGCTGCACCGGCGTCAGGCCCAGTTCCTTCACTGCCTGCTCGAACGCCCTGGTCTGCGGCTTGGCGCGATCCGGGCGGTACAGCAGCTCGTCCTTCAGCGCGGCGATCTCGGCGGGGCACTCAAAGCGCGCCAGGCTCGCCACCCAGCCCGCCACCTGCTGCTCGAGCAGGCGCTTGCGCTCAAGGCCGGCAAGCGCGAGCTTCAGCGTCTCCGGCGGCGCGGCGCGAAAGCGCCCGCGGCTCTTGCGATGGAAGTACATCGGCGCCGCGTGCAGCTTCATCAGCACGCCGGCGGCTTCCACCGGGGTCGGCGCCCTGCCGACATAGTCGCGCGCGAGGTCCTCGAATGAAAATTCGTCGGCGCCGCAGCATTGCCAGAGGAAATCGGTGTCCAGTCCATCCGCGTACTGCCGCGCCTGCTCGAGCAGCAGCGCGCCCGGCGGCTGCTCGAAGGCGAGCAGCACGCTGCCGGACTTGATCTTCGTGCGACGTCCGTGCGGACTCTCGACCTGGTGGGACGCAGGTCCCGAGGACAGCACGGTGCCGACCTTGAACTCGCCGTCCTCTTCGTAGAGCAGCTGCATGCCTACCGCGCGTCGATGCCGGCAAAGCGGAGGATGCGCGGCAGGTGCTCCGGAAAGCTCTGCAGGGTGTGGTCGCCGCCCTGCCGGATGACCATGCGCGCGCCCTCGTACTTGCGCACCGCCTCGCGATAGTCGAGCAACTCGTCGCCGGTTTCGAGCAGCAGCAGGTAGCGCTCCGGGTCCACCTCCTCGACCTCGAGCGCGCGCCAGGCGTCCAGATGGGCCTGCGTCAGCTCGTACTCGGCCGCCGTGTACAGGTTGCGCTGCGGACCGAGCCTCGACTCGAGCCCGATATGCGGATACACCGCCGGCTGCATCAGCACCGCGCGGCAGCCGTGGCGCTCGGCGAACCACGTGGCGTAGAAGCCGCCGAGCGAGCTGCCGACGAAGGTGACGCTGCCGGTTGCCTGCCTGGCGAACTCCGCCTCGATCAGCGCCACGGCTTCCTGCGGCCGGTGCGGCAGGTCCGGACAGCAGAACAGCTGCCCCAGGCCGCGCTCCTGCATGAACCTGTGCAGCGTGCGCGCCTTGTACGAGGAAGGCGCGCTGTTGAAGCCGTGCAGGTAGATGATCAAGCGAGCGCTTTCGTCGCGCCCAGCGCTGCCAACAGTCTCGCGTGAAAGCCGCCGAAGCCGCCGTTCGACATGGCGAGCACGTGATCCCCCTCGCGCGCGTCTGCGGCTACCGCCGCGACGAGTTGCTCCAGGCTGCCGTGCACCTGCGCACGTGACCCGAGCGGTGCCAGCAGCGCCGCCGCGTTCCAGCCGAGGCCGTCGCCAAGGACGTAGACGCGGTCGGCGGCGGCAAGGCTCTGCGGCAGTTCGTCCTTCAGCACGCCGAGTTTCATGGTGTTCGAGCGCGGCTCGAGTACCGCCAGTATCCGCGCCGCGCCTACCCTGGCGCGCAGCCCCTCCAGCGTGGTGCGGATTGCGCTCGGGTGGTGGGCAAAATCGTCGTACACGGTGATACCGCGCGCCCTCCCCTTCACTTCCATGCGGCGCTTGACGCCGCCGAAGGCCGCAAGCGCCTCGATCGCCGCGGCCGGCTCGACGCCGGCATGCCGCGCAGCGGCGATCGCCGCCAGCGCGTTCAGCCGGTTGTGCGCACCCAGAAGGTTCCAGCGCAGCCTGCCGAGCACCTTGCCGTCGCAGGCGACCTCGAACTCGCCCTCGCTACCCGGCACCCCTGCCTGCCAGCCGGGTGCAGCGCCGAAGTACTCCAGCCCGGACCAGCAGCCACGCGCCAGCACGCGCTTCAGTGCGGCATCCGCAGCGTTGGCGATGATCCGACCTCGACTCGGCACGATACGCACGAAGTGATGGAATTGCTGCTCGAT
Organism: Burkholderiales bacterium; assembly: GCA_050248795.1. GTDB lineage: Bacteria > Pseudomonadota > Gammaproteobacteria > Burkholderiales > SG8-39 > CAZTDU01. Next base: position 48,496 of record JBFWRS010000006.1, on the reverse strand, counting down.
AGCAGCAAGATCGGAGAAGATGTCTGCATGATCGAACTCGAGATTGTTCAATATCGCGGTTCTGGGGCGGTAGTGCACGAACTTGGAGCGCTTATCGAAGAATGCGGTGTCGTACTCGTCCGCCTCGATGACGAAGTGCCTGCTGCCGCCATGCCGCGCCGACACCGGGAAATCATTTGCCACGCCGCCGATGAGGAAATCCGGCTGCAATCCGGCACGCTCCAGCACCCAGGCCAGCATTGCCGCCGTGGTGGTCTTGCCGTGCGTCCCGGCTACCGCAAGCACGTGGCGGCCCTGCAGCACGTTTTCCGCCAGCCACTGCGGCCCGGACACATAGCGGTCGCCGCGGTCGAGTATCGCCTCCATCAGCGGATTGCCGCGGGTGACGACGTTGCCGACCACCCACACGTCCGGCGCCAGCGCAAGCTGGTCGGCGCCATAGCCCTCGATAAGTTCGATTCCCAGGCGCTCGAGCTGCTCGCTCATCGGCGGATACACCGCCGCGTCGCAGCCGGTGACGCGATGCCCCGCGGCGCGCGCGATCGCGGCGATGCCACCCATGAAGGTGCCGCAGATGCCGAGTATGTGTAGGTGCGCGCCCATGCAGGTGTCTATTATGATGGGAGCGACCCTGAAGGAACTCCGCGATGAGCCGCAGGAACGCGCGCCAGCATGGCATGCGAACGAGGATCGCCGCAGCAGCGGCGCGCCTGATGGCCGAGGACGGCATCGACGACTTCTCTCTCGCCAAGCGCAAGGCCGCGCGGCAGCTCGGCGCTGCGGATACGGAATCGCTGCCGGGAAATGACGAAGTCGAGGCCGAACTGCACGCGTATCGCGCGCTCTACCAGGCCGAGGAACATCCCGAGCGGGTGGGGAAGCTGCGCCGCCAGGCCCTGGCGGCGATGCGCCTGCTGGAACAGTTTCATCCGTATCTCACCGGCCCGGTTCTGACCGGCACCGCGGGGCCGTTCGCGGCCATCGAGCTGCAGCTCTTTCCCGAGAGTTCCAAGGACGTGGAGATCTTCCTGCTCGACCAGGGCATCGCCTACGAATCGGCCGAAGTCAGGCGCTACTCCGGTGAGCGGGCACGCGCGGTGAGCATGCTCAAGTTCGCCTGGCAGGACAGCGAACTCAGCATCTCGGTGTACGATCCGCGGGACGAGCGCGTAGCCTTGAAGACCTCGGTCGCCGGGCGGACTATCGAACGAGCCGGTATCCGTGAGGTTGAAAGCCTGGTTTCAGCACGGAAAACCGGCTAAGATCCGCGAACGTGGTGGTAAATGTCGTCAAAGTGACGACTTTGCATGCTGCCTTCATCGCCCAGCCATGGGCAACCCGCCCAGCGAGAACATTGATCGACTAAAATGCCGTCATCTACGTCGAACATGGCGAAAAAATCCACCAAACCGGCCCAATCGGTTCTTGTGCTGCACGGCCCTAACCTGAACCTCCTGGGCACCCGGGAGCCCCACATCTATGGCCACGGCACGCTGGCAGATGTGGATCTCGCGCTGCAGGGCCAGGGCCGGCGGGCCGGGGTGCGCGTCAGCTGCTTCCAGTCGAACCATGAAGGTGCCCTGGTGGACCGGATCCAGCAGGCAAGTCGCGACGGCACCGGCTTCATCATCATCAATCCGGGGGCCTACACGCATACCAGCGTGGCGATCCGCGACGCGCTGGCGGCTGGAAGCATCGCGTTCATCGAGGTCCACCTGTCCAACGTGCATGCCCGCGAACCGTTCCGCCATCGCTCGTTCGTGTCGGACATTGCGGTGGGAACCATCGCCGGCCTGGGCCGGCGCGGCTACGAGTTCGCACTGGACTACGCCATCCAACGCATCAAGGCCGGCATCTAGCCGCGCCGCAAAGGGGGCAGCATGGATCTGCGCAAACTGAAGAAGCTGATCGACCTGGTGCAGGAATCGGGAATCGCCGAGCTCGAGATCACCGAGGGCGAGGAGAAAGTCCGCATCGCGCGGGGCGGCGTGCTTGCCACCGGCCAGCCCGGCGCGGCGATTCACGCGCCCGCGCCTTTGCCGGCACCGGCGGCGATTGCGGGCCCCGCCGAGGCGGCGCCCGCGCCGGCAGCCGAGCAGAAGCCCGAAGGTCACGTGGTCAAGGCGCCGATGGTCGGCACCTTCTACCGCGCCTCGGCGCCGGACGCGAGGCCCTTCGTCGAAGTCGGTCAGTCGATCAAGCAGGGCGAGACCATCTGCATCATCGAGGCCATGAAGCTGATGAACGAGATCGAGGCCGACGCCACGGGCGTGGTGAAGGCGATACTGGTGGAGAACGGGCAGCCGGTCGAGTACGGCCAGCCGCTGTTCGTCATCGCCTGATGGCGATGTTCGAGAAGATCCTCATCGCGAATCGCGGCGAGATCGCGCTGCGGATCCAGCGCGCCTGCCGCGAGCTGGGCATACGCACGGTGGTGGTTCACTCCGAGGCCGACACCGAGGCGAAGTACGTCAAGCTGGCCGACGAGTCCGTCTGCATCGGCCCGCCGCCGTCCGCGCAAAGTTACCTGAACATTCCCGCGATCATCAGTGCGGCCGAAGTCACCGACGCCGAGGCAATCCATCCCGGCTATGGCTTCCTCTCCGAGAACGCCGATTTCGCCGAGAAGGTCGAGGGCAGCGGCTTCGTGTTCATCGGCCCGCGCCCGGAGAACATCAGGCTGATGGGCGACAAGGTCAGCGCCAAGCAGGCCATGATCAAGAACGGCGTGCCCACCGTGCCGGGATCCGAGGGCGCCCTGCCCGAGGACCCCAAGGAGATCGTGCGCATCGCGCGCAAGATCGGCTACCCGGTCATCATCAAGGCCGCCGGGGGCGGCGGCGGGCGCGGCATGCGCGTGGTGCACACCGAGGCGGCGCTGCTGAACGCCGTCAGCATGACGCGCAACGAGGCGCAGACCGCCTTCAGCAATCCGATGGTGTACCTGGAGAAATTCCTCGAGAACCCGCGGCACGTCGAGATCCAGGTGCTGGCCGACAGCCACAAGAATGCGGTGTACCTCGGCGAGCGCGACTGCTCGATGCAGCGCCGGCACCAGAAGATCCTCGAGGAAGCGCCGGCGCCCGACCTGCCGGCGAAGCTGCGCGAGCGCATCGGCGAGCGTTGCGCCGATGCCTGCCGCCGCATCAACTATCGCGGCGCGGGCACCTTCGAATTCCTCTACGAGAACGGCGAGTTCTACTTCATCGAGATGAACACGCGCGTGCAGGTGGAGCATCCGGTGACCGAGATGATCACCGGCATCGACATCGTGCAGCAGCAGATCCGCATCGCCGCAGGCGAGAAACTGTCGTTCCGGCAGCGCGATGTGCAGTTCCGCGGCCATGCGGTGGAATGCCGCATCAACGCCGAGGACCCGTACCGCTTCACGCCATCGCCCGGGAAGATCGTGTCGTACCACCCTCCCGGCGGGCCCGGAATCCGCGTCGACACGCACATCTATGCGGGCTACACGGTACCGCCGCACTACGACTCGATGGTCGCCAAGGTGATCGCCTACGGCGACACGCGTGACCAGGCGATCCGGCGCATGCGCATCGCGCTCTCGGAGATGGTGCTGGAGGGCATACAGACGAACATTCCGCTGCACCTGGACCTGATGCACGACAACCGGTTCCTGCGTGGCGGCACGTCGATCCACTACCTGGAGCAGAAGCTCGCGCAGGAGAAGAAGCCGGCGAAGTGATGCCCTGGCTCTCGCTAAGCGCCGAGGTGGATGCGGCGCACGCCGAGGCCTTCTCGGACGCGCTGCTCGAGGCAGGCGCGATCTCGGTGTCGATCGAGGATGCCGATGCGGGCACCGTGCGCGAACGCCCGCTCTATGGCGAACCGTCGTGGGAATCGGGCGCGGCGTGGGACCGCAACCGGGTGCATGCGCTGGCGCCGCAGGATTGCGATGCCGCGGCGCTGATCGGCGCCGCAAGCATGGCGGCCGGCATCCCGCCGCCGCAGTTCACGCACGCGCAAGTCGAGGAACAGGACTGGGTGCGCGCGACGCAGGCGCAGTTCGCGCCGGTGCAGGCGGGTGAGCACCTGTGGATCGTACCGAGCTGGCATGCGCCGCCGCAGGATCCCGCCGCGGTGGTGGTCAGGCTCGATCCGGGGCTCGCGTTCGGCACCGGCTCGCACCCGACCACGCGGCTGGTGCTCGGCTGGCTGGAACGCAGCGGCTGCGCCGGCCTGCGCGTCCTCGACTACGGTTGCGGTTCCGGTATATTGGCCATCGCCGCGGCGCGCCTGGGTGCGGCACACACCGATGGCGTCGACATCGATCCACAGGCGCTGGCGGCCGCGGTATCGAATGCAGCCGACAACGGCGTTACGCTGCGCGCCTGCACCCCGGACACGCTCGCACCAGGCCAATACGACATCGTGCTCGCCAATATCCTTGCCAATCCGCTGATCGCCCTCGCGCCGGAGATCGCCTCCCGCACGCGTCCCGGCGGACGGATTGCGCTGTCCGGCATCCTCGGCGCACAGGCCGCCGATGTGATCGCCGCCTATGCCGCGAGTTGCGAGCTGCAGGTGGCGGGCAGCGAGGACGGTTGGGTGCTGGTCGCGGGAACGCGTCGATGAGCCTGGTCACGCGCTGCCCGCAGTGCGCCACCGCCTTCCGCGTGCTGCCCGCGCAACTGTCGGCCAAGGGCGGCAAGGTGCGCTGCGGCAAGTGCACGACAGTGTTCGACGGCGTCGCGCACCTGGTCGCGCAGCAGGATGCAGGTGTACGCGAACCGTCGCCGCAACTCGGCCTGTTCGATCCGGGGCGCACACCCGCGCGCCCGCGCGCGACGCCGCGCCCGCCGCGTCCCGCCGCGGGAGCCGCGGACGATGAGCCGCCGGTCGCATTCCTCGCCGAGCCGCCGCCCCGGCCCCGCCACGCCGCGACGTGGGGGCTGCTCGCGGTCCTCGCGTTCGCGCTGCTGCTCGCGCAGGCGCTGCATCACTACCGCACCGAGCTCGCGGTGCTGTTGCCGCAGGCGCGCCCGTACCTGGACGCCGCGTGTGAAGCGGTGGGCTGCCAGGTGCGCCTGCCGCGGCGACCCGAGCTGATGAGCATCGAATCCTCCGAACTGCAGGCTGACGGCCAGCGCGAAGCGGTGATCCTGCTGAACGCGGTGCTGCGCAACCGTGCGCCGTTTCCCCAGGAGTATCCGGCGCTGGAACTGACGCTCACTGACACCGCCGACAGCCCGGTGGCGCGGCGCGTGCTGCTGCCGGCCGACTACCTGCGTGAGCGTCCGCTGGCCGAACTGCTGCCGCGCGGCGTGCCGCCCGGCGGCGAGGTGGTGCTCAGCCTGCCGCTGGACACCCGGCGCGTCAGCGCCACCGGTTACCGGCTCTACCTTTTCTTTCCGTGATTCACCCTACCGCAAAGGCAACATGACCATACTCGTCACCGGCTCGATCGCATACGACACCATCATGGTGTTCCCCGACCGCTTCAGGAACCACCTGCTGCCGGACCAGCTGCACATCCTGAATGTGTGTTTTCTCACACCGGAGATGCGCCGCGAGTTCGGCGGCACGGCGGGCAACATCGGCTACAACCTGAAGCTGCTGGGTGGTGCGCCGCTGCTGATGGCGACGGTGGGCGAGGACATCGCGCCGTACCTGTCGCGCCTCGATGCACAGGGCATCGCGCACGAGCACCTGCGCCGCATCCCGGGCCAGTTCACCGCACAGGCGTTCATCACCACCGACCTGGACGACAACCAGATCATCGCCTTCCATCCAGGCGCCATGAACCACGCGCACGAGAACCGCATCACGCCGGCGCTTGGTGCCACGCTGGCAACCGTTTCGCCCGATGGCAAGGAGGGCATGCAGCAGCACGCGCGCCAGTGCGCCGAGCACGGCATCCCGTTCCTGTTCGATCCGGGGCAGGGCCTGCCGATGTTCTCCGGCGATGAGCTGATTGAATTTTTCCGCCTCGCCGACTACATCGCGGTGAACGACTACGAGGGCAAGCTGCTCGAGGACAAGACCGGCCGCAAGCTGGCGGACATCGCGCGCGAGGTGAAGGCGCTGGTGGTGACGCTGGGCGGCAAGGGTTCGCAGATCCATGCCGGCGGCAAGTGCCACGAGATCCCCGGTGTCGCCGCCGAGGCCGTGGTCGATCCCACCGGCTGCGGCGATGCGTATCGCGCCGGACTGCTCTACGGCATCACCAACGGCTGGGACTGGGAGAGCACCGGCCGGCTCGGCTCGCTGATGGGATCGATCAAGATCGCGCACCGCGGGCCGCAGAACCACGCGCCCTCGAAGACCGAGGTCGAGGAGCGCTTCCGCAAGGCGTTCGGCTACTCGCCCTGGTGAGGCGCTAGCGCCGGGCGAATCTTCGCCGCGTACTCTTCCAGCTTCTCGCGCGGCGGGTTCTTCACCGGCCAGGTGAGTTGCATGCCGTCGCCGTCCCAGCGCGGCAGCACGTGCAGGTGGAAGTGGAACACCGTCTGCCCGGCCGGCTTGCCGTTGGCCTGGTAGATCGACAGCCCGGGCGGCGAAAACGCCGCGTGCACCGACCTTGCGACGCGCGCGGCGGTGCGGAACACGGCCGCCGCGAGCGCATCGTCGAGACCATAGATATTCTCGACGTGCGGCTTTGCCGCCACCAGCACGTGGCCCGGGTTCACCTGGCCGATGTCCATGAAGGCCAGCGTCTGTTCGTCCTCGAACACCCGCGTCGACGGAATCTGCCCGGCGACGATCCTGCAGAACACGCAATCGCTCATGAGTCTCCTCCTGGTTTACGGTGACCGGGGCAGGGCAACTGGACGATCTCGCGGTCTTCCAGCCGCACCGCGGTGAGCGCGCCGCCCCACACGCAGCCGGTGTCGATCGCGACCATATGCGGGAGCACCTTCAGTCCCTGCGTCGACCAGTGCCCGCAGACGATGGTGGCGTCGTCGCCCGCTTCGCGCAGTTCGTACCATGGGCTGTATCCGGGCGGCGGCTTCTCGCCCTTGGTGCGCACTTCGATGTCGTTGTCCGCCGTGGTGAAGCGCATGCGCGTGAACACGTTGACGATGGCGCGCAGGCGCTCCCAGCCGGAAAGCGACTCGCGCCAGCGCGAAGGCTCGCTGCCGTACATGTGCGAGAGGAAATCCCGGTAGCCGGGTGCGGCCAGCGCGGCCTCGACTTCGCGTGCACAGGCGCACGCCTGCGCGATCGACCAGCCGGGCAGCAAGCCTGCGTGCAGCATGGCGTAGCCGCCCTCGACATGCATCAGCGGGCGCGTGCGCAGCCAGGCAACCAGTTCGCTGCCGTCGGCGGCTTCGAGCACGGCGTCCAGCGTGTCGTCCTCGCGGCGCTTCCACAGGCCCTCGGCGCGGCAGACAAGGTGCAGGTCGTGATTGCCGAGCACCACGCGCGCGGCATCGCCGAGCCCGCGCACGTAGCGCAGCGTCTGCAGCGATTTCGGTCCGCGATTGACGAGGTCGCCAACGAACCACAGCGTGTCGCGCGCGGCATCGAAGCCGATGCGCGACACCAGCGCCGACAGTTCGTCGTAGCAGCCCTGCACGTCGCCGATCGCCCATGTCGCCATGGGCGAAGTCTAACTACATCCCGGCGTCGAGCCTGCGGTACTGGATCGCTTCGGCGATCTGGGCCGCTGCAATGGTGTCGCTCGCGGCCAGGTCCGCGATGGTGCGCGCCACGCGCAGCACGCGGTGGTACGCCCGCGCCGACAATGCGAGCCTGCGTATCGCCTCCTTGACCAGGGCCTCGGCCTGCGCGTCGATGGGGCAGTGTCGCTCGATTTCGCGCGGGCCCAGCCGCGCGTTGGCCTTGCCCTGCCGGGCGAGCTGGCGCTCGCGCGCGGCGCACACGCGCGCGCGGATCGCGCTGCTAGGCTCGGCGTCGCCTCTCGCGGTCAACTCGCCATCGCGCGGCGCAGGCGCTTCGATCTTGATATCGATGCGGTCGGCGAGCGGCCCCGAGATGCGCGAACGGTATCGTGCCACTGCCTGCGGCGTACAGCGGCAACGACCTGCCGGGTCGCCGAGGTAGCCACAGGGGCAGGGGTTCATTGCCGCGATGAGCTGGAAGCGCGCCGGAAACTGCGCCTGTCGCGCCGCGCGCGCGATCGACACGCTGCCCGCCTCCAGCGGCTCGCGCAGCGCCTCCAGCACGTTGCGGCCGAATTCCGGCAGTTCGTCGAGGAACAGCACGCCGCCATGCGCGAGCGAAATCTCGCCGGGGCGCGGCGGACTGCCGCCGCCCACCAGCGCTGCACTGGAGGCCGTGTGATGCGGTGCGCGCATCGGTCGCTCGCCCCAGCGCCCGACTTCGAATCCCTTCGACGACGCGGAGTGGATGGCGGCAACCTCCAGCGCCTCGGCTGCAGTCAAGGGCGGCAGGATGCCGGCAAAGCGCGTGGCGAGCATCGATTTGCCGGTGCCGGGGGGGCCGATCAGCAGCGCGCTGTGCGCGCCCGCCGCCGCGACCTCCAGCGCGCGCTTCACCTGCGCCTGTCCCTTGACCTCGGCGAAATCGGCGTACGTCGCGGGCACGGCGCGAACGGCGCCAGCGAATCCGGGCAGTGGCGACTCGCCCATCAGGTGCGCGCAGACATCGAGCAGCGAGCGCGCCGGCAGGATACCGTCGCCGCCGGCGAGCGCCGCCTCGCCGGCATTTGCCTCCGGCAGCACGAAGGCGCGACCGGCACCGCGCGCGCCCAGCGCCATCGCCAGCGCCCCGCGCACCGGACGCAGTTCGCCGTTCAGCGACAGTTCGCCGGCGAACTCATGCGCCTGCAGCGATTCCGCGCGCACCTGGCCGCTCGCGGCGAGGATGCCGAGCGCGATGGGGAGATCGAAGCGCGCGGAGTCCTTCGGCAGGTCGGCAGGCGCGAGATTGACGGTAATGCGGCGTGCCGGAAACTCGAAATGCGCGTGATTGAGTGCCGCGCGCACGCGATCCTTCGCTTCGCGTACCTCGGCGTCCGGCAGGCCGACGATGGTGAACATCGGCAGGCCAGGCCCGAGGTGGACCTCGACGGTGACTTCGGGCGCGTCTATCCCGGCGAGCGCGCGGCTCGCCACCAGTGCCAGCGACATGGATCCTCCAGCACCGCACAACGCGGCGGGAGGCCCGTGGGTTTACCTTCGCGCTTCGAGTTCCGCGAGCCGGGCCTCGAGACTGGCGAGCTTCGCCTGGGCACGCTCGAGCATCTTTCTTTGCACCTCGAAATCCTCGCGTGCGACCAGGTCGAAGCGCGCAAAGAACGCCGTGAGCAGCGCCCGCAGGTTCTTCTCGATGTCCGGGGCAGGGGAAGCGCGCACCGCCTCCGCCACGCGGGCGCTCAACTCATCCAGCAGTTTCCTGTCGATCATCGACGCATTGTAGTCGCCGCACTATGCACGGGCGAGGCTGCCTGCGAGCGCCCCAAGATGGTGCGCCCGCTCGGGGGGCATGTCTCAAGCCTTTGAAATCATTGGGAAGAAGGTCTGGCACGAAGGATGCTCACGGAGGAAGGTCATGACATCAACCCTGGAGCGTCATCATGCGCAAGCTGCTTGTCTCGTTCGTCCTCCTCTCCGCGCTGCCTTCTGTCGCACTGGCCCAGGCGGCGGCGCAGTCGCCGCACAGTTTCAGCGGCAACTTGAGCCTCGTCTCCGACTACCGCTTCCGCGGCATCTCGCAGACATTCAAGCGCCCGGCGGTGCAGGGCGGGTTCGACTACAGCCATGCCAGCGGCTTCTACCTCGGTACCTGGGCCTCGAACGTCAGCGGCAACCAGTTCCCGAACGGCCCGGCGATGGAGTGGGACTTCTACGGCGGCTACAAGTGGCCGCTGGGCAAGGACTTCACGCTCGACCTGGGCGGCCTGTACTACTGGTACCCGGGCACCAAGTTCTACGATATCAATCCTGCTGGTGGCACCACCAAGGCCAACACCTTCGAGGTTTACGCCGGGCTGAGCTGGAAGTGGGTAACGCTGAAGTACAGCCGCACGACGACGAATTTCTTCGGCACCAAGTCAGAGACCTTCGGCACGGCGTGCCAGAACGCGGCCACCGGCAACGCCGCAGACTGCTTCGGCGCCGCGCCGGGCGGATCGAAGGGCTCCGGGTACCTCGACCTCACGGCCAGCGTCGAGATCGCACCGAAGCTGACGCTTACCGGCCACATCGGGCACCAGAAGGTGAAGAACTACGGCAAGCTCGACTACACCGACTACAAGGTCGGCCTGAGCTACGACATGCATGGCTGGTTGCTCGGCGCGGCCCTGGTCGGCAGCGATGCCACCAAGGGCTGGTACACGGCATGCGAGGCCGGCAACGCGGCCCGCTGCAAGAAGACCGGCGACAGCACCCTGGTGCTGTCGGTCGGCAGGACGTTCTGACGGGGGCATGCAGATGAAAATCGTCAGCGCCATCATCAAGCCGTTCAAGCTCGACGAGGTGCGCGAAGCGCTCTCGGCGATCGGCGTGCAGGGAATCACGGTCACGGAGGTCAAGGGCTTCGGCCGGCAGAAGGGCCACACCGAGCTGTACCGTGGCGCCGAATACGTGGTCGATTTCCTGCCCAAGGTGAAGATCGAAGCCGCGGTGAAGACCGAGCAGCTCGAGCGCGTCATCGAGGCGATCGAGAAGGCCGCGCGCACCGGAAAGATCGGCGACGGCAAGATCTTCGTCTACGACCTCGAAAAAGCCATCCGCATCCGCACCGGCGAGACCGATGCGGAAGCGCTCTAGGGAGATTGCAATGAAGAAGATGCTTGCACGCCTGCCGCTCGCGACGCTGCTGTTCGTCGCCGGCACGGCCTTCGCGCAGGACAAACCCAAGCTCGACAGCGGCGACACCGCCTGGATGCTGACCTCCACGGTGCTGGTCGTGCTGATGGTGGTGCCGGGCCTGGCGCTGTTCTACGCCGGCATGGTGCGCGCCAAGAATGCGCTGTCCGTGCTGATGCACGTGTTTGTCACGCTGTCACTGATGTCGGTGCTGTGGGCGCTGGTCGGCTACAGCCTGGCATTCAGCGAGGGCAACAGCGTCGTCGGCGGCCTGTCCAAGGCGTTCCTGTCCGGTGTCACGCCGGCGTCGCTGCAGGGAACCATTCCGGAGCTTCTGTTCGCGACGTTCCAGCTGACCTTCGCCGCGATCACGCCCGCGCTCATCGTCGGCGCCTTCGCCGAGCGCATGAAGTTCTCTGCCATGCTGTGGTTCACGAGCCTGTGGCTGCTGGTCTGCTACGCGCCGATGGCCCACATGGTCTGGGGCGGCGGCTGGATCGCAGGCATGGGCGCGATCGACTTCGCCGGCGGCACCGTGGTGCACATCAACGCCGGCATCGCCGGGCTGGTGGCCGCGATCGTGCTGGGCAAGCGCAAGGGCTACGGCAAGGTGGCGATGCCACCGCACAACCTGACCTTCACGCTCACCGGCGCGGCGCTGCTGTGGGTGGGCTGGTTCGGCTTCAATGGCGGCAGCGCGCTCGCCGCCAACGGCAGCGCCGCGCTCGCGATGCTGAACACGCAACTGGCGACCGCTGCGGCGGTGCTCGCGTGGATCTTCGCCGAGTGGCTGATCAAGGGCAAGCCGAGCCTGCTCGGCGCCGCCTCGGGCGCCGTTGCCGGGCTGGTGGCGATCACCCCCGCCTGCGGCAATGCGGGGCCGATGGGCGCGATCGTGCTCGGTGGCGTGGCCGGCGTCGGCGCGTTCTGGGCTGTGGCCTACCTGAAGCGCTCGCTGGGGTACGACGACGCGCTGGACGTGTTCGGCGTGCACGGTGTCGCCGGCATCATAGGCGCGCTGGGCATCGGCATCCTCGCCTCGCCAGGCCTGGGGGGCACCGGGTTCGGCGGCAACAATGCCGGCATCGGCGCACAGCTCGGCGTGCAGGCGGCGAGCGTGGGCTTCACGCTCGTCTACACCGGCGTCATCAGCTACGTGCTGCTGAAGGTGCTCGACATGACGATCGGCCTGCGCGTAAGCGAAGACGCCGAGTCCGAAGGCCTGGACATCGCCGAGCATGGCGAGGCCGCGTACAACAACTGAGGCGCGCGCTCCGCAAAGCTTCCCCAGGGCGCCTTCGGGCGCCCTTTTTCATTGCCCGACGCGCTCGAGCAGGCGCAGCAACTGTGCGCGCTGGGAGCGCGTCAGGCGCGCGCCGATGCGACGTTCATGCGCTTCGATCTGGCGCATCGCGCGAGCAAGGAACGCATGCCCGGCGCGTGTCAGCTGCAGCGTGTTGGTGCGACGGTCTTCGCCGCGACGGCGCTCGATGAAACCGCGCGCCTGGAGTTCGTCCAGCACGCCGACCATCGTCGAGCGGTCGCGCCGCACGGCCTCTGCGAGGCGGCTCTGCGTCACGCCCGGGTTCGCCTCGATCAGGACCAGCACGCCGATGCGGCCGGGCGAGATGCCTTTCACATGGGTGGCAAAGTCCTCGAATACGGTCTGCTGCGCGAGCCGCAGGCGGTAGCCGAGCAGGCGCGGAAGCGCGCCCTGGCGCAGTTCAGACGGCCTGCTTTTCTTCATGGCGGCTTGGTTATACTCGCTCCAAGGAGGTTCGTCATGGCAGAACGCCGCAGCACCCCGCCGTTCCGCGCCGATCATGTCGGCAGTTTCCTGCGTCCGCAGTACCTGCTGGAGGCGCGCGAGAAAAAGGCGCGTGGCGAGATCAGCGCCGCGGCGTTGCGCGAGGTCGAAGACCGCGCCATCGCGGAGGTGGTGAAGTTCCAGGAGGAGACCGGTCTGTCGAGCATCACCGACGGCGAGTTCCGGCGCACCTACTTTCACATCGATTTCCTCGAGCAGCTCGGCGGCGTGAAGACCGACATTCCGGTCACCGTGAGAAAGCCCGACGGCACCGAGGAACTGGCACCGCCAGTAATGCGCGTGGTGGACAAGGTGCGCCACGTAAAGGACATCCAGCTGGCGGACTTCGAATACCTGAAATCGCGCACCACGCGCACGCCCAAGGTGACGATTCCATCGCCCACGATGCTGCACTTCCGCGGCGGCCGCGCCGGCATCAGCAAGGCGCACTACCCCGAGCTGGAACCCGATTTCTACGAAGACGTGGCAAACGCGTACGGCGAAGAACTGCAATCGCTCGCGAACGCGGGCTGCCGCTACGTGCAGATGGATGACACGAACCTCGCGTACCTGTGCGACGAAAAGATGCGCGACGCCGCGCGCGCGCGCGGCGACGACCCGGATGAGTTGCCGCACCGCTACGCGAAGTTCATCAACCGCGTCGTGGCGAAGAAGCCGGCCGGCATGACGCTCGCCGTTCACCTGTGTCGCGGCAACTTCAAGAGCACTTGGGCGGCGCAGGGCGGCTACGAGCCGGTAGCCGAGGCGCTGTTGTCCGAAATGGGCGTCGACGCCTATTTCCTCGAGTATGACGACGCGAGGAGCGGCGACTTCCGGCCCCTGCGCTTCCTGCCCAAGGGCAAGATCGTGGTGCTTGGCCTGGTGACGACCAAGCTCGGTGAACTGGAGAAGAAGGACGACCTGAAGCGCCGCATCGACGAAGCCGCGAAGTTCGTCCCGCTGGAGCAGCTCGCGCTCAGCCCGCAATGCGGATTCTCGAGCACGGTGCATGGCAACAACATCGCGGTCGAGGCCCAGCGCGCGAAGCTGCGGCTGGTAATCGAGACTGCGCAAGACGTCTGGGGCGATGCGTGACATGCGGCTTGCGGTGCATGGACACGCGCCATGAACGCCGCCGGATCGTTGCTGGGAAGGCAGGCCCTCGCGCGCCATGGTGCGCGCACCGCGCTCATTTGCGGCGAGGAATCGCTCACTTACGCTGAACTCGCCGACCGCGTGCGCCGCGCGGCGCACGCCTACGCAAAGCTTGGCATCGCGCCCGGCGAGCGGGTGCTGCTGCTGTTGCGCGACACGCCGGGTTATGCCGTGGCCTGGCTGGGCGCGGTCTGGCACGGTGTAGTTCCGATCGGGCTGAACAACAAGCTGGCCGATGCGGACCTGCAGCACGTGGTTGAGGACAGCGCGGCGCGACTGTTGGTGACCGAGCCAGCGCTCGCCAGGTCTCTGGGGCTGCCCGCAATCGACGTCGCGGAGCTCGCCGGCGCCGGCGCCGGCGCTGAACCGCATGACGCATTGCCTGATGATGCGGCGTTCTGGCTGTATTCCTCGGGCACCACGGGACGGCCGAAAGGCATCATCCACACGCATCGCGCCATCCTGGTCTCGGGTCAGGCGCAGCGCGAAGCATTCGGCATGGATGCCAAGGATCGTGTGCTGGCCACCTCCAAGCTCTTCTTCGCCTACGCACTCGAGAACGGACTACTCGGGCCGCTATCGCTGGGGGCGGCGGCAATCCTGCACCCGGGGTGGGCCAGCGTCGACAGCATCTGCGAGCTCGCTGCGAGGCACCGGCCCACGGCATTCTTCAGCGTGCCGTCGTTCTACCGCCAGCTGCTGGCTGGCGCCGATCTGTCCCCGTTCAAATCGGTACAACACTACGCCGCAGCCGGCGAGCGGCTGCCGTCGTCGGTGATCGAAGCCTGGCGCGGCGTCACCGGTGGCGAGATCGCGTCGATCTACGGCATGTCGGAGACCTACTGCGTAAGCCTGGTGACGCGGCGCGGCACCTCGGACGGCACGCATACCGGGCAGCCGCTGGCAGGAGTGGAAGCGCGCCTGGAAGGCGTGCCGGATGAACCGGCCGAACTGTGGCTGCGGCATCCCGCGCTGGCGCTCGGCTACGCCAACCGGCCGGAGCAGACCCGCGAGCAGTTCCGCGACGGCTGGTTCTGCACCCGCGACATGTTCCTGCAGGATGCTGCAGGCAACTTCGTGCACCAGGGACGCTCGGACGAACTCATCAAGGTGGCCGGCCAGTGGGTCAGGCCCGGCCTGGTCGAGGAAGTCGCCCTGGCCGAGGCCACCGTTGCCGACGCGGCGTGCGTGACGGTGCCCGACGTCGACGGCTTCGAGCGCCTCGCGCTTTTCGTCACCGCCAGGGGCGAGGCGCAGGCCGCCCAGGCAGGTGCCGGCGCCGCCTGCGAGGCGCGCCTCGCGCGGCACCAGCGGCCGAAGTGGATCCGCGTGGTGAACGAACTGCCGCGCACGGCGACCGGCAAAGTGCAGCGCTTTCGCCTGCGCGAACTGCTCGAACGGGAGTTCGCCGGCAGCGTTTAGAATGCCGTCGCTAACCCGGAGACGATGCGATGGCCTACGCAATACCACTGTGGAATCCTCCCGCGCTGAAAGTCGAGGGCTCCGCCGACCTCTACCCCGTGCGGCGCATCTTCTGCGTCGGGCGCAACTACGTCGAGCACCAGAAGGAAATGGGCGGCGATGGTCGCGAGCAGCCGTTCTTCTTCATCAAGTCCGCGCACGCGCTGGTGCCCGCCGGCACCGACATCCACTATCCGGCGAAGACCGCCAATTTCCACTTCGAGACCGAGATGGTAGTGGCGATCGGAAGGCAGGGCAGGCGCATTCCGGCCAAGGACGCCAATGCACATGTATTCGGCTACGGCGTCGGCCAGGACATGACGCGGCGCGACCTGCAGCAGATCGGCAAGGACAAGGGCCGACCGTGGGATTTCGGCAAGGACTTCGACGAGGCGGCGCCGTGCAGCGCGCTGGTGCCGGCAGCCAAGATCGGCCACCCCACGACCGGCGCGATCTGGCTGACGGTGAATGGCAAGCAGCGCCAGAAGGCGGATCTCGCGGACATGATCTGGTCGGTGCCCGAGCAGATCGAGTACCTGTCGCAGTACTACACGCTGGAGCCCGGCGACATCATCTATTCCGGCACGCCGGCCGGCGTCGGCCCGGTCCAGCCTGGTGACGAGCTGCATTGCGGCGTCGACGGCGTGGGCGAGCTGAAGCTGAAAATCCTGCCCGCGCTGTAGCAGAAAGGAAAATGCCTTGAGCCGCATCGCCAGCTATCGCAAGCCGTTCGCCGGCACGCAGCCGGACTACCTGTTTCCCATGTACGCGTCGACGGTGAAGCGCGCGCCGACGCAGCCGCTGGTGCTGCTGCCGCAGTCGCTGTCGGAAGTGACCGGTCCGGTCTTCGGCTACGACGAGGTGAAGCCGGGCGACGCCGACCTCACCCGCCAGCATGCCGGCGAGCCGATCGGCGAACGCATCATCGTCAGCGGCCGCGTGCTCGACGAGAACGGCAGGCCGGTGCCGCACACGCTGGTGGAGCTCTGGCAGGCGAACTCCGCCGGGCGCTATCCGCACCGCGTCGACCAGCACGACGCGCCCATGGATCCGAACTTCACCGGCGCCGGCCGCGCGCTTACCGACGAACACGGCCACTACCGCTTCGTCACCATCCGGCCCGGAGAATACCCATGGCGCAACCACTACAACGCCTGGCGGCCCGCGCACATCCACTTTTCGCTGTTCGGGGCGGCGTTCGCCACCCGGCTGGTGACGCAGATGTACTTCCCGGGCGATCCGCTGCTGCCCTACGACCCGATGTTCAACTGCGTGCCGGACGAGAAGGCGCGCCAGCGCCTGATCTGCGCGCTCGACTGGGAGACGACGATTCCCGAGATCGCGCTCGGCTACCGCTTCGACATCATCCTGCGCGGCCGCGACGCCACGCCGATGGAGAAGTGACATGAGCCTGCAGATGACGACCTCGCAGACGGTAGGCCCGTACCTGCACATCGGCCTTACCTGGCTGATCATCGACAAGCTTGCCGGCCCGGGCGTTTCCGGCGAGCCGGTGACGATCGAGGGTTGCGTGCTCGATGGCGACGGCAAGCCGGTGAACGACGCGCTGCTGGAGCTCTGGCAGGCGAACGCGCACGGCAAGTACGCGAGTCCCGAGGACACGCAGGAAAAACCGGTCGAGAAGGGCTTCCGCGGCTTTGGCCGCGTCGCCACCGACGACGAGGGCCGCTACCGGTTCACGAGCATCAAGCCCGGCCGCGTGCCCGGCGCGGACGGCAGGCTGCAGGCGCCGCACATCGCGGTGAACATCTTCATGCGCGGGCAGCTGAAGCAGCTGGTGTCGCGCATCTACTTCCCCGGCGACGCGGCCAACGGCGAGGATGCCGTGCTCGCGCTCGTCCCCGCAAAGCGCCGCGACACGCTCGTCGCGAAACCCGTGGCGGGCAAGCCCGGCGTGCTGCGGTGGGACGTCATCCTGCAGGGCAAGGACGAAACGGTCTTCTTCGAGCTCTAGGCGCGGAACAGCGCCTTCAGCGCATCGGGAATGGTTTCGCCCCTCATGGCGGAGCCGGGCCCGGCGACGTGCACGCCCCAGACGCGCGTCTCGGAGCCCGACGCGAGCAGCCTGTCGTCGTCGCGAACCACCTCGTGCGCGACGACGAAGGACTTCCCGCCCCAGCGCGCGATGCGCGAGCGCACCTCGCAGCGGTCGCTCTGCTCCGCCGGATGGCGGAACTGGCATTCGGCGGACACCAACGGCATGGCGCGGTGCTCGGCTCGCATGCGCTTCGCGGTGTAGCCCATGCGCGCGAAGAACGCCCAGGTCGCAGCGTCGAACCACTGGTAGTAGGTAGGATAGAAAATGATGCCTGCGGGATCGCAGTTGCCCCACTGTACTTCGCAGGCGAAGCGTCCGACCACCGAGTCGAAGCCGGGCGCATCCATCAGCACTGTTCCCAGGGCAGGCCGTCGTGGCGCCAGCCGGCGATCGAATTGCGCTGATGCGCGTCGTTCAGCTCGCCCTCGAAGCCGTGGATCACGTTGTAGACCTTCGTGAAGCCGGCGCGCTCGAGCGCTTCGCCGGCCTCCTGCGAACGATTGCCGCTGCGGCAGATCAGCACGATGGGACGGCGGGTGTGGTTGGTCCCGGCGAGCTTCTTCACCTGCCCGACAAAATGCGGATTCACGTCCCAGTCGGGGCCGTCGTTCCACGCCACGTGCAGCGCGCCCACCGGATGGCCGACGAACAGGTATTCCATTTCGCTGCGACAGTCGATGAACAGGGCCTCGGCATTGGTCCTGAGGAATTCCGCCGCAGCTTTGGGTTCCAGATGATCCATGAAGGGTGCCTCTCCGCGGCCGATTATAGCTGCAAGCATTTGACAACAAGGGACATTTTCCGGAGAATGCGAACTCGGCGCCGATTTGAGGTTCAGCTTGCGGGCGCCCACCGACGCGTCGGCATGAAGCCGCCGGGAAAAAAAATGCTGCTAAAGAGACGTGCACCGAAGCCCGTTTCTGGCGAGAGCTGAACGGGCTTTTTCATTTTCTGCATGCATACACGACCACACGCCAACAAGCTTGAAGCACTGCTCGCCGAGAGGATTCTCGTCCTCGACGGCGCCATGGGCACGATGATCCAGCGCGAGAAGCTCACCGAGGCCCAGTTCCGCGGTGAGCGCTTTCGCGACTGGCCCAGCGACCTGCGAGGCAATAACGACCTGCTGGTGCTGACCCAACCGGAACTCATCATGCGCCTGCACGCCGAGTACCTCGAGGCAGGCGCGGACATCATCGAGACGAACACCTTCAATTCCACCTCGATCTCGATGGCGGACTACGGCATGGAGGGCCTCGCGCGGGAGCTCAACGTCGCAGCCGCGCGCCTCGCCACGCAAGCCGCGCGAGCGCAGGAACAAAAGGATCCATCGCGCACGTGTTTCGTCGCCGGTGTGCTCGGGCCGACGTCGAAGACGGCGTCGATTTCGCCGGACGTGAACGATCCCGGGTTCCGCAACGTCAACTTCGACGCGCTGGTGGCGGCGTATCGAGAGGCGCTGGACGGCCTTATCGAGGGCGGCATAGACCTCGTGCTGGTCGAGACGGTGTTCGACACGCTGAACTGCAAGGCGGCGTTGTTCGCGATCGAGACCGAGTTCGACGCGCGCGGCATGCGCCTGCCGCTGATCGTCTCCGGCACCATCACCGACGCCTCGGGTCGCACGCTTTCCGGGCAGGTCACCGAAGCTTTCGTGAACTCCGTGTCGCATGCGCGGCCGCTGGCGATCGGATTGAACTGCGCGCTGGGCGCGCGGGAGCTTCGCCCGTACGTGGAGGAGCTTTCCAGGGTCGCGGGCACGCGCACCTCGTGCCACCCGAACGCGGGCCTGCCGAACGCGTTCGGCGAATATGACGACACGCCGGAATCCATGGCCGGCCAGATGGGCGAGTGGGCTAGGAACGGCTGGCTGAACATCGCCGGCGGCTGCTGCGGCACCGCGCCCGAGCATATCCGCGCCATCGCGCAGGCGGTGGCCGGCGTGCCGCCGCGCCAGGTCCCCGCGCGCCCGGTGATGCTGCGGCTCGCGGGGCTGGAGCCGCTGAACATCGGCGACGACACGCTCTTCGTCAACGTCGGCGAGCGCACCAATGTTACCGGCTCGAAGGCCTTTGCGCGCCTGATCCTCGCTGGCAACTATGCCGAGGCGCTGGTCGTGGCGCGGCAGCAGGTCGAGAACGGCGCGCAGATCATCGACATCAACATGGACGAGGCGATGCTCGATTCCGAGCTCGCAATGGTCACTTTCCTGAACCTGGTCGCAAGCGAACCGGATATCTCGCGCGTGCCGGTCATGATCGACAGCTCGAGGTGGAGCGTCATCGAGGCCGGCCTGAAGTGCATCCAGGGCAAGGGCATCGTCAATTCGATCAGCATGAAGGAGGGCGAAGCCGAGTTCCTGCGGCAGGCGCGCCTGTGCCGGATGTACGGCGCCGCGGTGGTGGTGATGGCCTTCGACGAGCAGGGCCAGGCGGATACGCTGGAGCGCCGGAAGGAGATCCTGGCGCGGGCCTACCGGCTGCTGACCGAGCAGGCCGGATTTCCCGCCGAGGACATCATTTTCGACCCGAACATCTTCGCCGTGGCGACCGGCCTGGAAGAACACGCGAACTACGCGATCGACTACATCGAGGCGACGAAGTGGGCGCGCGCAAACCTGCCGCACGTGAAGATCTCCGGCGGCCTGTCGAACCTCTCCTTCTCGTTCCGCGGCAACGACCCGGTGCGCGAGGCGATGCACACGGCGTTCCTGTACCACGCGGTGCAGGCCGGCATGTCGATGGGCATCGTCAACGCGGGGCAGCTCGGCGTCTACGAGAAGATCGAGCCACAGTTGCGCGAGCGCGTCGAGGACGTGCTCTTCAACCGCCGTCCGGACGCGACCGAGCGCCTGGTGGAGTTCGCCAATACGGTCAAGTCGGAAGGCAAGGTGGCGAAGGAGGACGACGCCTGGCGCAGCGGCAGCGTGGAGGAACGGCTGTCGCACGCGCTGGTCAATGGCATCACCGCGCACATCATCGAGGACACCGAAGAGGCGAGGTTGAAGGCTGCGCAGCCGATCGAGGTCATCGAGGGCCCGCTGATGGCGGGCATGGGCGTCGTCGGCGATCTCTTCGGTGCCGGCAAGATGTTCCTCCCGCAGGTGGTCAAGTCCGCGCGCGTCATGAAGCAGGCGGTGGCGCATCTCATCCCGTACATCGAGGCGGAGAAGGCGCGCACCGGCCAGGCGGGCCAGGCCAAGGGCAAGGTCGTCATCGCCACCGTCAAGGGGGACGTGCACGACATCGGCAAGAACATCGTCGCCGTGGTGCTTCAGTGCAACAACTACGACGTCGTGAACCTCGGCGTGATGGTGCCCTGCCAGAAAATCCTGGACACCGCGCGCAGCGAGAAGGCGGATGCGATCGGCCTGTCCGGGCTGATCACGCCGTCGCTGGAGGAAATGAGCCACGTTGCGAGGGAGATGGCGCGCGAGGGCTTCACCATACCTCTGCTCATCGGCGGCGCAACCACGTCCCGCGTTCACACCGCGGTGAAGATCGCGCCGAACTACCCCGGCCCCGTCGTCTATGTTCCGGATGCCTCGCGCAGCGTCACGGTGGTACAGAGCCTGCTGTCGGACGAGAATCGCGACGCTTTCGCCGCTGACGTGCGCAGCGACTACGAGAGGATCCGGCTGCAGCACAGCAACAAGAAGGGCGCGAGTCCCTTGCACCCTATCGCGGAGGCGAGGCGCCTGGGCCTGAAGACCGACTGGCGCCAGTACCGGCCGCCGCGTCCGGCCAAGCCTGGCATCACCGTGCTGCGCGACTACCCGCTCGCGGAGCTGGTTCCGTACATCGACTGGACGCCGTTCTTCCAGACCTGGGAGCTTTCCGGGCCTTATCCGAAGATCCTGCAGGACCCGGTGGTCGGCGAAGCGGCGCGAAAGCTCTTCGAGGAAGCACAGGCAATGCTGGATCGCATCGTGCGGGAAAAGTGGATCACCGCAAGCGGCGTGCTGGGCCTGTTTCCTGCGGCCAGCGTGCAGCACGACGATATCGAGATCTACCGGGACGAGGAGCGGCGCGAAGTGCTCGCGACCTGGCACAACCTGCGCCAGCAGAACCACAAGCCAAGCGGACGGGCGAACCTGTGCCTGGCCGATTTCGTCGCGCCGAAGGAGTCCGGCGTGCTGGACTACGTCGGCGCATTCGCGGTCACTGCCGGGGGCATCGACGCCCGCGTCGCGGCGTACGAGGCGAACCACGACGACTACAACGCGATCATGCTGAAGTCGCTCGCAGACCGGCTCGCCGAGGCGTTCGCCGAGCGCCTGCACGAGCGGGTGCGCCGCGAATACTGGGGCTATGCGCCGGACGAGCGCCTGGACCCGGCGCAGCTCATCGCCGAAGACTATCGCGGCATCCGCCCGGCGCCCGGCTACCCCGCGTGCCCGGACCACCTGCCGAAGGCGGCGCTATTCCGCCTGCTGGATGCGGAGTCGAACGCGGGCATCGAACTGACCGAGTCGTACGCCATGCTGCCTGCCTCGTCGGTCTCGGGCTTTTACTTCTCGCATCCGGAGTCGAGCTACTTCGCCGTCGGCAAGATAGGGCGCGACCAGGTCGAGGACTACGCGCGGCGGGCGAAGCTCAGCGTCACGGAGGCCGAGCGGTGGCTCGCGCCCAACCTCGCCTACGATCCTGCCGCCGTGCTCGCGGCTGCGACCTAGCTATAATCCACCGCACCATCCACGGGAGGCAGCATGGGCAAGGGCGACAAGAGGACGCGCAAGGGCAAGATCTACAAGGGCAGCTACGGCAAGAAGCGCCCCGGACGACCGGCCAAGAAGCCGTCCGGAAAGTAACCGCAGCAAGGCTCACCGGCGCCAGAACGCCGGGGTCAGCACGACGATCAGCGACAGCAGTTCCAGCCTGCCCAGCAGCATCGCGAACGCGCATACCCAGGTCTGGAAGTCGCTGAGCGGCGAGAAATTTCCTGCCGGCCCGACCTCGTTGAGGCCAGGACCCATGTTGTTGAGCGACGCCATCACCGCGCTGAACGCGGTGATTGCATCCATACCCGTACCGATCAGCAGCATGGTCATGATCATCGCGCTACATCCATATACAAGCATGAACGCGAGTACCGCGTGCACAACCCTGTTGTCCACTACATTGGATCCAAGTTTCAACGGTATGACCGCGCGCGGATGAATGATGCGCTTCATCTCCAAGGCCGCGTGCTTCGCCATCAGCACCGCTCGCACCATCTTGATTCCTGCACCAGTGGAGCCGGCGCTGGTCGTGAAACTGCATAGGAGAATCATCGCCAAGGGCACGAATATTGGCCATAGGCCGAAATCGGTGCTCGCGTAGCCAGTAGTCGTCGCGATCGATACGACGTTGAACGCCGCATGGCGAACAAGCAACCAGGGATCGTCATACGTGCCGGAAAGCCACAGGAACGTGGCGATACCGATGATCGAGAACGCCAGCACGCCAAGGAAAGGCATTACCTCCGGATCCCGGGCGTACGTCTTGAGGGATCCGCTCCGGATCGCAATGAAGTGCGTTGCGAAGTTCATTCCCGCAACAAGCATGAACACCACCGCAACCAGCTCGATCGCGGGCGAATCCCAGTAACCGAAGCTCGCATCATGCGAGGACAAGCCACCCAGGCTCAGGGTCGTGAACGCATGCATGACGGCATCAACCCAATCCATTCCCGCCAGCCCGTAGGCAAGCGTGCAGAGTGCAGTGAGAATGGCGTAGATGCCCCACAGCCCCTTGGCCGTCTCCGCGATTCGCGGCGTCAGCTTTGCGTCCTTCATTGGGCCCGGAGTTTCCGCCCGAAAGATCTGTGATCCTCCGACACCGAGCAGAGGAAGAATCGCAACCGCAAGAACGAGAATGCCCATCCCCCCCATCCATTGAAGCTGGCAGCGCCAGAGGTTGATGGACGTAGAGAGCTCGTCCAGGCCGCTCAACACCGTGGCGCCGGTCGTTGTCAATCCAGAAACACTTTCGAAGTACGCATCCGTGAACGACAGGTCCTCCAGGTACAGCATCAGCGGCAACGCGCCAAACGCAGGTAGGAGCGACCATCCCAGGGCGACCAGTAGAAAGCCGTCCCGCACTTGAAGCTCACGACGCCTGCCCCTCGTCACGATTCGCAAGGTCATGCCAGCCGCAGCCGCTATCGCCATCCCCGTGCCAAACGCAGACAGCGCGCCATCGTCGAGAACGTACGAAACCATCAGCGGACCAGACATCGATAGTGCGAAGATCAGCGTCACCACGCTGAGCATGTTCAGTACGGCGAAGGGCTGGATCACGAGGTCAAGTGGCTAGAGGAACCGCGCGCTGACCTGGAAGAGCTTCTCCACTTTCGGCAGCGTCTTCTTGTCGGCGACGAAGACGATCACGTGGTCGCCTGCCTCGATGCGGATGTCGTGGTGCGCCATCAGCACATCCTCGCCACGCACGATCGCACCGATCGTCGCGCCGGGCGGAAGCTCGACCTCGTCTATGCGCCGTCCGCTGACGCGGCAGGACTCGCGGTCACCATGCACGACCGCCTCGATCGCCTCCGCCGCACCTCGCCGCAGGCTGTGCACGGCGACCACGTCACCGCGGCGCACGTGCGCGAGCAGCTTGCCTATCGTCGCCTGCGCCGGCGAGATGGCGATGTCTATCTGGCCGCTCTGCAGCAGATCGACATAGGAGCGGCGATTGATCAGCGCCACCACCCGGCGTGCGCCCATGCGCTTCGCCAGCAGGCAGCTCATGATGTTGTTCTCGTCGTCATTGGTGACGGCTGCGAAGAGGTCCATCTCGGCGATGTTCTCTTCTTCCAGCAGTTCCTCGTCGGTCGCATCGCCCTGCAGCAGGAGCGCCCGGCCCAGCTGGGTGGCAAGGTATTCGCAGCGCGCCTTGTTGTGCTCGACGACGCGCACCGAGTAGTCGCGCTCCAGCGAGCGCGCGAGCCGCAGGCCGATCTTGCCGCCGCCGGCGATCATGATGCGCTCCACCGGCTTGTCCATGCGACGCAGCTCGCGCATGACCTGGCGAATGTCCTTCTCGGCAGCGAGGCAGAAGACTTCGTCACCGGCCTCGATGACCGTGCCGCCATCAGGCGCGATCGAGCTGCCGCCACGGAAGATGGCGACGATGCGCGCGTCTATGGAGGGCATGTGCTTGCGGATATCTTCTACCGGCCGGCCCACCAGCGGACCGCCTGTATACGCGCGCACGCCCACGAGGCTCACCAGCCCGTCGGCGAAATCGAGCACCTGCAATGCCTCGGGAAACTCGACCAGCTTCGTGATGTAGTCCGAAAGTACCTGCTCGGGGCAGATCGCGAGGTCGATGCCGAAACACTCCGCCCCGAGTACCTGCTTGTCCTCGAGGAAGTCCGCCGCCCTCAGGCGCGCCACGCGGCGGGGCACATTGAACAGCTGCGCGGCCAGCTTGCACGCAACCAGATTGGTCTCGTCCGACTGCGTTACCGCGATCAGCAGGTCGGCGTCGCCGATGCCCGCCTCGGCCAGGACCGAAGGATGCGAGGCGCTGCCGCTGACGGTGCGCAGGTCAAGCCTGTCCTGCAGCGCGCGCAGGCGCGCGCGGTCGATGTCGACGACGGTGATGTCGTTATCCTCGGACTCCAGGCTCTCCGCGACGCTGG
Organism: Burkholderiales bacterium; assembly: GCA_050248795.1. Classification (GTDB taxonomy): domain Bacteria; phylum Pseudomonadota; class Gammaproteobacteria; order Burkholderiales; family SG8-39; genus CAZTDU01. The sequence goes on along the minus strand of JBFWRS010000006.1, from coordinate 23,628 downwards.
CACCCACCTGCCCCGCGCCGAGTATGACGATCTTCATCGCGGTCCCTTCAGCTTTCCTCGCGCCTGCCCACCGACAGCCCCAGCGCCTTGAGTTTCCGGTACAGGTGCGTGCGCTCCAGTCCCGAGCGCTCCGCTACGCGGGACATGGAACCATGCTCCTCGGCCAGAAGTCGATCGAAGTAGAGGCGCTCGAAGGCCTCCCGCGCTTCCCTGTAGGGGCGCTCCAGCGGCAACTCGATGCCCGGTGCCTGCGGCGCATCTGCCGCCAGGACGCGCTCGACGTCCTCAACCTGCAGCTCCTCGTCCAGCGCAGTGAGCGCAATGTTCTTCACCGCCGATTCGAGCTCGGCGAGGTTTCCCGGCCATTGCCGGTGGCGCAAGGCATTCAGTGCCCCGGTTGAAAGGCGCCGCGGCGGGCATACGCGCGCTTCCACCAGATGCACGAGCATCAGCGAGGCAATCTCGGGGATGTCCTCGGCGAACTCGCGCAGCGGCGGCAGCCTTAACGTCAGTTCCGCGACGCGGGCTGCGAGTTGCGGGTCGAAATCGGCCTGGCCCACCAATGCCTTGGGTTCGAGAGGCGAGAACGACACCACGCGTGCCTTGCTCTTTGCGGCGCGGTCCAGCACGAACTCCAGGTTGCGGCGCTCGTTGCGCCCCATGCGGCTGAGGTCAGCCAGGAAGAGGATTCCACCCGCGGCCCTGGCGAGGACTTCCGCCGCGGGTTCCGATGCGAGCGCATCGCCACCGATGAACGGCACTCCCGGCGCGGCAAGCATCCGCGCGAAGAGCTCCGGGCGCATGCCAGGCTCGCCCCGCAGCATCAGCGGCGCGGCGGACTGCGCGAGTTGCGCAAGACGCTTCTTCACGTCTGCCAGCACCGCGGAGCGCCCCAGCGCGGCGAGCGAGAGCGGAGGCGGCGGTGCCAGGTCCTGGTTGCGCAACGCGCGCTTGACCGTGGCGATCAGGCGTTGCAGCGCGATTGGCTTCTCCAGGTAGTCCATGGCGCCGATGCGGGTTGCTTCGACCGCGGTTTCGATGGTCCCGTGGCCCGACATCATCACCACCGGCATGTTCAGCTGCCCGGTGGCGGACCACTCCTTCAACAGCGAGATGCCGTCGGTATCAGGCATCCAGATGTCCAGCAGGACAAGGTCAGGGCGCTGCGCTTCGCGCGCGCGCCTCGCCGCACCGGCGTTCTCCGCGAGCAGGACCTCGTGGCCTTCGTCCGCGAGGATCTCGGAAAGCAGTTCGCGGATGCCGATCTCGTCGTCGACGACCAGGATCTTCGCCATTGTCAGTTCGTCCGCGCCATTCAGGCCGCCCTCGCCGCGGTGCCAGCCCCGGCAGCCGGGATGAGCACGCTCACCGTGGCCCCATGCTGAGGGCGATTCTCTATCGATATCGTGCCGTGATGCTCATCGATGATCTTCTTCACGATCGCGAGGCCCAGGCCGGTCCCGCGCGGCTTCGTCGTTGCATAGGGTTCGAAGATTCTGGACATCATTTCCTCGGGAAAACCGGATCCGTTGTCGGCCACCGTCAGCCGCACCTGCATTCCGGCCGGCGCCGTGCGTATTTCGACGCGGGGATCGGCGCGCCCGGCAAGGGCATCCTGCGCGTTCTGTACCAGATTGTGTATCACTTGCCGGATCTGCGCGGAATCAGCCTTCACCAGCGGCAGATCCGGCGCCAGTTCGCAGACCGGGGAAAGGCCCGGCGCATCGTAAAGCGCAAGCACCTCGCGCACCAGCGCATTGAGATCGAGCGCGGCGAAAGTCGGCGCAGGGAGCCGGGAGTAGTCGCGAAAATCATCCACCATGCTCTTCAATGCGCCAACCTGGTTCACGATGGTTTTCGTGGCGCGCCGCAGCACTTCCGCGTCTTCGGCACTCAGGCGGTCGGCGAGCTTCATTTCGAGGCGCTCCGCAGACAGCTGGATCGGGGTCAGCGGATTCTTGATCTCGTGCGCGAGGCGGCGCGCGACCTCTGCCCACGCAGTGGCGCGCTGCGCATGAATGAGTTGCGTGATGTCGTCGAACACGAGTACGAACCCGCCACCCGATGCCACGGGCAGGCCGCTGCCGCGCACGAGCAGCGTTCTGGCTGTTCCCGCCAGCGCATACTCGATCTGCCAGGTCCGCTCGCCGGCCGCCAGGAACTGCTCGCGGATGGACCTGGCAAACGGCACCAGGGGGCCGTTCCATTGATCCAGGGGCACCCCCGCGAACGCGGCCACCTGCACGCCGAGGATCGACTCAGCGCTGTGATTGGAAAGCTGCAGCCGCAGGCCGGCGTCGAATACCAGCGCACCGGCGGACAGGTTGGCGAGAATATTCTCCAGGTGCGCCTTCGCGGCCTCCACCTGTACGCGGTTGGCCTCGACGATGCTGCGCGCTTCGTCGAGCTGACGGGTCATCGAGTTGAAGGACTCGGTCAGCACGCCCAGCTCGTCGCGACTGGTCACCGGCATCTGTCGCGAGAAATCACCGCGCGCGACGGCCTGTGTCGCTCCGGCAAGCCTGGCCAGCGGATCGGACAGCCGGCCTGAAAGGACGAACGCCAGTGCTATCGCGACGAACAGGGCCATCGCGAGCGCAAGCGTCAGCGTGACAATGTAGATGCGCTTCAGGCCCTGGCGCGACAGCGCGAGTTCGCGGTAGTCCCTGAAGGCAGCTTCCACGGCCTCGGCGCTGCGACCGATGGCGGGCGGTACTGTCCTGCGCAGCTGCAGGTAGCGCGGTTCGTCGGCAATGCCGCCACCGGGAACCAGAACGACCACGCGCAGGGACAGCGGCTCGCCGGCCTCGGCGTCTATGCCGGTATAGCCGCGCGTCGCACGTGCCTGGCGCAGGATCGCCGGGGAGGGCAGCTCGGGAACCAGATGCGTGAGGTCAGCACTGGCGCTGGCGATCACCTTGCCACCCGCGGTCACCAGGACCGCTTCCCTAGCATCCGCCTGTTCGCGCAGGCGGTTCAACTGCACCATCTGCTGGGCCGCTGTGCGATCTGCCAGTTCCGCCGCCATCGCGCGGCCCTTGGCGTTCAGGTCTGAAAGCATCTGGTCTATCGCTGCCTGGCCCAGGCTGATGCCGCCTTCAAGCGCGGCATCGACCTTGACGTCGAACCAGGACTCGATGGACTTGACGAGAAACTGCACCGACACCGTGTACACCAGCACGCCGGGCGCGATCGCCATGCCTGCGAGCAGGACCAGCAGCCTCAATGTAAGACGCGATCCGAACTCACGCGCCTTGTACCGTCTCCACAGCCTGGCAAGCTGCCAGACCACGAGTGACGCGAGCAGCGCCGCCAGCGCGGCATTCAGGCCGACGAGAAGCGGATAGTACTGTGCGAGCTGGCTGGTGTTCGCGCTCGCGCTCGCGAGCAGGTAGAGCAGCACGCCCGCCAGCGCCGAACCGATGATCAGCAGCGTCCTCATCTGCCCGGCGTCCCAGGCTGATTCTGCCGCGAGGAAGTGGGCGCCGGGCCCGGCTTGTAGATGAAGCGCTTCCACGGCGATTCGAGCCGCCAGTCGCGGCTCGTCAAGGCGCTTACCTGGAACGGCCTGGGCAGCAAGGTGAGATCGAGCCGCATGCGCAGCGCGGCTTCGTAGGCAGCGTCGTTCAGCGACGTGGCCTTGTCGACGACGATCCAGTTCCTCACCCGTCGCAGCACCGCGACCGCCTCTTCCAGGGTGCCGAAGCTCTGCTGGATGACGCCGCTTGCCAGCCGGTACTGCCGCGACAGCGGGTGGTAGGAAATCCTCACCTCGTTGCGCGCCGACAGGGTCCTTTCGTCGAACCACCACCAGCGCGAACGCGTCAGCTCGAACTCCACCGCGAAGTACAGCGGGACACCGCCCTTCACCGTTTCTGCAAGTCTAGGGTTGAGCTCGAAGTCGAAATCGGCATTGAGCGCGATGCCGTCATCGACGGCCTCGACCCAGACGTCGCGCACCTCGATCTCATCCGCACGCGCGCCCGCCGCGGCTAGCAGCACAACGATTACGGCCAGCACCAAGGCGATGCCGCGCATCGCGCCGCCTCAGCTTCCACGACCCAGCAGGGCGTAATAGAAGCCGTCGTGCCGGGGTCCGGGGAGCAGCTGCGGCGTCGCGCCCTCGGGCAGCGAAAGCCTGCTTGCCGCCGGCGTGCGTCTGCAAAACGCATCGACCACTGCGTCGTTCTCCTCGGGAAACACCGAACACGTGACGTACAGCAATCTACCACCCGGCGCGAGTACCTGCCACAGTGCATCCAGGATTCCCGCCTGACGCCGCGCGAAGCCTTTGATGTCGCTCGCGCGGCGCAGCCACTTGATATCCGGGTGGCGCCGCACCACCCCCGAGGCGCTGCACGGCACGTCGGCGAGGATGCGCTCGTATCGCCGGCCGTCGAACCAGCTGCCGGGCTGGCTGCAATCCGCGCTGCGCACGTCCGCAGAGAGCCCAAGCCGCGCGAGGTTGCTTTCGATCTGCCCGCAGCGCTGGGGGTCGATGTCGAGCGCGGTCAAGGCAACGTCCGCGCGCTCGAGGATGTGCGCGCACTTTCCGCCCGGTGCGGCGCAGGCGTCGAGTACCCGCATGCCGGGCACGGCATCCAGGTACGCCGCTGCAAGTTGCGCGCCGGCGTCCTGCACGGACACCGCGCCAGCGGCAAAGCCGGGAAGGCGGTCGACCGGCACCGGGCGTTCCAGACGAACGGCCTGCGCGGACGTATCAAGCACGCCTATGCCCGCATCTGCGAGCAGTGCCAGGTATTCCGCGACGCCGGTACGCCTGCAGTTGACGCGCAGCGTCATCGGCGGGTGCGTGTTCCCCGCGGCGAGCACTTCCTGCCAATCCTGCGGCCAGGCGCTGCGCACCGTGTCGATCCACCAGCCAGGATGCTGCCAGCGAAACTCTGGATTCGCGGCGAGCCGCGATTCGAGCGTTGCGGCTTCGCGCTGATAGCTGCGCAACACGCCGTTCACAAAGCCCTTCGCGGCAGGCCGCCCGAGGGCACTGCAGGCGCGCACCGCCTGGTCTACGACGGTGTAGGCTGCATAGCGGCCGCTCGCAAGCGCATACAGCGAACACCACAGCAATGCCTCGATGATGGGCTCGACCATCGTGCCCTTGCGCACCTGCGCCCGCGTGATCGCCTGGACGCGTCCGTAGCAGCGCAAGGTGCCATGCGTCAGGTCGACGAGCGCCGCGCGCGGCGATTCAGTCCCGGCGTCTCCCGCCTGCGCGAGCGCCGCGGTCAGGCTGCGGCCGCGCGCCACCTGCTCGACCATCGTTGCCGCGTCGCGCAGTGAGGCGTAAAGATGCGCACCGGCCGCCATCAGCCGCCGATGCGCTCGCCCGCAGCGAGCTTCGCTCCGCGCAGGAACTGCTCGGCAGACAGCCTCTTGCCACCGGCGCGCTGTACCTCGAGGAGCGACAGCGCGCCGTCGCCGCATGCAACGACGATGCCTTCATGGTCCGCGCGCAGGATCGTGCCCGCGCTTCCCGCCGCCGACATCCGCCGCGCGCGCCAGACCTTTAGTGACTCCCCGCCTATCAGCGTGCGCGCGCCAGGCGCAGGCCGCATTGCACGCACGACACGTTCCAGGTGGTCTGCATCACGGCTCCAGTCGAGCACGGCATCGACCTGCGTGATCTTGGCGGCATAGGTTGCGCCCTCCGCGGGCTGCGTCGTCGCCGGCGGGATCTGGCCGGACAATGCCTCGACGATCAGGTCCGCCCCGAGCGCAGCCAATCGCTCATGCAGGCTGCCGGCATCGTCCCCGGGCAGGATGGGGATCTCCCGCTGCATCAGCATGGGCCCGGTGTCCAAGCCTTCGTCCATCTGCATGATGGTGACGCCGGTGCGCGTATCGCCCGCCAGCAGGGCGCGCTGGATTGGCGCCGCACCGCGCCAGCGTGGCAACAGCGACGCGTGGATGTTTATCGCACCAAGCCTGGTCGCTTCGAGTATCGGGCGAGGCAGGATCAGCCCGTAGGCAACGACGACCATTGCATCGGCCCCGGCATCTTTCACCCGTGCCTGGGCCTCCTCATCGCGCAGGCTCTCGGGCTGGAACACCTCGATGCCTGCAGCGCGGGCACGCTGTTTGACCGCCGATTCCGCGATGCGCATGCCGCGGCCGGACGGACGATCGGGCTGGGTAAGCACAAGCGCGATCTGGTGGCCGGCCGAGACGAGCGCCGAGAGCGCGCGCTCTGCAAACTCCGGCGTGCCGGCAAACACTAGACGCATGGACAGGTGTCGCGGGCCCGTGCCGCCCGCCGGGGGCTACGCGCTCTTGCGCTGCAGCTTGGCGAGCTTCGCGCGCACGCGAGTCTGTTTCAGCTGCGAAAGGTATTCGACGAAAACCTTTCCCTTCAGGTGATCCATCTCGTGCTGAATGCAGACCGAAAGCAGGCCCTGTGCTTCGAGCGTGAACGCATTGCCATTCTGGTCCCAGGCTCGCACCCGGATGCGCTCGGCCCGCTCCACGGTGTCGTAGATTCCGGGCACCGACAGGCAACCCTCTTCGATGTCGGACACGCCCGAGGCGTCGACGATCTCGGGATTCACCAGTACCACCAGGGTGTCACGACGCTCGGACACGTCGACCACGATGACCTGCTTGTGCACATCCACCTGGGTGGCGGCGAGACCCACGCCCGGGGCTGCGTACATGGTCTCGGTCATGTCGCTGACAAGCCGCTTCAAGCCCGCGTCAAAGACGGTTACCGGGCTTGCCAGCTTGTGCAACCGGGCGTCGGGATACCGCAGGATGGTCAGGAGTGCCATGGACTAGCTATTTACCTTGCAAATTGAATGCATTACATGCAGAATTTGAGGCGACATATAAGCAATTGCGCCGTTATGCTACATTTGGGCCGGCAAAGCGGGCTTTCAAACAGGCCGGGACGCAGCGCGATTAACGGGGGTCCCATGCAATACGACATGCGTAAGTCTATCACAACGCTCATTTTTGTCCTTGCCGCCGCGGTCGCGGGCGGGGCCACGGCCCAGTCCAAGGGCGCCATGCCGAAGGACAAGGGCCCCATGCAGCTGAACGCGGATGCGCCCGACCGATACGTCGTCGTGCCCGGCGACACCCTGTGGTCGATCTCGGAGCGCTATACCGACGCGCCTACGCGCTGGCCGGAGCTCTGGAACCTGAACAAGGACGAAATCAAGAATCCCCACCTGATCTATCCGGGGAACGTGATCGTCCTCGATCGCAGCCGTGGCACGCTTTCGGTGAGCGGCACCCAGAAGCTGCAGCCGAAGGTTCGCCGTGAGAGCACCAGCGAGGGTGCGATCCCGAGCATTCCAGCCAACGTCATAGAGCCGTTCCTTGCCCGGCCGCTGGTGGTCGAGCCCGATGGCTTGAAGCTCGCGCCGCAGATCATCGCGGCAGAGGACAATCGCGTCATTATCGGTGCGGGCAACCGTGCTGTGGTGTCCGGCCTGGGCGGCTCGGGGGAAAAAACCTGGCATGTCTATCAGCAGGGCAAGGCACTCGTTGATCCAGAGTCCAAGACTACCCTGGGCTACGAAGCGATCTACCTGGGCACCGCGCGCGTGCTGGCGGCCGGCGAGCCGGCAACGGTGGAGATCGTCTCCGCAGTCCGCGAGATCTCCAAGGGCGACCGCCTGGTTGCGGCAGGCAAGCCGGTAGCCGTCACTTACCTGCCCCGCGCGCCGCAGGCGGGAATCAAGGGGCGGATCATGAGCATCTACGGCAGCATAGACAAGGTGGGCGAGGGCGGCCCGCAGTCGGTCATTACCCTGAATCGCGGACGGGTGAACGGGCTGGAACCCGGTCACGTGCTCGCCCTGCATCGTCTGGGCGGCGAGGTCACGATAGCAAAGGCGAGCGGCGACAATCCGGCGAAGATGGTGAAGTTGCCGGATGAGCGATATGGTCTCGCCTACGTGTTCCGCGTATTCGATCGCGTCTCGTACGCGCTGGTGATGCGCGTGACCAAGCCGGTTAACAATCTGGATGTCGTCGCCACTCCCTGAACCTCCGATGGCACCGGGGCGGTCATCCGCCCCGACGCTGTTCAGCCGTCCTTCGGCATGAACCGCGATCCGGGTCTGGCGAGCTGGCTGCAACTGTCGCTCACGCCCGGAATCAGCGCGACAGCGCTCCGCGAAGTCCTCAAGCGCTTCGGACTGCCCGAGGCAGCCCTGTCCGGTCCACGCGCCCGGCTTGCCGGCCTGCTCTCGCCCGCCGCCCTTGCCGCGCTCGACTCCGACAGCGTGCTGCAGGCGACAACGCGCGCCCTGGCCTGGGTCGGTCAAGCGGGGAACAGGCTCATCACGCTCGGAGACGACGATTATCCGGGCCTGCTTCTCGAGACCACCGATCCGCCACCGGTCCTGTACGCGCGTGGCAATACCGGGCTGCTCGCGCGCAGATCGCTCGCGATCGTCGGCAGCCGCAATGCCACTGCCCAGGGAGTGCGCGATGCGGAGCGCTTCGCCCGCGCATTCAGCGAGGCGGGCATCACCATCGTATCCGGGCTCGCACAAGGCGTGGATGCTGCCGCGCACCGTGGCGGCCTCGCGGCGGCGGGATCCACCATTGCGGTGCTGGGTACCGGCTGCGACGTTTCGTATCCCAAGGCAAACACGCAGCTCGCCGAGCGCATAGCCAGCGAAGGACTGCTGCTGTCGGAGTTTCCGCTCTCCACGCCCGCGATCCCGCACAACTTCCCGCGTCGTAACCGGCTGATCAGCGGATTGTCGCGTGGCTGCCTGGTTGTAGAGGCAGCCATCGCTTCTGGATCGCTGATCACAGCGAGAAGCGCCCTCGACCAGGGTCGGGAGGTATTCGCCATTCCCGGTTCGATCCATTCGCCGCTTTCCAAGGGGTGTCACGCGCTGATCAAGGCGGGCGCCAAACTGGTTGAATCCGCCGAGGATGTGTTGAGCGAGCTCGCGGACTTCCGCGTCGCCGGATCCGCAAGCACTGCGTCCGTCGTTGCGCCGCGCGCCGAAGGTGCCGAGCCGCTGCTTGCATGCATGGGGCACGAACCGATGGACGTAGACTCGCTGTGCGCACTGGCCGGACTGGGTGCCCAGGAGATCGCGGCTGAACTGCTGAGACTGGAGCTCGCCGGGCGCGTCGCAGCGCTGCCGGGCGGGCGCTACCAACGCGTCGACTGAGAGAACAACAACATGTACGACATCCTCTTCTACGTATTCGAGAACTGCCAGCACGCGGACATCTCGCAGGACAGCGAAGGCGTAGCAAAGAAGCTTGCAGCCGCGGGTTTCGACGATTCCGACATCAGCGAGGCGCTGACCTGGCTACAGGGAGTCGTGCGCGCGTCGTTTCGCCAGCTCGCGCCGCTGCCGGCCTCCACCGCGACGCTGCGCCTCTATGCCCCGAGGGAGCTCGCCAAGCTCGAGGCGCCGTGCCGGGGTTTCCTGCTCTATCTCGAGCAATCTGGGGTGCTCTCCCCGGAGGCGCGCGAGATCGTCCTCGAGCGAGCACTGGCCACCCCAGGAGGCGGACTGACGCTGGAGCAACTGAAGCTCATCGTGCTGATGGTGCTTTGGAATCAACAGACTCCGGCGAGCCGATTGATCGCCGAAGACCTGCTTTCCGTGGGATCCGACCGGCTGCCCAGCTAGCCCGCGGCTACAGACATGTTTGCCTGTCGGTGGCGACTGCGCTTATCATCGCGCCCTTTCTCCGCATCGGGTGGGCGCAACGCGCAATCGCATCTTGGGCAAGAAACTCATCATCGCAGAGAAGCCTTCGGTCGCCGCGGACATTGCGCGGGCGCTGGGCGGATTCACTCGACATGGCGAGTACTTCGAGAGCGACGAGTACGTGCTTTCCTCCGCCGTAGGCCACCTGCTGCAACTCGCGGTCCCGGAGGAATTCGACGTCAAGAAGGGCAAATGGTCGTTTGCTCACCTGCCCCTGATCCCGCCTCGATTCGATCTCGCCCCCATCGAGCGGGGCCAGGATCGGCTCAACGTGTTGCTGCGTCTGCTCAAGCGCAAGGACGTGGACGGCATTGTCAATGCCTGCGACGCCGGGCGGGAGGGCGAGCTGATCTTTCGCTATATCGTGCAGCACGCGAAGACGAAGAAGCCCATGCAGCGCCTGTGGCTGCAGTCGATGACGCAGGCCGCGATCCGCGAAGGATTCGAAACCCTGAAGACTGACGGCGAGCTGCTGCCGCTTGCGGATGCCGCGAGATGCCGATCGGAGGCCGACTGGCTTGTCGGCATCAACGGCACTCGGGCGATGACGGCGTTCAATTCCAAGGAGGGCGGGTTCTACCTCACCACCGTAGGACGCGTGCAGACGCCGACGCTGGCGGTGCTCATCGAGCGCGAGGAGCGCATCCGCGCGTTCAAGTCCCGCGACTACTGGGAAGTGCACGCACGCTTCGGAGCGCGCGCAGGCGAGTACCCGGGCCGATGGTTCGATCCGGCATTCCGCAAAGGTGAGGACGAGGAGCGCAGGGCAGAGCGCATCTGGACCGAGCAGCAGGCCGCGGCAGTCGCCTCGGCCTGCAGCGGCGCGCACGGGCTGGCCACCGAGGAGACCAAGGCCGCGACGCAGGCATCGCCGTTGCTGTTCGACCTGACTAGCCTTCAGCGCGAGGCCAACGGCAGGTTTGGTTTCTCCGCGAAGGCCACGCTTTCGCTCGCGCAAGCCCTGTACGAACGCCACAAGGTCCTCACTTACCCGAGGACCGATGCACGCGCATTGCCCGAGGATTACATCCCCACGGTCAAGAAGACCATGGAAATGCTCGGGCGGCAGAACGACTACGCCACGTTCGCCAGGCAGGTGCTCAAGCAGGGCTGGGTTCGCCCCAGCAAGCGTGTCTTCGACAACACCAAGATTTCAGACCACTTCGCCATCATCCCCACGCTGCAGGAGCCCAAGAGCCTGAGCGAGGCGGAACAGAAGCTGTATGACATGGTGGTGCGCAGGTTCCTTGCCATCTTCCACCCAAGCGCGGAGTTCCTGCAGACCACCCGGATCACCAGGGTCGGCGATCATCACTTCAAGACCGAAGGCCGCGTGTTGAAGAGCCCGGGCTGGCTGGCGATCTACGGACGCGCCAGCGAGACCGGCAACGAGAACCTGCCCGCGATCGACCAAGGCGAGAAGGTCACGGTGCTCGAGGTGGCGACACAGGGCCACAGCACCAAGCCGCCGGCGCGATACACCGAAGCAACCCTGCTGTCCGCGATGGAGGGCGCCGGCAAGCTGGTGGAGGACGACGAACTCCGGGCGGCGATGGAGACCAAGGGTCTGGGCACGCCCGCGACCCGGGCGGCCGTCATCGAGGGGTTGATCCAGGAAGACTACGTGCACCGCAACGGCAGGGAGTTGGTGCCGACGCCCAAGGCCTTCTCGCTGATGTTCGCGCTGCGTCATTTCGGCATAGACGAGATCACCTCGCCGGAGCTCACGGGCGACTGGGAGCACAAGCTCAAGCTGATGGAGACGGGAAAGTTGCGCCGCGAGGAGTTCATGGACCACATCGAGTCCGTCACGCGCGACCTCGTCGACCGGATCAAGAATGGGGAGATACCGGAAACGGCTTTCGCGACGGTGCCTGCGCCCTGCCCCAAGTGCGGTGGGACCATCCAGGAGAACTACCGGAAGTTCCAGTGCCAGAACTGCGACTTCTCAATCTGGAAGGTCACCTCCGGGCGCGAGTGGTCGCCGGAAGAGATTGCCGAACTGGTTACCAGGCGCTACGTTGGACCGGTTGCGGGCTTTCGCAGCCGCATGGGCAAGCCTTTCGCCGCAGGCGTGAAACTGAACAGCGAATTTCGTGCGGAGTTCGATTTCGGCCAGTCCTCAGCGGACGGCGAGAACGAGCCGGCGCCGGATTTCTCGGCCCAGCAGGCGCTTGGCGCCTGCCCCAAGTGTGGGTCGCGCGTGTTCGAGCACGGCGTGGCATACGTGTGCGAAAAATCCGTTGGCCCGGCACGCAGCTGCGATTTCCGCACGGGGCGCATCATCCTGCAGCAGCCCATCGAGCGCGCCCAGATGGAAAAGCTGCTGTCGACCGGTCGCACGGACCTGTTGACGGACTTCGTGTCAAGGAAGGGCCGGAAGTTCAAGGCCTTTCTTGCCAAGACCCCGGGCGGCAAGATCGGCTTTGAATTCCTGCCGCGTGCCGAGAAGCCGGCGAAATCGGCGACAGAGAAAGCAGTTGCGCCGCCGAAACGGAAACCGGCAGCAAAGAAGGCGGCCAAGCGGCGCAAGGCCGCATAGCCCTGCGTCAGATGTCCAGGTTTCTGACGCCGAGCGCGTTGGACTCGATAAACGCGCGCCTCGGTTCGACCTCGTCGCCCATCAGTTTCGTGAAGATCTCGTCGGCAGCGATGCCATCCTCTATCTGCACCTTTAGCAGCCGGCGCACACCCGGATCCATCGTTGTCTCCCACAGTTGCACCGGGTTCATTTCCCCCAGCCCCTTGTAGCGCTGCAGGTTCATCGACTTCTTCACCTCGGCGAGCAGCCAGCGCATCGCCTCTGGGAAATCTCTCACCGACTGGCGCTTGTCGCCGCGCGTCACATACGCGCCCACGCCCACGAGCCCGCGCAGCATCTCTGCCGTACTGCGGATCTGGGCGTAGTCCCCGGACAGGACGAACTCGTTGTCGATGCTGCTGACACGCACATTGCCGTGCCTGGTCCGCTCGGCGCGGATCTGGTAGCGCTCGGTCTTTGCATCGAAGTGGCTGACCACGCGCACCTCTTCTCCGCTCGCGGAAAGCGCAGCGGCAAGTGCCTCTGCTGACGCTTCCGCCACGTCGCGTCGCGAAAGGTCCACCTGCACGCCACGCAGCATTGCCGTGAGCAGATCTCGGTCAAGCCAGCGCGACACACGCTCGATCACGGCTTCAGCCAGGAGGTAGGATTTCGCCAGTTCGGCCAGCGCCTCGCCCTGGATGGCATCCCGCTTCGCGGATGGATGCAATGCGGCATCGACCAGCGCCTGGCGCAGCATGAACTCGTTCAGTTCGTGGTCGTCCTTGAGGTAGCGCTCCTCCTTGCCGAGCTTCGCCTTGTAGAGAGGGGGCTGGGCTATGTAGATATGCCCCCTCTCGACCAGCTCCGGCATCTGGCGATAGAAGAATGTCAGCAGCAGAGTCCGGATGTGCGAACCATCCACGTCAGCATCCGTCATGATGATGATGCGGTGGTAGCGCAGCTTCTCCGGGTTGTACTCCTCCTTGCCGATCCCGCAGCCCAGCGCCGTGATCATGGTCGCTATCTCCATCGAGCCGAGCAGCTTGTCGAACCGCGCCTTCTCGACGTTGAGGATCTTTCCCTTCAAGGGCAGGATGGCCTGGAACTTGCGGTCACGCCCCTGCTTCGCGGAACCACCTGCAGAATCTCCCTCGACCAGGTAGAGCTCGCACAGCGCCGGGTCCTTCTCCTGGCAGTCGGCAAGCTTGCCGGGAAGGCCGACGCCATCCAGCAGGCCTTTCCTGCGCGTCATCTCGCGGGCCTTGCGTGCGGCCTCGCGTGCCCTCGCCGCCTCGACGATCTTGGCGGTGATGATGCGCGCGTCCTGCGGTCGCTCCTGCAGGTATTCCCTGAGCTTATCCGCGACGATCTCCTCGACAACCGGCCTGACCTCGGAGGACACCAGCTTTTCCTTCGTCTGGGACGAAAACTTTGGTTCTGGAACTTTCACCGACAGCACGCATGCGAGCCCTTCCCGCATGTCGTCTCCCGTTGTTTCGACCTTCGCCTTCCTGGCGAGCTCGGTTTCTTCGATGTACTTGTTCAGCACGCGCGTCATCGCCGCGCGCAGTCCCGTCAGGTGGGTGCCGCCATCTTTCTGGGGAATGTTGTTGGTGAAGCACAGAACGTTTTCCTGGTAGGAGTCGTTCCACTGCATCGCCACCTCCAGGGTGATGCCGTCCTTCTCGCCGCTGGAACTGAACACGTTCGGATGCAGGACATCCTTCGAGCGGTTCATGTACTCGACGAAGCCCTTGACGCCGCCGGAGAACGCGAAATCCTCCTCCTTGCCCGCGCGCTGGTCTATGAGAAGGATCTTGACGCCGTTGTTGAGGAAGGACAGCTCCCTCAGGCGCCGGGCAAGAATGTCGTAGTGGTAGTCGACGGTGCCGAAAATCGCCTTAGAGGCCAGGAAATGGACTTCCGTCCCGCGCTTCTCGGTCGACCCCGTGATCCGGAGGGGCGCGGTGGCCACGCCATCGGCAAACTCGATCTGATGCACCTTTCCGTCCCGCCAGATCGTCAGCCTCAACCATCCGGACAAGGCATTCACGACGGAAACGCCGACGCCATGCAGGCCACCGGACACCTTGTACGTATTGTTGTCGAACTTGCCGCCGGCATGCAGCTCGGTCATGACAATCTCCGCAGCCGAGCGCTTCAGCTCGTCATCCTCCTTGATGCCAGTGGGAATGCCGCGGCCGTTGTCGAGCACCGAGACGGAGTTGTCCGTATGGATGGTGACGACGATCTCGTCGCAATGTCCGGCCAGGGCCTCGTCCACCGCGTTGTCGACTACCTCGAACACCATGTGGTGCAGGCCGGTGCCGTCCGAAGTATCCCCGATGTACATGCCAGGACGCTTGCGAACCGCTTCAAGCCCTTTGAGTATCTTGATGCTGTCGGAGCCGTAATCGCTGCTCATGCCCGGCGCCGCTTCCTGCCGCTCTGCTTCACCCACCTTGCCCATCCCTTCTCGATGATGCGTTCACTTGCCTCTCAGATTCGCATCGGCATGACGACATACTTGAAATCCGGTTCCGCGCCGAACTCCACCAGCGCGCTCGATGCGGCATCTCCGAAGCTCGCCGTCACGTCACTTGCCGACACGTTGTTCAGCACGTCGAGCAGGTACGTGACATTGAAGCCTATGTCGAGGCCGTCTCCCGCGTATTTCACTTCGAGTTCCTCCACCGCTTCTTCCTGCTCGGTATTCGACGAAACGATCTTCAGGCTGTCCTGCGTGAGCACCCAGCGCACGCCCCTGAATTTCTCATTGGACAGGATTGCCGCGCGACTCAGTGCATGGCGCAGTGTCTCTCGATCCATCGTCAGCGTGTTCCTGTGTCCGGTAGGGATCACGCGCGTGTAGTCGGGAAACTTCCCATCGACGAGCTTTGATACGAGTTCGATGCTGCCGAAGCTGAACGCGGCCTGGGTCGCGGAGATCTCCACGCTCACCGGTTCGTCGCTTTCGGCAAGCAGCTTGCCTAGTTCGGTCACGGTCTTGCGCGGCACGATCACGTCCTGCGACGGCAACTCGGCGTCCAGCGGCATCGACGAGTAGGCGAGCCTGTGTCCATCGGTCGCGACGAGCTTCAGCGTCTTCCCCGCCACTACCATCAGCAGCCCGTTCAGGTAGTAACGAATGTCCTGCTGCGCCATCGCGTACTGGACCAATGCAAGCTGCTTGCGCAGCAGGCGCTGCGGAACGGAGAAGCGCGCCACCTCCCCGGCAGGCTTGGCCAGTCGGGGAAAATCCTCCGCTGGCAGCGTCTGCAGCGTAAATCGGCTGCGACCTGCCTTCAGCTGAAGTCGCTTGTCCTGCAACTGCAGTGTGACTTCCGCATCCGAAGGCAGCGCCCGGAGGATCTCAACCAGTTTTCTCGCGCCCACAGTTACCGCGCGCGCATCCCCGGGACCACCGGCCGTTCCGCGGGACGTGATCTGCATCTCGATATCCGTCGCCAGGAACGAAAGATTCTCGCCAGCCCTTTCCATCAGGACGTTCGACAGGATTGGCAGCGTATGCCTGCGCTCGATGATGCCGCTCACCGCCGACAGCGGATTGAGCAGGTCGTCCCGTTTAGCTTTGACCATGACCATCGATCTTCATCCTTACGTAATTAAATCTAGTAACAACTAATAAGCAGGCGGAAATTCCGGGATAAGTCCAAATACCCTTTCGCACCATTCCCTTGGCGCGATTCTTCGGTGCTTAGAACCCTGTGCATGGCGTGTGGACAGTTGGGGATCAAAAGCTACCATTGCGGTTTTGCCAGAGATATCCACAAACCATACCGCGGCGATGCACAGCTTGCGGGCTTCATCGTCCGCGTTTCAACCCCCTTCAGCCCTTGAGTACCTGCTCGAGCAGCAGATAGTCCCGATTCATGGACATGTCTCGCTTGCGCAGGTCCGATATGGTCCGACATGCGTGCAGCACGGTCGTATGGTCGCGATTGCCGAACGCCTCGCCGATCTCGGGCAGGCTCATCGGCGTCAGTTCCTTGGCCAGGGCCATGGCTACCTGCCTGGGACGTGCCACCATGCGCGTGCGCTTCTTCGAATGCATGTCCGACACCTTGATCTTGAAGTACTCGGCGACGGTCTTCTGGATTCCTTCGACACTGACCTGACGGTTCGCCACGTTGAGGATGTCGCGCAGCGCATCCTTCGCCAGATCGAGAGAGAGCTCGCGCCCGTTGAAGCGTGAGTAAGCAAGCACTTTCTTCAGTGCACCCTCCAGCTCGCGCACGTTCGAGCGGATATGCTTGGCGATGAAGAAGGCAATATCCTCAGAAACGTCGACGGCCTCTGCTTCGGCTTTCTTCAATACGATAGCCACGCGCATCTCCAGTTCCGGGGGTTCGATCGCCACCGTAAGTCCCCAGCCAAACCTGGAGATGAGGCGCTCTTCCATCCCCGAGATTTCCTTCGGGAACGTGTCGCAGCTGATCACGATCTGCTTGTGTGCCTCGACGAGCGCATTGAAGGCGTAGAAGAACTCCTCCTGCGTGCGGCCTTTGTTGGAGAAGAACTGGATGTCGTCGATCAGGAGCAGATCCAGCGAATGGTAGTAGCGCTTGAACTCGTCGAAGGACTTCTGCTGGTAGGCGCGCACCACGTCTGTCACATACTGTTCCGCGTGCGTGTACCGTATCCGCGACTGCGGACGCTGCGCCGCGACGCTGTTGCCGATCGCCTGCAGCAGGTGGGTCTTGCCCAGCCCTACGCCGCCGTAAACGAAGAGCGGGTTGTAGGAGATGCCGGGGTTCTCGGACACCTGAAGCGCTGCGGCTCGCGCCAGCTGGTTTGCCTTTCCTGTGACGAAGCTGTCGAACGTGAACGAGGGGTTCAGGCGTGAGAGCCTATGTGCGGAAGGAAGCTCTGCAGGCGAGGAAACACCGGGAACCGGCCGGGGCGCGGTGTCAGGCATACGGGCGACGGACAGGCGTACCGCGAGCGCGCGCCCGGACGCTTCGGAAGCAAGCTTCTCGATGCGCGCGGCATAGCGCTCGCGCACCAGGTCGAGCACAAAGCGGTTCGGCGCGTTAAGCGCGAGCGTGGACGCGTCGGCCGTGTCCAAGGTAGCAGACAGGGGACGAATCCAGGTGTTGAACTGCTGGGAAGGAAGCTCCTGCTCCAGTTTCCTCAGGCATGCTTCCCATAGCGCTTGCATGAGAAGAATTTTACCCGCTCGCTGGCGAGTTATCCACAGCTTTGGGGTCGCCGAAAGTAGATTTGACAATAGCCATGTACACAGGCTGTAATACCGCCCTTTTTTCGTCTCGAGGCACCAATGAAGCGGACATACCAACCCTCCAAGACGCGCCGCGCGCGGCGCCACGGATTTCTGGTCCGGAGCGGTACGCGTAGTGGTCGCGCTGTGCTTCGCAATCGCCGGGCGCGCGGTCGCCGGCGCCTGGCCGTCTAGATCGCATCGGTAGCGCGGGAGTTTCCCGCAACACTCAGCGTGACGAAGGCGGTCTCAGGCTTCGGGCGGGACCGCCGACTCACCCGCAGCGAGGATTTCGAAAGGCTGATGAGGGAGGGGACGCGCCGGAGCGCTTCCGGGTACGTGTTCTTCTATTCGGCCCGTGCCGGCGGCGGCGCGAGGCTTGGCATACTGATCTCGCGCAGGCACGCCGCACTCGCATCCGACCGCAACAGGATCAAGCGCTGCATTCGAGAGGCTTTTCGCCTGGAGCATGGGCGACTGGCACCGATAGACTTGCTGGTGCGACCGCCCCATGGCCTCAGGCCAGGCGCAGACGCCGGTCGCAAACTGCGGGAACTGCTGCTTAAGCTCGGGAAATGACGACTCTTCTGACCTGGATCATCCGTTTCTATCGCTACTTCATCGGTCCGCAGCTGCCCCCTGCTTGCCGATTCCATCCTAGCTGTTCGAGCTACGCCGAGGAGGCCTTGCAGTCGCACGGGGCGCTGCGCGGTGGTTGGCTTGCGGCGAGGCGCCTGTGCCGCTGCCACCCGTGGCATGAGGGCGGCTACGATCCCGTTCCTCCCCGCTGAGGTTCGCGTCCATGGATATCCAGCGGCTGGTCCTGTTCTTCGTCTTCAGCTTCTCGTTGCTGCTGTTGTGGGACGCATGGGAGAAGGATAGGCGCCCGAAGCCCGTGCCACCGGCGGCGAACGCACCAGTGGCGCCGGGCAAGCAATCGGCGGCCGTCCCGTTGCCGGAAAGGCCACCCGCAGCGGCAGCCACGGTGCCGTCCGTACCGGTGGTCAAGCCCGCCACGAACGGCAAGAGGGGGGAGAAGATCGTCGTCAGGACCGATCTTTACAGCGCCGAGATCGACACCCTGGGAGCCGTGGTGAAGCGTCTGGAGTTGCTTCGCCACAAGGAAACGCTAGGCAGCGAAAAGCCCTATGTGCTGCTCGGCCCCGAGCAGGGCTACGAGGCGCAAAGCGGCCTGGCGGGAGAGCTTGGCGCAGATCACCGCACTCTGTGGCAGGCCGAGCCGGGCGAGCGGACCCTTGCGGCGGGCGAGAAGTCCATGCAAGTGGTGCTTTCCGCGCCAGGGCGCGATGGCCTGTCGGTACGCAAGATCTACACTTTTCACCGCGACAGTTACCTGATCGACGTGACCATCGAACTGCGCAATGGAGGATCTGCGCCCGTCACCCCGTACGCGTACTTCCAGCTCACGCATAACGGCAAGGCCCCCGTTTCCGGCAACGCGGTGTCGCAGTCGTTCGGCGCGCAGAGCTTCACGGGGTTCGCAACGTATACGAACGAAAGAAAGTTCGAGAAGGTGGTCTTTGCAGATATCGACAAGGGCAATGCAGACCACGTCAAGCAGGCGAGCGACGGTTGGCTGGCCTTCGTCGAGCACTATTTCGTTTCTGCGTGGTTGCCGCCACCAGGGACGCAACGAGATTTCGCCATGGAGAAGCGCACGGACGGCACCTACGCAGGCCGCATCCTGCTCCCGGTGGGAACCATCGCGCCTGGTGCATCGGCTCGCGTCGGTGCCCAGTTGTACTCCGGGCCGCAGGAGCAGAGCCGGTTGAAGACCGTCGCACCCGGATTCGACCTCGTCGTCGACTACGGCTGGCTGACCATCATTGCGTGGCCGTTGTTCTGGGTGCTGGGCAAGAGCTACGAGCTGAGCGGCAACTGGGGTGTGGCGATCATCCTGCTCACCGTGCTGATCAAGCTGGTGTTCTTCCCGCTTTCTGCCGCGAGCTACAAGTCGATGGCGAAGATGAAAGTGATCACGCCGCGACTCACCAAGATCCGCGAGATGTACGGCAATGATCGCGCGAAGATGAACCAGGCGATGATGGACCTGTACAAGACGGAAAAGATCAATCCGCTGGGCGGGTGTTTTCCCATCCTGGTGCAGATCCCGGTGTTCATCGCGCTGTACTGGGTGCTGCTCGCCGCGATCGAGCTGCGTCACGCGCCCTTCGTCCTCTGGATCAAGGACCTGAGCGCGCTGGACCCGTACTACGTGCTGCCGGTCCTGATGGCGCTGACGATGATCATCCAGACGCGTCTGAACCCGGTGCCGCCGGACCCGGTGCAGGCGAAGGTGATGCAGATCATGCCGTTCGTGTTCAGCATCTTCTTCTTCTTCTTCCCGGCGGGGCTGGTGCTCTACTGGCTCGTCAACAACATCCTTTCCATCCTCCAGCAGTGGCAGATTCAGCGGATGTTCAATCGCGAAAAACCTGCCCATGCCAAGCGCTGAAACGGGCGCCGATCCCGCAACCGACACCATCGCTGCCATCGCCACCCCCCCGGGGCGCGGCGCGATAGCCATCGTCAGGGTCTCAGGTCCGCGCGCGGCGGAGGTCGCGGCAGCGCTGACAGGCAAGCTGCCTGCGGCCCGTACCGCCACGTACGCCGAAGCACGTGATGCGGCCGGGCGCGCCATCGACCGCGGGCTGGCGTTGTACTTCCCTGCGCCGCACTCCTACACCGGCGAAGCTGTTTTCGAGTTCCAGGGCCACGGCGGCGTCGCGGTTGCCGGGCAGGTGCTGCTGGCCTGCCTTCGGGGTGGCGTGCGTGTTGCCGCGCCGGGAGAGTTCACGCGACGCGCCTTCCTGAATGGTCGTCTGGACCTCGCTCAGGCCGAGGCGGTCGCCGACCTGATTGACGCGACCAGCGCAGAGGCGGCGCGCTCCGCGATGCGCTCTCTGTCCGGGGAGTTCTCGGCCGAGATCCATGCCCTGGTGCGCGAGCTCACCGATCTGCGGGCGCTCACCGAGGCGATGCTCGATTTCCCCGAAGAAGAGATAGACGGCCCGCCTCTGGCCGATGCGCGGCAGCGCCTCGCCGGCGTGCGACAGCGTCTCCAGCGGGTCATCAAGCGCAGCCGCCAGGGCCGGCTGCTGCGCGAGGGCGTGCACGTCGTCATCGCAGGTCGCCCCAACGTAGGCAAGTCGAGCCTGTTGAACAGGCTTGCGGGGGAAGATCGCGCCATCGTCACCGCGATTGCCGGAACGACCCGAGATACGCTGCGCGAGGCGATCCAGATCGAGGGCATCCCGATTCACGTCGTGGATACCGCAGGTCTTCGCGATACTGAAGACGTCGTCGAGCGCGAAGGCGTGCGACGCGCGTGGCGCGAAGTGCAGGATGCGGACGTCGTACTGGCCGTGCTGGAAGCGGGCGCGGGCATCGGCGCGGACGACGAGCAGATCCTGAGCAGGCTACCGGCGGGCACGCCGAGGCTGCATGTGTTCAACAAGGCAGACCTGGTGCCGGCGTGTCGGCCGGGCCGTGTAGAGGGGGAGCCGGGCGGCGTCTGCATCTCCGCGAAAACGGGCGCCGGCATCGATGCACTCAGGCAGGCGATAGCCGAGCTTGCCGGATGGCGGGCGGGGGAGGAGAGTGTGTTTCTTGCCCGGGAGCGACACTTGCGAGCACTTGAGCGCGCATGCGCGTGTATCGACGCGGCTGACCTGCAGTGGCCTCGCTGGGAGCTCTTCGCCGAGGAGCTGCGTCTGGCGCAGGAGGCGCTCGGCACGATCACTGGCGAAGTTAGCGCGGACGACCTCCTGGGTGAAATCTTCTCGCGATTCTGCATCGGCAAATGACACGCGTGCTGCACGCAAGAAAGTACTTCCTGCCGCGAAATCATCGAGTTAGGCGCTAGGCCCGAACTCCGTGGGGCGGGTGCTAGAATCTTCGCCAGAATTCAAATGATCGGCCCGGCAAACCCAGGGCCGTTTTTCTTTCTGGAGCATTTCTCCATGAGCGACAGCCACCCGACGCAGTCGGATCTTTCCCAGGCCCCTGATTACGTGCGTCACCGCCGATTGCGCGAATGGGTCACCCGCATGGTGCAGCTCACCAGGCCTGATCGCGTGGTCTGGTGTGACGGGTCGCAGGCCGAGTACGACAGGCTGTGCGCCGAACTGGTCGAGGCCGGTACCCTCATCCGCCTGAACGACAAGCTGCGTCCCAACAGCTACCTCGCGCGCTCCCACCCGAACGACGTCGCGCGCATGGAGGACCGCACGTTCATCTGCTCGGCGACGCGGGAACTCGCCGGTCCGACCAACAACTGGGTCGAGCCGCGCGAAATGCGCGGCACGCTGCAGCGCCTGTTCGAGGACTGCATGCGCGGCCGGACCATGTACGTGATGCCGTTTTCGATGGGCCCGATTGGCTCGCATATCGCGCAGATCGGCGTCGAGATCTCGGACTCCGCCTATGTCGCCATCAGCATGCGCATCATGACGCGCATGGGCCGTGCGGTGGCCGAGTGGCTGGGTGAGGACGGTGACTTCGTGCCCTGCATGCACTCGGTAGGCGCGCCGCTAGCCCCCGGACAGAAGGATGTGCCGTGGCCCAGCAACGACAAGGAAAAGTGGATCGTCCATTTTCCGGAGACGCGCGAGATCTGGTCGTACGGCTCGGGCTATGGTGGCAACGCGCTGCTTGGCAAGAAGTGCCTGGCGCTTCGAATCGCCTCGGTGATGGCCCGCGACGAGGGCTGGCTGGCCGAGCACATGCTGGTCCTCGGTGTCGAATCTCCCGAGGGCCAGAAAAGCTACGTGGCGGCGGCGTTCCCGAGCGCCTGCGGCAAGACGAACTTCGCCATGATGATCCCGCCCCCCGCCTACAAGGGCTGGAAGGTGACGACCATCGGCGAGGACATCGCCTGGCTCA
>JBFWRS010000006.1:0-1147 GCA_050248795.1 Burkholderiales bacterium | reverse complement strand
CAGAAAAGCTACGTGGCGGCGGCGTTCCCGAGCGCCTGCGGCAAGACGAACTTCGCCATGATGATCCCGCCCCCCGCCTACAAGGGCTGGAAGGTGACGACCATCGGCGAGGACATCGCCTGGCTCAAGCCGGGGCACGATGGCCGCTTCTACGCAATCAATCCCGAGGCGGGCTTCTTCGGCGTTGCGCCGGGCACGTCCGAAGCGACGAACCCGAACGCCATGCGCACCCTGAAGGCAAACGTGATCTTCACCAACGTCGCGCTTACGCCGGAGGGCGATGTCTGGTGGGAGGGCATGACCGAGCAGCCGCCCTCGCGCCTCATCGACTGGCAGGGCAAGGAGTGGACGCCGGACTGCGGCAGGGCGGCTGCACATCCGAACTCGCGCTTCACGGTTCCTGCCTCACAGTGTCCGTCGATGGACGCGCGCTGGGAGGATTCCGGCGGCGTGCCGATCTCTGCGTTCCTGTTCGGTGGCCGCCGTTCCTCCACCGTACCGCTGGTCGTCGAGGCGCCGACCTGGGAGGATGGCGTGTACATGGCGGCGACGCTCGGCTCCGAGACAACCGCCGCGATCACCGGCAAGGTCGGAGTCGTGCGCCGGGATCCCATGGCGATGCTCGCGTTCTGCGGCTACAACATGGGCGACTACTTCGCCCACTGGCTGAAGATGGGGAGCGCGGTGCATCACCCGCCGCGCATCTTCCGCGTCAACTGGTTTCGCAAGGACGCCGCCGGCAAGTTCATCTGGCCCGGCTTCGGCGAGAACATGCGCGTGCTCGAATGGATCGTCGGCCGCTGCCACGGGCTGGCCAAAGGGATGCCGACGCCGCTGGGCATCATTCCGGCGTTCGAGGACATTTCCTGGCGTGGACTGGAGAAGTTCACCCGCGAGTCGTATGAGGAGATCGCGCGTGTGCAGAGCGCCGCGTGGCGCGACGAGGTCGCTTCCCACGACGAGCTGCTGGGCAAGCTGGGCGCGCACCTGCCGCCCGAGCTCGATCGCCGCCGAGCGCTGCTGCACGAGAACCTCGCTGCGTGACGCGCGTCTTCCATCGCCATCCGCGCGACAGCTACCCTGTCGCGGTGCGCGGTGAAGGTGCCTACCTGTTCGATGCCGAGGGCCGGCGCTACCTCGACGCTTC
>JBFWRS010000005.1:0-122751 GCA_050248795.1 Burkholderiales bacterium | reverse complement strand
TGGAACTGGCCGCGCCTGGCCTTCGTCACCTGCACCATGCCGAGCACCGGCACGTTCAGCTTGGTTTCCACGTCGTGCGTGGTCTTCAGCGTGTTGTTCAGCCGATCCACAAGCACCGCGAGGCCGAGGCCGAGGATCAGCGCGCCCAGCACCGACAGCCAGATGATCAGCTGCTTGCGCGGGCCGGAAGGCGTGGCGGGAACGATCGCCGGGTCGACGACGCGGGCGATCGCCGACTGCATGTCGTTCGAGATGTTGGTTTCCTTGAAGCGCTGGATGAACATCTCGTAGAGCTGGCGGCTGTTGGCGACCTCGCGCTCCAGCGCCGCGAGCTGGAATTCCTTGCGGTTGATGCCCTGCAGCTCGGTCCGCGCCGCGTTCAGCGAGCGCTCGACCGCGGCTTCGTTGGCCCTCGCGGCGTCGAACTCGCGCTTCACCGTCTGCGCCACCGACGTCATCTGCCGGCGCAGGTTCTCGCGCGCGCTCTTCAGGTCGGATACCGCAGCGATCATCTTCGGATGCTCGCGGCCGTAGCGCTTGGACGCCTCGTTGAGGCGCTTCTCGGCGTCGGACTCCTGCTCCTTGTAGCGCAGGATCAGCGGATGCTTCTGGATCGCCGGCAGCGTCTCCAGCGCCTCCTGCGAGCGCCCGGCCACCACCGCCGAGACCTGGTTGTACACGTACTCGGCTTCGCTGCGCTTCGCGCGCGCGTCCGCCAGCGACTTCTGCAGGTCCGCGATCTGCTGCGACACCCCGCTCTGCGCCAGGCCCTTGGCGTCGATGATGCGCTCGCGGTCGCGGAAGGCCTGCAGCGCCTGTTCGGCCTCGGTGAGCTTCTTCTTCAGGCCGCCGGTCTGGCTGGTGAGCCAGGAG
The DNA here is from genome assembly GCA_050248795.1 of Burkholderiales bacterium. Classification (GTDB taxonomy): domain Bacteria; phylum Pseudomonadota; class Gammaproteobacteria; order Burkholderiales; family SG8-39; genus CAZTDU01. The sequence goes on along the minus strand of JBFWRS010000005.1, from coordinate 121,878 downwards.
GTGGCCTTCTGCGTCATCGCCATGCGCGCTTCGAGGTCGGATTCGATGTACAGCTCGGAAAGCGCGTTCGGGACCGCGGCCGCGAGCGCGCGGTCCCTCGATTCGAAGCTCAGCGTGATCAGCTGGCTGCCGCGCACCGGCTTCACGTCCAGGTTCTTGCGCAGCGCGGCGATGACGTGCTGCTCGACCGCCTCCGGCGCGGGCTCGGCGGCAGGATCGCCGAGCAGGCCTTCGGGCAGCAGGCTGCGCCAGAAGGGCAGCGGCTGCTGGCGCGGATCCAGCACCGGGTGCTCGGCAAGCTTCATGCGTTGCGACAGCTTGGCGGCGATGTCGCGCGACTTCAGGATCTCGACCTGGGTCTGGAAGAACTCCCGGCTGCCGCTGGCGAGCTGGTTGTACACCTCTTCGATCGAGACCAGCTTGGGCTTGCTGGATTCCACCAGCAGCGTGGCCGAGGCGCGGTACGTCGGCGGCAGGCTGTAGGCGATCAGCGCGGCGAGCACGCCGACCGCGATCACCAGGCCGATGATGCTCCACTTGTTGCGCGCCACCGCCCGCGCGTAGCGCACGACGTCGAGGGTTTCCTCCTCGATCTCCGGCGCGCCGGGCGATCCCGGCAGCGCAAGCTCGCGATCGGCCACGGTATTCATGCGCCGGGCCTCAGAAGAAGCTTTCTTCGACCGTGAGGATGTCGCCCGGGTATACCGGGTCTCCCAGCCCGACCCGATGCCGGGTCTGCTTCGGGTCGCCCTCGCGGATGACGAAAATCTTTTCCTTCGACGCGCGTTCCTTGAAGCCGCCGGCGATCGACACGGCCTTGATCACGGTGAGGCCGGGAACGTACGGATAGCCGCCGGTGCGCTCGACCTGGCCGTTGATGAAGAAATTGCGGTACTCGTTGATGGTCACGGTCACCTGCGGGTTCAGCAGGTAGCGGCCCTTCAAGCCGTCGCGGATCAGCGTTTCCAGCTCGCCCACCGTCTTGCCGAACAGCCGGATCTCGCCGAGGATGGGGTAGGAGATCGTCGCCGCGTCCGACAGGCGGATTTTCTCGCGCCTGAGGTCGTCCTCGCCCAGCACCTGGATGCTGATCACATCGCCGGAGCCAAGCCGGTAGTTGGACAGCGTAGGATCGCGCACCTGCGCTTGCGCGGAAAACTGCGCCAGCAGGCCGGCGGCAAGAATCAGGAAGGCGACAACAGAGCGCAACAGCATCCTTAGGGCGTGCCCCGTCGTGAATTCGAGCGCGGAAGTATAGCAATTCCCCCTGCGCCGCCGACGCGACAGCAGAGGGAAATCCGTGGCCTGCCGAGGGCTTAAAGGGTCGCGCCGATGAACAGCATGAACAGGTCGCGGTCGTAGTCGAGCGCGTTGCCGTTCGACTTGCGGTCCGACCGCGTGTACTCGGCGCCGAATTTCAGCCAGCGCTGCCACTGGTAGGTGGCCTTGGCACCGAGCGTGGTGGTCTTGTCGCGGCGCCCGCCGCCGGTGCCTTCGAAGTCGTCGTAGCGCAGTCCGCCGTTCACCGCGGTCGAGAAGCGGCTGTTCCAGGCGTGCGTCCAGGTCAGGGTGTGGTTCTTGGTCAGCAGGAAGTCGCCCACGCCCGAGGATTCGCCGGTGGACTTGGAGGTCGCCAGGTCGAACACCGAATAGGTGAGCGGGCTCCAGCGGATGCCGGCCTCCCAGCTGGTGTTAGTGGAGAAATCCGCCCTGGCGCTCGAATCGAACCGCTTGGCGAGGCGGCCGAACTTCACCGTGCCCGAGGTCTTCGCCGTCGCCTCCCACTTCGCGCCGATGAAGAATCGCTGCTCGGTGGAACTCTGCGTGGACGTGGCAAGCTGGTAGTCGATGTCCCTGAACTGCGTGCCCGCGAGCAGCTCGGTTTTCGGCGCCACGCGCCAGAAGAACGTGCCGCCCAGCACCCGCGTGTCGCGGTCGCTCGCCGCGGTGTTGGCGCGGTTGCTCTGGTATTCGCGCGAGAAAGCGCCGGCGTCGATCTCGATGCGCCCCTTCGCGCCCTCGGCGCCGTAGCTGAACACGCCGTCGACGCCGGTATTGGTGTATTCGTCCGGGCTGTTGCCGCCCGGGCGGTCGGTGGACCCGCGCGGGTCGTGGCCGTAGGTGTGCTCGGCGCGCAGCCTGAGCTTGGCGCGGCCGCTGAACACCAGTCCGGCGTTGCCGGACAGCGACCAGTCGGTGTAATCGTCCTCGCGGCTGGTGTGGTAGCGGCCCTCGGTCAGGCGCGCGGTCACGTCGAAGGTGTGCGGCCCGGTCTTGCCCTCCAGCTTCACGTACGGGCTGACCGTCGTGTACGCCGACCCCTTCCGGTTGGCGTTGCTCAGGAACAGGTTGTTGTCGCGGCCATGCGCGATGTCGAGGCCGGGGTAAGCGACCATCGGCCCCACCGGAATGCCGGCCGGACCGGAGTCCGACTGCGCATGCGCGACCGAGCAGCTGAACGCGAGCGCTGCTACGGTTGCCATCCGGTTGCGCATCCAGTTCACGGTGAGATCAAGCCCCTGTTGGAATAGCCTTTATTTTTCAGTACAGTAGCAGGGAATGCAAAAGCTTTCTCTCAGCTTTCCCTGCAAACGTGCCTTTTCCGCAACATGCTGCGGCGCAAAAACCCCGTCCCGGCATCTTCGAAACACTGCTTGCAGGTGGACGAGCGGCAAATATACAGACATGCCCTGTGCGCGCCAAGCTGAATTCGGCTGATCCGCCCATGCCGTTGCGCTCCGGTCACACCCGATGACAGCCCGCAGCCGGCGCCGCGTCGCGCTGATTACCGGCGTCACCGGCCAGGACGGCGCCTACCTGGCCGAGTTCCTGCTGCAGAAGGGCTACACGGTGCACGGCATCAAGCGCCGGGCATCCCTCTTCAACACCGACCGCATAGACCACCTGTACGAGGCGCAGCAGAAGGCGAATCGCCGTTTCGTGCTGCACTACGGCGACATGACCGACGCCTCGTCGCTGGTGCGCATCCTGCAGAAGACCCGCCCGGACGAGGTGTACAACCTCGCCGCGCAGAGCCACGTCGCGGTGTCCTTCGAAGAGCCCGAGTACACCGCGCAGTCCGACGCGCTGGGCGCGCTGCGCCTGCTGGAGGCGATCCGCATCCTCGGCCTGGAGAAGAAGACGCGCTTCTACCAGGCGTCCACGTCCGAGCTGTACGGCAAGGCGCGCCAGTCGCCGCAAAGCGAAAAGACCCCCTTCCACCCACGCTCGCCCTACGGCGTCGCCAAGCTCTACGCCTACTGGATCACGGTGAACTACCGCGAGGCCTACGGGCTGTACGCCTGCAACGGCATCCTCTTCAACCACGAATCGCCGGTGCGCGGCGAAACCTTCGTCACGCGCAAGATCACGCGCGGCCTCGCGCGCATCCGCCTTGGGTTGGAAGATTGCCTGTACCTCGGCAACTTGGACGCGCGGCGCGACTGGGGCCACGCGCGCGACTACGTCCAGGCCATGTGGCTGATGCTGCAGCAGCGCGCGCCCGACGATTACGTCATCGCCACCGGCAGGCAGTCGAGCGTGCGCGATTTCGTGCGCATGGCGGCGGCCGAGCTGGGCATGAAGATCGCGTGGCGCGGCAAGGGCGTGCGCGAGCAGGGACTCGCGGACGGCAAGGTGATCGTGCGCATAGACCCGCGCTACTACCGCCCTGCCGAGGTGGATTCGCTGCTCGGCGATGCGCGCAAGGCGCGCCGCAAGCTCGGCTGGCGCGCCGCCACGCCGCTGCGCCAACTGGTGGCCGAGATGGTGCGCGAAGACCTGTCGCTCGCCGAGCGCGACCACCTGTCGCGCCAGCGCGGCTATCGCACCTACAGGTATTTCGAGTAGAAGGTGCGAGAATGGGCAACCTCCGAAACCGTCACCCGAGATGGCCAACGCTACCCGGAACCTGGATCCCGCCCCGACAGCCGTAGCCGGCCCCACGATCGAGGTCGACGTGGATACGCAGCGGGCCGCGCGCGCGTTCCTCGCCCAGGTCACGCGACGGTACGACGTCGAGCGTGCGATTCTGTTCGGCAGCCGCGCGCGCCGGGATCATCGTCCCGAGAGCGACGCCGATATCGCAGTCATCCTGCGTGGGCATCGTCAGCGCTTCCTGGACACCAAGCTCGAACTGGCTGACATTGCCTTTGACGTGCTTCTCGAGACCGGGATCCTGATCCAGCCGCTCCCGGTGTGGGCGGACGAATGGGCCCATCCCGAGCAGTACCGCAACCCCGCATTGCTTGAAAGCATCGGGCGCGACGGCGTAAGGTTGTGAAGCCCGATGAATTGATGTCCAAGGCGACTCGCGCCGTGGAATCGGCGAGGCTCCTGCTCGATGCCGGGGATATCGATGGTGCGTGCAACCGCGCGTACTACGGCATGTTTGACGCCGCGAGGGCCGCATTGCAGTGGTCCGGCGCTCCGGTGGAGCCGACCGTCGCCAGAACGCATAGCGGCCTGATTGCCGCCTTCGGACTGCATCTCGTGAAGACCGGGCGTCTTCCGATCGAACTCGGGAAGTCGCTGAATCGCGCGGCGGAGATCCGCCAGATCGCCGATTACACCGACGAAGGCGTCACTGCCGACAAGGCCAGATGGGCAGTGGAGCAGGCCAGATTGTTCGTCGAGGCCGTACAGCGGCAACTTGCGCCAAAGGCGCTGCCGGATCGCGATTGAAGTACGTCCCTGGTCTGGACGAGTTTGTAGGTCGTGTAGATGCGACAGCGCCTCGCCCATGAACCGCGCCCTGGTCTGCGGCGTGGCTGGGCAGGACGGGGCGTACCTGGCGAAGCTGCTGCTGGACAAGGGCTACCAGGTGATCGGCAACTCGCGCGACGCACAGGCCGCGCGCTTCGAGAACCTCGCCCGGCTGGGCATCCGCGATCGCGTGACGCTGGAAACCATGGACCCGGAAGACCCGCAGGCCGTGGCGGCGACGCTGCGAAAGTGGTCGCCGCAGGAGCTGTACAACCTCTCCGGGCAGAGTTCGGTGGGCCTGTCCTTCGAACGGCCGGCGGAAACCTTTCGCAGCATCGCGGTCGCCACGCTTAACCTCTTGGAAGCGGTGCGCGCCCACGGCGAGCCGATCCGCTTCTTCAACGCCAGCTCCAGCGAATGCTTCGGCGACGTGGCATCCGGGCTGGCCGACGAACACACGCCGTTCCGTCCCCGCAGCCCCTACGCCGCCGCCAAGGCCGCCGCGCACTGGCAGGTGGCGAACTACCGCGATGCGTATCGTCTCTACGCCTGCAACGGCATCCTGTTCCAGCACGAATCGCCGCTGCGGCCCGAGCGTTTCGTCACGCGCAAGATCACTGCCGCCGCGCGCCGAATCGCCCAGGGCAGCGGCGAACGCCTGTCGCTCGGCAACCTGGCGATCCGGCGCGACTGGGGCTGGGCGCCCGAGTACGTGGACGCCATGTGGCGCATGCTGCAGCAGGATGCACCCGAGGATCTCGTGCTCGCCACCGGCACGCTGGCGAGCCTGGAGGATTTCGTCGCCGCGGCGTTCGCGGCCGCGGGCCTGGACTGGCATGCGCATGTAAGCTTCGACCCCGCGCTTGCGCGCGCCGCCGACGTGCCGGGCTTCGCCGGCGATGCGCGCCGCGCCGCCGGGCGCCTGGGCTGGCGCGCGAGCGTGCGCATGCCCGAGGTGGCGCGCCTGATGCTGGAGAACGAGCGCTGAGCATGGACAGGAACGCCACGATTTTCGTCGCCGGGCACAGGGGCCTCGCCGGGTCGGCGATCGTGCGCGCGCTGCAGGCGGCGGGCTGCACCAGGCTGCTATTGCGCACGCACGCCGAGCTCGACCTTGCCGAGCAGGCGCCCACGCGCGCCTTCTTCGAACGCGAGCGCCCGCAGATTGTCATCGACGCGGCTGCGAAGGTGGGCGGCATCGAGGCCAACAACACGCAGCCGGCCGAGTTCATCCGCGACAACCTGGCGATCCAGTCCAACCTGATCCACGAGGCCTGGCGCGCGGGCGCGCAGCGCCTCTTGTTCCTCGGCTCCAACTGCATCTACCCGCGCGACTGCCCGCAGCCGATGAAGGAGGACTACCTCCTCACCGGGCCGCCGGAGCCCACCAACCGCCCGTATGCGATCGCCAAGATCGCCGGCGTGGAAATGTGCTGGGCCTACAATCGCCAGTACGGCACGCGCTACGCGGCGCCGATCCCGGCCAGCCTGTACGGCCCCAACGACAACTACGACCCGGCGCATTCGCACGTGATCTCCGCCTTCATCCGCAAGTTCCACGACGCTCGGCGCAGCGGCGCCGCGGCGGTCACCGCGTGGGGCAGCGGCACGCCGCGGCGCGAATTCCTGCACGCCGACGACATGGCGGCGGGCTGCCTGCACCTGCTGGACATGGACGACGCCGCGTGGGACGAACTGTTCCCCGCGTCGCGCGCGCCGATCGTGAACCTCGGATCCAGCACCGACATGAGCATCGCCGAACTCGCCGACACGGTGCGCCGCGCGCTGGGCGCGGACTGCGCCATCGAGTGGGACCGCGCGAAGCCCGACGGCATGCCGCGCAAGCTGCTGGATTCTGCCCGCATGCTCGCCACCCGCTGGCATCCCCGCATCGGCCTGGAAGAAGGCCTGCGCGCGCTCGCGCCGGAAATCGACCGCGCGCTTGGCACCGGACGGGCAGCGTGAGCGACGCCGCGCCGCTGCCCGCGCTCGCCGACGTGCGCATCGGCATTGTCGGCCTGGGCTACGTCGGCCTGCCGCTGGCGGTGGAGTTCGGCAAGCACCTGCCGGTGGTCGGCTTCGACACCAAGGGCGCGCGCATCGACGAGCTGCGCGCCGGCCGCGACAGCACGCGCGAAGTCGAGCCGGCAGAAATGGCGCTGGCAAGGAAGCTCGTCTTCGCCGCCGACCCCGAGGCGCTGCGCGCGTGCAACGTGTTCATCGTCACCGTGCCCACGCCGGTGGACGATGCGCGCCGGCCGGACCTGGCGCCGCTCACCAGCGCTTCCGCAACCGTCGGCAAGGTGATGGGCAGGGGCGCGGTGGTGATCTACGAATCCACCGTCTACCCCGGCGCCACCGAGGAAGTCTGCGTGCCGCTGCTGGAAGAGCATTCCGGCCTGCGCTTCAACGTCGACTTCCACGCCGGCTACAGCCCGGAGCGCATCAACCCCGGCGACCGCGAGCACCGCCTGCCGACGGTGAAGAAGGTGACATCCGGCTCCACGCCCGCCGCCGCCGACTTCGTCGACGCGCTGTACCGCCGCATCGTCGCCGCCGGCACGCACCGCGCCAGCTCGATCAAGGTGGCCGAGGCCGCCAAGGTGATCGAGAACACGCAGCGCGACCTCAACATCGCGCTGATGAACGAACTGGCGCTGATCTTCCACCGCCTGGGCATCGACACGCTGGAAGTGCTGGAGGCCGCCGGCAGCAAGTGGAACTTCATGCCGTTCCGCCCCGGCCTGGTGGGCGGGCACTGCATCGGCGTGGACCCGTACTACCTCACGCACAAGGCGCAGCAGATCGGCTACCACCCCGAGATCATCCTCGCCGGCCGTCGCATCAACGACGCCATGGCCGCGTACGTGGCCGATGAAGTCATCAAGCTGATGACCCGCGGCCGCATGCCGGTGGTGGGCTCGCGCATCCTGGTGCTCGGCTTCACGTTCAAGGAAGGCTGCCCGGACCTGCGCAACACCAAGGTCATCGACATCGTGCGCGAGCTGCGCAGCTACCACGCGAGAGTTGATATCTACGACCCGTGGATAGACCCCGCCGAAGCCGAGCGCGAATACGGCGTCGTGCCGCTCGCGCGGCGGCCGGCGGAAGCCGCCTACGACGCCATCGTGCTGGCGGTCGCGCACCCGGAGTTCCGCCAGTGGGGCGCGGCCGGCATCCGCGCGCTGGGCAAGCCCGGGCACGTGTTGTACGACGTGAAATCGGTGCTGCCGCGCGGCGACGCCGACGGCAGGCTCTGAGCGTGGGCGGCGGGGCGTGAAGGTCCTCGTCACCGGCGCCGCGGGCTTCATCGGCAACCACGTCGCGCTGCGCCTGCTCGAGCGCGGCGACGAGGTCATCGGCGTGGACAACATGAACGCCTACTACGATGTCGGCCTGAAGGAAGCGCGGCTGCGCCGCATCCGGTCCGCGCTGCCCTTTCGCCTTGCGCGCATCGACGTCGCCGACCGCGCCGGCATGGCGGACCTGTTCGCCACGGAAAAGCCCGCCCGCGTCGTCCACCTGGCCGCGCAGGCCGGCGTGCGCTATTCGCTGGTCAACCCGCACGCCTATGTCGACAGCAACCTGGTGGGCTTCACGAACATCCTCGAAGGCTGCCGCCACGCCAATGTGGAGCACCTGGTGTACGCCAGCAGTTCCAGCGTCTACGGCGGCAACACGCGGCTGCCGTTCTCCGAGCACGACAACGTCGACCACCCGGTCAGCCTGTACGCCGCCACCAAGAAGGCCAACGAGCTGATGGCGCACGCGTACAGCCACCTGTACCGGCTGCCGGCCACCGGCCTGCGCTTCTTTACCGTGTACGGCCCCTGGGGCCGGCCCGACATGGCGCTCTTCCTTTTCACCCGCGCGATGCTGGAAGGCAAGCTGATCGACGTTTTCAACAACGGCGAGATGACGCGCGACTTCACCTACATAGACGACATCGTCGAGGGCGTCATCCGCGTGCTGGACAGGCCCGCCGAGGCCGACCCGGCGTTCGACGCGGGCGCGCCCGACCCAGCCGCCAGCAACGCCCCCTACCGCATCTACAACATCGGCAACAACCAGCCGGTGAACCTGATGCGCTACGTCGAAGCGCTGGAAGCCGCGCTCGGCCAGCCGGCGCAGAAGAACTTCCTGCCGCTGCAGCCGGGCGACGTGCCGGCAACGTACGCCGACACCCGCGAACTCGACGCCGCGGTGGGCTTCAAGCCGGCGACCCCGGTCGAAGAGGGCGTCGCGCGCTTCGTCGACTGGTACCGGGGCTACTACCGCTGATGGAGAGCCTTGCGTGGATCGCGAAGAACCTCGTCGCCACGCTGATCCTGCCGCCTGCGTCGCTGCTGATCCTGATTGCGCTGGGCCTGTGGTTCGGCAGCCGGCGCTGGGGCCGCTGGCTGGCCGGCACATCGCTCGCGCTGCTGACGCTATTGTCGATTCCCGCGGTCGGCATCCTGCTCGGCACGCCCTTCGAGCGCGCGTATCCGCCTCTGGACCTGGCCGCCATGAAGCAGCGCCCGAAGGAGAACATGATGGTGGTGATCCTGGGCGGCGGCAGGGATCTCGGTGGCGTCGAGTACCCGGAGGGCGAGCGCCTGAACAACGCATCGCTGCGGCGGGCGCGGTATGGCGCGTGGGTGGCGCGGGAGCTGGGCCTGCCGATCGCGGTTTCCGGCGGCGCGCCCTTCGGCGGCAGGTACAGCGAGGCGGCGCTGATGCAGAAGTTCATCGAGGCCGAACTGCGCATGCGCGTGGCGGTGGTGGAAGCCAGCAGCCGCGACACGCGGCAGAACGCGCTGCACTTGCTGCCGCGGCTGCAGAAGCTGGATGTTCGGAGGGTCGTCCTGGTCACGGATGTCTCGCACACGCCGCGCGCCGCGCGCACCTTCCGCGCGGTGGGATTCGACGTCATGCCTGCGCCGCTTGACTACCATGCGGACGCGCCGCTGGGCGTGCTGCACTACCTGCCGGCGGCGGATGGACTGGAGAAGTCGTATCGCGTCATGCGGGAGCTGCTCGGTGAAGCCTGGTACCGCCTGATGCGACTGGTGAGCTGATGGTCGGCCAGGGCACGCTGCTCCGGGATATCGGCGCGCTGCTCGGCGGACTGCCGGCGCGCCGGCGCGGGCAGCTGGGCCTGCTGATCGGGCTCATGCTTGCCGGCGCGCTGGCCGAGGTGCTGAGCCTGGGCGCCGTGGTGCCCTTCCTCGCCGTGCTCACCGATCCGGTTCTCGCCATGCGGCAGCCGTTCGTCGGCAGCGTGATCTCGTTTCTCGGCTTGACGGGCGACGAGGACCTGCGCTGGACGCTGACCCTGCTGTTTGGGGGCGCTGCGGTGGCGGCGGGCGCGGTTCGCATCCTGCTGATCTATGTGACGGCGAGGCTGAATTTTGGCATCGGCCATGAACTCGGGGCCGAGGTGTATCGGCGCAGCCTGTACCAGCCTTACGAGGTGCACGTGTCGCGCAACAGCAGCACCATCCTCGGCGGCCTGAACAAAGTGGATGTCGTCGTCTGGGTGGTGTTCAACCTGCTCACCACCTGCAGCGCGGTGCTCATGGCAGCTTGCATTGTCGTCACGCTGCTGTTCATCGATGCGCAGGTCGCACTTGCCGCGCTGCTCGGCTTCGGTGGCGTGTACGTGGCGGTAACGGCGTTCACCCGCAAGCGCCTCGCGCGCAACAGCGAGGCTATCAATCGCGCCTACGATTCCCGCGTGCAGACGATGCAGGAAGGCCTCGGCGGCATTCGCGACGTGCTGCTGGACAAGGCGCAGGGCGTGTTCGCACGCCGCTTCGTCGAGATCGACTGGCCGATGCGCCAGGCGCAGGCGAGCAACAATTTCATCGCCCCCAGCCCGCGCTTCGTGGTCGAAGCGCTGGGCATGGTGCTGATCGCGCTGCTGGCGTACTACCTGACCGCGGCGGGCGGCGGGGTTGTCGCGGCAATCCCGGCGCTGGGCGCGCTGGCCCTGGGCGCGCAGCGGCTGATGCCCCTGCTGCAGCAGGCCTATCAGGGCTGGGTGTACGTGGCGGGGAACCGCCAACTGCTGGGCGACGTGGCCGTGCTGCTGCGGCAACCGGTGTCGTCGTACATGCAGGCTGACGTCGCACCCATGCCGTTCGAGCACCAGATCACCCTGGACAAGGTGTCTTTCCGCTACCAGCCGGCGGCGCCGCTGGTACTGGACGACGTGAGCCTGGCCATCGCGCGCGGGTCGAGGGTAGGACTGACCGGGACAACCGGCAGCGGGAAAAGCACGCTGATGGATCTGTTGATGGGGCTGCTGGAGCCGGCCTCCGGCCGCATCAGCGTCGATGGGCAAGCGCTGACCGGCGTCGCGCGGCTTGCCTGGCAGCACAACATCGCGCACGTGCCGCAGGCGATCTTCCTGCTCGATGCCAGCTTCGCCGAGAACATCGCGTTCGGCGTCGATCCGGGGCAGGTGGACATGGCGCGCGTTCGGGCCGCTGCGCGGCAGGCGCAGATCGCGGAGTTCATCGAGGCCGGCCCCATGGGCTACGAGGGTCTGGTCGGCGAACGCGGCGTGCGTCTTTCCGGCGGGCAGCGCCAGCGCGTAGGAATCGCCAGGGCGCTCTACAAGCAGGCGAAGGTGCTTGTGTTCGACGAGGCCACCAGCGCGCTGGACGACGATACCGAGGCTGCGGTGATGCAAGCTATCAACGGGCTTGGGCGCGACCTGACCATCGTGCTGATCGCGCACCGCGTCTCGACGCTGCAGGGATGTGACATCATCCATCGGCTGGACCAGGGCAGGGTCGCGTTCTCGGGAAGCTACGACGCGCTGCTCGCGACGCTCAGACATCCACACGACGGGCCGGAGCACACGCATGCTGGCTGACAAGACAGTACTGATCACCGGGGGCACGGGCTCCTTCGGCCACGCATTCGTCCCCATGACGCTCGAACGCTTCAAGCCGCGCAAGCTCATCGTCTACTCCCGCGACGAAATGAAGCAGTGGGACATGGCGAAGAAGTTCCAGGACGACAAACGGGTCCGCTTCTTCATCGGCGACGTGCGCGACCGCGAGCGCCTGTATCGTGCGCTGGACGGCGTCGACTACGTGGTCCATGCCGCCGCCACGAAGATCGTGCCCACTGCCGAATACAACCCCTTCGAGTGCGCGAAGACGAATGTCTTCGGCGCGATGAACCTGATCGACGCGTGCATCGACAAGAAGGTGAAGCGGGTGGTGGCGCTGTCGACCGACAAGGCGAGCAGCCCGATCAACCTGTACGGCGCGACCAAGCTCGTCTCGGACAAGCTCTTCGTCGCAGGTAATTCCTACTCCGGCGTCGCCGGCACCGCGTTCGCGGTCGTGCGCTACGGCAACGTCATGGGTTCGCGCGGCTCCGTCATCCCGTTCTTCATGTCGATCCGGGAGCCCGAGGCGGTTCCCATCACCGACGTGCGCATGACGCGCTTCATGATCACGCTGGAGCAGGGCGTGGAGCTGGTCTGGCATGCGCTGGAAGACATGGAGGGCGGCGAGATCTACGTGAAGAAGATCCCCTCCATGAAGGTGGTGGACATCGCGCGCGCCGCCAACCCCGGCGCGCCCCACCGGGTCGTCGGCATCCGCCCGGGGGAGAAGCTGCACGAGCAGATGGTCAGCGCCGAGGACTCCTACTACACGTACGAATACCCCCAGCACTTCAAGATCCTGCCCGCCATCCATAGCTGGCACACCGATTACAAGCGCATCAAGGATGGCACCAGGGTGCCCGAGGGGTTCGTGTATTCCAGCGACGCGAATCCGCAGTGGATGGAAGTCGACGAACTGAAGCGCTGGATCGAAGCCAACCGAGACAAGGTTGGCCGGATCTGACCGGATCGTGTCGCCTGCGGCCTGAATGGACTACATCCATTACTCCACGCCGTCGGTAAGCGAGGCGGATGTCGAAGCCGTGCGGGAGGTGCTCACCTCCGGCTGGCTGACCCAGGGGCCGACGGTTCCGCGCTTCGAGGCCGCGTTCGCGCGCCTGCACGATGCCGCGCATGCCATCGCCGTCTCGAATGCCACCGCCGGACTTCACATCGCCTGCCTCGCGCTCGGCGCAGGGCCGGGCACGCGGGTCTGGACCAGTCCCAACAGCTTCGTCGCCTCGGCAAACTGCGCGCTGTACTGCGGCGCAAGCGTGGATTTCGTCGACATCGATCCGGCGACGCGCAACATGTCGGTCGCGGAGCTCACGCACAAGCTGGAGCAAGCCGGGAAGGCGGGCACGCTGCCGTCGATCGTCATCCCGGTGCACTTCGCCGGCCTGCCCTGCGACATGGCGCCGATACGCGCGCTGGCGGATCGCTACGGATTCAGGATCATCGAGGACGCCGCGCACGCGGTCGGGGCCACGTACCGCGGACGGCCGATCGGCGGCGAGTATTCCGATATCGCCGTGTTCAGCTTCCATCCGGTCAAGATCATCACGTCGGGCGAGGGCGGCATGGTGCTGACGCAGGACGCCGGGCTGGCGCGGAAGCTGCGGCTGCTCCGCTCGCATGGCATCACCCGCGACGGCATCCAGCAGCCGGAGGAGAACCTGGGGCCCTGGTACTACGAGCAGCAATCGCTCGGCTTCAACTACCGCATGACCGATATCCAGGCTGCGCTGGGGCTGTCCCAGCTTGCGCGCCTGCCGGCATTCCATGCTGCCCGCCTGCGGCTTGCGGACCGCTATGACCGGCTGCTCGCGGGCTGGCCGCTGCGATTGCCCGCGCGCGTGGACTACGCAACAAGCTCCTGGCACCTTTACGTCGTCGAGATCGAGCAGCGCGGCGGCGTGGCAAGTCGGGCGGACGTTTTTGCGCGGCTCTACGGCCACGACATCGGCGTCAACGTGCACTACATCCCCATCCACCTGCAGCCCTGGTATCGCGGCATCGGATTCCAGCCCGGGCAGTTTCCCAACGCAGAGCGCTACTACCGGCACGCGCTGACGATTCCACTGCATCCGGGGCTGACCGAATCAGACCAGGACCGGGTGTTGGCGCAACTGAAGGCCGCCCTCGAAGCATGAAAACCGTGGTCATCGTCCAGGCGCGCATGACCTCGACACGCCTGCCCGGCAAGGCCCTGCTGCCGCTCGCCGGCCGGCCCATGTTGGAGCGCCTGCTGGAGCGCCTTGCGCGCGTGCGGCTTGCCGACAGCGTGGTCGTTGCCACCACGACGAACGCGACCGACGATCCGATAGTGGAGCTTTGCACCGCGATGGGCGTGGGCTGTTTCCGGGGATCCGAGCATGACGTGCTGTCGCGCTACGCAGGCGCGGCCGCGGCGCACGGCGCCGAGCTGGTCGCGCGCGTGACGTCGGATTGCCCGCTGCTCGATCCGCAGCTCGTGGACGAACTGATCGAGCTCTGCAGCCGGAGTGCCGGTACGCTGGACTACGTGTCCAACATGCTGGAGCCTTCCTATCCCTACGGCATGGCGGTGGAGGTGATGACGATGGCGGCCCTGCTTGCCGCCGCGGCCGAGGCGACGCGGGACGAAGAGCGCGAGCACGTGACTCCCTACATCTACCGGCATCCGGAACGCTTTCGCCTGCGCTCGGTCCGGCATCCGACCGACCTGAGTCGCCACCGCTGGACCGTGGATACCCCTGAAGACTACGAATTGGTGGGCAGGATCTTTGCAGCGCTGTACCCACGCAAGCCCAGCTTCGTGATGGATGATGTCCTTGGCCTGTTGCGGGAACATCCTGAGTGGTCGAGGATCAACGAGCACGTGCTCCAGAGGAAGCTTGCTGACCGCCCAGGTCTGCAATGAGGATGGTGGATTCGAACAGGCGCGTTCCTGCATTCTCCTGGGGCAGGTCGATTTGGCCTGACGGCATGACATGAGCTTCGTGTGCATCCTTGACTACGGATCAGGCAACGTAAGATCGGTCGCGAATCTTTTCTCGCTGGTCGCAGACTCCGTGGAGATATCGAATGCAGAGTCCGCGATACGTCGCGCCACGCATGTCGTTCTGCCTGGCGTTGGTGCATTCGGCGCAGCGATGCGGAAGATCCTGGAGCGGATTCCCGTCGAGGCACTGCACAAGGCGGTCATCGACGACGGCAAGCCGTTCCTGGGCATCTGCGTGGGCATGCAGGTGCTGGCGGAAGAAGGTGAGGAGTTCGGCATCCATCGCGGACTGGGCTGGATCCAGGGCAGGGTCACCCGGCTGGACGCGGGCGAGCTGCCCTTGCCGCATGTGGGCTGGAACGATGTTGCGGCTGCGCGGGCCTCGCCGCTGCTCGCCGGGCTGGGTAGCGAGGCGGACTTCTACTTTGTCCACAGCTTCGCATTCCGCCCCGGCGATGAGCGGGATGTCGTCGCCGTGAGCAGCTACGGCGAGAAGTTCTGCAGCGTGCTGGCGCGCGGCAATGTCTTCGGCGTCCAGTTCCACCCTGAGAAGAGCCAGCGTGCCGGCATCAGGATGGCGAAGAACTTCCTCGCACTCCGATGAAGAAGAACCGCCTGATCCCGGTGCTGCTGCTGCGGAATGGCTGGCTCGTACAGAGCAAGCAATTCAAGCGCTACCAGAACCTCGGCAACCCGGTTTCCGCGGTAAAGCGCCTGAGCGAATGGGCCTCCGACGAGCTGATCTACCTGGACATCACCCGCGACGGCGGGTACGACCTGCGACGCGACGACCTCGGGCACCCCAACAGGCACGGCATCCTCGAGATCGTCCAGGACGTGTCGAGAGTGGCGTTCATGCCGATCACCGTGGGAGGCGGTATCCGGACGCTGCCGGACATCGAGGCCCGCCTCGCGGCTGGCGCGGACAAGGTGTCGCTGAACACCATTGCGCTCCAGAGCCCTGCGTTTGTCGAGGCTGCTGCCAGGGAGTTCGGCGCCCAGTGCATCGTCATCTCCATCGACGTTGCACTGCGCGATGGCAGGATGCGGGTGATGGGGCGAGGGGGCACACTGGCCAGTGACCACGCCCCCGAGGAATGGGCAAAGACGGTGGAGGCTCTGGGAGCAGGGGAGATCCTGCTCAATTCAATAGACCGCGACGGCATGAGAACCGGCTACGATCTCGAGCTGCTGCAGCGTGTGGCCACAAATGTCCGGATTCCGGTGATTGCATGCGGCGGCGTGGGCGAGTGGGAGCACCTGGCAGAGGCACTGGAAAGAACTCCCGTCGATGCGGTTGCAGCTGCCAATATCTTCCACTACAGCGATCAAAGCGTTTACCTGGCGAAGAAGTTCCTGCACGAGCGGGGCTTGAATGTCAGGCGAGCCGACCTTCTGGAGGTGTGAGTAGTCCCGATGCGACGTACGATGACCTACTGCCGCCGCTGCATGTATCCGGCCATCGCCGTGAACCTGGCCATGGATGACGACGGCGTGTGCGCGAGCTGCCGCACTGCCGAGCAGTTCGAGGCGCTGACACCTGAGTTTTGGGATGAACGACGCCGCAAGTTCGAGAAGCTGATCGAGGAGATCCGCAGGCAGGGCAAGTCGGACTACGACTGCATCATCCCGGTAAGCGGCGGCAAGGACAGCTACTACCAGACGCACGTCATGGTGGCGGAGTACGGGCTGAAGCCGCTGCTGGTGACGTACCACGGCAACAACTACCTGCCGGAAGGGGACTACAACCGGGACCGCATGCGCCACGTATTCGATGCCGATCACATCGTGTTCGGGCCGGGCGTCGAAGTGCTGAAAAAGCTCAATCGCCTGTGCTTCAGGAAGATGGGCGACATGAACTGGCATGCGCACTGCGGGATCATGACGTATCCGGTCCAGGTTGCCGTCAGATTCGAAGTGCCGTTGATGATCTGGGGCGAAACCGCGTGGGACATCTCAGGCATGTTCGATCCGGACGACTTCGTGGAGTTCAGCGCACGGGTCCGACATGAGCACAACCTTCGCGGCTTCGAGTGGAGCGACATGCTTTCGGACTCGCGGGAGACGCTGTCGGAGCGCGACCTCTCCTGGGCGAAGTACCCGTCCGACGAGGACATCCTTCGGGTGGGCGTGCGCGGCCTGTACATCGGCAACTTCTTCAAGTGGGATCCGAACCGTCATTCCGCGCTGGTGATGGAGAAGTACGGCTGGCGGCCGGCCGACAAGCCGTTCGAGCGCACGTATCGAACCGTCTCGAACCTGGACGACCGCTACGAGAACGGTGTCCACGACCTGCTCAAGTTCATCAAGTTCGGCTACGGCCGCGCCTCAGACCATGCATCGAAGGACATCCGCACCGGCGACATGTCCCGCGAACAGGGCATCGAGATGGTCCGCAAGCACGACCACGTCGTATCGCAGGATCTCCATCACTGGCTGGACTACGTCGGCATGGGCGAGGACGAGTTCTGGGCCACGGCGGATGGCTTTCGGGACCCGCGCGTATGGTGGATCCAGGATGGTCAATGGTGGAAGGACAATATCTGGGGCGAACCCGCAGCCTATGGTTCGGTACGCATCGGCGCCGACGCGCAGCGCCGGTACATCGAAACTGGAGCTCGATGACTGCGCGCAAGCTTACCGAGGGCGAGATCCGGCCGCCGGACCTTATGGCCGCCCAGCAGGCAGCGATCCTTGGCGACATAGTCCGGCTGCTGTCCCGCAAGGCGGAGTTCGTGGAGGTGCCGTGCCCCGCATGCGGGTCTCCGGAGGCCTTCCCGCGATTCGGCAAGCGAGGCTTCAATTACGTCGAGTGCCGCGGGTGCAGGACGATGTACATGACGCCCCGGCCGAGCCCGTCGGTGCTCGAATGGCTCTATCGCGAATCGGAGAATTACGCCTACTGGAATAAGGTGATCTTCCCCGCGTCCGAGGCCGCCCGGCGCGAGAAGATCTTCGTCCCCAGGGTGGATCGGACGCTGGAACTCTGCGGCAAGTATGGGGCAGGCAGGGGCGCCCTGCTCGAGATAGGCGCCGGGTTCGGTACGTTTTGCAGCGAACTGAAAGCGCGCAACGCATTCGACCGCATCGTTGCAGTAGAGCCTACCCCGGACCTGGCCGCTACGTGCAGGCGACGCGGAATCGAAGTCATCGAGCAGCCCGTAGACCGCATCGACCCTGCGGCCCTCGGCCGCTTCGACGTGATCGCCAGCTTCGAGGTGATCGAGCACCTGTTCGCCCCCGGCACGTTCGTCGACGACGCGGCGCGTCTGCTCGCGCCCAAGGGGCTGCTTATCCTTACTTGCCCGAACGGCCGTGGTTTCGACATCGAGACGCTCGGGCCGCTGAGCAGCGCCGTGGACCACGAACACCTGAACTACTTCAATCCGGGCTCGCTGGGGCTGTTGCTCGGCGAGCACGGCCTCGAGGTGCTGGAATGCTTTACGCCGGGCAGGCTGGACGCGGAGCTTGTCAGGAACCAGGCAATCGCCGGTGCGATCGACCTATCTGCGCAAGCCTTCCTGCGCAGGGTTCTGATCGACGATTGGGACGAAATTGGCGAGGCGTTCCAGGATTTTCTGGTACAGCAGGGTCTGTCTTCCAACATGTGGATCGTCGCGGGGAGTCCGCGTCCCTCATGACCGGCGGACCCGTCCTTGATGGTGGGATTCGGTGATTGCGATCCGTGTCGACGCTTCGCGTGATATCGGCACCGGGCACCTGAAGCGTTGTCTTGCATTGGCCGAAGCGCTGGCTGAGCGAGGCGTGGAAGCGCGCCTGGTCTGCAGGCGGCTGGACGACACCGCGCCGCGGCTATTGGCGTCTACGGCGCTGCGCGTGCACTGGCTCGTGCCGCCCGAAGCGCAACGGAAGGTAGCCGCTGCAGACGATCTTCCCTTTCACGCTTCGTGGGCCAAGGTGGATTGGGAAAACGACGCTTCCGAGGTCGCGGCCTGCCTCGGCCGCAGCCAGCCGGAGTGGCTGGTCATTGATCACTATGCGTTCGACGCGCGATGGCATGACCGCGTTAGAAGCGCGCTGGATTGCCGCATCGCGGTGGTCGATGACCTTGCCGATCGTCCGTTGGACTGCGACCTGCTGGTTGATCAGAATTGGCACGCAGATCACCAGGAGAAGTACAGGCGCTGGCTGCAGCGCGGGCCGGAGATTCTCGGCGGGCCGCGGTATGCGCTGCTGGGGCGCGGCTATCGACAAGCGCCCAAATATGAGTTCTCTGACGTCGTTCGCAGCATCGGGATCTTCATGGGCGGTGCCGACATCGGGGGCTTCAGCGAGGCGATGCTCGGAGCATGTGCGCAGATCGCGGGGTTCGCCGGGCCGATCAGCGTCGTTTCGACATCGGCGAATCCGCATCTGGAGCGTCTGGCGCGATCTGTGCGCCGCCGGCCTGCAACACGGCTGGAGCTGGACTTGCCCGACCTGAGCCGTTTCTATGCGCAGCACGACCTCCAGGTCGGTGCGGGTGGTAGTGCAACGTGGGAGCGGTGCTGCATCGGCGTGCCATCCCTGGTGCTCGTAGTGGCGCAGAATCAGCGGCAAGTCGTCGAACCGCTGGAACATCAGGGAATCCTGAGGATGATCAAGGATGTCGGAAAGGACGTGGTGAGCCTCGGGGGGGCGGTTCGCGCGCTGATCGATGACGCGCCCGCGCGCCGTCGTATGGCGATGCTGGCGCGGACGCTGGTCGACGGCGAAGGCGCATCGCGCGTAGCGGAGAGGCTGGCAGCCTGATGCACCGCGTAAGCGTTCTCTGCTCCGATCCGGCGCACCCCGTGAACGAGGCGCTTTCGGCGTGGGCAGCCTCGCGGTCAGCTTCGGCGCAGGTCGAGATACTGAGACAGGCGGCGGATGCGCGCGGCGGGGACTTCCTGTTCCTCGTGTCCTGCCATGAGATTGTCCCGAGACGAATTCGCGATCTGTACCGTCATACACTGGTGCTGCACGCCAGCGACCTTCCCCGAGGGCGGGGCATGTCTCCGCACGTGTGGCAAATTCTCGAGGGGGCCGATGCCATCAAGGTGACGCTCCTCGTGGCAGAAGACGGGCTCGACACCGGCGACATATGGCGTCAGCAGGAGATAGCCTTTGACGGCACCGAGCTTTTTGACGAGATCAACCGGAAGATATTCGAGGCTGAGCTTGCGCTGATGACATGGGCTCTGGATCATTCGCAGCGCGTCGAGCCGCGAGCCCAGCAGGGGGAACCGACATACTATCGAAGGCGGGTGCCCGAGGACAGCCGGGTGGACCCGACCAGGACCATCGAGCAGGCGTTCGACTTGCTGCGGGTGGCGGACCCGGATCGCTACCCTGCGTTCTTCGATTTCCGCGGGAGGCGGTACAGGATTCGACTCGACAAGGAGTGAGAGGCGACATGGCGGCTCGGAACAGGCGGCTCGTCAAGCACAACGGACCTCCGTACCTGATCGCGGAGATGTCTGGCAATCACAATCGATCGCTGGACCGTGCCCTTGAGATCGTGGCCGCGGCCGCGCGCAGCGGCGCGGACGCGATCAAGCTTCAAACCTACACGGCCGATACGATGACGATCGACTCCGCCATGCCCGGTTTCGTCATCGAGGATCCAGCCAGCCTGTGGGCCGGGCGGCGGCTCTACGACCTGTACGCGGAAGCGCACACGCCCTGGGATTGGCACGGGCCCATCATGCGCAAGGCCGCCGAGCTGGGAATCGACTGTTTCAGCACGCCTTTCGATGAGTCCGCCGTGGAGTTCCTTGAACGCCTGGGCGCGCCCTGCTACAAGATCGCATCGTTCGAGAATACCGACTTGCCCTTGATCCGAAGGGTCGCCGCCACCGGCAAGCCGATGATCATTTCCACTGGCATGGCGACCGCGGCCGAGCTGGACGAGGCCGTGCGGACGGCTCGCGAGGGTGGATGCACGGACCTGGTTCTGCTGAAATGCACCAGCACCTACCCGGCATCGCCGGAGAACACAAACATTCGCACCATCCCGCACATGCGCGAGCTGTTCGGATGCGAGGTTGGCCTGTCCGACCATACGATGGGTTGCGGCGTGGCGGTTGCCGCGACCGCGCTGGGCGCCACCGTGATCGAAAAGCACTTCACGCTGCGTCGAGCGGATGGCGGCGTCGATTCCGCGTTTTCCATGGAGCCGCACGAGTTCGCGCAACTGCGCGAAGAGACCGAGCGCGCCTGGCAGGGGTTGGGGCAGATCAGCTATGGCGCGACGCGTGCCGAGGCCGGATCGCTGATGTTCCGTCGTTCGCTCTATGTGGTGCAGGACCTGAAGGCCGGGCAAGCGTTGAGCCGGGACAACCTGCGCGCGATCCGGCCAGGGTTCGGCCTGCCACCCAGGTTGCTCGACCAGTTGATCGGCAGGCCGGTGCGCAGGGACGTCAAGCGCGGCGAACCTATGGCCTGGGATCTGCTGTAGTGCGTGGGACGTGGGGTCGACAGGCTGCATGAACGTCGCGGCGCTCACGGATCATCCCAACACGCCTTCGTCAAGGTTCCGGATTCGGCAATACATCCCCGCGCTGGCCGAGCACGGCATCGCTGTCACCGACCATCCGCGCGCCTACTCGTCGCAGACGGCGGCGGACCCGTCCGGTCGGCGCCGTATCCGGCACAGCATCGACCTGCTCCCGCGCGCGCTCGTTCATGAAGCCAGGAACGTCGCGGGGAGGCTTTCGGATGTCATCGCGGCAAACCGGTACGACGCGATCTGGCTGAGCCGTCAGCTGATAGTCGGATACCCTTCATTCGAGCGCTTCATCCGCAAGCCGCTGGTGCTGGACATCGACGATGCGGTGTTCCTCGGCGGTGCGCTCGCGCGATACCAGTTCAGATCAACCGCGTGTCGTGCCGCCGCCGTGATCGCCGGAAACGAGTACCTCGCGGACGAAGCAAGGAAGTACAACCGGAACGTGCACCTGGTTCCGACCGGAGTAGATATCTCGCGCTGGCGGCCAATGCGCCCATACAGTCCCGACCGATCAGACGCAACAGAATCCTTCAGGATTGGCTGGTCCGGCGCCTCCACTTCGTTTCAGTACTTCGAGTCGATACAAGAAGTGCTCATCTCGTTCGTGCTGGCACATCGGCCAGCAGCCAAGCTGCTGATGATGTCCGACCGCTTTCCGCATAAGCTCCGCGAACTGAAGGAGCACATCTCGTACGTTCCATGGACCCCTGAGACCGAAGTTTCGTTCGTGCAGTCGCTTGATGTCGGCCTGATGCCGATTGCGGACGATCCCTGGTCGAGGGGCAAGTGCGCATACAAGCTGCTCCTCTATGCTGCTTGCGGCGTACCGGTCGTCGCCTCCCCCTACGGCATGAACGCTGAAGTTCTGGCGCAAGCGGACATGGGCTTCGGGCCGCGGTCGCCCGCAGATTGGTACGAGTCGCTTGAGAGCCTGTACGGTGACCGTGCTTTGGGCGCTGCAAAGGGGGCCCGCGGCGCCGAGCTAGTCATGCGGCGCTACTCCACCAACGTACTTTGCCCGGAAATCGCCGGGATATTGCGGGCGTCTTGCGCATGAGCATCGACGACGTATTGCGGGAGACCCGGCGGCTTTTTGACGAGTATCTGGAGGCGGTCGCCGTCGAGGCTCCCCAGATGCGGGCTGCCAGATCGAAGAGTTTTCGTTTGGGAGAGGCGTCGCGAAGGGCCTGGATACTTCGTGGCCTCATACGCGCCCTCGACTGGTGGCCGAGCCGGAAGCCTCCGCGATACGTCTTTCAAGGTCTCCGGCATCGTCACCTGATCCAATTGTTGCCACCACGCGAGGTGATGGTGCTTGGCGAGAGAGGCGAGTTCTTCGCCTGTCTGCGCATGGGATGCCGGTTTAGCTGGATCGGATTTGTCGCGAAGGCATTCGACCTCTTCTACTGGGGCGGCGATGCCGCGGCGTTGCGCATGGCGGTCTCGTCGATCCAGCGGCGCATGGCGACCCCCAGGCAGCGACCCGAATACCTCTTCCTGTACGAGGACACCCTGCCCACCGGCTTGGTGCTCGCGCTCGCGCTTTCGCGGGTGCCTGGTCTCGCCGTCGCCTGCATTCAGCACGGCTACTACGGGCCGGAGCGCTTGAAGCGCCGAAACGAAGGCTCCATCTGCAGGTTCAACCTGCTGATCGACCGGGAACAGGGCCGGTTCATCAAAGGCCTTGACGCTCCGGGGTCGTTTGTACTGGGTCTGCCATACGAAGTCGCTGCGCCACCGCGCTTCGTGCGCAGGGTCATCCTCGTCGGCGCAGGAGGGCGAGGAAGCGATGTCGCGCGTTACCTGCTATCCCTCTCGCACTTCGTACGGATATACCGCCATCTAAGCGACGCCGGGATCGCGGTGTCGTACCGTCCGCACCCTGACGAGGATCGCGAGTTCGTCGCGAGCCTCTTCCCGCACACCTGCCTGGAGGACAAGTGGACGCTTCTTCGTGAATCACGTGCGGTATTCGTGGGCTTCAATTCGACGCTGCTGTTCGAGGCGCTCAGCTTCGGGAATGGGGTGATCGGCCTTGATACGTCCGAGTTTGCCGGCGACCGTGCCTTCGCGCCGGATCGCACTGTGGCACCGTCTGATTACGCGCGAATCGACGAATACGTGAAGGAGTTGTTCGAAATCGCAAGCGAACGGAGAGTGCCGCCGACTCCTCCCGCGAGCGATCGCTTTCGGCGATGCATAGAGCAGATCGACCGCGCGCTTGCCGGGGACGGTGGCGGGGAATCGAGAAGCGGTTCAAGGTTTGCTGGAAACATGCTGCCATGACGCATGGTTGTGCTCAGGCTCCTGATGTAGAGCCGGATTTGCGTGCCCAGATCGTCATGCGACCCGTTTGCCCGAAGAGACTGAGCAGTACCGCGATGGGATGCGCGAGGTATACCCAGAGCCCCCCTGATTCCGGTGCCTCTACAAGGCGCCGCGCCAGCCTCGTGTAGCCGCGGTCTGCGAGCAGGTATCCCAAGCTTCCAATTACGTTGCTGATCGTGCGCTGATAATGCACTCGCTCGACCGTCCAACCGGCAGCGTTCAGGAGTACCCGCAGACTTTGCGGCGTGAAGTGATACAGGTGCGTTGGAAGCTGAAGCGCATACCACTTGCTCTCGAAGAGCCGGAACTCGAAAGACGCGGCATTGGGAACCGACAATGCCAGCACGCAATCCGGCTGCGCCCAATCGTACAGGCGCCGCAGATCGGCCAGGGGATCATGGAGATGTTCAAGAGCCATCCAGCCCACGATCAGGTCAAATGGCAGAAGAGTCGGCTGCGCGGACCCGATCGATCCGCTATGAATCGGGAACCCGAGTCTGGCTACCTCCGCAGCTGCTGCTTGCGATACCTCGATCCCCTCGACTTTCCATCCTTCGGCCGCCATCTGGTACAGATACGCCCCGGATGCGCAGCCAAACTCGAGCATGCGACCTGCCGGCATCTCGGGCAGTATTGTCGCCTTTGCATCAAAGATCCGACGCACAACCGCTCGGAGGAATCGAGCGAACGCATTTCCGCGATCGGGGTCGCTCGTCGGCACCCGCGTCGCGAGGTGGGGCCCATACGTCGCGGGATAGTACCCTCGCATGGCGGACACGGTAGGCCGCGGGTTCGTCCGCATCAGACCGCATGACCGGCACTTCACGACAGAAAACTCTCCGGGAAGGCCATGAAGCAAATCGCGGCCACTCAAGACTCGCAGGTCATCCCGAGGGCAACCCACGGGACACGGGGCATCCTCCATCGCCCCAGCCCCGAGTTCGTCCGCAGTCATCTGCCCGTGCAAGTGGCTGATGCCCCGAACACCGGGCTACCGCGCACCTGAGGGGCGAGCGGGTTCCTGGGGCTTGGTGAGGCCGGCGAGTTCGATGCCAGCAGAAACTGCGGCCGCGCGAAGCGAATGCGAGACCTGATAGTTCTGAAGATAGACGTAGTCCGGACGGCCGGCAATGAATCGTACATAGTCGTCCACTTGTGGGGATCGGCGGCTGGCTACGAAGAATAGCGCGTACTTCTGTCGATCCTCGGGAATCGGCCCCTTTCTGCTTGGCCAGGTGGCCTTATGGTCGAGACGCAGGTCGAAGATCACCACGTCCCCGGGCCTGCTGGCCAACGACACCCCTTCAAGCCGACGTCCGAAGATCGCAGGGAGAAGGTTGTAGCGCCTCGCCTTCGTTCTTAGCTTGTCGAAAAATGTCTTGTCCATTGCGTCAAGGAACTGATCCGGCTCCTTGTGCGAGCCGGGCCGCACATCCAGGCCTCCGCCATACTCGCCGTTCGCCTGGAAGTAGATGGCGACTTGCACCATCCGGTACCCGGGCGCCTTGTGGAAAACGTGGCCAGCGCGCTCCTGTGACGTTGTGTCCTTGTGCCAGCCACCGTATCCACCTCGATGGGCAGCCGTTTCAGGCAAGTATTGAAAGTCTTCGCCTAGCAGCATCCTCAACGTTTCGAGGATGCGCGGGTGGAACATCAGGGGCAAGAATTGCGGGTGGCGATTCATGACATCCATGCGGATGCTGCCAATCAGCGGGTGGTTCTCGATATCTCCCGAGTAATCGGAAGGCCTCGAGAACAGTCGCCCGAGTTCATCGCGAATAGATAAAATCAGATTCGCGTCCACGCATGCCTTTAGATGCACAAAGCCGTGCTGCTCAAGTTGTTTCAATGCCTCCATATTCGGCCTCTGTTCAACTGATGGAGTATTCAATGGGCGCGCCTGATCAGAATTGCGTGGAGTTCAACGGTGGCGCAAAATCCCTTGTCCCGACTGGCTTGAAGAATTGCAGACGCTACCAAGCGCTTCGCACGCTTCGCCGGTAGGGCGCCTCAAGGAGATTTCTAGTGTGGCAGTTGTCCATGCGCCTAATCTGTTGAAGTTCCTCGATTCGTGATGAGTGTAGATGAACTCTAGATTCGCTTCGGTTGTAGTCGGATTGATCGGTGCTGGGAATGTCGTGGAAACATACCACTTGCCTGTGTTGTCGCGACTGCCCTCAGTGCGAATAGGCTGGATCGCGGATGCGAATCTCAGCCGCGCAGAGGCATTGGCTGTGGCGTACGGCATTCCCTGGTTTGCAGCGGAAATTGATTGCTTGCCAGATGTAAATGCCGTGTTGGTTGCAACGCCCGTAGGGACTCGGTGGCCCATCGTCGAAGCTGTAACAGGGAGAGGTTGGCACGCGTTCTGTGAGAAGCCGTTCGCGATCAGTTCGGATGAGCATCGGCGAATGATCGATCTGGCGCGTGCCCGGCATACCCGGCTTGGTGTTGGGCTCCTTCGTCGTCACTATGCCGGCACCGACGCGGCTCGAAAGGCGATTCGGAGCGGAATTCTGGGCGCAGTCCTGGATATTTTTGCGAGCGAGGGAATGCGTGTACGGAAGACTGGGCGAGGAGACAACTGGTATCAGACCGATGCGGCTGCGTCTGGTGGCGGCGCGCTGTTCGAGATTGGCGCGCATCTGGTAGACCAGGTCTTCGCCATCTGCAATGTTGAGGGGTTCGAAATCGATGACTGCCGGCAAGAGTACTTGGCCGGCTTGGAGTTCGAGACCCGCGCGACGGGTGAGTTGCGGATGCGGGGGGGGGATCGGGTACATTTCTCCATCACCGTTACCCGCCTACGCGATGTCTTCAACGGCATCATCGTTCGATGCGCAAATGGTCAGCTAAGGCTGGGGCTTGCTCCCGATTCGGGCCTTGAGATTCTCGACAGGTCAGGGAACTCGATCCTGAGGATGGATTCACCAGTCCGCGATCGGGCCGCACTCTATGCCGCAGTGCGCGCAGAGTGGGAAGGTTTCCTCGGAGATATCCATGCATCGGATCAGGACCTGAAACAGGCGACCGCGTTCACCGGCACAGAGTTCATTGAGGCTTGCTACAAGCTCGGAGCGCAGGCCCGAGTTCCAGAGCCGCGGGACGGGCGTTGAAGCAGACACGTGTCGCGATTGTTGGTGCGGGAGGGCAGATAGGCCCCCATCTGCTACGCCATCTTCCGGAGACGGACGGAATCGAGGCCGTTGGCATCTGCCGGAACGACATCACGGCGGGGCCTCTGAGGTATCGCGGATTGAACGTCCGCTGCGGGTCCCTTTCGTTGAATGCTCGTGAGCTGATCGGCGACTGTGACGTCGTTGTCAATTGCGCCTCGGCATCCGCTACCCCGGGCGTTGCCCGCAAGGAAGACCGCGCCGTCCTTGATGCATTGTTCTCCACGGATTCAGATGCGGCTATCATTCACGTCAGCTCGGTGGCGGTATACGGCAGCAGTATCGTCCGCGGGCGAAGCACGTTCGAGCGGCCAAACGCCGATAGCGACTATGCTGCATCGAAGCTCTTCCTTGAGCGGTATGCAAGGAAGCGCGCCCTTGAATCCAAGCATGCGCTGACAATTGTGCGACTCGGGCATGTGTATGGCGCGGAGCAGTGGCTGTCACGCTATATTCTGGACAACTCGCATCGCGAGGGATGGGGCTTGGCGGCAGATGGCGCTTCGCTATCCAACGCGATACATGTGCGGAACGTAGCTGCAGCATTGCGTCGCCTGATCTTGCGACCGGAGCCAGGATCCACCTTCAATCTGTTCGACTACCCGCAGTCCACCTGGCGGCAGGTATCCAACTGGAATACCGAAGCCGCAGAAATGCCGCAGGCGCGGAATCTTGACAGAGATCGGTCCGATCTTGAGTCTCGGTACTATCGTGATATCGCTACAGCTGGGCTGCCCTTGCGTATTGCGCGAGAGGTTTCGCGATGGACTCGATCCGCGCCAGCATCGCTGCTCGTCGCATGCCCATCGCTGAAGGTGGTTGCGGCCCGAGTGCTTGCTCGAATGCAGTCGGAATCGCTCGATCGGCGTGCATTGAAGTTCATGGGTGGTACTCGATCATGGACCCCCGGAATGGCACCGATGCTTACGGGGTTCATGGTGAGTGACGAGGCTCCAGGGATCGCATTGGACTTCAACCCAGAGCGCAGTTTCAAAGACGCAGAAGCGGTTCGCGTGTGGTACAAGAGCTACAGTCAGCCAGGGTGAGCAAGAATATTGCTTCAAGCTGGCTAGGCGGTGCATGCTTTTTCCAGAATGGCATCCGGTCAACGCAGCAGCGGCCGGACTTTGCATCCAGGCTCACCGAGCGTGAACTCGTTGCGGCTCATTGAATTTGGCACGTTGTCGCTCCGCGACGCTCTGCAATAGACCTACGACACGCGTTCCGGACCCTCCGTTATGCTTGCCAAACTGCCCCGAATGAATCTCCTCGCGCACGCGTGATGGCCGATGTACTCTACATTTCGTACGACGGTGTGCTCGAGCCTCTTGGGCAGTCGCAGGTCCTGTCCTATCTTGAGCGGCTGGGCGGCAGTCATCAGGTACACCTTCTTAGCTTCGAGAAAGCTGGCGAGTGGACGAAGCTGGAAGCAAGGCGGCGGATCGAGTCGCGTATTCATGCAGCAGGCCTGCACTGGCACCCGCGCCGGTATCACAAGCGGCCGAGCGCGCTGGCGACGGCCTTTGACATCGCGATGGGCACACTGACCGGACTCTGGTTGATCCGGCGCTACCGCCTCGGGATTGTCCACGCGCGCAGCTATGTACCGGCCGCGATTGCGCTGCTGCTCAAGCGTTGGCTGGGAGTCCGCTTCCTGTTCGACATGCGGAGCTTCTGGGCGGATGAGCGGGTCGATGGCGGCTTGTGGCCGCCGGGTGGAAGGATGTATCGAATCGCCAAATGGTTCGAGCAGCGCTTCCTCCAGGACGCGGACTGCGTGGTCTCGCTGACAAAGGCTGCCGTGGATGTGATGCAGAAGCTCCCCTATCTGCAGAAGCGAATGCCGCGCTTCGAAGTGATCACCACTTGTGCTGACCTGGAGCTTTTCCGGCCAGCCGATGCGCTTTCGACCAGGAGCGAAGCTGCGCGGCCGTTTACGCTCGGATATGTCGGATCGGTCGGTGTCTGGTACTTGTTCGACGAGACACTGCGCTTCTTTCAGTTGCTGCGCGAGCGAATCCCGGACGCACGAATGCATGTACTGAATCGCGGACAGCATTCGTACATTCGTGAGCGGCTTGCGGCTGCTGGCGTCGACGCGGCGTCGGTTACCCTGGCAGAAGCAGATCACCAAGGTGTGGCGCGTGCCATGCAGCACATGGATGCGGGAGCGTTCCTGATCAAGCCGGCCTACTCGAAGATTGCGTCTGCGCCGACGAAACTTGGGGAGTTCCTGGGCTGTGGCGTGCCGTGTCTCGGAAACTCCGGCGTAGGCGACATGGCGGAGATCCTTGAGGAAGACCAGGTGGGCATTGTTCTTCGGGATTTCAGCGAGGCCGCAATGCGCAAAGCTGCCGAAGCGCTGTTGAATCTGTCGAGGGCGCCAGGGATCCGGGAGCGATGTCGAAACGTTGCGTTGAACCGCTTCTCACTGGATCAGGGAGTGCAGAGCTACGCGCGTATCTACGCATCGCTGGCGGACACGTGACATCGTCCAGTCGCGGCTGCACCGTATGCCGTTCGTCGAATGCGCGCAGACACGTGCTGAGCAAGCGTGGGAGAAAGGAAAGCCTTGAGGGCCTCGATCTGTACTGCTGCAACGATTGCAGGACGGTGTATCTCGGCGCCTACTCCGACGAGTATGTCGATGAGCTCTATGACTACTACAGAACCCTCCGATCGAAGTCTAAGGGCGAGCTATTCGACCCTGCGACGCGTCTGAGCTACGAGCGGGTTCTGGCACTGTTCGCTCGGCATGGCGGCGGGAATCGGGTGCTCGACGTGGGTTGCGGGATCGGTGGCTTCGTCGATGCGGCATTGAGCAATGGATATAGTGCGGAGGGGATCGATCTTTCGCATCCCGCGGTCGAGGTTGCCATGGGAGTCGGGCTGCCGGTTTCAAGGTCCGACTTCTTCTCCGCGGATATCCAGATGGCATCAAGGGACGTCGTGACGCTGTTTGAGGTGATAGAGCACGTCCCGCAGCCTGTTGCGTTCCTGCGCCGCGCGGAGGAAGTGGTCAAGCCGGGAGGGTTGGTCTACATCACGACGCCGAACTTCGGCTCGCTTGATCGCAGGATTCTTGGGGCGGAATGGAAGGCGATTCATCCGGAGCATCTCACCTACTTCACGCCGAGCACCCTGTTGGCGGCGGTCCATGCCGGGACCAGTCTGGAAGTGGTGCGCGTCGAGACTCGCAACGTGTCTGCGCAGTTGCTTGAGCATGCCGGGAGCCTGCTTGGTTGGCGTCGCGGCAGGAGGGAGGAGGTCGCTACGGGAAACGCGATCACAGCGACTGAGCCGCAGCTTCGCGCCAGGATGGCGGCATCGCCGGGCCTCTCGTTGCTCAAGCGGACGATCAATGCGGTACTCGACGCGACATCTCTGGGAGAAACCATTGTCCTGCTGCTTCGCCGACCGGCCTAGCGCGGCCCGCCGGGGCTGCCTGGCGCTTCAACTCCCTGACGGCTGTGCGCCTTGAGGGAGTGTAGGGGCGGCCATGGTTAAAAGGAACCTTCACGCCGCCTCGGTCGATAGCTTCGGGGACGAATGGGCGCGGTTCGATCAGCGTGCGCTCGGGGACTCCGAGGCGCGCAAGATCTTCGATGAATACTTCGACGTATTCCCATGGGAGCTCGTGGGCGAGCGCTCGGTCGGTTTCGACATGGGGTGCGGGACAGGAAGATGGGCCCGGTTCGTAGCCCCGAAGGTCGGGCATCTGCACTGCATCGATCCATCGAAAGCCCTGGATGTGGCAATGGCCGCGCTGAGTTCCCACGACAACGTCAGCTTTCATCGCTGCTCGGTGGACGAAGGTGCCTTGCCGCAGGGCAGCCAGGATTTCGGCTACTCCCTGGGAGTGCTGCATCATCTCCCGGATACATTCGGCGGCTTGCGCTCCTGCGTCGAGCTGCTGAAGCCCGGCGCTCCGTTCCTGCTGTACCTGTACTATGCGTTCGACAATCGCTCGTTGGCGTTCAGGCTGGTGTGGCGTGCTTCGGATCTGCTGCGGCGCGCGATAAGCCGCATGCCGCCGCGGGCGAGGGACGTAACCACCGATATCATCGCGGTGATGGTGTACTACCCCGTCGCCCGCCTGTGCCGCTGGGCGGAGAAGAGGGGCTTGAACGTTGCGAACGTGCCGCTTTCCTACTACCGCGACCACAGCCTCTACACCATGCGCACGGATTCCAGGGATCGCTTCGGGACACCTCTGGAGAAGCGGTTCACGCGCCGCGAGGTGCAACGGATGATGGAGGATGCCGGACTCGTGGACATCCGGTTCTCCGAGCACCCGCCCTACTGGTGTGCGGTCGGGTTCAGGAAGTGATCCGGCTGCTCGGGCTGGCCCTGTATGGCCCGCTGGCCGCCAGCACCCGGCATCGGCTTGGCCAGTACGTCCCCGGGTTGGCCCTGGAGGGAATCGATCTGCAGGTCCGCAGTTTGCTGGGCGACGAGTATCTTCGGCGCCGCTTTGCAGGAGGGTCTCTTCCCTGGTTGGACCTGGTTGTCGACGCCTGGGGGCGCTGCGCGGACCTTTGGCGCGGGGCGCGCTTTGACGCGGCCATGCTCCACTGTGAGCTTTTTCCGCTGATGCCGGGGGGCTTGGAACGCGGGTTGCTCCCCAAGCCGTATATCTACGACTTCGACGACGCCTTCTACCTGAAGTATCGCAAGGGTCGCCTCGGTTTCATGCGGTGGGCGCTGGGAGGCAAGTTCGATTCGGTGATCGCTGGCGCGTCGGCGGTCACCGCCGGGAATGCCGCCTTGGCGGACTATGCCCGGGCACTGAATCCAGCGACGTACCAGTTCCCCACTGTCGTGGACACCGAAGTTCATCGCCCGCTGCCGCGTGAGCGCAATAACCGCTTTACGGTCGGCTGGATCGGATCCCCTTCCACCGCGCCGTACCTGTCGGCGCTGGTCGAGCCCCTGTCGGTGCTTGCCGGGGAGGGGGCGTTGCGGTTCGTCGTCATCGGCGGCAAGGCACCGGCGATACCGGGTGCCGAAGTGGTGGAATTGCCGTGGAGCGAGCAGACCGAGGTTGCGCTCATCAACTCGCTTGACGTGGGCGTGATGCCGCTGCCGGACGACGACTGGGCACGGGGCAAATGCGCCTTCAAGCTCATCCAGTACATGGCATGCGCGATCCCGGTGGTCGCATCCAGGGTGGGGGCGAACGTGGATGTCGTCGCCAACGAGGCCGGGTTTCTTGCCGAGAGTGTGCAGGAGTGGGTCGCGGCTTTGCGCACGCTGCGGGATAGCCCGCAGGATGCCAGGCGGATGGGAGAAGCCGGCAGGCTGCGGGTCGAGCAGCACTACTCGCTCAAGCGCAACCTGCCGATCCTTGCGCAAATCATCCGCGACATGGTCGCCAGGGGTCGTTGAAGCATGTGCGGCCTCACAGGCGTGCTGCAGCATCGGGCGGACGAAGGCCTGGCGTCGTCCGTTGCGGCAATGACGCAGGCGCTTCTGCATCGCGGCCCGGACGACGGCGATACCTGGGTCGACGGCCCTCAGGGCGTCGCCATCGGCCACCGGCGCCTCGCCATCATCGACCTGTCGGCGGCAGGTCACCAGCCCATGCACTCCGCCTGCGGCCGCTACGTGATCGCGTTCAACGGCGAGATCTACAACCACCTCGCGCTGCGCGACGAACTCGCCGCTGCCGGGCACGCGCCGGCGTGGCGCGGCACCTCGGATACCGAAACCTTGCTCGCCTGCATCGCCGCGTGGGGGCTGCGCGCGACGCTGGATCGATTGTCGGGCATGTTCGCAATCGCGCTTTGGGATCGGTCCGAGCGCCGGCTGCACCTGGCGCGCGACCGCTTCGGCGAGAAGCCCTTGTACTACGGCTGGGCGCGCGGCGCCTTCGTTTTCGGCTCGGAGCTGAAGTCGCTGCGCCGCTACCCTGGCTTCGACAACCCGGTGGATCGCGACGTGCTGGCCCTGTACATGCAGTTCTGCCAGGTGCCGGCGCCGTACGCCATCTACCGCGACACGTACAAGCTCGAGGCCGGGTGCATGCTGTCGCTGGGGCTCGCGGATGCCGCCGCGCCGCCGTCGCGGGCGCCGTTCGCGCCTATGCGCCACGGCGGCATGGCGCTGGAGCGCTATTGGTCGCTCGCCGATGTCGCGCAGCGCGGGCTGGCGGAACCGCTGCGCGACGAGCGAGTCGCCGTGGACCAGCTCGAAGCGGTGCTGGGCGATGCGGTGCAGGCGCAGATGATCGCGGACGTGCCATTGGGTGCGTTTCTTTCCGGCGGTGTGGACTCTTCCACCGTGGTGGCCCTGATGCAGGCCCGGTCCACGAGTCGGGTGAAGACCTTTACCGTGGGCTTCGACGAGGCAGGCTTCGACGAATCCGACTACGCCAGGGCGGTGGCGGTTCACCTGCATACCGAGCATACCGAGGTGCACCTGCCTTCCGACGCGGCGCGCGAGCTGATTCCCCAACTGCCGCAGATCTACTGCGAGCCGTTCGCGGATTCCTCCCAGATCCCTACTTACCTGGTGTCGAAGGTCGCGCGCCAGCAGGTGACGGTGGCCTTGTCCGGCGACGGCGGCGACGAACTGTTCGGCGGCTACAACCGCTACCTGTGGGGGCAGCGGATATGGGACCGCGTGGGCTGGCTGCCGCAGCCGCTGCGGCGGCTGCTGGGCGCGATGATCCGGACGCTGCCGGTGCCGGCATGGAACCGGCTGGGCGCCGCGCTGCCGCGGCGGCATGGCGTGGCGCTGCTGGGTGACAAGGCGCACCGCCTTGCTGACCGGCTTTCCAGCGTGGATGGCGTCGATGCGCTCTACCGCAGCCTGCTGACCGAGTGGCCGGCACGATCCGGCGTGGTGCCCGGGTCCGTCGGCCTGCCGCTGCTTCTGGACGAGGCCGAGGCCGGAATGTCTGGCAGCATCGCGGATGCCGAGCACCGCATGATGTTCCTGGACGCGCTTACCTACCTGCCCGACGACATCCTGCACAAGGTGGACCGTGCCGCCATGGCGGTGAGCCTGGAAACCCGCGTGCCGCTGCTGGATCGTCGCGTCGCCGAACTCGCTTGGCGCATGCCGCTGCAGATGAAAGTTCGCGACGGCCAGACCAAGTGGGCGCTGCGCCAGGTGCTGTACCGGCACGTGCCGCGGCAACTGATCGAGCGGCCCAAGGCCGGGTTCGGCGTGCCGTTGGGCAGGTGGCTGCGCGGGCCCTTGCGCGAGTGGGCGGAGGCGCTGCTCGATCCGCGGCGCATGGCACAGGAAGGCTTCCTGGATGCGGATATGGTGCAGCAGAAGTGGCGCGAGCACGCCGCCGGAACGCGCGACTGGACGCCGTCGCTGTGGAACGTGCTGATGTTCCAGGCCTGGCTGGCCGGGGAGCGCTGACCCATGCTGCCCTACTGGTTGATGCTGCTGGTGCCGGCTTTCGCGGCGTTCGCGCAGCCATACCGTGCGCCGGCAACTCGGCGAGGCGGGCGAGCGCCGTGGCTGGTCGCGTGGACAGCGCTGACGCTGCTGCTGGGATATCGCTACCAGGTCGGCGGCGACTGGTTCACGTACCTCGAGAACTATCTCGATGCGTTGTACCTGTCGATTCCCGAGGCCATCGAGTCGCGCGGCGACCCGGCTTACGTGGTGGTGAACTGGCTGTCGGTGTGGTTCGGCTGGGACATCTACGGCGTCAACATGATCTGCGGCGCGATCTTCAGCGCCGGCCTGCTGGTGTTCTGCCGCGCGCAGGCGCGGCCGTGGCTGGCGCTGACGATCGCGATTCCGTATCTCGTCATCGTGGTTGGCATGGGCTACACGCGCCAGAGCGCCGCCATCGGCCTGCTGCTCATTGCGCTGACGCACCTGGACAGGAGGGACACCATCAAGTTCGTCTTCTGGGTGGCGCTGGGCGCGCTATTCCACAAGTCGGCGGTGATCGTGGTGCCCATTGCCATCCTGGCGCGCATTCGCAACCCGTGGTGGACCGCGTTCTGGGTTGGCGCGACCGCGCTGCTGCTCTATTTCCTGCTGGTCGCCGACTTCACCGAGCAACTCATTGCGGGATACATCGATGCGTCGTACGAGTCCGAAGGCGCCGCGATCCGCGTGGCCATGAACACCGTGCCGGCGGTGACGTACCTGCTGTTCAGGAAGCAGATGACCGAGAACCCGGACGAGCGCGCGGTATGGGCGTGGCTTTCGCTGCTTGCGCTCGCGTTCGTTCCGCTGCTGCAGGTAGTGCCCTCCAGCACCGCGGTGGACCGCCTGGCCCTGTACATGATCCCGCTGCAGCTCTACGTTTTCGCGCGGGTGCCGGAAGTGCTGTCGCGGCAGGTGCCGGTGCTGGGCGTATCCATCGTGGTTGGGTACTGCGTGGCGGTCCAGTACGTGTGGCTGAACTACGCCGCACACGCGGAGTTCTGGATCCCCTACCGTTTCTATCCCTTCGAGTACTGGCTTTGAGCGGCGCCGCGCGCGATGTGTGGATCGCCATCAACACCGCGTGGAACATCGCCAACTTCCGTGCCGGGCTGATCGCGGCGCTCCAAGCTGGCGGCTTCCGGGTCACGGCCTACGCGCCGCCTGACGCCTATGTTCCTGCCATCGAAGCGCTCGGCGCGCGCTTCGTGCCGATGGCGCTTGAGAACGCGCGCACCAATCCGCTGCTGGAACTGGGCACCTTGCTGCGCATGCTGCGGCTGCTGGGCGGCGAGCGGCCTTCATTGCTCCTGACCTACACGCCCAAGGTGAACATCTACCTGTCGCTGGCCGCGCGGGTGCGCGGGATTCCGGTGATCGCGAATGTCTCCGGGCTGGGCCGCACCTTCATCGCCGGCGGCTGGCTGACGCGCGTGACGCGCCTTTTGTATCGCGCCGCGTTTTCCTGGCCGCGCAAGGTGTTCTTCCAGAACGCGCAAGACCGGGACGAATTCATCGCCGCGGGCCTGGTGCGCACGGAGCGCACCGCGCTGCTGCCCGGGTCGGGGGTGGATGTGGCGCGCTTTTCGCCGCGCCCGGCGCGGCCGGAGGACGGCCGCTTCGTGTTCCTGATGGCGGCGCGCCTGTTGTGGGACAAGGGCGTGCGTGAATACGTCGACGCGGCGCGCCTGCTGCGCGCGGAGTTTCCGCACGCGGTGTTCCGGCTGGTCGGGTTCCTCGATGTGCCCAGCCCCGCGGCGGTGCCGCGCGCGGATGTGGAAGCCTGGCAACGCGAAGGCCTCATCGACTATCCCGGCCATGCAGACGACATGGCGCCGCTCTACGCCGCGGCCGACTGCGTGGTGCTGCCGTCCTACCGCGAAGGCATGCCGCGCACACTGCTGGAAGCCGCGGCCATGGGCCTGCCGGTATGCGCCACCGACGTGCCCGGCTGCCGCCACGCGGTGGTGGAGGGCGAAACCGGGTTCCTCTGCCCGCCGCGCGATGCCGCGAGCCTCGCCGACGCGATGCGCCGCGTGCTGCGCCTTGCGCCCGAGGCACGCCGCGCCATGGGCGCCGCCGCGCGCGCGCGGGTGCTGCGCGAGTTCGACGAACGCATCGTCATCGCGCGCTACCTGGAGGCGGTGCGGGAGGTGCTGGGGTAGCGGGCGTATACTTTTACTGGGCAGCGACGGAGTACGCGAGGAGTTCCATGGACTACCGGCGGATCATCACGGTCGAGGCAGGAAAGCGCGGGGGCAAGCCCTGCATCCGCGGGTTGCGGGTTACCGTCTACGACGTACTCGAGTACCTGGCATCCGGAATGACGCGGGAGCAGATCCTGCAAGACTTTCCGTACTTGACCGCGGAAGATATCCAGGCCTGCCTGGAGTACGCGGCCGATCGTGAGCGGCATTCGCTCGCCGGATCTGCTTGAAGCTGCTCTTCGACGAGAACCTCTCCCCGCGTCTCGCGGAATCGATCCAAAGCGACTATCCGGGATCCACGCATGTCCATCATGTGGGCCTGGGCGCGGCATCGGATGAACGGGTATGGGAATACGCGCGGCAAGGGGGCTTCGCCATCGTCACCAAGGATGCGGACTTTCCGGAACGTAGCGTGATCGAGGGCTATCCGCCCAAGGTGATTTGGGTCCGCATCGGCAATGTGAGTACCGCTCGGATCGAAGCGGCGCTTCGCGATCAACGAGAGGCGATCAACCGCCTTGACGCGGACGATCAGCTTGCGGTCTTGATCATCTGACAGGGCGTTCCCGGAAGTGGCGGTGCGCAAGTGGTTGAAGCTCTGGTGGTCTGAGACGTCAGCTACGCCCTTCCTCGACAAGCGCTCTGACGTCTGCCCGACCCCGAATCGGGTTGTCGCGCATGAAGGCGTTGAACTTCTCCACCGCCGCGGCCTTGTCCTTTGGCGCGGCGCATTCGGCCGGGATCAGGTGGGCGATGGCCTTGCCCCGATGCGTGATCGTGAATCGCCTGCCGGCCATTGCCTGACGCAATAGCTCGGCCAGCCTCGTCCTTGCCGCGCTGGCGCTGATCCTGGTTGTCATTCTTGAATCGCCCCGAGCCTGCCAGCCTCTACCAGACTCGCGGCACGCCGTACTTCACGAAGATGCGGTCGGCGCTGACGATCGTCAGCCCTTCCTCGACCGCCTGCGCCGCGAGCAGGCGATCGAACGGGTCGCGGTGATGAAAAGCCAAGCTGGCCACCCTGGCCACATGCCGGAAATCGATCGGGAGCTGGCTGAAGCCGTTCTCCGCGAGTTGCTGCGGGACGAAGCGCTCGATGGCTCCGGGGAGTTTCAGCTTGCCGAGGCTGAGCTTGATCGCCATCTCCCAGGCGCTGACAAGGCTCAGGAAGCACTCGTTGTCGGGATTGGCGATCGCCGCGCGCGCTTTTCGGGGCAGAGCGGACGCATCCTCTACCCACCAGAGAAATGCATGGGTGTCGAGCAGCAGGCGCACTACGTGTAATCCTTGAAGTCGTCAGGCGTGGCGTCGAAATCGGGCGCCATCCAGATGCGGCCCTTCGCCGATCCCGGCTTGCGCATGCGCCGGGGCGGCACCAGCGAGACCAGCTTGACCAGCGCCTTGTTGTCCTTGGCGATTACGACCTCCTCGCCCAGCAAGGCCTTCTGTACCAGTTCGGACAGATGCATCTTGGCTTTGGCGATGTTGAATTGGGCCACGGCGTTTCCTTTCTCAGTATGGCCATTCTATATGACCAACAAGGGAGAAGGGAGGGCTGTCCCCGTTTTTCACGCGCGCAGCTTGAGCCGCCTGCACGCCACCTCCGCCGCGCAGCCCCAGGCGAGCAGGCCGGCCATGTAGGCGTAGAAGAGCGCGTAGTCGGGGATGCCCAGCCAGCCCGCGGCGAGGCCGGCGAAGCCAAGCGCGAGCGACACCACGAACAGCAGCGCCAGCACCTGCCGCTCGGATAGCCCCGAGGCAAGCAGGATGTGGTGCACGTGCTCGCGGTCGCCGACGAAGGGGCTGGCGCCGCGCAGCACGCGGCGGGTCATGATCGTCACGGTGTCGGCGATCGGCACGCCGAGGATCCACACCGCGGCGATCGGCGAGAGCGCGGCGCGCGGCTCGAGTGCGGGCACCGGTGTCATCGCCAGGCGGATCGCGAACCACGCCAGCATCAGCCCGAGCAGCATGCTGCCCGTGTCGCCCATGAACACCGCGGCATGCCGCCTGCCGGGCAGCGGTGCGTTCCACGCCAGGAACCCGGCGAGCGCGCCGATGCCGATGGCGATGAGCGCGAAGATGAAGGTATCGCCGGCGAGGCTGGCGGCAAGGCCAAAGAGCATCAGCGCCGATAGCGCGAGGCAGCCGGCGAGGCCGTCCACGCCGTCCGCCATGTTCAGCGCGTTCATCACGCCGACGATGGCGAAGATCGTCAGCGCGACCGACCAGCGCCCCAGCGTGAAGAGCTGCGTGCTCATCAGGAACCCGAGGTGCGTCAGCAGCGCGTCGGTGGTGGTCGCCACCACCGCGGCGGCGGCGATCTGGAACGCGAACTTCATGCCCGAGCCCTGCTCGCGACGATCGTCCAGCACGCCGCCCACCAGCGTGATCGCGAGCGCGACGCCGAGGTTGGTTTCCAGGTGCTGGCCGAGGCTGCTGGCGTGGTAGGCGGCGAGGATCGCCGCGCCCATCGCGATGCCGCCCACCAGCGGCACCGGGCGCGTGTGCTGCTTGCGCGCCGCGCTCGGGTGGTCCAGCAGCCCCAGCCGCGGCGCCGCGCGCGCAAGCAGCGGCACCAACGCTGCGGCGAGGGCGAAGGCGATCAGGAAGCCGGTGGCATTGACCATTCTTGACCCTCAGCGTACGCCGCTACGATAACATTGGCATTGCTCGGGCATTTGCCCGCATCCCGGTCACGATGACAACGTTCAGGCGCGCATTGATCTCGACGGCAGTGGCGGCAGCTTTCGCCTGGCCGGCGGCGGCGTCCGAGCGCTTCGTCAACGTGGTCGGCGTGCCGCCCGCTGCCGGCGCGGCGGCTGAGGGAGAGAATCCCTCGATCCAGCGGCTGCTCGACCGGCCGGCGGACCTCTGGGAACGCATCCGCCTCGGCTTCGCGATGCCGGAACTGGACCACAAGCTGGTGGCGCAGCAGGAAGCCTGGTACGCGGCGCGGCCGGAACTGCTGCAGGCGATCGTGCAGCGCGCGCGCCGCTACCTGCACTTCATCGTCGAGGAGATCGAACAGCGCGGCCTGCCCACCGAGCTTGCGCTGCTGCCGATGGTGGAAAGCGGCTTCAACCCGATGGCGCTGTCCAGCGCGCAAGCCTCCGGCCTGTGGCAGTTCATCCCCGCCACCGGCGTGAAGTACCAGCTGGTGCAGACCGACGATTACGACGCACGGCGCGATGTCATCGCCTCCACCGGCGCGGCGCTCGAATACCTGCGCTTCCTGCACGACTACAACAAGGGCGACTGGCACCTGGCGCTCGCTTCCTACAACTGGGGCGAGGCGGCGGTGGCGCGCGCCGTGGAGCGCAACCGCGCGCGCGGACAGCGCGCGGATTTTTCCAGCCTGGCGGTGCCGGACGAAACCCGCAGCTATGTGCCGCGGCTGATGGCGCTGCGGAACATCGTGCGCGATCCGGCGGCCTACGGCATCGTGCTGGACGAGATTCCCAACGAACCGGTGTTCACGGTGCTCTCCGTGCCGCGCGACATCGAGGTGAAGACCGCGGCGTCTCTGGCCGGCATGCAGACCGATGAATTCGTGCGCCTGAACCCGGCATTCAACCAGTCGGTGATTCCGGCCGCCAGGCGGGTCGGGCTGGTGATTCCGCTCGATCGCAAGGAACTCTTCAAGGCCAACCTCGAACGCCACCTGCAGGCGCCGCCGGCGCGCCGCAAGCCGTCCGCCCGGCGCTGATCGTTAAACGCGGCTTTCGCCGCTGCAGACCACGCGGCATTCGCCGCTACAAAAAAAGAACGCCCGGCCGACCGGCCGGGCGTTTTCGTTCAAGCACGCTGCCGTTAGTTGGGGCTCGCGGTTTCGCCGCTGCCACCGCCGACAGGCGTGGTGCTGGTGCCCTGCTGGGTACCCTGCTGCTCCTGCTGCAGTTGCTGCTGCAGTTGCTGCTGCTGCTGCTGGATCTGCTGCGGCGTCGCGCCCGGCGTCGGCGGCACGGCGCCAGCCTGAATGGCCTGGGTCAGGGCCTGCTGGGCGGCGGCGATCGCCTCGGCCAGCAGCTTGTCGGCTTCGGCCTGCGCGGCGGCGCGCTGCGCAGGCGGCGCGGCCGCGGCCAGCGCGGCAGCCGCGGCGGCGCGCGCCGAGGCTGCGACCACGACCGGCGTGTTCACCGGGATATTGGGCCGGGTATTCAGCGTGGCGACAACGCCGAACTGGGTTGCCGCAAGGTTGGCGATCGCCGTGACGATCGGCGCTTCGCCAAGATTCGCCACCGTAGCCTGTCCGGGCGAGATGCCGATGCCGAGCGCAGCGCCGAACGCGAAGGTGATGGCGCCATTGTTGACCGCCGCGGTGACCGCTTGCGTCACCGCGTCCCTGAGCAACACCAGGTCGGTGCCGCGGATGCCGATGGTGGCGGTGCCGGCGTTCAGGCGCACCGCGCTCTTGTTGGTCGAGCCGATGATGCCGGTGATGAAGCGCAGGCCGCCCTGCAGCAGGTTGAACGCCGCGCTGCTTTTGGCGACGTTGGTCTTGTTGTAGTTGTATTCGGTGATGCGGAACTGGGAGTTCTCGCTCAGCGCGGCGATCTGGCCGTCCTCGAACTTCAGCACCGCGCTGCTCTTGGCCTCGGTGCGGACGGTGCTGCCGGCTGCAATGATGGTGCCGATCACCGCCGGGACGGTGTTTCCGGCCGCGGTGGTAACGGTGGCCCTGCCGCTCAGGTCGTGGACATAGCCCGCATTTGCGAACACCGCGCCGGGCGCGGCGAAGAACAAGGCACTCAGCAACCCGGCAATGAATGAACGCATGCTATCCCCTTCGACCCCGCACGATACGGCAGGATACGCTAGTGGCGCTGGCTCCGGCAATCGCTACCCGACAGAGCTCAAATGCACGCCAGGGCTCGCCCGCTGCGCTGCACCCCCGGGGTGGCGCAGAGCACGTGCAGCTTGCCGTAGCGCCGGGCGAGGTCGAAGAGCCTCGCGTCCTGGCGCCTGAGGCCGCGGGACAGGGCGGCGCGAACGACGTTCCGGGCGGGCCCGGGCAGCAGGTCCCAGTCGCGCAAGCCCATCTCGGCCAGCATCAGCTGTACTTCCGGCTCCCACGGACCGAAAGCCGCGGCATGCCGCAGCGCGCGCAGGTACTCCGCATCTCGCTCGGCAAGCCGGGATTTCACGAAGGCGATATTGGCCCAGGTGTAGGGCGAGCCCGGGCGCGCGAGAACGCTCTGGCGCAGGTACCCGAGCCCGATGCGCAGGTCCGCGGCGGCCGCCGCGGCCGGCCGGCCGCGTGCCCGCAGTTCGTGCAGGCGGGCGATGCCCTCGGTGACGTTGGGATTGGCGGGGTCGAGCACGTGGGCGCGCCGCAGCCGCTCGCTCGCCCGCTCCCATGCCTCGGTCGAGAGCTTGCGCGGCTGCGACTCCCAGGCCGGCAGGATGCTGCGGCCCTGGAACGCGAGGATGTCCGCCCAGCCCCGCTCGAGCGAGATCGCAGCCAGGAAGAGCAGCGCGGCGATGCCCAGTGTGCCGGCGAGGGCGCGCATTTCAGCGCAGCGCCTGCATGTCAGCGCAGCGCCTGCATGTCAGTGCTGTTCCTGCAACTCAACGCAGCCCCCGGAACGGATCGGTGGCGGATTTTAGCGGCGGCGGCACGCCGACCAGGGCGTCCATCACGCGTTCGGCCTCGGCATGCCCCAGGGCCGCCGCCTGCGCGTAATAGTCGCGCGCCCGGCGGTAGTCCGCGGGCGTGCCGATGCCGCGGTCGTGCAGCCTGCCAAGCCGATACAGCGCCTCGGCGTCCTTCGACGCGGCGGCGCGGCGGTACCAGGCGAGCGCCTCGGCCGGCGCGGCCTCGGCTCCCTCGCCCGCTTCGAGCGCGATGCCAAGCTGCAGCGCGGAGGGCGCGTGGCCGGCCTCGGCCGCGCGGCGATACCAGGCCAGCGCTTCGCGCTTGCCGTCGGCGCCGCCGTGCTCCTGCAGGTGGCGGGCGAGCGCGAACTGCGCCGCCTGGTGGTTCTCCTGCGCCGCCTGCCGGTACCAGCGCGCCGGGTCGGGGCGCGACTCGGCGGGCTTCTGCGCGGCGAGGAACTCGGCGTAGCGGTAGGCGGACTCCGCATCGCCCAGACGTGCCGCCTCGCGACGAAAGCGCGCTGCCCGCGCCGCGTCGCCGGCAACGACCTTGCCTGCCTCGAACAGCGTGGCGAGCAGCAGCGTGGCCTCGAGGTGATCGCGCTGCGCGGCGGCTTCGAGCGCGCGCACGCCCGCCGCGGCGTCGGCGCGCGGATTGTCCGCGCTGACGAGCAGGCGCCCGGCGGCAAACTGCGCCTCGCGGTGGCCGGCGCGCGCTGCTGCCGCGTAGCTGTCCGTGGCCTCGGCGATGCGGCGCAGCTGCTCCAGCAATCTCCCGTGCCGGAACGAGGCTTCGGCCGCGCCGGCCGCCGCGGCCCTTGCGTACAGCGCCAGCGCGGTGTCGGTGTCCTTCGCAACGCCGGTGCCGGATTCGTGCAGGTTGCCGAGGTTGATCGCGCCCGCGGCGAGGCCCTTGTCGGCCGCCTGCCGGTACCAGCGCGCGGCCCCGGCCGGGTCCTTCGCCACGCCGAGGCCCTGCTCATGCATCCAGCCCAGGTTGACCATCGCGCGCGCTTCGCCAGCTTCGGCGGCGCGCCGATACCAGTGCAGCGCGCGCGCCGGATCCGCGGCGGTGCCGGTGCCGTGCTGGTAGAAGTAGCCGAGCGTGTTCTGCGCGGCGGGGTGGCCGCGCTCCGCGGCGCGCTCGACGAGGCGGAACGCCTGCGCCGCATTGGCCTCCACGCCGCGGCCATCCAGCGTCAGCAGGCCGAGCGCGTACTCGGCGTCGGCATTGCGCTTGCGCGCGAGTTCGATCAGCGCCGCCAGCGCCTCGGCGTCGCCGTTGCCCGCCTTGTCGGCGAGCGCATCCGTCCCCGGCGCCGCCTGTGCGGCGGCGAACGCAAGCATGAACACCATCGGCCACCAGCGCGACACGCAAGCTCCGTTTCCTGCCCGCGCCGTGGACCGGCGCGTTCCACTAATATGGTCGCATGCCATGGCGCGCGTTCGCATTGCTGCTGGTGCCGATCGCCCTCGCGCTCGCGCCCGCGGCGGACGCGGCGCCGAAAGCCAAGCGTGCGGCGGCAAAGCCAGCCGGCAAGGTACAGGCGCCTGCGCTCCTGCCCGCGCCGCCGATCGACAAGCGCGCCGAACGCCTGGCGTGGGCCGAGTCGGAAGCGACGCGTCATCGCGCTTTCGTGGAAAAGTCCCCGAACGACGATACCCGGGTCAACCTGGCGCTGATCGCCATCGAGGCGAGCCGCGACATCGAGCGCGCGCTCGCCGACGGCGACATCGACGCCGCGGCGGCGTTCCGCGAACTCATCCTCAAGCGACTGGCGGATACGCGCTGGCGGCTCAACCGGCTGGCCGGCGGCAAGCACGGCGGCGGCGACTTCGCGCTCGGCGTGATGCTCCACTACGGCATCCTCGAGGAGCGCAATATCGGCCGCGCCTGCGAGCGTTTCGCCGCGGCCGCGGCGAAGGGATTTGCCGACGCCGCGTACCGGCACGCGCGCTGCATCGACGCCAGGCGACCGGATGCCGCGCTGGCGCTGTACAAGGCGGCTGCGGATGGCGGCCATGCGGCGGCCAACGAGCACCTGGGACGCCGCTGCCTCGAAGCGCGGCCCGCCGACGGCGCCTGCGCCGCCGCGCGGCTGGAGGCGGCGGCCGCGTCCGGCAGGCCGTCGTCGAAGAGCCTGCTCGGCTGGCTCTACGCGCAAGGCGTCGGCAAGGAACGCGATTTCGCGCGCGCGCTGGCGCTGTACAGGGAAGCCGCCGCCGCGGGGGACCTGGCGGCGCGGAACAACCTGGGCGAGTTGTACGAAACCGGCCGCGGCGTGGCGCAGGACGGCAGGCGCGCGGTCGAGCTGTACCGCGAGGCGGCCGCGGAAGGCTTCGCGCCCGCGCTGTTCAACCTCGGCCGCGCGTACGCGGCCGGCGTCGGCGTGGCGCATGACGCGGCAGAAGCGCGCCGCTGGCTGCGCCAGGCGCTGGAAGCCGGCATCAGGCCGGCGCAGCAGGTGCTCGACTGGCTGGATCGCCAGCCGGAAAAGCCGCAACAGCAGCGCTAGGCGGCGCCGGCCTTTTCGTGCCGGATGACGTCGTCGAGGATCTCGTCCAGCGTGCGCGCCGGCTGCCAGCCGATCAGCGATTGCACGCGGCGGATGTCGGGCACCCGGCGCAGCATGTCCTCGAAGCCGGAGGAAAACGCCTCGGCATAGGGCACCAGCCGGATGCCGGCCGCGTTGCCGGTCTTCGCGTTCACCAGGTTCGCCAGTTCCGCGATCGTGATCTCGCTGGTGCCGCCGACGTTGTAGACGCGTCCCGGCGCCTGCGGATGCGCGCACAGCGCGGCCAGCGCCTGCACCACGTCGCCGACATGGCAGAACGACCTGCGCT
Organism: Burkholderiales bacterium; assembly: GCA_050248795.1. Classification (GTDB taxonomy): domain Bacteria; phylum Pseudomonadota; class Gammaproteobacteria; order Burkholderiales; family SG8-39; genus CAZTDU01. The sequence goes on along the minus strand of JBFWRS010000005.1, from coordinate 77,258 downwards.
GCGTGCCGTCGCCGTACACCGTGAGCGCTTCGCCGCGCAGCGCCTGGCGCACGAAGCGCGGGATCACCATGCCGTACTCGCCGGTCTGGCGCGGGCCCACGGTGTTGAACAGCCGCACCGGGATGACTTCGAGGCCGTACTCCTGCGCGTACGCGAGCGCGAGGAACTCGTCGATCATCTTCGTCGCCGCGTAGGCCCAGCGCGACTTGTCGGTGGTGCCGAGCAGCACGTCGTCGTCTTCGGCGAACGGGATCTTCAGCCCCTTGCCGTACACCTCGGAGGTGCTCGCCAGCAGGATGCGGCAGCCGTAGCGCAGCGCGGCCTTGAGCGCCACCTCGGTGCCGGTGATGTTGGTTTCCAGCGTTTCCACCGGGCGCTCGATGATCAGGCGCACGCCCACCGCGGCGGCGAGGTGCACGATGACGTTGGCGCGAGAGGCGTGGTGCTCGAACACCATCTCGTCGCGGATGTCGGCGCGCACGAACTGGAAGTCCGGGTTGCCGCGCAGCGCGGCGATGTTCCGCAGGCTGCCGGTGGAGAGGTTGTCTATCGCGGTGACGCGATGACCGGCCGCGAGCAGCGTGCCCGCCAGGTGCCCGCCGATGAACCCGGCGCCGCCGGTGATGAGGTAGTGCGTCTGCATGTGCCTGCCCTTCCATTGCGCCGCTGGCGCGTGCGTGCGCGGCGGGCCAGCGAGTATATAGTTCCGCGCCGCGCGCAGCGATTCTGCGACAATCGCGCCTCCATGGCGGCGCCCGGGCACCCGTACCTCGTCTATCTCGCCGCGCTGGCCGCAGGCTTGCTGACCTCTTGCCTCGCGCTGCCGCTGTGGCGCCGCTGGTGCCTGCGCATCGGCCTCATCGACCATCCAGGTCACCGCAAGATCCATGAGACGCCGGTGCCGCTTGCCGGCGGGCTGGCGGTGCTCACCGGGCTGCTGGTGCCGATCGGCGCCGCCGCGCTGGTGCTGTCGCTGTGGCCGGGCGGCGAATCGCTGGCGGCCGCGCTGGCGCAGGGCATGGGACAGCGCGCGCCGCAGATCGTCGCCATCGCGCTCGGCGCGGTGGCGATCACGCTGCTCGGCATGCTGGACGACCGGCACACGATGAGCGCGAAGACCAAGTTCGCCGGCCAGCTCGCGGTCGCGGTGCTGCTGGTGTCGGTGGACCTGCGCGTGTCGCTGTTCCTGCCGGTCGATGCGTTGAGCTACGTGGTGACCGTGCTATGGATCCTGACGGTGATCAACGCGTTCAACTTCATGGACAACATGAACGGCCTGTGCGCGGGCCTGGGCGCGATCGGCGCGCTGATTTTCGGCCTGCTCGCGGCGGCGGGCGGGCAGTACCTGGTGGCGCCGCTGGCGTTCCTGATGTGCGGGGCCTTGCTGGGGTTCCTGCCGCACAATTTTCCCGAGGCACGCGCCTTTCTCGGCGACTCGGGCAGCCACCTGGTCGGCTACATGCTGGCGGTGATGGCGATCCTGCCGCACTTTCACCGCGTCAGCGAAACGCCGGAATGGGCGGTGCTGTCGCCGCTGCTGGTGCTGGCGATCCCGCTGCTCGACCTGGTCTGGGTGGTGCTGCTGCGCCTGCGCATGGGAAAGCCTTTCTACGTCGGCGATACCAACCACCTGTCGCACCGGCTGGTGCGCCGCGGGCTCTCGAAGCGCGATGCGGTGCTGCTGATCTGGCTCGGCGCGGCGCTGATCGGCGGGATCGCGCTGCTGTGAGCGCGGCGGACTAAATGATAAGTGACTGTTTTGTGAAGAACTGTCATATGCATTTGAAAGCATTCGACAAAATGCGCACTATCTGACAGGGGACGGAATAACGGATAAGGGGATCTTGTTACAATGCAGGCATGAACTGCGGAGTCCTCTGAGCCGATGAATACCCCGGTCAGGCGCGAGGTCGATCTCGAAGCCTTCACGCCGCACAAGCCCGAGCAGGAGACGCTCGACCTTGTGCGCTACTGGCGCGCGGTCAACCGCAACAAATGGGGCATCGCCGCGCTGGTGATCGCGGTAGGCGTGCTGGCGGCGATCTACGCGCACAGCCTGCCGCCGGTGTACCGCGGCACCGCCACGGTGATGGTCGAAGGCTATCGCGCGAAAGCGGTGTCCAACGAGGAAGTCCAGCAGGCTTGGTACTGGGGCGCATCGCGCGACTATTTCCTTACCCAGTACGAGATCATCAAGTCGCGCGAGTTCGCCGAGAAGCTGGTGCGCGTGATGGGCCTGACGCGCCACCCGGCGTTCGACCCGCGCCAGGCGCCGCCGCCCTGGTACGCGAAGTGGCTGCCGCAGCAAGCGCCGGAACCCGAGGCCGCGCAGCCTGACGACCGCGCCATCGAGCCCGGCGTGGTGGCGAGCGTGATGGGCGGCACCAGCCTGGAACCGGTGCGCAACACCCAGATCGTCAAGCTGCACTTCGACTCCACCGACCCCGAGATTGCCGCGCGCGTGCCCAACACGCTGGCGATGATCTACATCATTGCCGACCTCGAGGCGCGCGCGCAGGTCGGACGCCGCGCCACGGAGTTCCTGTCCAGGCAGGCCGAGGCGCTGAAGGAAAAGCTCACCGAGTCCGAGCGCGCGCTGCAGGCGTTCCGCGATCGCGAGAAGATCGTCGAAACCAGGGGCGGCAGCAATGCCGGCGCGAGCCGCCAGCTCGAGGCACTGACGCTGTCGCTGATCGAGGCGCGGCAGAAGCGCGCCGACGCCGAGGCGCTGCACGCGCAGGTTTCCGCCGCGCTCAAGGGCGGCTCCGCCGAGGTGCTGCAGACGCTCCCGGCGGTGCAGCGCCATCCGTCCATCCAGCGCTCCCGCGAGGTCGCGGCGGAGGCGGCGCGCAAGTTCAACGAGGCCTCCAAGCGCTACGGCCCGGATCATCCGAGGTACCAGTCTGCCGCGGCTGAAGTGACCTCCGCGCAGGAGAACCTGCGCTTGCAGGTCGAGTCGGTCATCCGCACCATCTCCAAGGAGTTCGAGCTCACGCGCGCCAACGAGGCGGCGATCGAACGCGCGCTCGCCGACGCGAAGGGCGCGGTGCAGGCGCAGAACCGCAAGGAGTTCGAGCTGCAGTCGCTCGAGCGCGAGGTGCAGGCGAATCGCAAGATCTACGAGGAGTTCGTGCAGCGCGATCGCCAGGCGCGCGCCGGCGACATGGAGTCCGCGGTGGCGCGCGTGATCGACTCGGCCACCGTGCCCACCGGCCCGTACGGCCCGAACAAGCGCAACATCGTCGGCGCCGCGGTGCTGGCGGCACTGCTGCTCGGCATCGCGCTCGCGATCCTGGCCGAGCGCCTGGACAACCGGCTGAAGTCCAGCCACGAGGCCGAGGCGCGACTGGACTCGCGCTCGATCGGCGTTCTCCCGAAGACCGTGTCGGCGGACGGCATTCCGGTGGAGCGGATGTACCAGGAGGCGAGCCCGAACGCGTTCTCGGAGGCGATACGCACGGTGCGCAGCGCGCTCCTGCTGTCCGGCATCGAGTCGCGCAAGCAGGTCGTGCTGGTGACCTCGTCGATCCCCGAGGAAGGCAAGTCCACGGTCGCGAGCAACCTCGCGCTGTCGCTGTGCGAAGTGAAGAAGACGCTGCTGCTCGAGGCCGACATGCGCCGCCCCAAGGTGGGCAAGGTCTACGGCGTCGAGGCCGAGCGCCCGGGCCTCGCCGGCATGGTCAGCAACGGACTGGACCCGGAGGAGTGCGTGGTGCAGATTCCCGGCTCCCGGCTGCACGTGCTGCAGGCGGGCCGCGCGCCGGCGAACCCGCTCACGCTCCTGTCCTCGCCGGGCTTCGCGACCGCGATGCAGGCGCTGATCGACGACTACGATGTCATCGTCATCGACAGCCCGCCGGTGCAGCTGGTCAGCGAGGCGGTGATGCTCTCGCAGCTCGCGACTTCGGTGCTGTTCGTCATCAAGGCGAGCAGCACGCCCTACCCGGTGGCGCGGCACGCCCTCGGGCGGCTGCGGCGCGTCGACGCGCCGATCCTCGGCACGGTGCTCAACCAGATCGACATCGAGGCGGCCGACAAGTACTACGGCGAGCACAGCGGCTTCGGCAGCAAGTACTACCGCAAGTACGGCTACCACTACGCGAGCTAGCGTGGGCGCGCGCGCACTCGGCCGCAGGGGCTTGCTGGCGATCCTCTTCGTCGCGGCCGCGGCGGCCGCCGTGCAGTCCGCCCGCCTCGGCGCTTCCGGATTCCACGTGCAGCAGGCCCACGCCTACGTCGAGCGCTGGGCAGCGGCGAGGCGCGCGCCGGAAGCGCGGGCGGTAGCCGCCGCCGAGGCGCACCTGCGCGCGAGCCTGCACCATGCGCCGGCCAGTCCCGAGGCGCTCGGACTGATGGGCGCGCTGTCGCTGGCGAAGATGCGCGCCGCGTCGCAACCGCAGGCCGCGGTCGCGGCCGCGCGCGAGGCGCGCGACCACTACCGCGCCGCGCTGCGCGCGCGCCCGACCTCGCCGTTCCTGTGGGCGAACCTCGCGCTGGCGAAACTCTACCTGGACGAGTTCGATGCGGAGATGTCGGCGGCGCTGCGCCATGCCGACGCGCTCGGGCCATGGGAGCCCGCGGCGCAACGCACGACGGTGTTCGTCGGCCTGGCGGGCTGGCGGCGGCTCGATGCCGCGACGCGCGACGCGCTGTCGCAGGCGATCGGGCGGGCTGCGCTGCGCGACGCGTCTGGCATGCTCGCGCTGGTGAAGTCCTACCAGCGCCTCGACCTGGTCTGCGCGCACGCGGCGTATCGCCGCCTCGCCGGCGCAGGCTGCGGGAGCGCCGCCGGCGATTCCGGAGCGGCGTCATGAGGCTCGCCCGCGCATCGCGCGGCGTCGGCCGCAGCCTGGTCGTCGCGCTCGGCTTCGCGTTCGCCGCCATGTTCACCGTCGAAGCCGCGGGCCAGGTGGGCAGGGTCCGCGCGCTCGAAGGACACGCGTATGCGCGCACTGCGCTGGCCGCCAGGGTCGCGCTCAAGCCTGGAAGCAACATCGCGGTGGGCTCGAGCATCATCGCGGGGCCGGATGCGGCGGTGGAGCTCGAGTTCACGGATGGCCAGCTGCTCGACATGGACAGGGAAACGAACGCGCGCATCGAGCGTTTCCGTTTCGACAGCCGCAACCCGGACGCCTCCGAGTTCGAGTTCTCGCTGGTCGAGGGCGCGGTACGGTTCCTCGGCGGCGCGATCGCCCGTGCGCGCCCAATGGCCGCGCGCGCAACAGGAGCCGGTGCCCGGGTCATCGTCCTCGGCGGCGACCCTGTGGAGTTCACGCTGGTCGTGGAGTCGGCCGCGCTGAGGTCCGGCGCGCTGCACGTCACCAGCGGGGAGGTCGTGCTGGTCTCCCCCTCGGGCGCGGAGCGGACGTTGAGCAGCGGCGAGTCCGCACGCTGGATCGCCGGGGGCGAGGCCGTGGTGATGCCGCTGTCGGCGATGCCCGCCGAGCTCGCCGCGCGGATCAACGCGGTGCGGGACTCGGCCGCGGACCTGATCGCCACGCTGCCGGCGCCAGGTGCCGGCGTCGCGTCCGATCCGCCGCCGCCGCCGCTGCCGCCCGTGGCGGTGACGCCGGGCGGCGGCGGAGGCTGTGTCGGCAGCCCCTGCTGACCGGCATCGGGGCCTCGCCGATGCCCGCGGCTGCAGCGGCAGGGGCGTACCTGGGCGGGCGGGCGATGCTCGCGCTGTACCTCGGCTTGCTGGTGTGGGCGCCGATCCCCCTGGGCAGCAACCGGCCCTGGTCCGCGGCGCTGCTGCAGGTGTGCGTGCTGCTGCTTGCGCTGTGGTGGCTGGCCGGCGCGCTGCGCGCTTCGCAGCCGCTGCCGCGCATCCTGCGCGACGCCTGGCCGATGCTGCTGTGCGCGGGCTCGTGGGTCGGCTACGCGTGGCTGCAGCTGCTGCCCCTGCCGGTGGCGTGGCTGGAGATGCTGTCGCCGCAGGCCGCGGCCTGGCACGTGACGGCGCATCCGCAACGCGCCACCGCGCCGCTGTCGCTCGATCCGCACGCCACGCTCGAAGCGGCGTGCGCGAGCACGGCATACGTGGCTTTCCTGCTGCTCGGGCTGGCGCTGCTCGGCACGCACCGGCGCATCCTCGCGGCGGCGGTGGTGCTCGTGCTCTCGGGCATCGCGCAGGCGGCGTACGGCGCCATCGCGTCGCTGTCGAGCCCGGGCGAGTACGCATCGGGCAGCTTCGTCAACCGCAACCACTATGCCGCCTACCTCGTGATCTGCCTGTCGATCGGCATCGGCCTGCTGATCGCCACGCTGTCGGGCGAACGGCATGCCAGCTGGCGCGAGTTCCTGCGCAGGCTGCTGCAGTGGATGGTGACGCCGAAGATGGGGCTGCGGCTCGGCCTGATGGCGATGGTGATCGCGCTGGTGATGACGCATTCGCGCATGGGCAACGCGTCGTTCTTCGTCGCCCTGCTGGCCGCGGGCGTCATCGGCCTGGTGCTCTCGCGGCGCGCCACGCGCTCGATGGTGGTGCTGATCGCGAGCCTGATCGCCATCGACCTGCTCGTGGTCGGCACCTACTTCGGCGCCGAGCGCGTGGTGCAGCGCGTCGCCGAGAGCAGCGCCCAGGCCGAGGATCGCGACGAAGTCGCCGGATACGCGCTGAGCATGTGGCGAGACTATCCGCTCACGGGTTCGGGACTGGGCACGTTCCACGCGGCCTTCCCGCGCTACAGCGGCGAGGCCACCGCGGGCGCCTACACGCACGCGCACAACGACTACCTGGAGTTCGCGGCGGAAGCCGGCCTCATCGGCCTGGGCCTGCTCGGCGCGATGGTGGTGCTGTCCTTCGTCGCCGCGCTGCGCGCGCATCAGCTGCGCCGCGACCCGTTGATGCGCGGCCTCTCGTTCGGCGCGATGATGAGTATCATCGCCCTGATGATGCACAGTGCGGTGGATTTCAGCCTGCGGATTCCCGCCAACGCGCTGACCTTCATGCTGGTGCTGGCATTCGCGTGGATCTCGCGCCTGCACGGCAACGGCGCGAAGAACGGCGGGCCTCGCGCGCCATGAGCTCGCGGCTCGCCAGGTTCCTTGTGCTGCCGGCTGCCGAGAAGCGGGTCTTCGTCTGCGCGCTGCTGCTGCTGCCGCTGGTGCGCGCCGGCCTGCGCGTGCGCGGCTTCGCGCGCATGCGGGAATGGGCCGCGGCCGCGCACGGGGCGCCGTCCGACGCTGGATGCGGGCCCGGCGCGGCGAGGATCGGCGCGCTGGTAGCTGCCGCGGGGAGCGTACTGCCGGGCGTGTCCACCTGCCTCGCGCGCTCGCTGCTGCTCGTGCGCCTGCTGGGCAGGCGCGGCCTGCGCGGAGAGCTGCGCATCGGCGTGCGCAGGACGGAAAGCGGCATCGAGTCGCACGCGTGGGTCGAGCTCCGGGGCGCGGCGCTGAACGATGCGCAGGGCGGCGCGCGCCGCTACGCGGTGTTCGAGCTGCCGCGCGTGGCCGGGGGTTCGCGATGAGCGCGATCGCGGGTATTGCCCGGTTCGACGGCGCGCCGGTTGCGCCGGGCGCGCTCCAGCGCATGACGGCCGCGATGCGCAGCCGCGGCCCGGACGGCGTGCGGCACTGGGCCGGGCGTGACGCGGCGCTCGGGCATTGCATGCTGCGTACGACGCCCGAGTCGCTCGCGGAAGACCAGCCGCTGTCGAGCGCCGACGGGAACGTGGTGCTGGTGATGGACGGCCGGGTGGACAACGCGGCCGAGCTGCGCCGCGAGCTGCTCGCGTGCGGCGCGGTGCCGCGGGACGATACCGACGCCGAGCTCGTGCTACAGGCGTACCTCGCCTGGGGCGAGGATTGCCCGCGCCGCATCGTCGGCGAATTCGCCTTCTTCGCCTGGGACGCGCGCGAGCGGCGGCTGTTCGCGGCGCGCGACGCCGCGGGCACGCGGCACTTTCACTACCACGCCGGCGAGGGCTGGTTCGCGTTCGCATCGGACATCGCCGGCCTGCTGGCGCTCGGGAGCATCGCGCCGCGCCTGAACGAGACCCGGCTGCTCGACTACCTGTCGGACGAATACGACCGCGACGACGAGGTCGGCACGTTCTACCGCGGCATCGACAGGCTGCCCGCGGGCCACGCCATGCGCGTGGACGCGCGCGGCGTGCGCGCCTGGCGCTACTGGGACCCGGCGGAGATGCCGGCGCTGCGCTTCGGCTCGCTCGCGGAGTGCGCCGAGGCTTTTCTCGAGCAGTTCCGCGTCGCGGTGAAGTGCCGGTTGCGCAGCAACGGCCCGGTGGGCGCGATGCTGAGCGGCGGGCTGGACTCCTCGTCCATCGTGGCGCTCATCAGCCGCGAGATGCGCGGCGAGCTGCGCCAGCCGCTGCAGACATACTCGCTCGTCCTCGAGGAGCGCGACAAGTGCCTCGACTGGGCGGGCATACGCGAGGTGCTGAAGGACGACTGGCTCGACGCGACGGTCATCACGTCAAGCGTCGCGCGCGAAGTCTGGCGCAGCTACGTCGACGGCATCCCCGCGCTCGACGAGCCGTTCGGGCTGTCCCATGGCTTCACCGACGCGTTGTTGTTCGAGGCGGCGCGGCAGCGGGGCTGCCGCGTCCTCATGGACGGCATGGCGAGCGACCTCTACTACTACGGCGCGACGCGAAGCCTGGGCGCGATCCTGCGCGAAGGCATGCTCGCGCGCCTGCCCGGCGAGTTCGCCGCGTGGCGCCGGCATGGCGAGGGCGAGTTGCGGGCGCTCGCGTGGACGGTGCTGCACTGGGCCACGCCGGAGGCGCTGCGCGCCCTGTATCGCAAGGCGCGCAACCGCTACGGCAGGCCCCATGGCGACATGCGCCTGCTGCGCCGGCCGGTGGCGCGCGACTACCTGGCGATGCGGCGGGCGGCGCAGGCGCGGGCGGCTCGCAATCTCGCGCATGGCGGCGAGCAGCACGGGCATGCGCGGCACTTCACCACCGGCATGCTGTCCTTTGCGCACGAGGTGAACGGGCAGATCGCGCTTTCGAAGGGTGTGGAGCCGCGCAGCCCGTTCTCCGATCGGCGCATGCTCGAGTTCGCGGTGCGCATGCCGCTCGAAGCCAAGCTCTACGGCCCGTGGTACAAACTGCTGCTGCGCACGAGCATGGCGGGAATCCTGCCGGAGCCGGTGCGCTGGCGCAGGAAGATCGAAGGCCATCCCGGCTGGCAGTTCCACGAACAGCTGGTCGCCGCGGCGGCGCGCCACGCGCGCGACGTCTGGGATCCGGCGGGCGTTGCGGCGGCGCTCGCGCGCTGGGTCGATCCCGGCGCGCTGCAGCGCGCGTGGCGGCGGCACGCGCGCAAGGATGGCGACGAGGACTATGACCTGTTCAGGCTCGCGGTGCTTGCCCGCTGGCTGGGCGCGCGACCGTCGATGGCGTGAGGACGAGGAGCACCTGCATGAACGAGAAGGTACCTGCGCCGAAGAAGCCCTACGCCGCGCCGCGGCTCACCAGCTACGGCGAGGTGCGGCACGTGGTGCAGGCCGGCACCAAGGGCGGCATGGAGAACATGATGATGGTGGGCTCCATGTTCATGGTCTCATCGGATCGCGCGGTGAAGGAGAACCTCGTGCGCATCGGCCGCCATCCGCTCGGGATCGGCCTGTACCTGTTCGACTACCGCGCCGAATACCGCGATGCGTACGGCGACGGCAGGCAGTTCGGCGTCATGGCCGACGAGGTCGCCGCGGTGTTGCCGCAGGCGGTGTCGGTCAACGTGCGCGGCCATGCGGTGGTCGACTACGCGATGCTGGGATTGCGCAAGGCTTCCGGATGACGCAGGCGCCGCCGCAGCGGGCGAAGAAGCGCTACGCCGCGCCGCGGCTGGTGTACTACGGCGACGTGCGCACGCTTGCGCAGTCCGGCTCGATGTGGCCGAACGAGTTCACCTGGATGGGGATGACCTTCGGCATGCGGCCTTCGGACCGCGCGCTGAAGGAAAACGTCGTGCGCATCGGCGAGCATCCGCTGGGAATCGGCCTGTACCTCTTCGACTATGCGCCGGCGCTGGCGGCGCGCTACGGGCACGGCCGCCAGTTCGGCGTGATGGCCGACGAGGTGGCCGCGGTGTTGCCGCACGCGGTGTCGGTCGATGCGCAAGGCCATGTCGTGGTGGACTACGACGCGCTCGGCGCGCTGCCGGTCCCGGCGCCGGGCACGCCGCCCGCGTAGCCATGCTCCAGGAGCACCTGGGCTACCTCGCCGACGCGCCGAGGCTCGACAAGTTCCGCCGCGCGATCGCCGCCGTCCTCAGGCCGGGCGACGTGGTGGCCGACCTGGGCTGCGGCTCTGGCATCCTCGGCCTGCTCGCGCTGCAATCCGGCGCGGCGCACGTCTACGCGATCGACGACAGCGCGATGCTGCACGTGGCGCGCGAGACCCTCGAGCGCGCCGGGCTGGCGCAGCGCGCCACGTTCATCCAGGGGCGCAGCCAGCAGGTGTTGCTGCCCGCACGCGTGGACGTCGTGCTGTGCGACCACGTCGGCTACTTCGGTTTCGACTACGGCATCGTCGAGCTGCTCGCGGACGCGCGGCACAGGTTCCTCAAGCCCGGCGGCACGATCCTCCCCGCGCGCATCGCGCTGCAGCTCGCCGCGGTGGAGTCTGCCGCCGCGCGACGGTTCACCGAAGGCTGGCGCGATGCCGGCGTGCCGCCGGAGTTCCACTGGCTGCGGGCCCATGCGGTCAACGCGAAGCACGACATCGGGCTGCGGCCGCAGGACCTGCTCTCGTCCCCGGTTTCCCCGGGCACGCTCGAGCTGGCCGCCGAGGTGCCGCCGTACCTGTCCTGGCAGGGCGAGCTGCGCATCGAGCGCGATGGCCTGGTGCACGGACTTGCCGGCTGGTTCGACTGCGAGCTGGCCGCGGGCGTCGCGATGAGCAACTCGCCGCTCGCGCCGGACCGCATCGACCGCTCGCAGGCGTTCCTGCCGATCGACGAGCCGGTGCCGGTGGCGCGCGGCGACCTGCTCAAGGCGACGCTGATGCTGCGGCCCGCCGACGTGGTCATCGGCTGGTCGGTACAGTCTCCCGACGGCGGCCGCCGCCAGAGCCACTCGACCTGGCAGGGCATGCCGCTCGCGCCCGAGGACCTGCAGCGCGCGCACCCCGCGCGCGTGCCGCTGCCCGGCAGCGAGGCGCGCGCGCGGAGCATCGTGCTCGGCTACTGCGACGGCAGGCGCACCGCGAGCGAGGTTCGCGACGCGGTGGCGCGCGAGCACCCGGGGCTGCTGCCCTCGGCGGCGGAGCTCGAGCGCTTCGTCGCCCAGGTGCTGGCGAGGGACACGCACTGATGGCGGCCTATCGACTGCTCGACGCGCGCGACCAGGCGCCGCTCGAGCCCGCGCCGTTCCACGAATGGACGTCTCCCGGGGGCGAGGTCTGGACGCAGTTCTTCCGCGCGGGCGCGGGCTACCTGCTGCGCTTCCCGGGCCTCGCGGACTTCGAGATCGAGGGCGCGGCGCTGGCGGTCGCCTGCAGGCCGGCGCCCGAGGTCGACGCCGGCACCTGCGAGCACCTGTACCTGAACCAGGTGCTGCCCCTGCTGCAGAGCAGGCAGGGCAAGCTGGTGTTCCACGCCAGCGCGGTCGAGGTGGCGGGATGCGCGCTCGCGTTCCTCGCGGCCTCCGGCGGCGGCAAGTCCACGCTCGCGGCGAGCTTCGCGACCTCCGGCTATCGCTTCCTTACCGACGATGGCCTGGTGGTCGATGACCGGCCAGAGGGCCCCTGCGCGGTGCCGGGCCACGCGTCGATCCGGCTGTGGGACGACAGCCAGCGCGCGCTGGGCGTCGCCGCCGGCACCGCGGCCGCGATGCGCGTGCCGTACACTGACAAGGCACGCTTCGCGTCCGGCGGCCGCATCGCGCATTCGGGCCGCGCGCTGCGATTGCGCAGGGCGTACGTGCTCGGCGACGGCAGCGCGCGCGAGGTGCGCCTTGCGCCGATGCGCGCGCCGGAAGCGATGATGGCCTGGGTGATGCACTCGTTCCTGCTCGACCCGGCCGAGCGCCCCGCGCTTGCGGCGCACTTCGAGCGCGTGGCGGCACTCGCGAACCGGGTAGCGTGCTACCGGCTCGACTACCCGAGGCGCTTCGATGCGCTCGCCGGCGTGCGGCAGGCCATCGTCGAGCATCTGCGGCAGGAGGAGACGAGCGCATGAATCTGTCGGACAAGGTACGCATCCCGCCGGAGGTGATCGCGCGGCAGGTCGGCGACGAAACCGTCATGCTCGACCTCGCCCGCGGCGCGTACTTCGGCCTGGACCCGGTCGGCGCGCGCATCTGGCAGCTGCTCGAAGCGGGCAGGTCGCTGCTCGAGATCTGCGACACCATCGTCGACGAATACGAGGTGTCGCGCGAGGCGTTCGAGCAGGACCTGCTGCGTCTGGTCGACAGCCTGGCGAAGAGCGGCCTGCTGGTCCCGGCATAGCCGGGTCGGAGCCGCCGCCGGCGCAACGATGAGCGTCCATGCTCCCGACGGCCCGGCGCGGCAGCTGCTCGGCGCGCTGCGCGGCGGCACAGGCGCGCCGCAGGCAGGGCCGGCGGACTGGGGCGCGATCGCCGCGCTGGCGTGCGAGCACGGCGTCGCGCCCCTGCTGCATCGCGGCCTCGAGCGCGCCGGCGGGCTCGCGCGCCTGCCCGAGGCGGCGCGCGCGGCGCTTGCCGCCGCGCGCCGCGACACCGCCGCGCGCAACCTGCTGCACTACGCGGAATTCCGCCGCATCGCCGACGCGATGGCCGCGCGCGCGCTGCCGCTGATGGCGCTCAAGGGCCTGCACCTCGCGGAGCTCGTCTACGGCGACATCAGCCTGCGGCCGATGGCGGACGTCGACTTCCTCGTTCCCGAGGCGCGCGTCGACGAGGCCGCCGGGGTGCTGCGCGCGCTCGGCTACGGCGAGGGCGACGCACCCGTGGCGAGCGCGCAGGTGCTGGAATCCACCTGCGCGCTCGGCTTCACGCGCGAGGCGAACGGCGTGTACGTCGAACTGCACTGGAAGCTCTCGGAGCCCGCCGACGGCTTCGCCGCGCCGATGCGCGAGATCTGGCAGGCGGCGCAGCCGTGCACGCTGGGCGGCGCGCCCTCGCTCGCGATGTCACCCGAGTTCCTGCTGCTGCACGTCGGCGCGCACCTCGCGTGCAAGCACCTGTTCATCCTGCCGCTGCGCGCGCTCGCCGACATCGACGCGATCCTCGGCGCGCATCCCGGGCTCGACTGGGATGCGTTCGCGCGCCACGCGGCGAGCCACGGCTGGGGGCGCGGCGTGGCGCTGGCGCTGCGCCTCGCGCGCGAGCAGCTCGACGCGCCGGTGCCCGATCGCGCGCTTGCCGCCGTCGGCGCGCACGCGCTGGCGCCCGGCCTGGTCGCCGAAGCGCTCGCGCAGATGCTCGATGCGCCGCGCTTGCCGGCCGAGGTGGCGACCTCGCCGAACTTCCTCGGCCTCGCCGGGCGCGGCGCCGCGGCGCGCATCGGCATGGTGCTGCGGCGCGTCTTCGTGCCGCGCGCCGAGCTCGCGCAGCTGTACGGCGTATCCGCTCGCTCGCCGCGGCTGCTGCCCTTCTACGCCGTGCGATTGCGCGACCTCGTGCGCCGCTACGGCGCAAGCGCGCGCGAGCTGGACCGGCCGGGGTCTGCGCTGCGCGACGCCGCGGCGCGCCGCGCGCGGCTTTCCGCGTGGATCGGCGGCGGGCAATGACCGAGCTGCGCCCGCTGCTGGCCCTCGCCGCGCCCTACCGCGGCAGGCTCGCGCTGTGCGTGGCGCTGATGCTCGTCGAGAGCGCGGCGGCGCTGGCGGTTCCCTGGGCGGGCGGCGTGCTGACCGGCGTGCTGCTGGGCGGCGGCGAGGCGCAGGGGCTGGACGTGCGCATGGTGCTCGCCGCGCTGCTGGCGCTCTTTGGCGTGCAGGCGCTGGTGCGCTTCGCCAATGTCTACGCGCTCGACGCGGCGGCGGACCGCATCGTCGCCGACCTGAAGGTGCGGCTGTACGACCACCTGCAGGCGCTGCCGCTGGCGTTCTACCACCGGCGGCGCCTCGGCGACACGCTCGCGCTGCTGACGACGGACGTCTACGTGCTGGGCGCGTTCCTCGGCGGCACGCTGACCGCGCTGGTGCCGCTGCTGGTCACGGCGGCGGGCTCGGTGCTGCTGATGTTCCGCATCCGCCCGGACCTCGCGCTCCTCGCCGCGCTGCTGGTGCCGCTCTTTTACCTGATGATGAAGCTCGTAGGCCGCCGGCTGCGGCCGATCGCCATGCGGCTGCAGGACGAGGAGGCGGGCGCGGTGGCGATCGCCGAGGAAAACCTCGGCATGCTGCCGGCGATCAAGACCTACACGCGCGAGGCGCAGGAATCGGCGCGCTACCGCGGGCAGATCGCGCTCATCCTCACGCTTTCGCGCGAGCAGCGGCGCATCGACGCGGCGCTCGGCCCGCTGGTGCAGTTCATCGCCGCGGCGGGAATCGTGCTGGTGCTCGCGCTGGCGAGCGGCGACATCGTCGACGGGCGCATGACGCCGGCGGCGCTGGTGAGCTTCCTGCTCTACGCGCAGCTCCTCACGCGGCCGGTGGCGGGGCTGGCCGACGTCTACGGCGGCACGCAGGGCGCGCGCGGCGCGCTGGCGCGGCTGCAGGCGGCGATGGACGAGCCGCCCGAGCCCGCCGCGCACATCGGCCGCGCCTTGCCCGCGGTGAAGGGCGACATCGAGTTCCACGCCGTGCGCTTCAGCTACCCCGGCCGGGCGCCGGCGCTGGATGGCGTGAGCCTGCGCATCTCGGCGGGCGAAACCGTCGCCATCGTCGGCCCGAACGGCGCAGGGAAAAGCACGCTCGCGCACCTGCTGATGCGCCTGCACGATCCCGCTGCCGGGCAGATCACGATCGACGGCATCGACATCGCCGGCGTGTCGCTCGCGAGCCTGCGCAGGCAGGTCGGCGTGGTGCCGCAGCACGTGCTGCTCTTCAACGCGTCGGTGCGCGACAACATCGCCTATGGCCGGCCCGAACCCGACCAGGCCGCGATCGTCGCCGCGGCGCAGGCGGCGCGCGCGCACGATTTCATCGTCGCGCTGCCGCAGGGCTACGACACGCCGGTGGGGGACCGCGGCGTGCGGCTTTCCGGCGGCCAGCAGCAGCGCCTGGCGCTCGCGCGCGCGCTCTTGAAGGACCCGCCGATCCTGATCCTGGACGAAGCCACCGCGATGTTCGATCCGCAGGGCGAGGCCGAATTCCTCGCCGCCTGCCGCGACACGCTGCGCCGGCGCACCGTGCTGCTGATCACCCACCGCCCCGCCAGCCTCGCCGCCGCCGACCGCGT
Organism: Burkholderiales bacterium; assembly: GCA_050248795.1. Taxonomy (GTDB): domain Bacteria; phylum Pseudomonadota; class Gammaproteobacteria; order Burkholderiales; family SG8-39; genus CAZTDU01. The sequence continues at coordinate 61,960 of JBFWRS010000005.1, read as the reverse complement.
GCTGCGCATGGAGCAGGGAAGACTGGTGGAAGGCTGAGGCGGGAGGAGGGCGAGGGCAGCGCTGCCCGGGCGATGTTGAATTTCGTGTGCGCAAACGCACCGATTGCCGGAAGCCGGCCGTCCAGGGCGACGGGCGCAGGCGTAGTGTTGCGACGCGCACCTTCGCGCGCCTGGGAGAAAGAACATGGTCGCTCGCGCGGCTTTCATCGGCATCGCCGCGATCTCCGCGGCAGCAATGCTCGGCGGTTGTGCGAGCCCCTACGCCGTCCGCACGGTCGGCGGCGACCACGGCGCCGCGGTACCGAAGTCGCTGCCCGACGCGCTGGCGTACTCGCGCGCCACGCGCGAGACCTACCGCGCCAAGGTCATCGAACTGGGCGAATCCGAACAGGGGCTGACCAACGCGCTGGTGACGCTGGGCGGCCTGCTGGTCGCCGCCGGCGCCGGCGGCGCGCACCGCGATGCGCTGGTGGGCGGCGCGATCCTCGGCGGCACCGCGTACAGCCTTGGCATCGTCAACACCGACAAGCGTCGCGCGGTGATCTACGTCGCCGGCATGAAGGCGCTGAGCTGCGCCGAGCACGCGGTGACGGCGATGAACTTCGACGACGCCGTCCAGAAGCGGCTGGACGAGAACATGCGCGCGCTGCGCCGGCGCAGCATCGCGGTCGAGAACGCAATCGCCAACGTGGAAAGGCTCGCCGGGAGCGCCGATGCGGCGGCGGACGTGCAGGCAGCGCGCCAGGCGCAGAGCAAGGCGATCGCGGCGCAGAGCGCGGCGGACCAGCTCATTGCCCAGCGCAGCATCGCCGGCGGCCGGCTGGCCACGGTCGTGGACGAGATCGACCGCGTGATCCTCGATGCCATCAACGGCACCGTCGGGTCGCTGGAGGCGGTGCCGCAGATCATCGGCGGGCTGGTGAAGGCGAGCCAGGTGTTTGCGCCGACGGTGGACCTGGGAAGCGTGATCGCCAAGCCCGCTGCCACCGGGCCGAACATTCTTGAAAGCCTGCGGCCAGAGGCCAAGTCGGCGGCGAAGGCGGTGCTGGACAAGGCGGTCGCCGCCCTGAAGCAGCAGGTGTTGCTGCTGGAAGCCGCGACGCAGCGCATGACCGCGCTGGTGGCGACCTTCGACGCGGCAAAGGCGCTGGACGCGCTGAAGGACTGCAAGGTAGATGGCCTGCCGGCCGCGATGAAGGTCGACGCGACGGAACTCAAGTTCACCGTCGGCGCCGCCGGCAACAAGACCGTGGTGATCGAAGGCGGGAAAGCGCCGTACTACGCGTACATCGAAGGCGCGCCGGCCGGGCTCAGTGTCGAGAACCCGCAGATGCAGGTGCTGATCGTGTCGGCCACCGACAAGGTCGCCGCCGGCGACTACCGCCTGATCGTGCAGGACAACACGCGGCAGGCGCGCCTGGTGGTGCCGATCGCGGTGGCGGCGAAGAAGTAGCGGCGGCGTAGCCTCAGAAGCGGTCCAGTCCCAGCAGTGCGCTGACACCCAGCACCGCGAAGATCCCTGCCGCCACGCCCCGCACCAGACGCAGCGGCAGCCTGGTAGCCGCCGCCTCGCCCAGCAGCACCGCGGGCACGTTGGCGATCATCATGCCGAGCGTGGTGCCGGCGACGACCGCGACGAACGCCTCGTAGTGCGCCGCCAGCGCCACGGTGGCGACCTGGGTCTTGTCGCCCATCTCGACCAGGAAGAAAGCGATGAGCGTGGCGGCGAATGCGCCCAGGCGTCCCGGCACGCGCGCGCCGTCGTCCAGCTTGTCCGGCACCAGCGCCCAGGCGGCCATGGCGAGGAAGGACACGCCGATCGCCCAGCGCATCGTCTCCGGCCCCAGCGCGCGCACCAGCCACGCGCCAGCCGCCGCCGCCAGCGCATGGTTGGCGAGCGTGGCGACGAGGATGCCGAGGATGATCGGCACCGGCTTGCGGTAGCGCGCCGCGAGCACCAGCGCCAGGAGTTGCGTCTTGTCGCCGATCTCCGCCACGGCGACGACGCCGGTGGAGACCAGCAGGGCTTCGAGCATCAGGCGCGCATTCTACGGGGCGCGACCGGTCCGTTGGTCGCCGGGCCCGCACCGCGATTTTTGCCTGGAGGCGAAAATCACCGTGAGTGTTTTCGCCTGGACGGGACGATAGCCGGGACGCTGCCCGCGGCCCTGGTTGCGCGGATTGGTAACTTTTCGCACCAGATTGGCAAGTTCCCGATTGAGCCGCCCGGGGCTCCGGCGTAGCCTGTGATGCGGGTTTTCCGCTTGTCCCGCACTCCCCGGGAGAGCTGTGCGACTCAGCAGACGGACCGGTGCGTTCCTACTCCTGGCGACGTTCATCGCCATGCCGCTGGCTTGCCTGTCGGCGCCGAAGCAGAAGCCCGTTCCGCCTGCACCCAAGCCCACGGCAGAAGACGTTGCGGTGGTGCGTGAATCCTGGCTTGCGCGCTACACGCCGTGCAACGTGCCCATCAGCTACACCAAGCACTATCTGGCTTGTCTTCGCGTCTACGTCTCGCGACTTCCCCGATTCGACGCATCGAGGCGAGAGCACTTCGGCGAACACTACGATCCGGATCGCTATTACGACTGTCGTCGCCGGAAGGAACCGAACATCGCCTCCGGATGCGCCCACTTCGCCTTGCACCGAAAGGAGAACCCCGAGCACTGGCCGTTCCACAAGGTTCCTCCGATCAAGTGGCCGGAAGCGCCCAAGGAGCCTGTCTACAAGGCGGGCATGAAGCCCTTCGACTATTGGCTTGCCTTGTGCAAGGCGGAAGCTGGAGAGTTCATCTACAAAACTGTAAAGGACGTCACGTCGATCTACCAGGTACGCCCGCGAGCGAGGGAGCCCGAGTACGCGCTGGGGGACCGGTATGCGCTGGAAGATCCATATGGGTACATCGAGTCCGAGAGCGGAGATCGTACGAAAGTTCCGTGGGTCTTCGTTGGGCCTGGCTGGACCTCGCCGAAAAGTCCGGGAAGCTATCCAGTATTTGAAACGCCGAGCTTGCCGAACAATGTTGCTACTGGGCTCAAGAAATCCTATCCGCTGTCGCTTTGGGATCCGATTCCTGCTGACAAGCACTATCAGCGCTACTCCGGCTTTGATCGCGCGAATCTCCGCACGATGAAGGTTGAGTATGTCGCGCATGTCCAGAGCCGTTATGGCTGGACATGGAGGGGCATCAAGCGCCCGCGAGATCGTGAGTTGGCCATCGCCGGCGGCGAACTGGCAGTCGTGGACCTGATGACCGGTGAGATTCTTGGACTGCGACGCGGCTTTATCGCCGGCGCACGAGCACCGGACGTACGAGTCAACTGGTTCTTCGGAAACGTGTGCCCTGCGTACTCCCAGATGCCGGGGATGGGGCGCGTACGCAGCCGAAACAAGGACATTGATTTCACTGTCTGGTTCATCGACAAGGTGCTATTGCCGATCGGACAGTTTCCTCGCTGAGGTGTGCGCATGACCGATTCCAGAACGTCGTCGCAGAAGTGGTACGACTACGCAATATCGCAGATGGTTGCAGAGTGCTACCTTGACGATGTCGCGCTATCTGACAGGCTGCAGCTTTCCGAGCGCCTGCTCTACGGCAACAACGATCTCCGCGAGATCGTCTACGTCAACGGCGTACCAGAGATGAATCGACGCCTTGCGACACTTGGCTTTGTGAGTCCTACCACACCCGTCCTCCCGGGCGCGACAAGGCTCACGATAGCCCAGTCGATTTATTTTCTGGACAACTGGGAAGTAGTCCACCACCACGCCAACGACCCCAGCGGCTTCTCCGCCACGTTGATGCGGCACCGCGAGACCGGTGAGTACACGCTGTCCATACGCAGCACGGAGTTCTTCGACCAGCGTGACGGCGGCGACAATCAGCGCGACGTCGCCGGCGCGGACATCGGCGTATTCACCTCCGGATTCGCGCTGGCGCAGCTCTCCGCGATGGAGCGGTACTACGCGGAACTGCGCACCGGCGTGCTGCCCGCGGACGTGCAGATCAGCGTTACCGGATACTCGCTTGGCGGGCACCTGGCGACGATTTTCACCGAGTTGCATGCGGAGGACGTGCTCGGCACCTATCTTTTCAATTCGGCGGGCAGGGGGACGCTGGAACCTTCCATCGCCTCGCTGGGTGAACTGATTGCGCGCTACGACGCCATCCTTGCCGACCCCGAGGCGGCCATTGCGCACGGACTTATCGAGCCGGGCGAAGTGCTTGGCAATGGCGTCGCCGCGACGCTGTTCGACTCGGCCATGTCCGCCCCGCACATCGACCCCGGTGATGCGCAGGACAAGTCCAACGCCTACCTGCATGCGAGAAGCCAGTGGGCGGAGTTTGTCCTTGGCCGCCACATCAGGGGCACGCTCGCCACGTCGATCTTCGATAGCAACGGCGTTTCGTCCGCGGCGGAGGCGAAGATCACGTATCTGTATGGCATGGGCGCCAACAACGACGAGACGTTCGTGACCAACTCAGGCCTGACGCCGAAGCCCTTTGCGGACAAGACGCGCATCCTGATCGAGGATCAGCCGGACGCATACGGCAACCTGCTCGACGCCGCAGCCGGCACGCAACCGCACGATCAGGACTTCGGACGCACGCATAGCATCACGCTGATCGCCGACTCGCTGGCCGTGATCAATCTTTTCCAGAAGGCCGACCCGACGCTGTCGCAACACTCGATCGAGAGCATCATCGCGGCCAGCTCGAACCAGCGCGCGATGCGCTACAGCGCCAGCTTCGAAGACGCAGCGGTAGAGGCTGACTCTCTTGAACTCGCGGTCGGGGCGCTTGGCCGCCTGATCGTAGGGCCCGATTTCGATCGCATCGATATCGACGAGTCGCCCGACGGGTTCGGGAATCTTCAGGCACGCGAGTCCTTGTACCAGCGGATCGAGGAAATCGAGGTGGCCCTGGCGGCGCGCTCCGGTCCGCCCCTGCGCATCCTGGAACTGCAAGGCATGGAATGGGAACAGGTGCTCAGCCTGGCGACCATCAAGTTCATGCGCACGGTGGAGATCACGAGTGACCCATCGGTGCTGGCGGCACAGGCGGACGGCGAGATCGCGTTTCGCCATGCCCTGCGCGAACTGAACCCCTTCGTCGTGCTGGGCGACGACACCCTGTATGCGTCGTTCAACGTCGATGGCGAGCTCGATACTTTCGATGCGTCGACCGGCAAGGGCCTGACGGAAACCTGGCTGCGCGACCGCGCGGAACTCGCGCTGGCGGTGTTCGAGCGCAATGTGCGCGATGCCGGCTACCTGGTGCGCGAGACGGGCCAGAACCTGCTGTACGAAGCGCGCACCCAGGTTCCGGGTGGTGGCGACGGCGCGCCGGTGGGCGTGGCGCTTGCGGTCGGCACGCTCGGCGCGGCCAGGCTTCAAGGCGCGGAGGAACTCGGCAACGACGCACGAAATGCCGAGGTGCTCGCGCAGATGGCCGCCAGCGTGCGTACCGGTGGCAGTGTGTACGTCGGGTTCGGCGCGGATGGCAGCGACTTGCTGGTCGGCGGGAGTCTCGATGACCGCATCCATGGCGGCGCGGGCGACGATCGCCTGGACGGCCGTGCCGGCGACGATCGGCTTGAAGGCGGCGCAGGGCGCGACGTGCTTGCAGGAGGCGACGGCGACGACACCCTCGATCTGCTCGATGGCGACGCTGGGGACAGGGCTATTGGCGGCAAGGGCTACGACACCTTCCATGTCGATTGGGGCGACGCCCTTGCGGATATGCCGGAAGCCCAGGTTGGTGGCGTCATCCACGTCGGCCCGGATGGTTTGCAGCTAGGGACTGGCTCACGCAAGGAAGGCGAGGCGTTCTTCGAGGGCGCCGGTGGTGTGATCTACTGGGAGAACGGCGGTCAGGTCTATGCCTATGCGCCGGGCGGAACGAACCGCGTGCACATAGAGGTCGCCGACGCACAAGTTCCGGGCGTCGGCATCGAGGGCGACATCACCATCACCGGCCGGCCGGACCTGGGCATCCGCCTCGAGACGCACGCCGACGAAGCGGGCCCAAGGCCGAAGCCGGACGGTGCCATCCCCGCCCTGTGGGACCAGGCGCGAACCTGGCGACCGGCGATGGATCCGCTTGCGCTGGACATGGATGGCGACGGCTTCGAGACGGTCAGTGCGCTGGTCGGCGGCGTGTTGTTCGACCACGAAGGCGGCGGTGTGCGCAGCGGCACCGGCTGGCTCAATGGCGATGACTACTGGGTGGTGCTGGACCGCGACGGCGACGGACTGATCGACGATGGCAACGAACTCTTCGGCAACCAGACACGACTGCCTGATGGCACGCTGGCGCGGGACGGCTTTGCGGCGTTCTCCCCCTTGGACACGAATGCCGACGGCCAAGTGGACGAGCATGATTCGCCGCTGGATGCGTGGCAGATCCTCGCGGATGTCGATGGCGACGGCTTCATCGGGCACGATGAATTCCGCGGTGCCGGGATCGCGGACCTGCGCCTGTGGCGCGATGCGAACATGAACGGCATCTCGGAGCCCTTCGAGATGCTGGGTCTCGAGGAAGCCGGCATCGCCACGATCCGCGTCAATGCGACGCCTCGCGGGCAGTCGCTGCCCGGCGGCAATCGGCTGATTTCCACCGCACAGTTCATCCGCGCCGACGGCAGCCCGGGTACGGCTGGTGCACTTGATCTGGTGCGCGAGCCATTCTTTCGCGAGTACGTCGCGCCGCCAGAGCGCGCGCCTCAGGCGGGCGGCGTACCCAATATCCGTGGCTCAGGGCATGTCCGCGACCTGGAAGAAGCGGCTGCCGAATCCGTCGAGGTACGCCAAGCCGTGGAGCTCGCCATGGCTGCGCCGACGCGCGCCGAGCAGCGCGCTGCGGCTGAGGAGCTGCTGCTGGCATGGGCCGAGTCCTCGACCATGCTGCCGGGCACGCGCGCCGCGCTGCAGCGGCCCGACCGGCCGGTGCTCTACTACTCGTTCGACGACCTGGTGGTGGAATCGATCGGACAGGCCTACCTGTCGCAGACCGGAGGCGGCGTCGATCCGGCCACGCTGGCGCCGGACTGGTTTCTCGCCCGCCAGAGCCCGGAATACCGGCAGCGCGTAGCGCGCGTCGAGGCGCTGGAGCGCTTCCTCGGCCATACTTTCATCGACATCGACCGCGCAGGCGCGACGCTCGCGTTCTCCCAGGACGGCATCCAGATCCACGGCCTGAACGCGTACCTGCGCACCGAGAACCGGGTGTTCCTCGAGGAGGCGTGGTCCTCTCTGGTCGACTACGCGTACGGCTCGATCGCGACACGGACGCGGCTTGCGCCGTATCTGGAGGCGTTCGCGCGCGGTGCGCAAACGCGCGACTTCACCGAAGTCGATGCGATGCTTGCCGCGCGGCGTATCGCCGACCCCGCTGGAGCGCTGGAAGACGTCGTCGATCTGTCGCGCGCGCTGGGCTACGCGTTCGTCGATCGTGGCTGGCTGACGTTTCCCGGTCTGCTGCGGCAGTGGGTTGAGGACGCCGGCAGCGATCCCGCGCTCGCGCCTACGCTCGACGTGCTGGGTGTGCGCGTTGCCGCAACGACGTCGATCACCGGAACCGGCACGGGCGACGTGCTGATGCTCGGCGATGTGGCGCAGGCGCCGCCGTCGGGAAGCATGGCGGTGGTCGCGGGTAGTTTTGGCAACGACATCCTGTTTGGCGGCGGATTCTTCCCGGCCATGATCCTGGATGGCGCCGGAGACGACATCGCGCAGGGCGGCGCGGAGGACAACGAGTACCGCAGCGGTCCGGGGCGCGACATCATCCTCTTTGGCACAGGCTCGGGCCGGGACCTGCACTTCCCCGAAGTGATGACGCGCCCGACGCTTCCGGGCGAGCGCGACGTGCTGCAGTTCCTGCCGGGGGTTCACCCGGACGACGTCATCGTGCGTCGCCGCCATGAGGACGGCGCCGGCAATGGGGCGCTGGAACTGCGGATTGCGGGCACCAGCGACGCGTTCATCGACAAGTGGTTTGCGTACCTTGACACCACGGACAACGACCACCGCATCCTCGACGAGGTGCGCTTCGCCGATGGCACGGTGTGGGACGTGGTCGAACTGCGCAGGCGTTCGTTGCTGGGCACCGACGGGGACGAGTTGCGACTGGGCGGGCCCGGCCTGCGCGGGTACATGGACCAGGACGACATCATCGATGGCGGCGGCGGGAATGACGAGCTTCTTGGGCTGGACGGCACCGATACGCTGCTCGGTGGCCCTGGCGACGACAACCTCGAAGGTTCGCGCGGCGACGATGTTCTTGACGGCGGGCCGGGTGACGACCAGCTGTACGGTGGCCTTGGCGTCGATACCTATGTGCTGGCGCGCGGCGGCGGACGTGACACCGTGTTCCCCGGAAACTACGTCACGTTCACCGGCACGGCCGTGTTTCCCGAACTCGACATCGTACGGGTTTCCGACGGCATATCGCCCGATGAAGTCCTGCTCCAGCGCGCCGGCAGCGGCGTGCGCATCCTGCTTGCCGACGCAAGCGCGGAGATCGTGGATTCCGGCAATGCTGCGAACCCGTTGTACGTCGGCGCGGGCGGTGTCGGCCCCTCGATCGGACGTATCGAGTTCGCGGATGGCACCATGTGGGATGGCGCCGCGATCCGTGCGCTCAGCCTGCTGGGCGCCACTGCAGGCGCCGATGCCTTCTTCGGATACGAGGACTCCGGCGACCACATTCGCGGCCTCGGCGGCAACGATACGCTGCGCGGGCTGGGCGGCGATGATGTGCTGGACGGCGGTCCAGGCGACGACCTGCTCGCAGGCGGTACCGGCGCGGACGTTTACCTCTATCGGCGCGGCGATGGGCGCGACATCATCGAGGACAGCGCCCCGCCGGATGGCACATTGAACGAACTGCGCTTCGTCGATCTACTCCAGCCCGAGGTCTACCGCGAAGTCGGTGTCCTCAAAGTGACAGGAACGGACGACAGCGTGTCGGGCCTGACCGGCATCGGACGCATCATGTTCGCAGATGGAACCACCGCGACGCCGGAGTCGATCGCGGGCCCGCCTGCGCCCGCACCGGATGACGGCGCGCCGCCGGAAGACGATCCGCCGGTGGATGCCGAAGAGCCGCCGCTGCCACCAGACGGCTACGGCATCGTCAACGGCACTTCCGGCGAAGATGTGCTCGGCGTTGACGCACCCGGCGTCAACGCGCTCTTCGGCGGTCCGGGAACCGACACCTATCAATTCAATCTCGGCGACGGGATGGCCGCAGTCATGGACGAGGAGACCAACGGCGATCGCACCTTCGTCCGCTTCGGTCCCGGCATCACGCCGGCCGACCTGGACGTCCAGCCCGATGCCGGATTCACGCTCATTCACGTCGGCGCACAGGGTGACGCGATCGCGTTCACGGGAACCGTGTCGGAGTTTCGCTTCGAGTCCGGAGAGTCGCGCTCGCTGGCGGACCTGCTCTCGCCACAATCGCCGCCTGCAGCGCCGGAACCGCCGGTTCCGGCCGCGCCAGTCGCGGATGCAGTGCTCCCGCAGCGACCCGAAGAGGAAGCCGCGCTCGTCACGGACGTTCATGACACGATTGCGCCTCTGCCGGGCGAGGTATCGGCGCCGGGGCCCGAGTCCAGCATCCGTGCGGCGAGCGCAGCCGCGGACACGTCGTCTCCGTTCGAGGCGATTGCGGAATCCCCGCTTCCCGCGCCGTCGGCCGGCGGTTCCTCGCCGTCATTCGATGCATCGGCGACATTTTCTCTTCCCGCCTACGCGACGCAGGATCTGCCGCTGGTGGGCACGCCGTCCGATCCGGTCTATCGCGAAATCGATGCCCGCCTGGACGTGCTGCTGCAGGCGGGCCGCGCGAACCTCAGCGAGACGTATGCGCAGGCGATCGAGGAGTTCGCGCGCCGCCGGCGCCAGCGCGAGGGCGAGGAGTCGTCGCCGGAGCCAGAGGCACCGAGCGGCGAGGAGATCGGCCGCTGGAACGAGGCGCTGCATGCCTGGCATGCGCGGCACCCGGGCTTCGAGACTGGCGATGCAGGTGCGCAGGACGGTGTCTGGTCCAGCGGCTGGGGTGGTCTTGCCGGCGGCGGGCCATCGCTGGACGAACTGTTGGTAGCAGGTGGACGAAACCCGCTCGGAAACCCCTATGCCTTGCCGCGCGTTTCTGGCGCGCAGGCGGCACCTGGGCTCACTGAAGGGATCGCTGTTCTCGGTTAGCGACCGGTTTAGCGCGCAGAAGGAGCGCCGGCGCGAGCCGCGGCTACCAGACGCCTGCGTGCCGTTCCGACACTTCGTGGATGCGGTGGAACACGTCGTACGCAACCGGGTCGGGCGTATCGAAGCCGGCGAGCAGCAGCTCGCCGCGCGCGGCGGCGAGTTCGGGCGCGGCGCTGGCGTGGCGGAAGGCGTCCTTCAGCCGCTCGAGCTGGTCGGGGTCGAGGGCCGCGGTGGCGACGAAGGGCGGCATCGGCGCGGCGTCGGTGGAGCCGATCACCTTCACCTGCGCGGCGAACGCGGGGTCGTGCTTGCGGATGAGGTCGAAGAGGTAGCTGTCCACCGCGCCGACGTCGACGCGCTTCGAGCCCACTGCCTCCACCATGCCGCGCACGTGGATCAGCTCGCCCACCACCTTCGAATACAGCCGCGGCCGCTCGGGCGTGCGGTACTTCTCCAGCAGCACGCGCAGCGACACGCAGCCCGACATCGAGTCGGTGAGCGTGTAGCCGACCGTGCCGCCGAAGGTGTCCTCGAGCTTTTCCGCCTTTGAATCCGCGGGCACGAGGATGTCGCTGAAATACACCGCGCGCCCGCCGTAGCGCGCGGGCGAGGGGATGCCCGCGGCGATGACGATGGGCAGCGGCTTGCGCAGCGCCATCGGCAGGCCGCACATCTGCGTTGCGCCGAGGTCGTCGCGCGCCCACAGGTCGGAGAGCAGCGCCGGCGCATCGTGGTCGATGATCTGCATGGGCATGCGCGCCCGTTGCGTTACCCAGGCGAGGATGTCCTTCCACGCCTGCTTGGCGCGGGGCCCTGCGCTGGAATACATGCGCGCGTTTGCGATCAGCATCGATGCTCCCTGGTGTTGGAATGTCCGTGGTGCGGCCGGCAGATTGTAGTAGGACAATCGGCGCGGGCCGTGAATAATAAGCCCTGCGCGATCCTGGACATCCAGCGCCACCATCGGAGACCCATGGCCAGCAAGCGAAGAGCGGTACGCAAGACCGCGGGCAGCCGGACGACCGCGGCGCCGGAAGCGGGCGGCGAGGCCGGCTGGATGCCGGCACTGCGCGCCGAAGGACGCACCAAGTACCTGTCGCTGGTCGAGGCGATACGCGACGCGATCGACAAGGGGGAACTCGCGCGCGGCGCGCGGCTGCCTTCGCAGCGCGCGCTCGCCGAACACCTGGGGATGAACATCGCCACCGTCACCAAGGCGATCGCCGAGGCGGGGCGCCTCGGCCTGGTCAGCACGCGCCATGGCGGCGGCACGCAGGTGGTGGGCGACAGGCCGGCGGTTGCCTCGGCCGACGCCGACGACGGCGCGGTGCTCGACCTGTCGCTCAACATCCCGCCGGTGGCGCTGGTGAAGCCGGTGCTGGACGACGTCATGGCGACGCTCGCGCGCCGGCGCCGCGGCGACGAGCTGTTCGATTACCGTGCGGTCGGCGGCGCGTACCGGGATCGCGTCACTGGCGGCAACTGGATCGCGCTGCGCGGCCTCAAGGCGGCGCCGGACCGGCTGCTGCTCACGCAGGGCGCTTACGAAGGCCTGTTCGCCGCGCTCGCCGCGCTTACCGAGCCGGGCGACGTCGTGCTGTGCGAAGACCTCAACTACACCGGCATACGCCGCGTCGGCGACCTGTGTCGCATCGGCCTGGTGGGCGTCGCCAGCGACGAGGGCGGCATGCGCCCCGATGCGCTCGAAGAAGCGTGCCGGAAGCATTCGCCCAAGGCGATCGTCTGCACGCCGGTGACGCTGAACCCGACCACCGCAACGCTGGACCTGCGGCGGCGCCAGGCCATCGTCGCCACCGGCAAACGCCACGGCGTGACGATCGTCGAGGACGACATCTACGGGCACCTCGCCGGCGACGACACGCCGCCGCTCGCCGCGCTGTGGCCCGAGGGCGTCGTCTACGCATGCAGCCTGTCCAAGTGCGTGGCCCCGGGCGTGCGCGCCGGCTACCTTGCCGCGCCAGAGCGGCTGATGAGCGCGCTGCGCGATGCGCTGCTGCTCAGCTCATGGACCGCGCCGTCTCTGCACGCGGCGGTGGCCAACGAAATGATCGATTCCGGCCTCGCGCAGTCCTGCGCGCTGGCGCATCGCGCAGAAGCGCTGCGCCGCATGGCGCTCGCGCGCCAGGTGCTCGGCACCGCGCTCGTGGCCGGGCCGGCGGCGACCTACCACGCCTGGCTGCGGCTGCCCTCGCCCTGGCAGGAGCGCGACGCCACCACCGCGTTCCGCCGCCACGGCGTGCTGGTGTCGCCTGCGCAGCACTTCGTCTTCGGCAAGCAGGCGACCCCGGCGGCAGTGCGGCTCAGCCTCGGGGCGGTGGCGGAGTCGGCGGTGCTGGAGCGTGCCCTGCGCACCATTGCCAGCGTGCTGGAGGCGCCGGCGCGCGGGGCGGGCTCGATCGTCTGAAGCACGGCATGGCATCCTTGCAGCCAAAAGTGTGTTAGTATCATTTCCGTAATTGTACTAATACACTTAACGCATTGCCGCAGCGTCTATACTAGGCATTGCATCAACAGGAGAGGTGACATGTACTTCGAGAATCCTTCGCTGCTGGCCAAGGAAGCCTATGTGCCCGGACTCACGCGCGAATACGTTTCGCGGCAGTTCGGCATCCCGCTGGACGACGTGGCGAAGCTCGGCTCGGCCGAGAATCCCTTCGGGCCCTCGCCCAAGGCGGCCGCCGTGGTGCGCGCCGCGATGCACATCGACAACTACCCGTCGTGGACCGCCGCTGCGCTGCGCGAGAAAATCGCCGCCAAGTACGGCTATTCGCCGGAGCAGGTGATCTGCGGCGCGGGCGAGACCGAGATCATTCCGTGGATCGTGCGCGCGTTTGCCGCCAAGGGCGACAAGGTGCTGATGTTCGTGCCCGCGTTCCCGATCTACCACATGGTCGCCGAGGCCGAAGGCCGCGTGCCGGTGTACGTGCACATGGGCGACGACATGGATTTCAAGTGGGACCAGTACCTCGCGGCGATCACGCCGGACGTGCGCATCGTGTTCCTCACCAACCCGCACAGCCCGACCGGGCGCCTGCTGCCGCTGGACCGCATCCGCGAGGTCTGCCGCAAGGCGAAGGACCAGCTCGTGGTGCTCGACGAGGCCTACATCCACTTCTCGCGCACCAACGGCGGCATGGACCTGCTGAAGGAGTTCGGCAACCTGATCGTGCTGCGCACGTTCTCGAAGGCGTTCGGCCTCGCCGGGCTGCGGGTCGGCTTCGGCATCGCCGCCAATCCCGACGTGATCAAGCCGATGATGCACATGAAGCCGACCTGGAACATGGGCCAGCTGCAGATCGCCGGCGCGATCGCGGCGCTGGACGACGACGAGCACGTGGCGAAGACGGTGGACATGATCACCGAGATGCGCGCCTACGTGCTGGATGGCATCGCCAAGATCGGCCGCTACACCGTGGTGGGCGAGCCGCGCTCGAACTTCTTCCTCATGCGCATCGACGACGCGGGGCTGGATTCGACCGTGCTGTTCGACGAACTGCTCAAGCGCGGCGTGGTGGTGAAGGACGGCTCGGTGTCCTTCATCGGCCTCGGCAAGCGCTACATGCGCATCGACGTCAGCCTGAAGAAGCACATGGATCGCCTGCTGAACGCGCTGGGCGAGATCCGCGGCGGCATGCGCTCGGCTGCATGAGCGAAGCCGTCTCCGGCTGCGTCGACGGTGCGCGCCTGTGGCGCGACCTGATGGCGCTCGCCCGCCATGGCGCCACCGCAGCGGGCGGCGTCAACCGGCTGGCGCTGACGCCGGAGGAGATCGAGGCGCGCCAGGCGCTCATCGCCTGGGGGCGCGAGTTCGGTGCCGAGCCCGGCGTGGACGCAGCCGGCAACCTCTACCTGCGGCTGGCCGGGCGCGAGCCGGCGCTTCCCCCGGTGCTGCTCGGCTCGCACATCGACACGCAGCCCACCGGCGGCAAGTTCGACGGCGCCTACGGCGTGGTCGGCGGCCTTGCGGCGCTGCGCGCCATTGCCGCATCGGGAAAGCGCCCGCGGCGCTCGGTCGAGGTGGTGGCATGGATGAACGAGGAAGGCTCGCGATTCGCGCCGGGGATGATGGGTTCGGCGGTGTTCGCGGGCAAGCGCACGCTGGACGAAGTGCTCGAGGTGCGCGACCGCGCCGGCGTGTCGGTGCGCGAAGCGCTGGCGCCGGTGCTGGAGCGCGAGCGCGAGCTGCCGAGGCGGCCGGCAGGCTATCCGGCGGCGGCGTACCTGGAAGCGCACATCGAGCAGGGACCGATGCTCGAGGCCGAGGGCAAGCCGATCGGCGTGGTCACCGGCATCGGCGGCAAGCGAACCTTCCGCGTCGAGGTTCTTGGCGAACCGGCGCATGCGGGCACCTCGGCACGGCGCGAACGGCGCGATGCGCTGGTCGCCGCGGTGGCGATCGTGGACGCGCTGCAGAAGTCGGTCTGGGATGATGCCGACACGGTGCGCTTCACCATCGGCATGTTCAACGTCATGCCCAACGCGCCCTCGGTGGTGCCGGCAAAAGTGGTGTTCTCGATAGACCTGCGGCACGACGATGGCGAGGTGCTGCGCCGGCTCGGCGACCTGATCCCGGGCGTGTGCGAGGCGTCGCGCGGCAAGTGCGACGTGATAGTGACGCAACTGCTGTACGACCCGCCGCTCGAATTCCCGCAGGACATCCGCGCGAGGATCGCCGCGGCGGCCGAGCGGCTCGGCGTGCCGGCGATGGAGCTGATCTCGCCCGCGGGCCACGATTCGCGCTACCTGCACTACCACTGCCCGACCGGCATGGTGTTCATTCCCTGCAAGGCGGGGATCAGCCACAACGAGGCCGAGAGCGTGACCGAGGCCGATGCCGAGGCCGGCGTCAGGGTACTCGCCGACGTGGCCTGGGAACTGGCCGAAACGGCCTGAGCCGGCATCGATGCTGGACCTGCTGATCCGCAACGGTACCGTCGTCGATGGCCAGGGCACGATGGCGGGCGCGATCGGCATCGCGGGCGGGCGCATCGCCGCGCGCTACGCCGAGGGCGAGGCGCTGCCGGCGACGAAGCGCGTGATCGATGCGGACGGCCTGCTGGTGCTCCCCGGCGTGGTCGATCCGCACGTGCATTTCTACGGCGAGGGCATCGGCGAATACTCGCGCCTGGCGGTGCGCGGCGGCGTCACCACGTTCATGGGCATGATCCGCGGCGCGCCCGAGCGTCCGCTCGCCGACGTGGTCGGGGAGCATCGCGCCGCCGGCGTCGCCGAGGCGGTGGCGGATTTCGCCTTTCACGTCGTGCTGTACGACCGCGAGGACACCATCGCGCAGATCGCGCCGCTCGCGGCGCAGGGGTTCCGCTCGTTCAAGATGTTCATGGCGTACAAGCGCCGCGGCATGATGGTGCGCGACGAGTTCCTCTTCGCCGCGATGCACGAGATCGCGCGCGTCGGCGGCATCGCGCTGGTGCACGCGGAGCACGGCGAGATGATCGACTACCTCGAGCAGGAGTCGGTGAAGGGCGGCCGGGTGTCGGTCGAGTACTACGAGCCGAGCAGGCCGGCTGAAGCCGAGGCCGCCGCGATCGAGGTAGTCGCGCTCGCTGCGCAATCGACCGGCTGCCCGGCCTACGTGGTGCACCTGTCGTCCAACCAGGGCCTGGCGGCGATCGAGCGCGCGCGCCGTCGCGGCGTGCCGATCTGGGCCGAGACCTGCCCGCAGTACATCCTGATGGACGACGCCGACCTGCGCGCGCAGGGTGCGGCGGCGAAGATCGCGCCGCCGCTGCGCACCAGCGCGGACCGCAGGTCGCTCGCCACCGCGCTGATGGTGGGCGCGGTGAACACGCTCGGCAGCGACCACGCGAGCTTCAGCGCCGAGGCGAAGGCTGGAGGCGGCGGCGACATCTTCGCCGTGCCCTTTGGCATGTCCGGCGCGCCGGTGCTGTGGCCGGCGATGTTCACCTGGGCGCAGGAAACCGGGTTCCCGCTGCCGGTGCTGGTGCGCGCGATGGCGGAAACGCCGGCGCGCCTGTTCGGCCTCGCACACCGCAAGGGCACGCTCGCGCCCGGGGCGGACGCCGACGTCCTGCTCGTCGACCCGGAGCAGCGCGAGCTGGTGGACATGACCGCGGTGTCTCCGGGTGTGTGCGCGAGCCCGCTGTCGATGCGTCCGCTCGCGGGCTGGCCGCGCACGACGATCTCGCGCGGCGAAGTGGTCTGGGACGAAGGCCGCGTCGTCGGCGCGCCGGGCCGTGCGCAACTCGTGCCGCAGGCGCCGCGCTGACATGGCGACCATCGCCGAGTCGCTGGCCGACCTCGCGCTCGATCCGTCGGTTCGCGCGGACGTTGCGCTCGCCAGCCGCATGCGCACGTACGCGCTGGACACCCTTGCGGTGACGCTGGCGGGCAGCACCGCGCCCTCCAGCACCGCGGTGTCGCGAACCATCCTCGCCGCGGCCGGCAGGCCCGAGGCCACGGTGCTTGGCGCCGGCAGGCTGACCTCGGCCTGGGACGCGGCGCTCGCCAACGGTGCGTTCGCGCACGCGCTGGAGCTGGACGACGACCACCGCATCGCGGTGCTGCATCCGGGCGCGGTGGTGGTGCCGGCGGCGCTTGCCGCGGCAGAAGCCGCCGATGCGAGCGGCCTTGCATTCCTGCGCGCGCTGCTCATCGGCTACGAGGTGACGTGCCGGCTGGGCGAGGTGTTCCGCGGCAGCCAGTTCTACCACGGCGTTCACCCGACGGCGCTGTGCGGCGTGTTCGGCGCGGCGGCGGCGGCGGGCGTCGCCATCGGCCTCGAGCGCGACGCGCTGGTGCGTGCATTCGGCATCGCCGGCACGCAGGCATGCGGACTCACCGAGTGGCGCGCCGACGGCTCGTGGATCAAGCGGCTGCATCCCGGGCGCGCGGCGTCCAACGGCGTGCTGGCGGCGCGGCTGGCGAAGGAAGGCTTTACCGGGCCGGCGACGATCTTCGAGGGCGACAACGGCTTCATCAACGCGTTCTCGTACGGCGAGAAGACCGACCTCGGCGCGATGACGCGGAACCTGGGCAGCGACTGGCGCGCGCTCGGCACCGCGATCAAGCCCTACCCGTGCTGCCGCTTCGAGCACGGTGCGATCGACCTTGCAATCGCGGCGCACGCGGAAGGCGTTGCCCCCGCTCAGATCCGCGAAGTGGCGGTGCGCCTTTACCGCACCGACGTGCTGTCGTACCACCGCGAGCCGAGGAATCCGGTGGACGCGCAGTTCAACGTCCCCTACGGCGTCGCGGTCGCGCTGGTGCGCGGCAGGGTGTCGCTGGCCGACTTCACCGAGCAGGCGATCCGGGACGAGGCGGTGCTCGCGGTATCGCGCCGCGTCGAGGTCGTCGAGGATGACGAGTACACGGCGCGCTACCCGCAGGACTACTGGATCGAGATGAAGGTCCGCCTGCAGGACGGCAGCGAGCGCCGCTATTTCAGCGAATGCCCGAGCGGAGACCCGGAGGCGCCGCAGTACCGCGCGGAACCGGGGCTGCTGCATGCCGAGGTCGAGCGCAAGGCGGCGGGACTGCTCGACGAGTGCGGCTTCGGCGATCGCGCGCAGGCGCTCGCCGCCGCGTGCGCCGGCCTTGCGGAGGCACCGGACGTGCACCGCCTTGCCGGCGTGCTCGGCGCCGCCGCTGCGCAATCCAACCATGGTTCCAGGAGACACACAGCATGAAGGTCGGCCTCTACATCGGCACGCAGTTCACGCCGGAGACGAACGTCCCGGCGGCGTTGAAGGAAATGCTCGAACAGGTGCGCACGGCGAAGCGCAGCGGCTTCTCGTCGCTGTGGGTGCCGCACCATTACGCCACCCAGCCGATGCAGATGCTGGCGCCGATCCCGATGCTGTCGTGGCTGCTGCGCGAGGCCGAGGGCATGACCATCGGGCCCAACATCCTCATCATGCCGCTGCTCAACCCGATCCACGTCGCCGAGGACGCGGTCACGCTCGACCTGCTCTCGGGCGGGCGCTACGTGCTCGGCATCGGCATCGGCTACCGCGAGGCCGAGTTCAACGCCTTCAACGTGCCGCTGAAGGAGCGCGTGCTGCGCATCACCGAGGGCGTGGAACTGATGCGCCGCTTCTGGACCGAGGATCGCGTGAACTACAAGGGCAAGATCTTCACGGTCGAGGACATGGGCATCGGACTCAAGCCGATCAGGAAGGGCGGGCCGCCGATCTGGCTCGCCGCCGTGGTGGATCCGGCGATCCGGCGCGCGGCGCAGATCGGCGACGCCTGGCTGATCACCAACTTCGCGCACCTGAAGGACCTGGTGCCGCAGATGAAGCTGTATCGCGACACGCTGAAGGAGGCCGGCAAGCCCTTCCCCGAGGACGCGCCGATCACGCGCGAGTGCTACATCGGGCCGACGCGCGAGAAGGCGCTCGAGGAATGCAAGGCGGCGCTGCAGTACAAGTACGCCGCCTACTCCTCGTGGGGGCTGGACGCGCAGTCGAAGGGGGCCGAATCCTTCCAGCAGCCGTTCGAGGATTTCGTGCGCGACCGCTTCATCATCGGCGACAAGGCCTTCGTCAGGGACGAGATCCAGCGCTACCACGGGCTGCTCGGCGTGAACCACTTCCTGATGCGGGTGCAGTGGCCGAGCCTGCCGCACGACAAGGTGCTGCGGACCATCACGACGCTCGGCGAGATCTTCGCCTAGGACGCCGCGTGAGAACCTGCATCCAGGGCGGTTGGGTGGTCGGCCACAGGCAGGGCCGGCACTGCCTGGAGCGGGATCACCAGGTGGTGTTCGAGGACGACACCATCATCTACGTCGGGCCGAAGTTCGACGGCGGCGTGGATGTCACGCTGGATGCGGCGGGCAAGCTCGTCTGCCCCGGGTTTGTCGATACGCACGTGCACTCCGGGCATCGCGGCGCGCACCGGCTGATAAGCGACGCCGGCCGCGCCGACGCCTTCGGCCAGCCCTTCCTCGAAGTCAGCGCGCCGCGCGCGGGGACGCGCATCGAAGGCGACCTGCGCTACATGCGCGACGGCGACCCCGAGCTTGCGCAGGAGCTCGAGCTGCACGCCACATTCACCGTGGCGGAGATGCTGCGGAACGGCATCACCACCTTCGTCGAGTTCGGCGCTGGCGTGCGCACGCAGGAAGCGCTCGCGCGGCAGTGCGCGCAACTCGGCATGCGCGGCTACCTCGGGCCGGGCTTCTGCGGCGGGCACTGGGTGGGCGATGCCAGGGGCAGGCTGGAGCTCGCGCTGGACGAAGCCGCGGGATTCCGCGCGCTGGACGAGGCGCTGGCCTGCATCGAGCGCGTGAGCGCGTCCGGGGCGGGGCTGGTGCGCGGTGTTCTCGTCGCGCGGGAGCTCGAAGCGATGAGCGTGCCGCTGCTCGAGCGCACCCGCGAGACTGCGGACGCGCTCGCGTTGCCGATGGCCACGCACGCCGCCTACAACGTGCTCGAATTCCACCACGTGGTGCGCGAGCATCGCATGACGCCGATCGAACTGCTGGACAGCGTCGGCATGCTGCGGCCGACGCTGAACATCGGGCACGGCAATTTCATCGGCGAGAACCCGCTGCTCAACTATTCCGGGGCGCACGACCTGCGGCTGATGGGCGCGGCGGGGGTTTCGATCTCGCACTGCCCGGTGAACCTGGTGCGGCGCGGCCGCGCGCTGGATTCGTGGCAGAAGTATCGCGAGGCCGGGGTGAACGTGGCGCTCGGCACGGACACCTATCCGCGCGACATGATCCTCAACATGCGCGCCGCGTCCCACCACGGCAAGGTCATGAGCCGTAACTACCGCGCGGCAAGCGCGGCGGAGGTGTTCGCTGCGGCGACGCTCGCCGGCGCGCGGTCGCTGGGGCGCGAGGACCTCGGCCGGCTGCAGGCCGGCGCGCGCGCGGACGTCGTCATCATCGACCTCTCCGGTCGCGGCGGCCTGCGCTTCGGACCGGTGCGCGATCCGGTGAAGGCACTGGTCGAGTGCGGCATCGGCGACGACGTCGACACCACCATCGTCGCCGGCAAGGTGCGCATGCAGGCCGGCAGCATTCCCGGCGTCGACTTCGCCGCGCTGCGCGCGCGCGCGCAGGCCTCTGCCGAGCGCATCTGGGCTGGCTGGCAGGCATCCGATGCGCTCGGCCGCAGCGCGGACGCGCTCAGCCCCATGTCTTTCTGCCCTGCCTGCGAAGAGGAGGCGGCGGCTTGAAGCGGGCACGAAACATGCTCCCGATAGCGGTGATGCATGCAGGGCCCGGATTTTGCGTTTTCATGGTGCATAACTGAACACAACGGAGGACGGCATGAACTTCACGAGAATCGTCGCATCATTGGCGGCAGCGCTGCTTTCGGTCGCTTTCACGGGGGCCGCCCAGGCGCAGGACTACCCTAACAAGCCGGTACGGATGATCGTTCCCTACCCGGCGGGCGGGCCGCTGGACACGCTGGCGCGCATTTTCGCCGACAAGATGTCGCAGGGCCTGGGGCACACGATGCTCGTGGAGAGCAAGCCCGGCGCGAGCGGCAACATCGGCGGCGACCTGGTGGCGCGCGCGGCCCCGGACGGCTACACGCTGCTCTGGGCGATCGATACCGCGATGACGGTGAATCCGTCGCTGTTCAAGAGCATGACCTTCGACCCGCTGAAGGATCTCGCGCCGGTGTCGCTGGTATCGTCGTCTGACAGCGTGCTTGTCGTGAATCCGTCGGTGCCGGTCAACAGCCTGAAGGACCTGATCGAGCTGTCGAAGAAGCAGTCGCTCAACTTCGCCTCCGGCGGCAACGGCACGCCGGCGCACGTGGCCACTGCGCTTTTCATGCGCGAAGCGGGGGTAACGATGACGCATATCCCGTACAAGGGGAACGCGCCATCGGTGGCGAGCCTGCTGGGCGGCGAGACGCACTTCTCCATCGCTTCGGTGCCGGGCGTGATGCGGCACATCAAGGCGGGCAAGCTGAAGGCGATCGCAGTCACCGGCTCGAAGCGCACGCCGTTCCTTGCCGACCTGCCGACCTTTGCCGAGTCCGGCTTTCCCGGCGTGGTGGTGGACGGCTGGCGCGCGCTGTACGCGCCGGCCGGCACGCCCCGCGCCGTCATCGACGCGCTCAACCGTGAACTGGGCCGCGTGGCGAAACTCCCCGACGTGGTCGAGAAGCTCGCCGCCATCGGCACCATAGCGGTCGTCAGCACGCCCGAGCGCCTCACCGAGGTGATGCGCGAGGAAACCGCGAAATGGGCGAAGGTGGTCAAGGAAGCCGGCATCAAGGTGCAGTGAAAGAGGGCCGGGTGCGGTCGGCCCGGCCGCGAGGTTATGTGGTACATGTTGCTTACTGCGTAGGTCCCGCATTCAGGTCAGAAAAACTCTCAGGAGAATAGTCATGCTCGACGTTCAGAATCGGTTCCGCCCCGGGCGCGCTGCGCTCGTTCTTTCCGCTGCCTTCGCGCTGGCGACGGCGGCGGTGTCGCCGGCCGCTGCGCAGGAAAAGGCCAGCGTGCGGCTGAAGTGGGTGGCGCAGGCGCAGTTCGCCGGCGTCTATGTCGCCAAGGCCAAGGGGTACTACAAGGCCGAGGGCCTGGACATGACGATCAACCCGGGCGGCCCCAACCTGAACGCCGAATCGCTGGTCGCCTCGGGTGCTGACACCTTCGCGGTGGGCGGCGGCATCGAAAGCTCGCTCGCCGCGCGCGACAAGAAGCTGCCGGTGGTCACGCTCGGCATGCTGCACCAGCGCACGCCGGTGGTCATGGTCGTGCTGGAAGATTCGCCGATCAAGACCATCAAGGACTTCAAGGGCAAGAAGATCACGTCGTTCTTCACCGGCCTGCAGCACACGGTGGTGGCGATGCTGCGCAAGAACGGCCTGGAGCCGTCCGACTACACCCTCAGCGCCCAGGCGGTGTCGATGACGCCGTTCATCAACAAGGAAACCGACGTCGCCATGGTCACGCTGTACAACGAGATGAACGTGCTGAAGGCGCGCGGCATCAAGGTGCGCAGCTTTGCGCCGGACGACTACGGCATCAGCGTGCCGCGCGACTCGCTGATCACCTCGGAGAAGGTCATCGCCGGGAAGCCGAAGGCGGTGCAGGGGTTCATGAACGCGACGCTGCGCGGCTGGAAGTACGCGATCAAGAACCAGGCCGAAGCGGTGGATGTCGTCATGGCGGCCGCGCCCGGCCTCGACCGCGCGCACCAGGTGGCGATGCTCGCGGAAGTCGCGCGCCTGATGACCGCCGACGCGGGAACCAAGGCAGGGCTGGGCGCGCTCGACATGCCCCGCCTGAAGGGTGCGCAGGAGATGCTCATCCAGGCCAAGGTCATCTCGGGCCCGGTGGACTTCAGCACCGCGTTCGCGCCGAAGTTCTGGGACGCCGTCCCGGCTGCCGACAAGAAGATGTAACACGCATGCCGCGGGCTTCAACGAAGGCAGATACGCCTTGAACGACGGCACTGCGGTTTCCGCCGCGGCGCCGATGCTACAGCTCACCAACCTCTCCAAGACCTTCGGCTCGGGTCGCGGAGAGGTTGTTGCGCTGGATCGCATCGGCATAGACATCGGGCGCGGCGAGTTCGTCACCGTGGTCGGACCGAGCGGCTGCGGCAAGAGCACGCTGTTCAACATCCTCGCCGGCCTGGCCGAGCCGGATGCGGGGGCGCAGATCCTCTACAACGGCGAGCCGCGGACGGCGCCCAGCCTGCTGGGCAAGGTGGCGTTCATGCCGCAGCGCGACCTGCTGCTGCCCTGGCGCCGCGTGGTCGACAACGCCATCCTGCCGCTGCAGGTGGAGGGCGTGCCGCGCGCCGAGGCGCTGAAGCGCGCCGGGCCGCTGTTCGGCGAGTTCGGGCTCACCGGCTTCGAGCAGCACTATCCGCAGCAGCTTTCCGGCGGCATGCGCCAGCGCGTCGCGTTGATGCGCACGTTCCTGTTCGAGCGCGACCTGACCTTGCTCGACGAACCCTTCGGCGCGCTGGATGCGCTCACGCGCAGCCTGATGCAGCGCTGGCTGCTGGAGATCTGGCAGCGGCACCAGCGCACCATCCTTTTCATCACGCACGACGTCGACGAGGCGATATTCCTCGGCGACCGCGTCCTCGTCATGACCGCGCGGCCGGGGCGCATCAAGCTGGTGCTCGACGTGCCGTTGCAGCGCCCGCGGCCGGCCGAGATGCTGACCTCGCCGGAGTTCATCGCGCTGAAGCGCCAGGTGCTGGCCGCGATCGAGGAAGAAAGCATCAAGAGCTTCCAGCAGGTGGCGGGGGGCTGAGGCATGCGCACCGGATTCGGCAGCCAGGTGCTCGCGCTGTGCGGCGTGATCGTGCTGTGGGAGCTGGCGGTGCGCGGCTTCAGCGTGCGGCCGCACATCATGCCGACCGCAAGCGCGGTGTTCATGGACATGGCGGGCAACTTCGGGCTGATCTGGCGGGGCATCATGCGCACGCTGTCCGAAACGCTGATCGGCTTCGGCATCGGCGCCGCCGTCGGCTTCGCCTTCGGCAGCGCCTTCGCCATGTCGCGGACGCTGGAGCGGCTGATGTTCCCGCTGTTCATCGTCTCGCAGGCGGTGCCGGTGATCGCATTCGGCGCGCTGGTCGTGATGTGGCTGGGCAACGGCATCTGGTCGAAGGTTGCAATCGCGATGTACCTCACAGCGTTTCCGGTGACCGTGAACACCTGCCGCGGCATGCAGTCGGTGGACCCCCAGCGCGTGGCGCTGCTGCGCAGCTTCGGCGCCGGCGCGTGGACGCTGTTCTGGCGCTTGCGCGTGCCGTTCGCGATGCCGTCGATCGCGGCGGCGCTCAAGCTCGGCATCAGCCTGGGGTTGATCGGCGCCATCGTCGGCGAGTGGTTCGGCGACACCGTCGGCCTCGGCATCCTGCTGCTGCAGGCGATGTACAACGAGAACCTGCCGCGCCTGTGGAGCGTGATCGTGATCTGCGGCGCGATCGGCATCCTGCTCTACGCGCTGCTCGAGGCGATCGAGCGGCGCTGGATCTGGTGGAAGCAGGAAATCTGATGCGCGGCGCCGCGCTAGCTTTTGCCGGTCCGCTGCTGTTCATCGCGCTGTGGGAGGTGATCGTGCGCGCCTTCGGTGTGCCGGTCTACGTGCTGCCGGCGCCGAGCGCGATCGCGATGCGCACGGTGGCGGATTTCCCGAGCCTGATGGACGCGGCGTCGATGACCGTGATGGAGGCGACCGCCGGATACGCGATCGGGACGGTGATCGCGATGCTGCTGGCGATGGCCTTCGTGCTCTATCCGCGGCTTGAACGTGTCGCGCTGCCCGCGCTGGTGGCCTTGAACTCGGTGCCGGTGGTCGCGTTCGCCCCGGTGGCGCTGCTGTGGTTCGGCACCGGGCCGGCCTCCAAGATCGCGATGGTGACGCTGGCGGTCGGCTTCGCGGTATTCGTCAACGCGCACCAGGGGCTGCGGTCGGTGGACGAGTCCGCGGCGAACCTGCTGCGCTCGTTCGGCGCCGGGCCGCTGCGCCAGATGGCGCTGCTGCGCCTGCCCGCCGCCCTGCCGGCGATCATGAACGGCCTGCGCGTAGCCGTGGTGCGGAGCATGATCGTTGCCATCGTTGCCGAGATGCTGAGCGCGTACAAGGGGCTCGGCTGGACGATTTTCGAAGCCACGCAGCAGATCGACTTCCTGCGCGTCTGGGCGGCGATCGCGGTGGCATCCGCGGCGAGCATGATCTGGTACGCGATCGTCAACTGGATCGACCGGCGGCTGGTGTTCTGGCGGTGAGCTGATGCTGGGCGCCGAGATCCTGGTGCGCTCGCTGGTGGCCGGCGGCGTCGATACCTGCCTGGGCAATCCGGGCACATCCGAGATGCACACCATCGCCGCGCTGGACCGCGTGCCCGGCCTGCGCGGCGTGCTGACGCTGTTCGAGGGCGTCGCGACCGGCGCGGCGGACGGCTATGCGCGTATGGCCGGCAGGCCCGCCGCTACGCTGATGCACCTCGGCCCCGGGCTCGCGAACGGCCTGTGCAACCTGCACAACGCGCGCCGTGCGCGCGTGCCGGTGGTCAACATCGTCGGCGAGCACGCGGCGCGGCATCGCCGCTACGACGCGCCGCTGCACTCGGATGTCGAGGCGGTCGCGCGGCCGTTTTCCGACTGGCTGCGGACCGCGTATTCCGCCGCGACCCTGTCGGCGGATTGCGCCGCCGCGATCGCCGCCGCGCGCGCGGCGCCGGGAAGGATCGCGACGCTGATATTGCCGGCCGACACCGCGTGGACCGACGGCGGCGACGTGCCGCTGCATGCGCCTTCGCCGGATGCGCCGCCGACGCGCGTCCTGGGCGCCAGGATAGAGGCCGCGGCGCGCCGCCTCGGTGCCCGCACCGGCCTGATGATCGGCGGTGCGTGCCTGCGCACGCGCGGCCTCGCGCTCGCGCACGGTATCGCCGCGGCCACCGGATGCAGGGTGTTCGCGCCGATGTCGAATGCGCGCATCGAGCGCGGCGCCGGTCGGCTGCCTGTGGATCGCGTGCCTTTCGGCATCGACGAGGCGCTGCAGTTCCTCTCCGGCCTGGATACGGTGCTGATGATCGGCGCCGGCGCGCCGGTCGCCTTCTTCGCCTACCCGGACAAGCCCAGCCTGCTGACGCCGCCGGGTTGCGCGCTGATCGCGCTCGCCGAACCGGAAGAAGACGCCATGTCCGCACTCGAAGACCTGGCGATCGCGGCGGGCGCGGCTGCGGCTGCGGCGCCGCGAGCGCTTGCGGCCGCAGCGCCGCAGTCCGGCAGCTTGAACGCGCAGGCGCTGGCGGCGATCGTTGCCGCCCAACTGCCCGAGCATGCGATCGTGATCGACGAGGCACTGTCGCTTGGGTTCACGCTTTACCCGGCAATGGCGCACGCGCCGGCGCACGACTGGCTGCAGATGGCGGGCGGCGCGACCGGCGAAGGCCTGCCGCTGGCGGTTGGCGCGGCGCTCGCCTGCCCGGACCGGAAGGTGGTCTGCCTGCAGGCGGATGGCAGCGGCCTGTATACCTGCCAGGCGCTGTGGACCATGGCACGCGAAGGCCTGGACGTGACGGTGATTGTCCTGTCGAACCGCGCTTATGCCACGCTGTATGGCGAGCTGGCAAAGGTCGGTGCGTCGAACCCCGGCGCAGCGGCGCTGGGGATGATCCGGCTCGACGACCCCGCCATCGGCTGGCCAGAGCTGGCGCGGGGCTTCGGCGTGCCGGCCGAACGTGCCGCGGACGCCGCCGCATTTGCCGCCGCGCTCGGGCGCGCATTGGCGGCCCCGGGACCGTCGTTGGTGGAGGCGGTGCTGTGCTAGTGCCGCGTATCGACCTCGCCACGCTGCGCGCGGGCTGTGGGTTGGCGCAGTGGCAGGCGCTCGCGGGCGAAGTCCGCGCTGCCTGCGAATCGGCGGGGTTCTTCTACGTCGTCAACCACGGCGTGCCGGCGGAGCTGGTCGGCGACATCTTCGAGGCCAACCGCCGCTTCCATGCGCAGCCCCAGGCGGAGAAGGATGCACTGCGCCAGAACCGCTGGCATCGCGGCTACATGGGCTTCGGCGACACGAAGCTCAGTTCGTCTGCGCGCTTTGCGGCCGCGCGCAGGCCGAACCGCATGGAGTCCTTCATGCTGCGGCACGAAGTCGATCCTGCGCACGCGGACTACCTGTCCGGCAAGCCGCTGCAGGGCCCCAACCAGTGGCCGGCAGACGCCTGGATCGCCGACGCGATGCGGCGCTACGATGCGGCGGTGGCCGACCTCGGCATGCGGCTGCTGCCGGTGCTGTCGATCGCGGTCGGCGAAGACCCCGGGTTCTTCGCCAAACACTTCGCGCCGCCCTGTACCGCGCTGCGGCTGATCCACTACCCGCCGTCGCCGCCGCAGCGCCCGGACGACCTCTTCGGCAGCCATCCGCATACCGACTACGGGTTTCTGACCATCCTGGCGCAAGACAACGTAGGCGGGCTCGAGGTACAGGGCAGCGATGAGGCCTGGGTCCCCGCGCCCAGCGTCGAGGGCGCCTTCGTCTGCAACATCGGCGACGCCTTCGCGCGCTGGACCAACGATGCGTTCCGCTCCACGCCGCACCGGGTGATCAACGCGTCGACCGAGCGCGACCGCTACTCGGTGGCGTACTTCTTCGATCCGAACCTGGACGCGGAAGTCGCCTGCCTGGCGCGCTACTGCCGCGACATGCCGGCGAGGTATCCGCCGGTGGTGTTCGGCGACTACTACGCCGCGCGGCTGGACGCCAACTATGCGCGTTACGACGGCCCGCCGGCGGCCGCGTCCGGGGCGGCCTGAGCGTCATGCCGACGTATCGCGCGCCGCTTCGCGAGTTCCGCTTCGTACTGCAGGAGTTTCTTCGGGTGGACAGCCATGCCGACGTGCCGGGCTACGCCGATCTGCAGGGCGGCACGCTGGATGCGCTGCTGGAGGGCGCGGCGCGCATCGCCGAGGGCGTGGCGCAACCGCTGAATCGCAGCGGCGACGCGCAGGGCTGCCGCTGGCACGCGGGCGAGGTGCAGACGCCCGCGGGTTTCCGCGATGCCTACCGGCAGTATGCGGAGGGCGGCTGGATCGGCCTGGCGCTCGATCCGGCCTTCGGCGGCAAGGGGCTGCCCGCGGTCGCCTCCGAAGCCTGCTACGAGATCCTGTCCGCCGCCAACATGGCGTTCAGCGGCTACATCGAGCTCTCGGAGGCGGTATTCAGCGCGATTCACGCGCACGGCAGTCCGGCGCAGCGGGCGCGCTGGCTGCCGAAGCTCGCCGCGGGCGAGTGGACCGGCGCCATGCACCTGACCGAGGCGCACGCCGGCAGTGACCTGAGGCTGGTGCGCACGCGCGCGCTGCCGCAGCCCGATGGCAGCTACCGCCTGCACGGCTCGAAGTGCTTCATCACCAATGCAGAGCATGACCTCGCGCCCAACATCGTCAACGTGGTGCTGGCGCGCATCGCCGGCGCGCCAGAGGGCAGCGCGGGCCTGAGCCTGTTCATCGCGCCCAAGTTCCATGTCGACGACGCCGGGCGCATCGGCGGGCGCAATGCGCTGCAGTGCGCATCGATAGAGCACAAGATGGGGCTGCGCGCCGCACCCACCGGGGTCATCGCC
This sequence comes from Burkholderiales bacterium, assembly GCA_050248795.1. GTDB lineage: Bacteria > Pseudomonadota > Gammaproteobacteria > Burkholderiales > SG8-39 > CAZTDU01. The sequence goes on along the minus strand of JBFWRS010000005.1, from coordinate 33,675 downwards.
TACGACGGCGCGCATGCCGAGCTGCTGGGCGACCCGGGCAAGGGCCTGCGGGCGATGTTCGCGATGGTCAACGATGCGCGCCTGGGCGTCGCGCTGCAGGGGCTCGGACAGGCGGAAGTCGCCTGCCAGAACGCGGTGCACTACGCGCGCGAGCGCAGGCAGGGGCGCGCGCTTGCGCCGGCCGCGGACACGCCGGACCCGGTCGAGATCGCCGCGCACCCGGACGTGCGCCGCATGCTGATGACGATGCGCGCCTTTACCGAGGCGGCGCGCGGCCTGGGGCTGCGGGTCGCGCTGCAGATCGACCTGGCGGCGCGCCATCCGGATGCCGGGCTGCGCGCGCGCGCCGAGCGCTACTGCGCGCTGATGACGCCGGTGATCAAGGCGCACTTCACCGACCAGGGCGTCGAGTGCGCGGACCTCGCGCTGCAGTGCTTCGGCGGCTACGGCTACATCGCCGACACCGGCGTCGAGCAGTTCCTGCGCGATGCGCGCATCACGCGGATCTACGAGGGCACGAACGGCATCCAGGCGCTGGACCTGGTGCGCCGCAAGCTCACGCTGTCCGGCGGGGAAGCGGTGCGCGAGTTCCTCGCCGGGGTGGCGGACACCGCCGCGCGCGGCCGTGCACTGCCCGCGCTGGCGCCGCTCGCTGACGCGCTCTGGCGCGCGCTGGCCGACCTCGAGGCTGCCACGCGCTGGATGCAGCAGCGCGCGGCGAGCGATGTCGTCGATGCTGCGGGCGGCGCCAGCGACTACCTGCGCCTGTTCGGGCTGGTCGCGCTGGCCGAGGTGTGGCTCGCATATGCGCGCATCGCCGATGCCGCGCTCAAGGCTGGCACGGCCGAGCGCGGCTACTACGAGCGCAAGCTGGCGCTGGCGCGGTTCTACGTCCAGCGCGTCCTTCCCGAAACCGCCGTGCTGCGCCAGCGCGCCATGCAGCCGGCGGCCGACCTGATGACGCTCGCGGCGGAGGATCTGTGACCTGCCGCAGGATTCCAGCAACATTCAACCAGAGGGGCAGCAAGCCATGAAGCTGAAGCAACGCAAGTTCGTCAAGGTGGTCAGGGAGAACGGCATCGCCTGGACGTATCTCAACCGGCCGGAGAAGAAGAACGCGATGAACCCGCCGCTGCACGCCGAGATGTGCGACACGCTCGACGAGCTCGAGGCCGACCCGGAGACCAGGGTGGTGGTGATCGCGGGTGCGGGGGGCGTGTTCTCGGCAGGCCAGGACCTGAAGGAGTTCTTCCGCGCGCTCGAGAACAATCCGGCCGAAGGCAAGCGCGTGCGCCTGATGTCGAACCACTGGCAATGGGACCGCCTGTCCATGTTCGACAAGCCGACCATCGCGATGGTCGAAGGCTACTGCGTCGGCGGCGCGTTCAGCCACCTGCTGGCGACCGACTTCGCCGTCACCGCGCACGACACCACGTTCTCGCTGTCGGAAGTGAACTGGGGCATCCTGCCCGGCGGCATGGTCAGCAAGGCCCTCGCGGATGCGGTGCTGTTGCGCCACGCCATGTACTACGCCTGCACGGGCGACCCGTTCGACGGCAAGGAGGCGGCGCGCATCGGCCTGGTCAACCTCTCGGTGCCCAAGGCGCGCCTGAAGGCCGAAGTGACGAAGCTTGCCGTCAAGCTGATGGCGAAGAGCCCGCGGACCTTGCGCGCCACCAAGCAGGCGATCCGCATGGTGCGCACCATGGGCATTCCGGAGGCGGCCGACTACATGCAGGAGAAGAAAGTCGCGATCCAGGTGGGGGACGCGGACCATTCCTACCATGCCGGCCTGCACGGCTTCCTCGACTCGAAGACCTACAAGCCGGTGTACGCGTCCTTCAAGGAGGCGAAGCGCGGCGGCGGGAAACGCAAGGCGGGCAAGCGGCGATGACGCCATGGCGATGACTGGGCCCCTGGCAGGGATACGCGTCGTCGAGCTGTCGACGTTCATCACCGCGCCGCTCGCCGGCGTGATGCTCGCCGACATGGGCGCGGAGGTGATCAAGGTCGAGAACCCGGACGGCGGCGACCCGTTCCGCAGCTATGGCGGCGGCAACTACGGCGCGCAGTATTGCTCGTACAACCGCAACAAGCGCAGCATCGCGATCTCGCTGCGCACGGACCTCGGCCGCGCGGCGATGGAGCGGCTGGTCCGGCGCAGCGACGTGCTGCTCGACAACTTCCGCGCCGGCGTGCTGGACCGCCTCGGCTTCGGCGCGGCGCGGCTGCGCGAGCTGAACCCGTCGCTGATCCACTGTTCGATCACCGGCTTCGGCACCGAGGGGCCGTACGCGGCGCGGCCCTGCTTCGATTCGATCGCCCAGGGCCTGTCGGGCATGTACAGCCAGTTCCTCGATCCGGAGAATCCGCGCCTGACCGGCACGACGATCGCCGACAACGTCACCGGGCAGTACGCCGCCTACGGCATCCTGTCGGCGCTGTTCGAGCGGCAGCGCACCGGCACGGCGCGGCGGGTCGAGGTCAACATGATCGAGGCGACGATGGCGTTCATGCCGGAGCCCTTCGGCTATCTCACGCAGAACGGCGAGCATTCCGACGCGTTCCTGCGCATCCGGAACTCGCTCGCGTTCGCGTTCCGCTGCCGCGACGGCAAGCTGGTGGTCACGCACATGTCCTCGCGGCAGAAGTTCTACGAGCAGTTCGTCGAGACCATCGGGCGCGCCGACCTGGTCGACGACGCGCGTTTCGCCACGCTCGAAGGCCGCGTGAAGAACTACGAGGCGCTGTGGAACATCGGGCGGGAAGCCTTCGCGACCAGGGATCGCGCGGAATGGCTGCGTCTGTTCGACGGCGCGGACATCCCGTTTTCCGCCATCAACGACATCGAGGACGTGATGGTCGACCCGCAGGTGCAGGCGCTGGACAGCTTCTTCACACTGCGGCATCCGCAGAAGGGCGAACTGACCGGCATCCGCCGCCCGGTGCGCCTGGACGGAAGGCGGGATGACCAGGCGTCCGTCGCGCCGCCGATGCTCGGCGAGCACACCGATGAAATCCTGCGCGAGCTCGGGCTGGCGCAGGAATCCACTGCGAAAGGAAAATCGTGAAACTTGACCTGCAGGGCAAGAGCGTACTCATCACCGGTGCATCGAAGGGCATCGGCCTGGCGAGCGCATGGGCGTTCGCCAGGGAAGGCTGCTCGCTGCACCTTGCCGCGAGATCGGCAGAACTGCTCGAGCAGGCGAAGAAGGCGATTGCGGCCGAATGCGGCGTCGCCGTTTCCACCTATGCGATGGACCTGTCCACCGACGCGAAGATGCGTGAGCTCGCGGCGAAGGCCGGCGTGGTGGACGTCCTCGTCAACAACGCGGGCGACATCCCGTCGGGGCCGATCGACGCGGTCGACGACGCCGCACTGCGACGCGGCTTCGACCTCAAGGTGTTCGGCTACATCTCGCTCACGCGTGCGCTGTACGACGCGATGTGCAAGCGTGGCAGCGGCGTGATCGTCAACGACATCGGCAACTCGGGCGAGAACTGGGATGCCCGCTACATCATGGGCTCCACCGGCAACGCCGCGCTGATGTCGTTCACGCGCGCGCTGGGCGGCGTGAGCCTGGACCATGGCGTGCGCGTGGTCGGCGTCAATCCCGGGCCGGTCGCCACGGACCGCATGGTGAAGCTGATGAAGCGGCGCGCGCTGGACATGCACGGCGACGAGAACCGCTGGCAGGAGCTGTTCAGGATGTACCCGGGCGGAAGGCCCGCGACCGCCGAGGAGGTGGCGGACCTGATGGTATTCCTCGCCTCGCCTCGCGCCGGCTACATCACCGGCACCATCGTCACCATCGACGGTGGCATCGCGTCGCGCGGCTCGATCATCTAGTGCCGGCCGTGGGCGAATTCGACGTCAGGAACAGGCATTTCGACCGCCTGTTCTCGCGCAGCGACCTGATATGGATGGGGCAGAACACCAACCACATCCCGATGCACCCGGTGGTGCGCGAAGCCTTGCACCGCGCGGTAGACGACGAGAGCTTTCATGCCTACGCGCCGCCGGCCGGCATGGAAGCGCTGCGCGAGGGCATCGTCGCCGACCTCGGACTGAAGGGCTTCTCCGCCCTCGTCTCGGACGGCGCGGTGGCCGGGCTGGCCACGGTATGCCGGGCGCTGTGCCGCCCGGGCAGGCGCTTCGTCACTACCGACCCGAGCTGGAAGTGGCCGCTCGGCTTCGCGCGCCAGGCCGGCATGGAGGTCGTCGAGATCCCGATCTATGGTGCCGAGCATGGCTGGCGGCTCTCGGCGGCGCGCCTGGCGCAGGCGGTGGACGACAGGACCGACATCATCTACCTCGTCGACCCCAACAATCCGCTGGGCACCTGCGCGACGCCTGAGGAGATCGCCGGCATCGTGGAGGTGGCGAGGAGGGCCGGCGCAACGCTCATCCACGACTGCACCTACCGCGACTTCGCCGAGCGCCACACGCTCGCGGCGACGCTGTATCCGGAGGGCACGGTGACGGTGACGAGCTTCTCCAAGTGGCTCGGCCTCGCCGGGCTGCGGCTGGGAGCGATCGTTGCCGCGCCGGAACTCATCGAGAAGATCGGTGCGGCCTCGATGGCACCGTTGGGCGCGAACGTGATCTCGCAGAAGGCGGCGCTCGCCGGGCTTTCGGTCAAGGGCGAATGGATGGCGCAGGTGCAGGAGATCCAGCGTGCCAACCAGGCGACCGTGAAGCGCGCCTGCGAGAAGGTGCCCGGACTCAGCGTGCCCGTCTATCCGTCGCAGGCGAACTTCCTCATCGTCGAATGCGAGGCCACCGGCCTCAAGCCCGAGGCGATCGTGACGGCGCTCGCGGCGCACGGCATCCAGGTCAGGCAGGGCGCCTACCATACGCAGAGGTTCGGCGGCCGCTTCATCAAGGTAAGCGTCACCGTGCCGCGCGAATGGGCCGACGCCTTCGCCGCCGTGCTGCCCGAGGCGGTGCTGGAAGCGAAGGACATGAAGGACCTGCCGCCGCTGTTCTGACACCCAAGGAGACATCCATGCCCTATGCAAGCGCGCACGACGGCGTGCGCCTGTGGTTCGAGGAGTCCGGCGCGGGTACGCCGATCGTGTTCGTGCACGAGTTCGGCGGCGACCATCGAAGCTGGGAGCCGCAGATGCGCGCCTTGTCGCGGCGGCACCGCTGCATCACCTTCGGCGCGCGCGGCTATCCGCCCTCCGACGTGCCGGAGGACCTCGAAGCCTACTCGCAGGCGAACGCGGTACGCGACATCGTATCGGTGATGGACGCGCTCGCGATCCCGCGAGCGCACGTGGTCGGCCTGTCGATGGGCGGCTTCGCGGCGCTGCACCTGGGGCTCGAGGCGCCGGCGCGCTGCCTGTCGCTGGTCGTCGCGGGCGCGGGCTATGGCGCCGAGAAGCAGTTCGAGGCGTACTTCAGGGGCGTCTCGATGGAGGTGGCGCGGCAGTTCGAGACGCAGGGCGCGGCGGAGTTCGCGAAGACCTATTCGCTGGGCGCCAGCCGCGTGCAGTTCCAGAACAAGGACCCGCGCGGCTGGCGGGAGTTCGCCGTGCAGCTGGGCGAGCATTCGTCGCTCGGGTCGGCGCTGACGATGCGCGGCGTGCAGGCGCGCCGGCCCTCCCTCTACGACCTCGAGGAGCGCCTGAAGGCGATGCAGGTACCGACGCTGGTGGTGGTCGGCGACGAGGACGACCATTGCCTGCAGCCCGGGATCTTCCTGAAGAAGACCCTGCCTGCGTCCGGGCTCGCCGTGATGCCCAAGTGCGGGCACACCATCAGCCTCGAAGAGCCGGAATCCTTCAACCGGCTGCTTGCGGAGTTCATCGCGGCAGTGGAGGCGGGCGCATGGAAGCCGCGCGATCCGCGCGCCATCGCCGCCGAAGTCATGAAGACGAAGTAGCCTTCGCGCCGCGCGATGCGCGTCCTCGTCTTGCATGCCCACCCGCTGGACGACAGCCTGCACGGTGCGCTGAAGTCGGCCATCGTCGGACGCCTGCGGGCGCGCGGCCACGAAGTCGACCTGTGCGACCTCTATGCCGAGGGTTTCAACCCGGTGCTGGACGCCGACGCGAGGCGGCGGTACTTCGACACCGACGCCAACCGCGCCGGCGTGGAATCCTACGTCGAGCGCCTCTTCGCCGCGCATGCGCTGGTGCTGTGCTTTCCAGTCTGGTGCTTCGGGCCGCCGGCGATCCTGAAGGGATTCATGGACCGCGTGATGATCCCCGGCGTGTCCTTCAAGCTCGACGAGATGGGCGTGCTGCGGGCCAATCTGACGCACCTCAAGCGCCTGGTCGCGGTGACGACCTATGGTCGCAACCGGCTCGAGATGTGGTGGATGGGGGATCCGCCGCGCAACCTGGTGAAACGCTACCTTCGCTGGTTCGTGGCGAAGGACGCGTCGATACGCTACCTGTCCCTGTACGGCATCCACCAGGGCGCGGGAGACGCCCACGGGAAGTTCATCGAGCGGGTCGGTGCGGAGATGGACCGCTTCTGACGCGCGGCTCGCGCGCAGGCACGCGCTCGAGGTCGGCGAGCCAGGCGCTGGCATTGCCGTCGGCGGGGGCGCGCCAGTCTCCGCGCGGCGACAGCGAGCCGCCGGAGCCCACCTTGGGGCCGTTCGGCATCACGCTGCGCTTGAACTGGCTGGTGGCGAAGAAGCGCGTGATGAACACCTTCAGCCAGGTGCGGATCTCGGCGAGCGGGTAGCCGTCCCTGCCGCGCCACGCATTCCACGCCAGGAACGCGATCTTCGCCGGCGTGTAGCCGAAGCGCAGCGTGTAGTACAGGTTGAAGTCCTGCAGCGCGTAGGGGCCGATCACGCTTTCCGTCAGCTGTGCGGGCTTGTCGTCGCGTGCGCCCGGGACGAGTTCCGGGCTGATCTCGGTCGCGAGCACGCGCGTGAGCGCCTTGCCTACCGCGGCGTCGAACTGGCCCGAGTGGCCGACCCAGCCGATCAGGTCGCGGATCAGGGTCTTCGGCACGCCGGCATTGACGTTGTAGTGAGACATATGGTCCCCGACACCATAGGTACACCAGCCCAGCGCCAGCTCCGACAGGTCCCCCGTGCCGACGACGATGCCGCCGTTCAGGTTGGCAAGCCGGAACAGGTGACTGGTGCGCTCGCCGGCCTGCACGTTCTCGAACGTGATGTCGTAGACCTTGCGACCCCTGGCGTACGGGTGGCGCAGGTCCTTGAGCATCTGCAGGCACGAAGGCCGGATGTCGATTTCCTCGGCGCTGCAGCCGATGGCGCGCATCAGCTGCCAGGCGGTACTGCGCGTCGAAGTCGACGTCGCGAATCCCGGCATGGTGCAGGCGAGGATGCTGCGCCGCGGCAGCCCGAGCTCGTCCATGACGCGCGCGCACACCAGCAAGGCCTGCGTGGAATCGAGACCGCCGGAGATTCCGATGACCAGCTTCCGTGCGCCGCTTGCCTGCATGCGCGTGGCGAGGCCCTGCACCTGGATGCGGTAGACCTCCTCGCAGCGCGTGCCGCGCGTCGCCTGGTCGGCCGGCACGTAGGGAAAGCGCGGCACAGCGCGCGTGAGCGGCAGGTGTCCCTTGGGCAGCGGCAGCGAGAACGTCACCGCGCGAAATCGCGTCACTTCGGCGGCGTACCTGCTTGCCGACTGGCCGAAGGAGTTCTGCCGCATGCGATCGGCCGTCAGGCGGTCGAGGTCCAGCTCGGCGAGCGTGAGCTGCGGCTCCGCGGCGTAGCGGCGCGACTCGGCGAGCAGCGTGCCGTTCTCGTACACCATGGCGTGGCCGTCCCAGGCGAGATCGGTGGTCGACTCCCCGCCGCCTGCGGCGCTGAAAAGGTACGCGGCGAGGCAGCGCGCGGACTGGTTGGAGGCGAGTTCCCGGCGGTACGCAGGCTTGCCTACGACGACGTTCGACGCCGACAGGTTCGCGATCACGGTGGCACCCGCCATCGCGGCGAAGGAAGAGGGCGGCACCGGCACCCAGAGGTCCTCGCAGATCTCCGCGGCGAGCACCAGCGCGGGCTGCTCGGCATGCCGGAACAGCAGGTCGGCGCCGAAGGGCGCGGTCTGGCCGGCGAGCGTGATCTCGCTGCGCGCCGCGACGTCGCCGCGCGTGAACTGCCGCAGCTCGTAGAACTCGCGATAGTTCGGCAGGAAGGTCTTCGGCACCACGCCGAGCAGCCGGCCGCGCACGATCAGCGCGGCGCAGTTATAGAGCAGTCCGTCGAGCAGCACCGGCAGGCCGACGAATGCCGCGACCGGCAGGCTGCGCGAGCGCTGCAGCAGCGAGGCGAGCGCCGTTTCGCAGTCGCGGATCAGCAGCTGCTGGTGAAAAAGGTCGTCCGCGGTGTAGGCCGACAGCCCGAGCTCGGGGAACACCGCGACGATCGCCTTTGCGCGTGCGGCCTCGCGCATCAGGGCGAGGGTCTGCGCGGCGTTGTACGCCGGATCGGCGATGCGCACCGGCGGCGTCGCCACGGCGACGCGGACGAAGTTGTGGTGGTAGAGGTTGAAGAACTCGCCGTTGGCGGCCATCAGACGGCGATTCTACCCCAGTCGTATTATGGTATCGTAAGCCATATGCTGGATGCACGAATCCTGCTGCGGAGCGGTGCGATGCTCGAAGTGCTGCTGCAGCCGCAGCGGCGCTACCGCCTGCGCTACGGCTCGCCCGGGGCATGGCAGGTCATTTACGAGGACGGCTGGCGCAGCGTGCACGGCAGGCGCTCGGCGTACGAGTTCCGTTCCGTCGAGCAGATGCGCTACGACTTCGAACGCGATGTCGAAGGAACTCAGGCTCAGGATCGCTAGCGCGGCGGACGCGCTGGATGCCTTCGAGGTGGCGTGGCACCGTGCCGCCGGCGGCGTGCGCGCGGCGCCTGAATCGGTGCTCGGCTTTGCCGACCTGCCGCTCTTGCTGGCCACCCTGACGCCGGCGCGCTGGGCGCTGCTCAGGCGACTGCGCGAGGCGGGGCCGCTGTCGGTGAATGCGCTGGCGAAGCTGCTCGCGCGGGACTACAAGAACGTGCACACCGACGTGAAGGCGCTGGAAGCCCTCGGATTGATAGGCCGGGACGCCACCGGCCTGGCGAGGGTGGACTGGGACGTGGTGTCGGCGAACCTGCGACTGTAGGGAGCTGGCGCGCTACGGCGCAAGGTTCTTCAGGTTTACCGCCAGCAGTTCCAGCTTCGAGGCGAGCGCCCGGTGCTCGGGCTTCTCGGTGAGCATGGAAATGGCGGCTATGGTCACCATGCCGACCTTCGCCGACGGCATGTCCTCGACGCCGGCCAGCAGCGTCGCGAGTTCCGCCGGCCCTTCCTCGGCGGCGCGCGTGCGCATGTTCACCAGGCGCCGGACGATTGCATCGCGATCAAGGTTCGTCGGGAACCGCAGCGTTTCGTTTGTCCAGTCCATCCGGTTGCCCCCGCAGACGCCCCGCCTCTTGCGGGCGGGTTCGGACGAAAGGATAACACCTGGGCGGGCACTATGTTGCGTTCTCCAAGTAAGTCTCCAGCGGCGGGCAGGTGCAGACGATGTGGCGGTCGCCGAAGGCGTTGTCGACGCGGGCGACCGGCGGCCAGTACTTGGCCGTGAGCAGCGCGGGCAACGGGTATGCCGCCTGTTCGCGCGTATAGGCGTGCGCCCAGGCGCTGGCGGTGACGGCGCGGGCGGTATGCGGGGCGTGCCTGAGCGGGTTGTCCTCGCGCGGCCAGCGGCCGGACTCGACCGCGCTGATCTCGGCGCGGATCGCGATCATGGCGTCGATGAAGCGGTCCAGTTCGGCCTTCGATTCGCTCTCGGTGGGCTCGACCATCAGCGTGCCGGCAACCGGGAAGCTCATGGTGGGGGCGTGAAAGCCGTAGTCCATCAGCCGCTTGGCGATGTCTTCCGCGGTGATGCCGCTCGCCTCTTTCAACGGACGCGCATCGAGGATGCACTCGTGCGCGACGTAGCCGTTCCTGCCCGCGTAGAGCACCGGGTAATGCGCCTCGAGCCGCCTCGCCACGTAGTTCGCCGACAGGATGGCGATCTCGGAGGCGCGCCGCAGCCCGGCGGCGCCCATCAGGGCGATGTACGCCCAGGAGATCGGCAGTACCCCGGCCGACCCGTACATTGCCGCCGACACCGCCGGCGCGCCCGCGCCGAGCGGGTCGCCCGGCAGGAATGGCGCGAGGTGCGCGCGCACCGCCACCGGGCCCACGCCCGGGCCGCCGCCGCCGTGCGGGATGGCGAAGGTCTTGTGCAGGTTCAGGTGCGAGACATCGGCGCCGAACTTTCCCGGCTGCGCCAGTCCGACCAGCGCATTGAGGTTGGCGCCGTCCAGGTACACCTGCCCGCCGGCGGCGTGCACGACTTCGCAGATCTCGCCTATGGCTTCCTCGAACACGCCATGCGTGGACGGGTAGGTCACCATCAGCGCTGCGAGCTTCGCCGCATGCCGGGCAGCCTTGGCCTTCAGGTCCGCGAGGTCGACATTGCCCTGCGCGTCGCAGGCGACCACTACCACCTCCATGCCGGCAAGGTGCGCGGAGGCCGGGTTGGTGCCGTGCGCAGACGACGGGATCAGGCAGACGTTGCGCTCCGCTTCGCCGCGCGAGGCGTGCCAGGCGCGGATCGCGAGCAGGCCGGCATACTCCCCCTGGGCGCCGGAGTTGGGCTGCAGGCTGACCGCGTCGTAGCCGGTGATCTCGGCGAGCGCGTGCTCAAGCCCTTTGATCAGTTCGAGGTAGCCCGCTGCCTGCTCGCGCGGCGCGTACGGGTGCAGGTTGGCGAAGCCGGGCCAGGTCACCGGGATCATCTCCGCCGTCGCGTTCAGCTTCATGGTGCACGAGCCCAGCGGGATCATGGTGCGGTCCAGCGCCAGGTCGCGGTCCGACAGCGCGCGCAGGTAGCGCAGCATCGCGGTTTCCGAGCGATGCGCGTGGAACACCGGGTGGGTCAGGAAGGCCGAGCCGCGCGCAAGCGCCGCCGGGATCGCCGGCGCTTCGCCCGCGGCCGCGGGCGCGGGCTTGCCGCCGGCGAAGAGCGCGAGCAGTGCATCGACATCGGCATCTGCGTGGGTTTCGTCGAAAGTGACGCCGACCGCGCCGTCGGCCGACAGGTCGCGCAGGTTGATTCCCGCCGCGCGCGCCGCCGACAGCACGGCGGTGGCGTCGCATTTCACCGTCACGGTGTCGAAGAAGCTGGCGGACGTGGTGGCGAGGCCCAGCGCCTTCACGCCGGCGGCGAATGCGCGCGCGAGTGCGTGCACGTGCCGGGCGATGCCCGCGATGCCCTCAGGCCCGTGATACACCGCGTACATCGAGGCCATTATGGCGAGCAGCACCTGCGCGGTGCAGATGTTGGAGGTCGCCTTCTCGCGGCGGATGTGCTGCTCGCGCGTCTGCAGCGTCAGGCGCATCGCCGGGGTGCCGTCGGCGTCTACCGACACGCCTACCAGGCGCCCGGGCAGCGAGCGCTTCAGCGCGTCCTTGCAGGCGAGGAAGGCCGCGTGCGGCCCGCCGTAGCCCATCGGCACGCCGAAGCGCTGCGAGCTTCCGACCGCGATGTCCGCGCCCCATTCGCCGGGCGGTGCGAGCAGCGCGAGCGCGAGCAGGTCGGTGGCGGCGACGAACAGCGCTCCCTTCGCGTGCGCCTTTGCGGTCCAGTCGCGCATGTCGTGGATTTCCCCGCTGCTTGCCGGGTACTGCGCCAGCACGCCGAAACAATCTTCCGTCGCGAGCAGATCCGGCAGCGAGCCGACCTTGACGACGATGTCCAGCGGCGCGGCGCGGGTCCTGACGACCGCGATGGTCTGCGGGTGGCAGTCGGCGGCGACAAGGAACACGTTGCTCTTGGACTTTGCCGAGCGCTGCGCCAGCGTCATCGCTTCGGCCGCGGCGGTGGCCTCGTCCAGCAGCGAGGCGTTGGCGATCTGCATGCCGGTCAGGTCGCAGACCATGGTCTGGAAGTTCAGCAGCGCTTCCAGCCTGCCCTGCGAGATCTCCGGCTGGTATGGCGTGTACGCGGTGTACCAGGCCGGGTTCTCCAGCACGTTGCGCAGGATCACCGGCGGCGTGACGGTGCCGTAGTAGCCCTGTCCGATGAAGTTGCGCGCCACCGTATTGCGCGCCGCGAGCCGCGCCAGCTCGGCAAGCACGTCGGCTTCGGTGCGCGGCGCGGGCAGGGCCAGCGGCGCGGATTGCCGGATCGAGGCGGGCACCACGCGCGATACCAGTTCGTCCAGCGACGCGCAGCCCACCGCATCCAGCATCCCGCGCACGTCGGCCTCCGACGGGCCGATATGCCGTTGCGGAAACTGCCCGTGTCCGTGTGCGCCCATGTCACTTGTCCGCATGCAGCGTCGCCTTGTAGGCCGCGGCGTCGAGCAATTTCGATACGTCCGCCATCGACCTGGGCTTCAGGCGGTAGATCCACAGCTCGTACGGCGCCGCATTGAGCTTCTGCGGTTCGGTTTCCAGCGCGCCGTTGAATTCCAGGATCTCGCCGTCCACCGGCGCATAGATGTCGGAGGCGGCTTTCACCGATTCGACCACGCCGGCGGTGTCGCCGGCGGCGAGCGACTCGCCGACCTTCACGTCGCCGACGAACACCAGTTCGCCGAGCATGTCCTGCGCCGCGTCCGAGATTCCCACCAGCAGCGAATCTCCGTCCTGCCGCACCCACTCGTGGGTGGGCGTGTACTTGAGGTCTTGCGGGAACTCCATGGCTCTCTCCCTTCCTAGACGAGAATTTTTCCGTTGCGCACGAACGGCGGCTTCACCAGCGTTGCCGGCACCGGCTTGCCGCGCATCTCCACCTGCACCGCGTCGCCCGGCGCCGCGTTCAGGGGCAGCCGGGCCAGTCCGATCGACACGTTCATCGTCGGCGAGAACGTGCCGCTGGTGATCTCGCCGTCGCCCGAGGCCGTGACGACGCGCATGTGCGAGCGCATCACGCCGCGCTCGGCGAGCCTGATGCCGAGGAAGGCGCGCGAGCGGCCCCTGGATTCGAGCGCCACGCGGCCGATGAAGTCGCGGCCCGGCGCGAGCGCGACCGTCCAGGCAAGGCCTGCGTCCAGCGGCGAAACCTGTTCGTCCATGTCGTTGCCGTACAGGTTCATGCCTGCTTCGAGGCGCAGCGTGTCGCGCGCGCCCAGGCCGCAGGGCGCGACGCCGGCGCCACGCAGGTCGTTCCACAGCGATGCTGCGTCCGCTGCCGGCAGGATCACCTCGAAGCCGTCCTCGCCGGTATAGCCGGTGCGCGCGACCGTGACCGCGCCGAACTCGGCGGCGGCGAATGCGGGCAGCGCTTCGTCCTTCCATTGCGGCCGCACCGACCAGAACTTCGCCCGCGCCTGCGGACCCTGCACCGCGATGATCGCCAGTTCGCGGCGCTCGCGCGGCGCGCCGCCCTGCGCGCGCATCCAGGCGACGTCCTTGTCGGCGGTGCCGGCATTCACCACGAGGCGGAAGCGCTCGGGGGCGAGCCTGTAGACGATGAGGTCGTCGATGACGCCGCCGGCCTCGTTCAGCATGCAGGTGTACAGCGCCTTGCCCGGGGTCTTCAGGCGCCCGACGTCGTTCGCGAGCAATCGCTGCAGGAAGGCCGCGGTACCGGCGCCCTCCATGTCCACCGCGAGCATGTGCGAAACGTCGAACATGCCGGCGTCGCGGCGCACCGCATGGTGCTCGTCGATCTGCGAGCCGTAGTGCAGCGGCATGTCCCAGCCGCCGAAATCGACGGTTTTCGCGCCGCAGGCGAGGTGCGTGTCGTACAGGGGAGTTCTTTTCAGCATCCGCAGTCCGCGTGACGATGGCGCGTGCACGACGCGCCGCGTCACCCCTCTGTCCTGGGACCTGAGAGTTGCTGCCCGGAGCCGTTCGGCTGAACGGTGCGGGCGCTGCCCCTTCGGTGCCGGCGCACGCCGGGCTCTCCAGAGGTACCGGGTGCTGGCGGTTCGGGTGCCTGAGCGATTGCGGGTGGGTTACGCCTTCGGCGGCCTCGCGTCCCTGCAGCGGATGCGAGGCTCTCTCCCGCCAGACCCTTCTACGGTACGGGACGCAGTGTATTACAGCCAGCCGGCCTTGCGGAAGCGGAAGAAGAGGTAAACGTCGATCGCCGCCATGACCGCGATGGTAAGCGGGTAGCCGAACGGCAAGTCCAGTTCCGGCATGTGCCTGAAGTTCATGCCGTAGATGCCGGCGATCATCGTCGGCAGCGCGAAGAGCGCCGCGTAGGCGGCGAGGCGCTTGGTGACCTCGCTCTCGGCGATGGTGATCATCGCGAGGTTTGCCTGGATCGCCGTGATCACGGTGTCGCGCAGCGAATCGATCGACTGGTTCAGGCGGATCAGGTGGTCGTAGACGTCCCTGAAGTACTCGCCCAGCCCCAGGCACAGGTGCGGCACGCGCCCGCCGTGGAGCTTCGCCACCGTCTCGAGCAGCGGCCCGGAGGAGTGCTTCAGCATCGCCAGCTTGCGCTTCACGTAGTACAGCGCCTCGATGTTCGCGCGCGGATTCTTGTTCGCGAACAACTGCTCCTCGATGTCCTCCACTTCCGTTTCGATCCTCTCCAGCACCGGGAAGTAGCGGTCGACGACCGCGTCGAGGATGGCATAGAGCACGTAGCCGGGGCCGTGCCGCATCAGTTCGGGTTCCCGCTCACAGCGCGCGCGCACGTCGCGAAAGCCGTGCTCGCTGCGGGTCCTCACCGACAGCACGTAGTTCGCATCGACGAAGATGTCCACCTCGCCGACCTTCAGTTCGTCGCCGGTGAGCTCCGCGGTATGCAGCACGCAGAAAAGCGAGTCACCGTACTCCTCGACCTTGGGCCGCTGGTGCCCGTGCCGCGCATCCTCAACAGCAAGTTCGTGCAGGCCGAATTCCTGCTGCAGCTTGAGCAGCTCGGCGTCACCGGGATCGCGCACCGCCATCCAGATGAACACGCCCGGACGCCCGATGTAATCGTGCACCTGCGCTTCGCTGATCTCGGCGAGCTTCCTGCCGTTGTCGTAGGCGACGCAGTTGACGAACATGGGCCGGGATCATACCTGCCCGGAAGCTAGAATAAGGACTTTCCGCAAGGACGCCATCCATGCCAGCCCTCAGCCAACGCGCCCAGTCCCTCGGTACCGAGAATGCCTTCGTCGTGCTCGCGGAGGTGAACGCTCTTGCCCGCCAGGGCAAGGACATCATCAGCTTCTGCATCGGCCAGCCCGACTTTCCGGCGCCGGCGCACGTGCAGGAAGCGGGAATCCGCGCGATCAAGGCCGGCAAGCACGGCTACACGCCGTCTGCCGGCATCGACGAACTGCGCGAGGCGGCGGCGAAGTACATGGCGGGCATGCGCGGCGGGCTGCCGATCCGCGCCGAGGACGTGGTGGTGGGCGCCGGCGCCAAGCCCTTCATCGCCTACGCCATCCTCTCCACCACCGACCACGGCACGGGCGACGAGGTGATCTACCCGAACCCGGGTTTCCCGATCTATGAATCGCAGATCCTCGCCTGCGGCGCGAAGCCGGTGCCGGTGCACCTGCGCGAGTCGCGCGGCTTCGGCTTCGATCCAGCCGAACTCGAACGGCTGATCACGCCGAGGACGAAGCTGCTGATCCTGAACTACCCGCACAACCCGACCGGCGGGCTGCTCGGCCGCGGCGACCTCGAGGCGATCGCCGCGATCCTCGCGCGCCACCCGCAGGTCTGGGTCTACGCCGACGAGATCTACAGCCGCCTGGTGTTCGATGGCGCGTTCTTCTCCATCGCGCAGGTGCCGGGCATGTACGAGCGCACGATCATTTCCGATGGCGCGTCGAAGACCTGGGCGATGACCGGCTGGCGCATCGGCTTTGCGTCCAACCCCGCGCTCGCGCCGGTGCTGACGCGCTGGATCACCAATACCGACTCGTGCGCGTCGCAGATTTCGCAGTGGGCCGCGGTCGAGGCGATCAACGGCCCGCAGGACGCGGCCGAGGCGATGAAGCAGAGCTTCCATGCGCGACGCGAACTTATCGTCGGGCTGCTGAACAAGGTGCCCGGCGTCAGTTGCCTGACGCCGGGCGGTGCCTTCTATGCGTGGCCGAACGTCACCGAGGCCTGCAGGCTGATCGGCGCGGCGGACTCGGAGGAGTTCAGGAAGCGGCTGCTGAACGAGGCCGGCGTGGCGGTGCTGGCGGACATCCATTTCGGCGCGCGGGTGCCGGGCGAGGGCCAGCACGTGCGCTTCTCCTACGCGGCGTCGAACGACGCCATCGAGGCCGGGGTCGCGCGCATGGCCGAATTCGTCCGGAAGAACACCAAGAAGGCGGCGTGAACGCGGTCTGGAGGCCGTCGGTGACGGTCGCTGCGGTCATCGAGTGCGACGGTCGCTTCCTGCTCGTCGAGGAGACGGCGAACGGCAGGGTGGTGCTGAACCAGCCCGCCGGCCACCTCGATCCGGGCGAATCGCTGCTTGCGGCGTGCGCGCGCGAAACGCTGGAAGAGACCGCGCACCGCTTCACGCCCGAGGCGCTCGTCGGTATCTACCGCTGGGTGTACGCGCCGGAGGATGTGACGTACTTCCGCTTCGCCTTCGCCGGCCGCGTCGACGGCGTGGTGCAGGGGCAGGCGCTGGACAAGGAGATCCTGCGCCTGCACTGGCTGACGCCGGGCGAGATCCGGGCGCGTGCCGCGGAGCACCGCTCGCCGCTGGTGCAACGCTGCGTGGACGATTTCCTCGCCGGTCGGCGGTTTGCGCTCGACGTGCTGTCGGCCGACTATGCCTGAGCGCGCCGCAACGACGACGCGCGAGCGCGTCGTGGTCGGCCTTTCAGGCGGCGTCGATTCGTCGGTCGCGGCGCTGTTGCTGAAGCGCGCGGGCCATGACGTCGTCGGCCTGTTCATGAAGAACTGGGAGGACGACGACGACGACGAGTACTGCTCGACGCGCCAGGACCTGATCGACGCCGCCGCCGCCGCCGACGTGATCGGCATCGAGCTGGAGGCGGTGAACTTCTCCGCGGAGTACAAGGACCGCGTGTTCGCCAGCTTCCTGTCCGAGTACCAGGCCGGGCGCACGCCGAACCCGGACGTGCTGTGCAATGCCGAGATCAAGTTCAAGGCGTTCCTGGACCACGCCATGCAGCTCGGCGCGACGCGCATAGCCACCGGGCACTACGCGCGCGTGCGCAAGCACGGGCCGCTCTTCGAGCTGCTGCGCGGCCTCGACGGCACCAAGGACCAGAGCTACTTCCTGCACCGGCTGAACCAGGCGCAGCTCGCCCGCGTGCTGTTCCCGGTCGGGGAGATCCGCAAGACGGAGGTACGGCGGCTCGCGGCCGAGGCGCACCTGCCGAACCACGCGAAGAAGGATTCGACCGGCATCTGCTTCATTGGCGAGCGCCCGTTCCGCGATTTCCTCAGGCGCTACCTGCCGCGCGAGCCGGGGCCGATCCGCACGCCCGAAGGCAAGGTGGTAGGCGAGCACATCGGGCTCGCCTTCTACACCATCGGCCAGCGCAAGGGCATCGGCGTCGGCGGCACACGGGGCGGCGGTACGGATGCCTGGTATGTCGCCGCGAAGGACCTCGCAGAGAACGTCCTGGTGGTGGTGCAGGGCCACGACCATCCGCTGCTCCTCAGGCGGGAGCTGGTTGCGCAGGACGCGACGTGGATCTCCGGCGACGCGCCGGAGGAGGGGTCCACCCATTCCGCGAAGACGCGCTACCGCCAGGCAGACTCGACCTGCCTGGTGACGCGTTCGGATTACGAGACGTTCGCGCTGGAATTCGCGCAGCCGCAGTGGGCGGTAACGCCCGGGCAGTCGGCGGTGCTCTATGACGGCGAGGTCTGCCTCGGCGGCGGCATCATCGCCTGATCGCGGCCGCTACTTCGGCGCCGATTCCGCGAACGAAGGCCGCTCGGAGAGCTTGTCGAAATGGCGCGCCAGGCTC
Organism: Burkholderiales bacterium; assembly: GCA_050248795.1. Lineage (GTDB taxonomy): Bacteria > Pseudomonadota > Gammaproteobacteria > Burkholderiales > SG8-39 > CAZTDU01. Next base: position 15,787 of record JBFWRS010000005.1, on the reverse strand, counting down.
GCGTGGCGGCCGCGCCAGTCGTTCCTGGGGAAGCGGAACGCCAGCCAGCCGAGCGCGCAGCCCACGGCGATGTCGGCGAGCGAATACCGCTCGCCCTGGCACCAGGGCCTGTCGCTGATGTCGGTTGCCATGACATCGAGGCCGCGCTCGATGCGCGCGGATTGCTTCGCCGCCCAGGCGCGGCTCTGCTCCTTCTTCGGGCGCAGGCCCTCGTAGCGCAGCAGCAGCCCGGCGTCGAGCACGCCGTCGGCCAGCGCCTCCCAGCGGCGCACGGCGACGCGCTCGCGGTTGTCATCGGGTATCAGGCGCGACAGCGGCGAGGCATTGTCGAGGAACTCGACAATCACGCGCGAGTCGTAGAGCGCGGTGCCGTCGTCCAGCACCAGCGTCGGGATCTGGCCCAGCGGATTGTGCGCGTTGACCGCGTTGTCCACCGGCTGAACATCGACGGTCTCGAGCCCGCATTCGATCTTCTTTTCCGCGAGAACGATTCTCACCTTGCGGGCGAAGGGGCTGGCGGGAGAGAACAGGAGCTTCATCGCGGGCGCGGATTATACGACTTCACGCGTGCGCCCAAGCGCGGCCGGCACAATGGTTCACGCTTATATAATGGCAGCATGCCATCGCAGCTCACCGCGCTGTCGCCGCTGGACGGCCGGTATGCCGGCGCCGCGGCGCCGCTGCGACCCTTCCTGAGCGAATACGCGCTCATCCGCTACCGCGTGCAGGTGGAACTGGCATGGCTGCGCGCGCTCGCCGCCGACCGCTCGATCCCGGCGCTGAAGCCTTTCTCGAAGGCCACGCTCGCCGCGCTCGACGAGCTGGTGGCGAAGTTCACCGAGCAGGACGCCGAGCACATCAAGAACATCGAGGCCGAGACCAACCACGACGTCAAGGCGATCGAGTACTGGCTGAAGGGCAGGCTGGCGAAGAACAAGGAAGTGCAGCGCTCGATCGAGTTCATCCATTTCGCCTGCACCTCGGAAGACATCAACAACCTCGCCTATGCGCTGATGCTGGCCGACGCCCGCGCGAAAGTGATGCTGCCGCGACTGGACCAGCTCGTCGCGGCGCTGCGCCGGCTCGCGCATGCGCACGCGGCGCTGCCGATGCTGTCGCGCACGCACGGGCAGCCCGCGTCGCCCACCACGCTGGGCAAGGAGATCGCCAACGTCGTGCATCGCCTGCGACGCGCGCGCGCGCGCGTCGCGGGCGTGTCGATCCCGGGCAAGATCAACGGCGCAGTGGGCAACTACAACGCGCACGTGGTCGCGTTTCCCGGCGTCGACTGGCCGCGTTTCGCGCGCCGCTTCGTCCAGGCGCTGGGCCTGGAGTTCAATCCGTACACCACGCAGATCGAGCCGCATGACGGCTTTGCGGAGTTGTTCGATGCCTACGCGCGGGCGAACACCGTGCTGCTCGATCTGGACCGCGACCTGTGGGGCTACATTTCGCTGGGCTACTTTAGGCAGCGGCTGAAAGCCGGCGAAGTCGGCTCCTCGACCATGCCGCACAAGGTGAACCCGATCGATTTCGAGAATTCCGAGGGCAATGCCGGCATCGCGAATGCGATCCTGCGCCACCTCGCGGACAAGCTTCCGGTGTCGCGCTGGCAGCGCGACCTGTCGGATTCCACCGCGCTGCGCAACGCCGGCAATGCGCTCGGCCACACGCTGCTCGCGTACGCGTCATGCCTGCGGGGGCTCGGCAAGCTGGAAGCCGAACCCGCGCGCCTCGCTGCCGACCTGGATGCGAACTGGGAAGTGCTGGCCGAGCCGATCCAGCAGGTGATGCGCCGTCACGGCGTACCCGATGCCTATGAGAAGCTGAAGGCGCTGACGCGCGGCCGGCGCGTCGACCGCAAGCGCCTCGCCGCGTTCGTGAAGTCGCTGCCGATCCCGGCGGCGGCGAAGAAGCGCCTGCTCGCGCTCACGCCGGCGGCCTATACCGGCCTGGCAGCCGGGCTCGCGCGGCGCGTCTAGCAAGCCCCGGCGGCACAGGCGTTCCGCCAGCTTCGACGTGCCGTACGCCGCCACCATCTTTTTGTCGTCGTTCCTGCTGTTCCTGGTGCAGCCGCTGATCGCGCGGCTGATCCTGCCCTGGTTCGGCGGCACCGCGGCGGTATGGACGACGTGCATGCTCTTTTTCCAGACCCTGCTGCTCGCGGGATACGCGTACGCGCACGCGACCAGCGCGCGCATGTCGCCGCGCGCGCAGGCGCTGCTGCATACCGCGCTGCTCGCCGCCGCCGCGCTGCTGATGCCGGTGGCGCCCGGGGAGTCGTGGAAGCCTGCCGGCCGCGAGGAGCCGATCTCCTACATCCTGGCGATGCTGTTCGTTGCGGTGGGCCTGCCCTACCTGCTGCTCGCGGCCACCAGCCCGCTGGTGCAGGCCTGGTTCGCGGCCGCACGTCCTGGGGAGAACCCGTACCGCCTGTTCGCGGTGTCGAACTTCGCCTCCCCGCTTGCGCTGGTGGGCTATCCGCTGTTCTTCGAGCCGTACCTGGGCAGCGCGGAGCAGGTACGCGTCTGGTCATGGCTGTTCGGCGCTTTCGCACTGCTGTGCGCGGCGCTGGCATGGATGAGCGCGAAGGCGCCGCATGCCGTGCTTGCCGCACCCGCTGCGGCCCCGCCGCCTTCGGCGCGCGACTACGCGATGTGGATCGCGCTCTCGGCGGCCGCGTCCGGCCTGCTGCTCGCGGTGACCAACCACATCACGCAGAACGTCGCGGCGATTCCGCTGCTGTGGATTGCGCCGCTGACGCTGTACCTGGCGAGCTTCATCATCGCCTTCGAAGGCCGCGGCCTGTACCGGCCGCAGTGGCTGTGGATCGTGGTGCTGGCTTGCCTGGGCGCCATGGCATGGCTGCTGGTGGACAAGGACTTCCAGTTCGACCTCGACGTCCAGCTCGGCGTCTTCCTGTCGGCGCTCTTCGTTGCATGCCTGTTCTGCCATGGCGAGCTGTACCGCCTGCGCCCCGAAGCGAGCCGCCTTACCGCGTTCTACCTCGCGGTGTCGGCGGGCGGCGCAATCGGCGGCCTGCTGGTCGCCGTTGTCGCGCCGCTTGCGTTCAATGCGTACTACGAGCTCGGCCTGGCGCTGGTCGGATTGGGCGTGCTCGCGGTGCTCCGGTTCCGCGGCCTCGGCCATGTGGCGCATGCGCTCTCGGTCGCCGTGCTGACGGGAATCACCGGCTGCGCGGTCTACGAGGGTTTTCGCTTCCAGGAGGACGTCAGCGTCTCGGTACGGAATTTCTACGGCGTGCTGCGCGTGAAGGAGTACGGCAGCGAGGGCGAAGCAGGACACCTTCGGCGCCTGGTTCACGGCGTGATCATGCATGGCGAGCAGTACATGGACCCCGCGCGGCGGGGCATGCTCACCAGCTACTACCAGCCCGCGTCCGGCGTCGGCGCCGCGATCGCGTCGCGCGATGGGCAGTTGCGCGTCGGCGTGATCGGCCTGGGCGTCGGCACGCTTGCGGCCTATGGGCGACCGGGCGACACCTACCGCTTCTACGACATCAATCCGGACGTGGTCGAGATCGCGCGCCGCGATTTCACCTACCTCTCCGACAGCGAGGCGGAGATCGAGATCGTGCTGGGCGACGCGCGCCTGAACCTGGAGCGCGAGCCGCCGCAGCAGTTCGACGTGCTCGCGGTGGATGCGTTCTCGAGCGACGCGATTCCGGTCCACCTGATCACGCGCGAGGCGCTGGCCGTGTACCTGCGGCACATGAAGCCGGACGGCATCGTCGCGTTCCATGTCTCCAACCGCTTCATGCAGCTCATTCCGGTGGTGGCGAGGCTCGCGCGTGAGCTCGGCGCGCACGCCAGCGTGGTGCTGGAGGAGAGCGGGGACGATTCCGACCGCACGCAGTCCGACTGGGTGCTGGTATCGCGAGATTCCGCGGCGCTCGGCCGCAAGGCGATCGTGGACGCCGGCGCCCAGCCTCCTGACGAGCGTCCGGACTGGCGGACGTGGACGGACGATTACTCCAACCTGGTGCAGATACTCAAATGAAACCACTCGCAGACCGATTCGACCACCTGGTCCTCACCGTCAAGGACATCGAGGCCACGACGCAGTTCTACGAGCGCGCGCTCGGCTTCGAGCGCGAGTTCTTCCGCGGTCCGGAAGGCCAGCCGCGGCATGCGCTGCGCTTCGGCAACGTCAAGATCAACCTGCAGGACAGGGCGACGCAGACGCCGACCAAGGCCGCGGTGCCGACCTTCGGCTCCGGCGACTTCTGCCTGATCGCGGCGGTGCCGGTGGACGAGGTGCTCGCGCACCTTAGATCGCTGGGCATCCCGATCGTCGATGGGCCAGTCGCGCGCCGCGGCGCGATGGGGCCGATACGCTCGGTGTACTTCAGGGACCCGGACGGCAACCTGGTCGAGGTCGCCGAGTACGCGTCGGCCTAAACCACCGCCCCGCGGTTCTCGTCGTTCTCGTCGCCGACGCGCTTCTTCGTCGCCGTGACGAACTGGGAGCGGTCGACGCCCAGCCACATGACCAGCGGGCAGGCGACCAGTACCGACGAGTAGATGCCGAAACAGATGCCGATGGTGAGCGCCAGCGCGAAGTTATGCAGCACTTCGCCGCCAAAGATCAACATCGTCGTCACCACCGCCTGCGTGCTGCCATGCGTGATGATGGTGCGCGATATGGTGCCGGTGATGGCGGTGTCCAGCACGTGCGGCACTGACGCCTTGCGCAACTTGCGGAAGTTCTCCCGCACCCGGTCGAATACGACCACCGATTCGTTCACCGAGTAGCCGAGCACCGCGAGCACCGCCGCCAGCACGGGAAGCGAGAACTCCCACTGGAAGAACGCGAAGAAGCCGAGGATGATGACGACGTCGTGCAGGTTGGCGATGATCGCCGACAACCCGAAGCGCCATTCGAAGCGCAGCCACAGGTAGAGCACGATGCCCACCGCTGTGATGAGCAGCGCGAGCGCGCCGTTCTCGGCCAGCTCGTCGCCGACCTGAGGGCCGACGAACTCGACCCGTCGCAACTCGGCCGACGCATCGTGCGTGGCGAGGATCTTCTTCACCTTCTCCGACAGGTCGGCGCTGGATTGCCCTTTCTCGATCGGCATGCGGATAAGCACGTCGCGCGAGGATCCGAAGTTCTGCACCTCGGCCTTGAGCCCGGACTTTTCCAGCGTGCCGCGGATCCCCTCGAGGTCGGCCGCCTGCTTGTAGCTGACCTCGATCAGCGTGCCGCCGGTGAACTCCACCGAGAAGTTCAGCCCCTTGCTCCACAGGAAGAACACCGCGGCGATGAAGGTGAGGAGCGAGATGACGTTGAAGACGAGCGCATGCCGCATGAACGGAATGGTTCGCCGGATCTTGAAGAACTCCATCGCTCAGTTCACTTCCATGCGGTATCGCCGATGGCGAGCTTCGCCACGCGGCGCCGGTGTCCGTACAGCAGGTTGACCAGCGAGCGCGACACGGTGACCGCGGAGAACATCGACGTGAGGATGCCCAGGCAGTGCACCACGGCGAAGCCGCGCACCGGGCCGGAGCCGAAGATCAGCAGCGCGAGGCCCGCGATCATCGAGGTGATGTTCGAATCGAGGATCGTGCCGAACGCACGGTCGTAGCCCGCCGAGATCGCCGCCTGCGGCGACTGACCGGCGCGCACCTCCTCGCGGATGCGCTCGTTGATCAGCACATTGGCGTCGATCGCCATGCCAAGCGTCAGCGCGATCGCAGCGATGCCGGGCAGCGTAAGGGTTGCCTGCAGCAGCGACAGCAGCGCGACCAGCATCAGCAGGTTGACGCCCAGCGTGATCGACGAGATGACGCCGAACAGCGTGTAGTAAACCGACATGAATATGACGATGGCGACAAAGCCCCACTTCGTGGCATTGAAGCCGCGCTCGATGTTCTCCTTGCCCAGGCTCGGGCCGACGGTGCGTTCCTCGACGATCTCCATCGGCGCGGCGAGCGCGCCTGCGCGCAGCAGCAGCGCGACGTCGTTCGCCTCGGTCGTGGTCATGCGGCCGGAGATCTGCACGCGCCCGCCGCCGATCTCGGTGCGGATCACCGGCGCGGTGACGACCTCGCCCTTGCCGCGCTCGACCAGCAGGATCGCCATGCGCTTGCCGACGTTCTGGCGCGTGACCTCCTGGAAGATGCGCGCGCCGGGAGAGTCGAGCCGCAGGTGCACGGCGGGTTCCTGGGTCTGGCTGTCGAAGCCCGGCTGCGCGTCGATCAGCCGGTCGCCGGTGAGCACGACCTGCTTGCGCACGAGGATCGGCTGGCCGTTGGATTCGAGGAAGAAGTCGGTGCCGAAGGGCGGCTGGCCGGCCTTCGCCGCCTCGAGGTTCTCGCCGGTCATCTTTTCCTCGTCGACCATGCGCACTTCGAGCGTCGCGGTGCGACCGAGGATGTCCTTGGCCTTGGCGGTGTCCTGCACGCCAGGGAGCTGCACCACGATGCGGTCCGCGCCCTGCTGCTGGATCACCGGCTCGGCGACGCCGAGCTCGTTGATGCGGTTGTGCAGCGTGGTGATGTTCTGCTTGATCGCGGACTCCTGCGTCTTGCGCAGCGCATCGGGCTTGAAAGCGGCCACGAGCAGGAAGTCGCTGCCGTCCTGGCGTTCGGTGAGCGCAAGGTCCTGGATGTTGGCCGAGATCACGTCGCGTGCGCGCTCGCGCGTGGCGGCGTCGCGCAGCCGGATGCGCAGCGTCTGGCCCTCGCGGGTGACGCCGCCGTGGCGGATCGACTTGTCGCGCAGCTGCTGGCGCGCGTCTCCGGCGAGGCTGTCCAGCTTCTTGGTGAGCGCCGCCTGCATGTCCACCTGGAGCAGGAAGTGCACGCCGCCGCGCAGGTCCAGCCCCAGGTACATCGGCAGCGCGCGGATCGCGGTGAGCCAGTTGGGCGAAGAGGTAAGCAGGTTCAGCGCGACCACGTAGGTGGGGTTGGCGGGATCCGTATTGATCGCCTTCTCGACGACGTCCTTCGCCTTCAGCTGCGTGTCGGTGTCGGCAAGGCGCAGGCGGATGCTGTTCGCGTCGACGATCACGCCGGTGTGCGTGATCCCGGCGCCCTTCAGCGCCTGCTCGAGCCGATCGAGCAGCGCCGTGTCCACCTTCACCGTCGCCTTGGCGCTGGACACCTGCACGGCGGGGGATTCGCCGAAGAAGTTCGGCAGCGTGTAAATGAGTGCCGCCAGCACGGTTATGCCGACGAAGACGTACTTCCAGACCGGGTAACGGTTCAAGCCGCGGCTTTCGGGTGGGTCGGGTGGGTCGGGTGGGTCGGGTGGGTCGGGTGGGTCAGGTGGGTCAGGTGGGTCAGGTAGGGTGTGTCTGCTACCGGAGCGACTTGATGGTGCCCTTGGGCAGCGGCAGCTGCACCGCGGCCTTCTGCACCAGGATCTGCGTGTTCTCCGCGATCTCGACGGTCACATAGCCTTCGCCGACGTTGGTGATGCGGCCGACCAGGCCGCCTGCGGTGACGACTTCGTCGCCCTTCTGCAGCGCCTCGATCATCGCCTTCTGTTCCTTTGCGCGCTTCATCTGCGGACGGATCATGATGAAGTACAGCAGCACGAACATCAGGATGATGGGCAGGAAGCCCATCAGGCCTGCGTCGCCTCCGGCGGCTGGTGCCTGCGCATACGCGGTGGAGATCAGCACTTACAACCCCTTGAAGATTCTGGGAAACCGCGAATTATAGCAGCCGCCTGCGTTGCTCCCGCAGTCGCGCGGCCGTTTCCTGCAGGACGCCGGCCTCGATCGCGCCGCGAAGCTCGCGCATCAGCGCAAGGTAGTAGTGCAGGTTGTGGATCGTGTTCAGCCGCGCGCCGAGGATCTCGTTGGATTTCTGCAGGTGATGCAGGTAGGCGCGCGTGAAGTGCCGGCAGCAGTAGCAGGCGCAGGCGTCGTCCAGCGGCGCGGTGTCGCCGCGGTAGCGCGCGTTGCGGATCTTGACGTCGCCATGCTGCGTGAAGAGCCAGCCGTTCCTCGCGTTGCGCGTCGGCATCACGCAGTCGAACATGTCGATGCCGGCGAGCACGCCGTCGATCAGGTCTTCCGGCGTGCCCATGCCCATCAGGTATCGCGGCTTCTCCGCCGGCAGGCGCGGTGCGCAATGCGCGAGGATGCGGCCGCGGTCTTCCTTCGGCTCGCCCACCGACAGCCCGCCAATGGCGTAGCCCTCGAAGCCGATCCCGGTGAGCCCCTCGAGCGAAGCGTCGCGCAGGTCCTCGTACATGCCCCCCTGCACGATGCCGAACAGCGCGTTCGGCGAGCCCTCGAACGCGTGCCTCGAGCGCGCTGCCCATCGCAGCGACAGCTGCATCGATTGCTGCGCCTCGGCGCGGGTAGCCGGGTAGGGCGTGCATTCGTCGAACACCATGGCGACATCGGAGCCGAGCACGCGCTGGATGCGCATCGATTCTTCGGGCGTCAGCAGCATCCTGTCGCCGTTGACCGGCGAGGCGAAGCGCACGCCTTCCTCGGTGAGCTTGCGCATCGGCGCGAGGCTGAACACCTGGAAGCCGCCGGAATCGGTGAGCAGGGGGCGTTCCCAGCCCATGAAGCGGTGCAGCCCGCCATGCGCGTCGATGACGTCCAGGCCCGGCCGCAGCCACAGGTGGAAGGTGTTGCCCAGCACGATCTGCGCGCCGATCTCCTCGAGCTCGGCGGGCGACATCGCCTTCACCGAGCCGTAGGTGCCCACCGGCATGAACACCGGCGTCTCCACCGTGCCGTGCGCGAGTTCCAGCCGACCGCGCCGCGCCGCGCCGTCGCGGTGCGTTACCGCGAACTTCATCTAGGGCTGCGCCCGCTCGATCAGCATCGCGTCGCCATAGCTGAAGAAGCGGTAGCGCTGCTCGATCGCGTGGTGGTAGGCGCGCAGCACGTTCTCGGTGCCGCCGAAGGCGCAGGCGAGCATCAGCAGCGTCGACTTCGGCAGGTGGAAATTGGTGAGCAGTCGCTCGACCGTGCGGAACCTGAAGCCGGGCGTGATGAAGAGGTCGGTCTCGCCCACGCGGCCCCGGGTATCCGCGCTCTCGAGCGCGCGCAGCGTGGTGGTGCCCACCGCGAGCACGCGCTTCCTGGCGATGGCCTCCAGCGTCGCGCGGGGGATCTCGTAGCGCTCCGCATGCATGCGGTGGTCCTCGACGTTCTCGGCGCGCACCGGCTGGAACGTGCCGGCACCGACATGCAGCGTAAGCGTCGCCGTGGCAATGCCTTTGGCTGCCAGGCGCGCGAGCATCGCCTTGTCGAAATGCAGCCCCGCGGTCGGCGCGGCAACCGCGCCCGGCCGGGCGGCAAACACCGTCTGGTAGCGCTGCGCGTCCTCGGCGGTGGGCGCGTGCGTGATGTAGGGCGGCAGCGGCACCGCGCCGTGCGCTTCGAGCAGGTCGAGCACGCGCGCCGGGAAGCGCACATGCCACAGGTCGCCCTGACGGCCGAGCAGCTCGACCGTGGTATCGGTGCCGATGACGAGCGTGGTGCCCGCCTGCGGCGGGTGGCTGGCGCGGATCAGCGCCAGCGCCTCGCGCTCTGCGATCACGCGCTCGACGAAGAGCTCGATCTTTCCCCCGGTGCTCTTCCTGCCCGCAAGCCGCGCCTTGATCACGCGCGTGTCGTTCATCACCACCAGGTCGTCGGGTTCCACCAGGTCCGGAAAGTCGGCGAAGGCCCGGTCGGTGATCTGCCCGGTGCGGCCGTCCAGGTGCAGCAGCCGGCTCGCGCTGCGTTCCGCGGGGGGCTGTTGCGCGATCAGCTCCGGCGGCAACGCGTAATCGAAGTCGGCGACTTTCATCCGCGGCCATTATAGAAGCTAGAATTCGTTTCCCAGACCAGCCGGAATGGCGGAACTGGTAGACGCAGCGGACTCAAAATCCGCCGCTGGCGACAGCGTAAGAGTTCGAGTCTCTTTTCCGGCACCAGCAACACGTACGTGCGCTCCCGCCCTGCCGGGTGTTGAGCCTGATCAATCCCGTCGTACAGCCCGCACGTATCATGGTCGGATGGGCATGGATGGCAGCAGGGCCAGGGCAATCGCCGGCATCGTCGTCCTGGGCGCGGCGCTTGCGCTCGCGTTCGCCTGGTACGGCCGAGACCGCGGCGGCCTGCCGGCAGGCTTCGCCAGCGGCAACGGGCGCATCGAGGCCACCGAAGTCGACATAGCGACCAGGCTGCCAGGGAGGATCCGGGAGATCCTGGTCAGGGAAGCCGACTTCGTCGAGGCGGGGCAGGTGCTCGTGCGCATGGATACGCAGGCGCTCGAGGCCGAGCTGGCACAGGCGCGGGCGATGGTGCGTCGCGCAGAGAGCGCGAAGGCCACAGCCGAATCGGTGGTGGCGCAGCGGCGCAGCGCGCGCAGCACCGCGCTCGCGGTAGTGGCGCAGCGCGAGAGCGACCTCGCCTACGCGCAAAAGGAATTCGAGCGGGCGAAGGTGCTGGTCGCGAAGGGATTCACCTCGGCGCAGAAGCTCGACGACAGCCAGGCAAGGGTCAACGGCGCGCGCGCCGCGCTCAGCGCCGCCCGCTCCCAGGTGCTCGAGGCGGAATCCGGAATCCATGCCGCGCAATCGCAGGTGCTCGAGGCGCAGTCGGCGATCGAGGCGGCGCTGGCGACCGTTGAGCGCCTCGAGTCGGATATCGAGGATGCGACGCTGAAGGCGCCGCGCGGCGGCCGCGTCGAGTACCGCATCGCGCAACCCGGCGAGATCGTCGCCGCAGGCGGCAAGGTTCTCACGGTGCTGGACGTCGGCGAGGTGTACATGACCTTCTTCCTGCCGGAGACCGTCGTCGGGCGGGTTGCGATCGGCACCGAGGCGCGGATCGTGCTGGACGCAGCGCCGCAGCGCCCGGTGCCGGCAAAGGTGTCGTTCGTCGCCAGCAGCGCGCAGTTCACGCCGAAGACGGTAGAGACGAAGGAAGAGCGGCAAAAGCTGATGTTCCGGGTGCGGGCGCAGGTCGATCCGGAGTTGCTACGGCGCTACCGCACGCAGGTGAAGACCGGCCTGCCGGGCGTCGCCTACGTGCGCCTGGATCCAGCGGCGGCCTGGCCGCCGCACCTGCAGGCGGACTGGGCGCGCAAATGAGCGCCTTGGGCGGGCCGGTAGTCGCGCGGCTCGCCTCGGTGACGCATCGCTACGGCAAGACGCTGGCTGCCGATGCCGTCAGCCTGGACATCCCGGCCGGCAGGGTGGTCGGGCTGATCGGCCCGGACGGCGTCGGCAAGTCGACGCTGCTTGCGCTCGTCGCCGGCGCGCGCCGCATGCAGCAGGGCACGATCGAAGTCCTCGGCGGCGACATGGCGGACCGCAGGCACCGCGAGGCGGTGTGCCCGCGCATCGCCTTCATGCCGCAGGGGCTGGGGCGGAACCTCTATGCAACGCTGTCGGTGTACGAGAACGTGGATTTCTTCGGGCGCCTGTTCGGCCACGCGCGCGAGTCGCGCGAATGGCGCATCCGCGAACTGCTCGAGGGCACCGGGCTGGCGCCGTTCGCGGGCCGCGCCGCCGGCAAGCTTTCGGGCGGCATGCTGCAGAAGCTCGGCCTGTGCTGCGCGCTGATACACGACCCGGACCTGCTGATTCTCGACGAGCCGACGACAGGGGTGGACCCGCTGTCGCGGCGCCAGTTCTGGCAGTTGATCGAGCGCATTCGCGCGCGCAGGCCCGGCATGAGCGTGATCGTGGCGACCGCGTACATGGAGGAAGCCGAGCAGTTCGACTGGCTGGTGGCGATGAACGCGGGCAGGGTGCTCGCAACCGGCGATGCGCGGCAGATCAGGGCGCGGACTGCGACCGGTTCCCTGGAGGAGGCATTCATCGCGCTGCTGCCCGAGGCGCAGCGGCGCGGGCACCATGCGCTGGTCATTCCGCCGCGCGCGGCTCGGGACGGCGACGCCGCGATCGAGGCGGCCGGCCTGACGCGGCGCTTCGGCGATTTCACCGCGGTCGACGATGTCAGCTTCCGCATCGAACGCGGCGAGATCTTCGGCTTCCTCGGCTCGAACGGCTGCGGCAAGACCACCACCATGAAGATGCTGACCGGGTTGCTTGCCCCTACGGCGGGCAGCGCGCGGCTGTTCGGCCGCGACGTGGCGCCCGATGACCTCGAAACCCGGGCGCGCGTCGGCTACATGTCGCAGTCGTTTTCGCTGTACGACGAACTCACGGTGCGGCAGAACCTCGAGCTGCACGCGCGCCTGTTCCACGTGCCGCCGGCGCAAGTCCCGGCGCGCGTCGACGCGATGCTGCAGCGCTTCGGCATCTCGCACGCGGCGCAGATGCTGCCGCAGGCGCTCCCCCTCGGCATGCGCCAGCGCCTGTCGCTTGCCGTGGCGGTGATCCACCGCCCGGAGATGCTGATCCTGGACGAGCCCACCTCCGGCGTCGACCCGGTGGCGCGCGACGGCTTCTGGGAGCTCCTGATCGACCTGTCGCGGCGCGACGGCGTGACCATCTTCGTCTCCACGCACTTCCTCAACGAAGCACAGCGCTGCGACCGTGTCTCGTTCATGAACGACGGCCGCGTGCTCGCGACCGGCACGCCAGCGGCGCTGATCGGCTCGCACGGCGCGCGGACGCTGGAGGAGGCGTTCATCGCCTGCCTGGAGCAGGCAGCGCCGGGGCCGGTGCAAGGCACGCGCGCGGAGGATCTCGCCGCGCTGGCGCCGCTCCCGCTGCCGGGTGCATCGCGCACGAGGGCCGGATTCAGCCTGCTGCGCTACGCCAGCTACGCGCGCCGGGAGATGCTGGAACTGCTGCGCGACCCGATACGCCTGGCGTTCTCGCTGATCGGCACGGTGCTGCTGATGGTGATCCTCGGTTACGGGGTCAGCATCGACGTCGAGGACCTGTCTTTCGCCACGCTCGACCGCGACGGCACGCAGGCGAGCCGCGAATACGCGCTGAACCTCTCGGGCTCGCGCTACTTCGTCGAGCGGGCACCGATCCGGGACTACGACGAACTCGACCGGCGCATGCGCACCGGCGAGTTGAGCGTCGCGCTCGAGATCCCGGAGGGCTTCGGCCGCGACCTGCAGCGCGGCAGGACCGCCGAGATCGGCGTCTGGATCGATGGCGCCATGCCGCTGCGCGCCGAAACGTCCGCAGGCTACGTTCAAGGCATGCACGCCGGGTACCTTGCAGAGCTCGCGCAGCGCGCCGGCGTGCCGGCGGCCGCGGCGCAGCCGGCAACGGTCGAGGTGCGCTACCGCTACAACCCCGACGTGCGCAGCATCAACTCGTTCGTGCCGGCCGCTATCCCGATCCTGCTGATGATGATTCCCGCCATGCTCACCGCACTCGGCGTGGTGAGGGAAAAGGAGCTCGGCTCGATCGTGAACTTCTATGTCACGCCGGTGACGCGGCTGGAGTTCCTGCTTGGCAAGCAGCTGCCGTACGTCATCCTCGGCATGTTCAATTTCTTCATCCTCACGGCGCTCGCGGTGTACGGCTTCGGCGTGCCGCTGAAAGGCAGCTTTCTCGCGCTGACGGCGGCGGCGCTGCTGTACGTGACGATCTCCACCGGCCTGGGCCTGCTGATGTCGGCGTTCGCGCAGACCCAGATCGCGGCGATGTTCGGCACCGCGGTGATCACCATGCTGCCGGCGATCCAGTTCTCCGGCCTGATCCATCCGGTGCATTCGCTCGAGGGCGTGGGCGAGGCAATCGGGCGGCTCTTTCCGACCACCTACTTCATCATCGTCAGCCGCGGCTGCTTCGCGAAGTCGCTCGGCTTCGCCGACCTGGGGTCCTATTTCCTCGCGCTGGCGGCGTTCGTACCGGCGATCACGCTATTGAGCGTGATGTTCCTCAGGAAGCAGGGCAGATGAGCACGCGCAGCCTTGGCAACATCCTGCACCTCGGCGTCAAGGAACTGCGCAGCCTGCGGCGCGATCCGCTGATGCTGGTGTTCATCTTCTTCAGCTTCACCGCCGCCATCTACAGCGCCGCCAGCGTGACGATGGAACTGCGCAAGGCCTCGGTCGCCATCGTCGACGAAGACCGCTCGCAGCTCTCCGGCGCCATTGCCGCCGGCCTCATGCCGCCGCGCTTCATGGCGCCCGAACACGTAGGCATGCAGGAGGCGGACCGCGGGATGGACCGCGGCCGCTATACCTTCGCGCTCGACATCCCGCCCGGATTCCAGCGCGACGTGCTGGCCGGCAGGCGCCCGGCGATGCAGCTGAACGTGGACGCCACGCATACCAGCCAGGCCTTCATCGGTGCGGGATACATCCAGAGCATCGCCGCCGACGAGATCGCGCAGTTCCTGCATTCGGGCGGTGCCGCGGCGGCTCCCCCGGTCGAGCTGGCGACGCGCATGCGGTTCAACCCCAACCTGAGCAGCGAGTGGTTCGGCAGCGTGATGGAACTGATCAACAACATCACCATGCTGTCGATCATCCTCACGGGTGCTGCGGTGATACGCGAGCGCGAGCACGGCACCATCGAGCACCTGCTGTCGATGCCGCTCGCGCCGGTGGAGATCATGGCGGCCAAGGTCTGGGCGAACGGGCTGGTGGTGCTCGCCGCCGCCGCGCTGTCGCTGAAGCTGGTGGTGCAGGGCCTGCTCGACGTGCCGGTCGCGGGATCGCTGCCGCTGTTCCTGTGCGGCGCGCTGGTCCACCTGTTTGCCACCACGTCGATGGGCATCTTCCTCGGCACGGTCGCGCGCTCGATGCCGCAGCTCGGCCTGCTGGTGATGCTGGTGGTGCTGCCGCTGGAAGTGCTGTCGGGCGGCATGACGCCGCGCGAGAGCATGCCCGACGCCGTGCGCTACGTGATGACGCTCGCGCCCACCACGCACTTCGTCAGCCTGGCGCAGGCGATCCTGTACCGCGGCGCGGGCTTCGACGTGGTGTGGCCGCAGTTCGTCGCGGTGGCCGGCATCGGCGCTGCGCTGTTCACGGGCGCGCTGCTGCGCTTCCGGCGGACGGTGAGTACGCTGGCGTGAGGCCTGCGCGCCGCAGGAACACGCCCTGCGCGGCGAGCCTGTCCTGCAGTTCTGCGATGTCCACCGCGCGCGGTTCGCAGCCGCGGTTCGCGGCGATGGCCGCGGCGGTGCCTGCCGCCTGCCCGGTCACCCAGCACTGCGGAATCTCGCGCAGGAAGCCGTGCGAGTTCGGGTCGCAGGCGATGTGGCGCCCGCAGGCGAGCAGGCCGTCGAGCTTCTCCGGCACCAGGCTGCCGTACGGAATCGAGACGTTCGGGAACTTGGGCGACGGGCTCGGCGACACGCCGATCTCGTCCGCGTGGATCATTCCCGTCGGCCACTGCGCACGGGTCACCTTCGAGGTGCCCGCGAGGCGCCGGCTGTGCCGCACGCCGAGCTGCGGGCCGCTCTGCAGCAGGTAGGCGTCCTCGAAGCCGGGCGCGTGCGCGCGGTAGAAATCGAGGTGCAGCGCCATCAGCTTGTGCGAGCGGATCTCCACCGCCGTCTGGTCCTCCGGGTCGAGCGCCGAGAAGCCTGCCTGCCGCGGGCCCATGAAGAGCGCGATGTCGTCGCGCCAGGAGACGAAGGGCTTGTCGAAAAAGCGCATCGTGTCGCGGCCGCGCTGCATGAACGCCGAATAATCGTCCGGCTTGCCGGCGCGGAACGCGATCCAGCGCGGCATGTCCACGCCGCCGAACAGCCACGAGGTATTCATGCAGTGATGGATGTCGGATTGCTCGATGTCGGTTTCGCAGCGCGCGCCGGCCTGGGCGAAGAGGTCGCCGTCGCCGGTGGCGTCGACCACCACCTGCGCCATCACCACCTGCCTGCCGGCCTTGCTCTCGAACGCGGCGCCGCAGA